>NZ_AWWI01000084.1 GCF_002760615.1 Puniceibacterium antarcticum | reverse complement strand
TCGTGACGCTCTTTTGCGACACGCTCGAAGAACTGCAAACCCTCAGCGCCGAGATCGTGAACGCCGCCGCAACCGAAGGCGTGAAGATGATTGGCGAGCGGGTCGCGGCCAAGGCGCATTACCTCAGCCAGCACCCCGGCAACCAACCAAAGCGCGTCCGCGCCAGCGCCGTCACCAACCGCAACTTCGCGGATTTTGCGGCCTTCCACCGGACACAGCTCGGCAAACCTGCAGCACTTACCCCCTGGGGCCGGGTCGTCACATATTTGCCCACGCCGGAGCAGAGCGCCTACGGGTTTTCCTATCACGAGCAGGGATCGCCCGACAAAGAACCGACCAGCGGCCATACCCTGATCATGGGACGGCCCGGGTCGGGCAAATCGGTGCTGTCGGCCTTTCTGATGACGCAAGCCCGTCGCGCAGGGGCGCGGATCTTCGTCTTCGATTACCGTCTTGGTATGGAGATGGCGGTCCGCGCCAATGGCGGGCGCTACGCCTCCCTGAACGCCGGTCAGCCCACGGGCCTCAACCCACTCTGGACCGAGACTGACGCGCGGGGTACCGCATGGCTTTCGGATTGGCTCGCCACACTGCTCTACCGCGCCGACAAGCCCCTGACCCCGGCACAGACCAACCGCATCCAGGAAGTCGTGCGCCAGAATGCCCAGGCCACCAATCCGGCCCTGCGGAACTGGCGGGATTTCGCGTCGCTTTTTGTGTCCACCGATGATGGCGGCGATCTGCACCAGCGCCTGCTCGAATGGACCGAGGACGGCCGCTATGGCTGGATCTTCGGGCAGAGCCTTGAGGACACGTTCTCGCTCAAAGGCGATGTGGTGGGTTTCGATCTGACCGGCATTCTCGACAGCGAGGCCGACAAGGAACGGATGGCGGTCCTCTCCTATCTTTTCCGCCGGGTCGAGCGCGAGATCGAGGATCGCCGCCCGACCATCATCGTGATCGACGAGGCCTGGAAGGCCCTCGACAACACGTATTTCGCCGAACGGCTGTCGAACTGGCTGGTGACCGCGCGCAAGCAGAACACCGTCGCGGTGATGATGACGCAATACGCAAGCCAGCTCGAGCGCACCCGGACCGGCAAGACCATCATCGAGGCGGTGCCGACGCAGATCCTGCTCCCCAATATCCGCGCGCAGCCTGCGGACTACTCCATGCTGAACCTCACGGAGAAGGAGCTCGACGTCCTTCTCAACACGGGCAGCAACAGCCGCCTCGCACTGATCCGCGACGATCAGGGCTCAATCGTCGTCGATGCCGATCTGAGCGCCCTTGGGCCCAATCTCACGATCCTTGGCGGCATGGAAAAGGGCGAAGCGCTTGTCGGCGCCGATTACCGCGACCGCCCCGACTTCTGGAGGCTTTCATGATCCGTATTCTTATCGCTTTGGCTGCGCTCGGCGCGCTGGCCTCCTGCACCCAGTATCGGGAGCCGCAGGCCAATTGCTTTTCCTTTCTCGCCTCGACGGCAGCGACAGCCCAGGATTGCCACTTCACGCCCCTTGGCACCCCGGAGGGCGACATTGAAGTCTAACCTGCCTCAAATCCTCGCGTTTTGCCTGCTGCCCGGTCTCAGCTTCGCCCAAGGCGTGCCGACCAATGACAGTGGGCTGACCGCGCGTGACATCGTCGAGACCGGCGATCGCGAGGCAGACTTAGCTGTTCAGGGCGACAAGCTTGCAGTGCGCGAACTCATCGCCGAGATCGAACGGGAGCAGCTGGAAACCCTCCGACGCATCCTCGATGCCCAGACCAGCTTCGGCGGTCAGGGCCTGCCCGCCATGGTCTCGGGGCTGGAAAGCGGCAGCGGGGATCCCGACCGCGCCGTGGAAGCCGTCTATGGCACGGGCGAGATCGACCCCAATCCCGGCGGTGCGCAGATGTTCGGGGATGCGTCTGAGAACATCGAGCAGCTCATCATCCGGGTCGCCCAGGAGACCAGCGGCTTTGCGGGTGTTGGCCGCGCAGGGCTCTCGCCCGTCCAGTGGCGCGCGTTGCTGCAAGCGCTGATCTGGCAGGAAAGCCGGTTTACGATTGGGGCACGGTCTCCCGTCGGCGCTTATGGTCTCACCCAGATCATGCCTGGCACCGCCAGCGATCTCGGCATCAACCCGGAATATTACGACAGCCCCTATCTGCAGGTGCATGGTGGCGCGCGCTATCTCGCGACCCAGCTCAACACATTCGATGGCAACATCATCAACGCCCTCGCGGCCTATAACGCCGGACCCGGCCGGGTCTTCGAGTATGGCGGGGTCCCACCCTTCCGCGAGACCCAGCACTACGTCCAGGTTATCCCGGAGCGCTACAATCTCTATCTGAGCCGTATCGGCGGGATCGATGCGCTTGGCACGATCGATCCGGCGCTTCTCGCCAATGCCAACCTCTCGCTCACGGGTCATGGGGCGGCCTTTTATGGCAGCAACTCACCAGCCACGATCAGGCAAGCCGCTTTGCGTATTGCGGATATCGTCGAACGGATTTCCGAGACCGAGGATGTGCAGGAGAGCGTTGCGCTCAACACTTATGCCCGCGCCGAACTCGTGCGTCTCGTGGCCGCCCGCATCCGGCTTCAGGCGGCACGCACCCGCGTCCTTTCTGCCGAGGAGCTGGCCCAGGCCAGCGCCCGCATGGCCGAAGGCGCGTTCATGGATTTTACGATCAGGGAGATTGAATGATGGGACATCTGCTCTTGAGGACAGCTTTGGCCACGACACTTGGCGTTGGCTTGCAGTTCAGCGCCCTACCCCCTGCCGCAGCACAAGGTGTACCCGTCGTCGACACCCAGAATATCGCGCAAAACATCCAGCAGCTCCGGCAGATGATCGAAGACGAGATCCTGCAGAACGAGCAGCTGACGCAGCTCCGCGAACAGCTCGGCCTTCTCACGGACCAACTCGCGGAGCTGCAACGAACCTACGAGGCCCTCACCCGCCTTGCCGAGCTTCCAGAAATCATCCGGACGGAAATGGAAGATGAATTGAACGGTCTGCTCGACCAGGAGTTCGGGGACATCCTCGCCACGATTGAGGCGATCAAGACTGGGGATTTCTCGGGCCTCTCGGGCTCCGGCGCGGGGGAGATCGAAACCCAGATGGACCGGGTGCTGGCCGATCTCGGCTTCGATGAAGACACGCTCTCGGAAATGGCCACCAGCGGCAATCCCGGGGCCAACCGTGTGGCCACGCAGGCAACAACCGGCGCGCTCGTCTCAGCCGCCGCCCAGAACAGCTATGAAGATGCCGGCCAATCGCTCGAGCGGGTCGACCGCCTTGTCGCGCTCATCGACGACATGGAAGAGCTCAAGCAAAGCGTCGATCTCAACACGCGCGTGACAGCTGAATTGGCCATCGCCCTCGTGGCGATGTGGCAGCTGGAAGCGATTCAAACCGTGGGCGATGGCACCGGCGGCGTGATCGATGCCGCCACCATCGCCGAAGAGCAGCGCTTCATGGATTTCACCTTGCCGGACCTGCGGGCCGAGTAATCGCGGGGGCATGAATGGTGGCGACTGAACAAGAAATCATCGAGGAAGAACTGGTCTACGGTGCCCTGCGCCGCGAACGGCTCTGGCAACGCCTTGGCCTGATGGGCCTTGTCTTCGGCATCATCGGTTGTCTGAGTGCCGCGGCTGTCTCGATCCTCGATGTCGACCCGCCCCCCGTCGTTGTCCCCTATGATCCCGCCACCGGCTTTGCACTCCCCGAAGCCTCGGTGGGCGCTTCCTCGGTGACTGCCAACCAGGCGATCATCGAGGCGGAGGTCTTCCGCTACGTGACCGACCGCGAGGTCTACAACCAGCTCGACAACGATCTGCGCATCCGCAGCGTCCTGCGCCGCTCGGACGGGGCCGCCGAGAGCGGGCTGCGCCAGATCTGGAACAGCGCAAATGAGAACTATCCACCGACCGTCTATGGCCCCAATGCCAGGCTCGACGTGGAAATCCTCAGCATCAACCGGATCGGAACCAACCGCGCCACCGTGCGCCTGCGCAAGCGTCTGACATCGTTGGGCGGCACCCAGACCGGGCTCTTCACCGCCACGCTTCTCTTCGAGTTCCGTCCCGAGACCCGCCGGTCCATCGATGAGGTCTGGACCAACCCCTTCGGCTTCACCGTGCTCGAATATTCCATCCGCTCCGACAGATTGGAGAACTGACCGTGCTTGTGTTCAGACTGCTTGTACTCGGGATTGCCCTGCTGCCCAGCCTTGCCTTTGCCGAAGCGATCCCGCGCGGTGGCCCAAATGACAATCGCGTGCGGCTGGCAACATATCAAGAAGGTCAGGTCTACCTCATCAGCGTCTCGCTCACCCATGTCACCACCATCGAGTTTGGCGAGGGTGAAAGCATCCGCTCGATCATCGCGGGCGACACGGAAGGGTTTGAGATCGATGGCGTGCCGGGCGGCCAGGCCTTCGCGATCAAGCCTGTCGCGCGCGGCGTCCATACCAATGTGACGGTCTACACCAACCGGCGCAGCTACTATTTCAACGTCCAGGAGGTTCGCAGCCCGACCTTCTACGTGGTGCAGTTCCGCTATCCGGACGAAGATGCGCGCCCTACACGGGCCATCGCGGCCCAAGCGCCGAACTACAATTACGGTGCCAGCGCGCGGACCGAGTTCACGCCAACCCGCATCTGGGATGATGGGACCTTCACGTATTTCGCGTTTCCGAGAAACGCACCTGTGCCAGCGATCTTCCGCTACGCGGGCGGCCGTGAACGCACGGTCAACACGCAAACCCCTGAAGACGGCGTGATCCGCGTCAGCGGCGTGAACCGCCAATGGATCCTGCGACTTGGCGAAGAGGTGGTCTGCATCGAGGCGATCCCGCCCGCGGAGGCCACCTCATGAGCGATACCGAGAACACCGAGCTGGAAAGGCGCCTCGCCGCCCTGGAGAAAGGCAGTGCCCGCGCCCCCACGGCGGCGCAGCGCCGGTCGCCCCTTCTCGCGCTGATCGTGATCCTCGTCATCGGCGCGGGTGGTGCCCTGCTTTATCTCCTCTCACAGCCCGACGAAGAGGAAGCCTTACCGACGGCCACCCCGGACGTCTTCCAAAACGAAGGGGACGGCTTTGGCGCTATCGAGACCTTGCCCCCGCCCGAGCCCGAGGTTGTGTTCGTCGGACCAGACCCCGTCGAGCCCAACGCGGAGCTTCTGGCGCAGATCACCGCCCTGCAGGCCCAGATCGAGGAGTTGCGCAACGCCCCTGAACCAGTTGTCGAGGAAGACACCGCCGCCGCAGAGGCAATTGACGCGCTGACTGCTCAGATCGCGGCGCTACAAGCCGCCTCGGAAGCAGCACAGCAACGATTTCAGGCCGAACTGACGGCGCGGGATCGAAGTCTTGAACAACTCCGCATGGATCTGGAATTGGCCCAACTCGAGGCCAGCCGACCGCAACCCGCCCCAGCGGGCCCCACGGAAGATGAGCTGCGCGCACGCGAGCAAGAGCGACTGCGCCGCGAGGAAGAAGCCCGGCGCATGGCCGAGCTGGAGCGCCGCGCCGCGGAGGAACGCGCCTTCCAGGAGCGGCGCATCGCCTCGCCCACCATCGCGTTTGGCGGCACGTCCGGAGCGAATGAAACGGCTCTGACCGAACGCACTTTTGGCGAGGTGACGGATTTCGTGCTGAACGGTGCGCTGCCCTCCACCGTGACGCAGGCCGAGGTGATCGCCAATCCTTCCAACACCATCATCCAGGGCACCATGATCCAGGCCGTCATGGAAACCGCCCTTGACAGCTCCCTGCCCGGCCAGACCCGTGCCGTGGTGTCCGAGGATGTCTACAGCGTCGATGGCGCGCGCCTCTTGATCCCCCGCGGATCCCGTCTCGTCGGGCGCTACCGCGCTGGCGTCGATATCGCGCAGCGCCGCGTCACGATCGCCTGGGACCGGATCATCCTGCCCGCGGGCCAGACCGTCCAGATCAGCTCATTCGGGGGCGATGAACTGGGACGTTCCGGTGTCACGGGTTTCGTGGACACGCGCTTTGCCGAGCGTTTCGGGTCTGCCGCCCTGATCTCGCTGATTTCCGCGGCACCCAGTGCCGCCGCCTCCGAGGTCCAGGATGAGACTGCCGCCGACGTTCTCGAAGACGTAGGCGATGATCTGGCAGATGCGACGGACAGCGTCATCGGCGATTACCTCTCTATCGGCCCCGTCATCTATGTCGACCAGGGCGCCCGCGTCACGGTCATGGTCGACCGCGATCTGGAGATATTCTGAGCCCATGTCGCTGAGCTATCTCGAAACCTCGCTCGACCGGATCGACGCCGCCGCCCGCGACGATGTCATCGAGATCTGCATCAACCCCGACGGGACCTGCTGGGGAGAATTCCAGGGCGATCACTTCATGCGCGCGCTGGATCAAAGGCTGACGGGCGTTCAGGTCAGGGACCTCGGCAACCAGATCGCCTCCTCTGCCAATACCACGATGAGCAAGGACCGCCCCATGGTCTCGGTATCGATCACCTACAAGGGTCGCCCGATCCGCGCACAGGTCATCACCCCGCCCGCCGTGCTCTCGGCCATGTCGATCAGCTTGCGGTTCTTCTCGAGCCTGCCGCTCGAGGGCATTGCGCTCGATTTTCTTTATGGCAAAGAACGCAAGCTCGAAGACCTGCGCGTCGAAAAAAAGCGCGCCTTGCGCGCAGTGGTGGCCGCGGGTTTGATCGATGATGCGCTCGCCTTCTGCGTCGAGAACAAACTCAACATGATCGTCTCGGGTGGCACCTCCACTGGCAAGACCGTCGCCGCGCGCAAGATCCTATCTCACGTGCCATCCGAGGAACGCATCGTGACCATCGAAGAAGCCGCCGAGCTGCTGCCGACCCAGCCAAATGCAGTGACCCTCATCGCCAATCGCGACGCGGAATTCCAGACCGCCGATGTGCTTCTCACCGCCACGCTGCGCATGCGCCCCGACCGGATCATCCTGGGCGAAGTGCGCGGCAAGGAGGCCATGACCTTTCTGGAAGCCATCAACACCGGCCACGGCGGGTCCATGACCACGCTGCATGCCGAAACCCCGCAATTGGCCGTGCAGCGGCTTGCGATCGCAGCACTGAAGACCGAGATCCCGATGACCTATGCCGACATGATCCAATACATCGAGAATTCGATCGATGTGATCATCCAGGCAGGCCGGCATGACGGCAAACGCGGCATCACGGAATTCTACCTCCCCGGCGCTAATGAGATTGGAACTTCCCTATGAAGACCTTTGAATACGTTATCCTGTCCTTTCCCATGACCCGCAAAAGCAGCCTTGCCGACATGCAAGCCAGCCTGAATGCCAAAGGTGCGGAAGGCTGGGAGGTGGTGTCGATCAGCTCCTCGGAATTCGCCAATGTGGGACACACGGTCTTCCTGAAGCGTGAGACCACAGCCGCTGGAGTCACGGCATGAGAGTGACGCGGTTTCGCCTCATCCTGGCTGCGCTCGCCCTCGGCCTCAGCCTGACGTTCACCCCCGCGTTCGCCGAGCGCGACCTAGTCCCTACCTTGGAGCGCCGCTTCGATGTCTGTCCGGACCGCCCCACTGAACTCAGCTGGATGCAAGAAATCCCCCTGCGCCAAGCCTATCAGCGCGTGCTGGTCCAAGACATCTACCGTGCCCAAAACCTTGAGCGCATCGTCGAGACTGGCAGCTGCGATTGCGAGATCCGGTTCCCGTCCTGGGACGATGCCGAGGCGATGTTTCGCGAGGTCCACGCGAGTGACGAACGATGGGAGATGCTGCAGGCCTCGGACGCCTACAACCGCCGCGCCAACGCCGCCCGCCCTGCCGCCAAGGCCATCTGCGAAGCCGCGGGCAATTGGTAAGGCTGATCCCCGATGAGCGTCGTCACCTATTTCGTTGAAACCTCCCAATCCTATCTCGATACCGCTGCCGAAACCCAGTTTGGTGCGGTTGCGGCAACAGTCGGCACGCTCCTGGTTTTGGGGACAACGCTGGTGGTGATTCTCGTCGGCATCAACATGATCTATCAATATCGGGCCATGGATGGGCACACGGCCTTCTGGCTCGCGGTCAAGATCGGGCTCATCGGGATATTCGCGACCAATTGGATGCAGTTCAACGCGTTCTCGTCTGCCATTCTCTATGGGATCGACAGTATCGCGGGCGCGCTGGTGGCCTCGGTCGGCGGCGGCAGTCCGGGACCCTCTGGAACTTTCGCCGAAGAATTCGACCGGCTGATCGCGGAGCTGGGCGACTATCTGAACGCTGCCGGGTCCGAGCTGAACTGGATGGCTGGCGCCATGCTCGACATCGTCGGTGTGCTTCTGCTCTCGATCCTCGGCGGACTGGCCGCCTTCATCCTCGTGGCCTCCCGATTGATGATCGCGCTTCTGATCGGGATCGCCCCGGTGATGATTTTCCTGACCCTCTTCGAGGTCACCAAGGATTATTTCGCGCGCTGGTTATCCGCGCTTATCTCATTTGCGATCTACCCTATCGTGGTCGCAGGGGTCTTCGCGACCATCACCGGGGTGGCCTCGGCTCTCATAGGCGAGTTGGGTGATCCGGAAGGGGCTTCCAACATCGGCGCGCTCATACCCTTCTTTATGATGGTGCTCATGGCCAAAGGGTTCATAATCGCAACACCCTTCATCGTCCGCGCGATTTCCGGCAACATCATGATGCCCGCCCTCTCCGGTGGCCTCGGCGGCGGCTACAGCTTTGCCCGCGCAGCGATGGGCAGCCAGCAAGCCTACAACCGCTATCTGATCGGCGGTGCGAGCGGCACAGAATACGCAGCCCTCAGGGCGCGGCAGTTCTTTGGCGTGCAGCAGATGCCTGCAAGGCAAGGCATGGGGCAGAAGGGTTCCGGAGGAAGCACAGGATCCGCAGACTCGGGATCAAAAATGCTGGCGCAGCTTGCGAGACTGGCACGACTTGGTCGACGGTGACAGACCAAAGCGACCATCCATTCGGCACCGAGGTCGCCGCGTTGCGACTCGTCGAAGCTGTCATTTGGTAGGTACGCTAGCTTGCAGCAAAATGTCTAGAAAACATCGTCAACAGCCCTGATCGTTGAAGCGGTTTTGCCAAAGAAAGCATCAACGTCGCTCAACCGAAATCTAGCGTCTTATTGTCCTCAGTGTAGTGGGGGCCAATTACGTAATCGTCCAACTCAAGCTCTGGATTCATCATTGAAGTCGTAAATATGACCTGGTTGGGTAATGGGGTTTCCGTCGTGAGCTTTACAATGAGCTCCTGAAAACGGTGGCTCCGTGATGGCGTCATACCCTTGTCTTCAATGTTGTCAAAAAGGGCGAACCTCGGGTGGAAGAAGTCTTTGTCCGCGCATGCCGCAAGGTGGAGACCAAGAATGGCTGCGTTCTTTAGGAAGACGTTGCTGCTTTCCGAGAAATTCGCCAAACCGTCCAGCAAGATCGCATCATCTTCAAAACTTAGGTCGACATGGTCTGCGACCTTAAACTCTTCCTGCGCGCCACTGTCATCCATGCGAAGAATGGCTGCAGCCTTGGAGGATACAAGGCGCAAAGCGCTGCTTCGACGCCTTGTTGCGGCTTTCTGCAACGCCGTTCTTTGATCTTTTGCGCGGGTAAGGTCTGCATTGAGGCGTTCCTTTTCTGCTGAAAGTTCGTCTAGCTCCGTCGCTCTCTGAATACTACGCCGTAGCTGTTCGAGCTCCTTATCAATCCGGCCAATCGCACTGTACCGTTCTGCCAAGAATGCTTCGCGGGGCGAATTGCTCATCTCGAACTTCAACGCGAATTCCGCTGTGAGCTGCTCATAATTTCCCTGCAACTTGCCATAGTGCCGTTTCGCGTCGCTGAAGCCTTGAAGCTCTTGTGCCAAAAGTTGGCGCGATTCTTTGATCTGAAGCTCAATATCAACACGGATGTAGTTGTAGCGGCTAGCTGACACCTCCTGGTCAATCTCTTGCCCGCACAAATGGCAGGTGTCGTCATCCACTTTACTCGAAAGGGTTTGTAGGCACGAAGGACAATGCGAGAATTCAATACTGCCAAGCACCTGCGCGGTTCGCTCCGCACTTTCAAGTATCAAGAGTGATTGGGTGAGATGATCAATAAACCTTTTCAACTCCATCTGTTCAAGCTTGCTGCTCTCCACCTTGCGCGATGTGGTAGCTAAGCTTTGGCGGAGTGCTTGAAGTTTTGCTATGGCCTGTTTTCTGTCTTTGAAGAAACTCGCATTCTGGTCGCTGCTCACCGCGTCATCAACGCCTTCAATTTCTGCGGTAAGCTTGCGTTTCTTATTCTCTAGCCCGTCAATTTCGCTCTCGATCGCCGAAACGGTAACGCCGATCTGATCGGGGAAGGAATTCAGCAATGCAGACCATTTGCTATCAACCGCAGCGAACTTACTCTCGAGTTCCCGAATTGAAAGCTCAACTTCAAACAGGCCAAAGCCTCGGATGCCACAGATGAGGTCTCCTACCGCCGTTCTGATCGTCGCCTTGTCGAAGCTCTCAAAGCGAAACAATCGGGGCGCGGGCGTTCGTTGATCAGAATACAACAAACGCATAAGTTGGTGGCTTGTGATGTTTGAAGCGCCATCGCTTTGCGCTTCCGGCAAAAGCATAGATCGGAACAGAACTTCCGTGAAGCTCAAGTTGCTTTGGCCGCGATAGATCGGGTACTTCTCCCAACCTTCGATACCGTGCTCACCGCCAGCTTCAATGTCTCCGAAGTACACCCAGACTGGAGGCCGCCCTTCGACCTTTTCGCGCCTTAATGACAGCTTTCCACGCGGTGTCGATATCTGAGCTTGAACTTCTTCGACACGTGCTGTCGCCGGCTTCCATTCCTTAAACTCACCTCCAAGGATAAAGAAAATGAAGTCAGCAATGGTGGATTTACCAACACTATTCTCTCCTCGGATAATATTGACCCCGGCGTGAAATTCTTGGTCGTAAACGGGTTTGCCGCGCGCCATTACGCGAAGCCTGTCCAACCTTAAAAAACTATGGTCAAAGTCAGTCATAGTAACGCAGCCCTGTTCTACTTCTTAGGTCCGAGTTTGACGCAAATTCATCTGTCGCCATTAGGCTGACCATGAAATCAAGAGCGATTGTTTCGGTTTCGCCTTGGTGAACATTTGACAAATCACTCGCAGTCCGTCGGCCAATATTTGTCAAGGCAACAGCGCCAACATCATAACTTTCCTTACTCAAGATTTCCTTTGCGACGAGAGAGACAAGCGCGCGTTTTTGTATGGGGGTCATCGAGTGAAAAAGCAAAGTCGCGGGGGGAAAAACAACAAACTCATCCTTCTTTTTAGGAAGGCCCAGCTCGCCATATCTATTGCGATACGTATTTGTCATCTTGATGTCGCCGATCAAAGCAGGTGTAGCCACAAAATAGTCTAATACAAATAACCGCTCGATTGAGAGCGCGTCACCTTGCCAGCCATCAAGAATTCTAAGGAACCTTCGTGCTGCTGAGGCAACATCCAATTGAGGATACCAAAGACGGGACTTCATCGTTCAGTATCCCAACGTATGTGGCACTGCTCTGTGAGGAAATAGATGGCGCTTTGGATGTTGGTAGCACCAAAAGTCGTAGCTCCGATCTTTTTGTTGGCGAGAGGTTCGATGACTTTTTCCTGAACCGCATTGTCGATTTCTTCTTCTGTCGCCCCTTTGCAGACCAATGGGAAGTAAACTTGCGCCTGAAAGCGCTGCTCAACTTCACTCAAAAGGAGATCGTAGTCAGAACGCGTGCCTGGCTGCAAACCAAGACTCATATACTTACGTGCAAAACTGTTCTGACGGCTGTTCGCATAGGTGTATCTGTTTTCGCGGTCCGCAGCGTTCATTTTTTCCCACAAATCTCTGCGGTCATAGTCTGCCTTTTCAGAATACCCTTCCGCAGCGATCTGGGTATCGTGATCGCTAAGTTCCGGTGTGTCCGCTGCTAACTTCTTGGCTTGTTCGATGTGTCTATTCACGCTGGTATAAATGGCGCTTTCCTTGGATTGAGGCTTGCAAATGTTGATGTGGTCAGCCTCAATGGGAATTGGATCGGTGCCGCTGATCCCGGGATTGGCGCAGTTCATGGGAACTACTTGAACGACACCAGAAAGTTTCTGTGACTCGTAATATGCAACGTTCTTTAGGTTTTCATTGCTTGCCACATATTTACCGTAGGTGTCTCGGATATACTCAAGCACAGTGGTCTCACCTGACAACGCAGTGATATGAGACGAAGACCAGCCAGGGAGTTCTTTCTTCACGACTTGCGGTAACGGGGGAGCTGAATGCGGTGTTGCCAAAAACATTACGCGCAACGTCCGAGCGGCAAGTGCGGCGGCTTGCTCGTCGCTTGAGCCATGGCAGTGGTTCAATAACAGTTTTGTTATGATCCCACCAAGGCTGTGCGTGACAAAGATTATGGGGCGTTTGCAAACGCCTTTTCCACATAGAATTTCTGTTGCCAGTTTGGCGAGCTCGAAGATATCGAGTTCTTTTTTGATCCATTTCTTAAATTTGCTGGCCGGATAACCGAACGTGCACACACGGACGTCAGGGTGATCTTCTGCCATCCAGTCTGGCCAGTAGCCCGCCTTCGATGTCCAGGTCTTTTTCGGGTCTCCGGTCAGCCCATGTACAAAAACCACATCGAGCAGTGCTTGTTCTGGGTTATGAACAATTGTGAACGAAACTTCTTCGGGCACTGGAACATCTATCTCGATTGTTTTCCTAACTCTCGCACAACATATAGTGGAGAGCTAGACCGTAAATTGCCCATTTCGAAGTTCGCCAGTTTGGCGCAAGGAGAGCGATCAGCCAGAAGATTCAAGAAAGGACTACAACAAATGTCTTCTTTTTGAAGCACGCCATGTATATAACGTGTCCGCAGCGACAGTCAGGAACCCGCCCTCCCTGACATACAGGCGATGCCCACCACGCTATCGAGCAACCAGCCTTTCACCACCGTCCTCTTGCAGCATCGCTTCCATGTCTTCTAAGCCATCGACAGCAGAGCGCATCTGCACCTCATCAACGACGCTCGCAGCCTCGGCATCCGCAGCCTGGCTCCCAAAATCCATCTCCATCTGGCGCTGTTCCTCGGCGATCACAGCTTGAACGACGGGCGCGGTTTTCTTTGAAACGCCGTCAGTTTGCCGTGACAGTTGACCACCAGAAGCCTGAGCTGAGTTTTCCACGACGGCGTCAGGTCCACTTGGTCCGTTCGCTGGCGGAGTCATCGGCATGGCGCGCACACTCAGCGGCAGGTTCCCCTGCGGCCCACCTCCCCCCGGCTTTGGAAACGGCAACTCGCCCGTCTGCGCCGCATGGATCGCCTTGAACAGCCGATCATCAAAATATTGGATCCGCTTTGCCCGGACCGGCATTTGCGCGTCGATGACCATGACGATTTCATCGAGCGGCAGGCGGCGCGCTTCATCTTCAGGCAACAACGAGCTCTCTTCAGTCCGCGTGGATTGGCTGCGCCCTTCAAATGGGTTTTTGCCGATGGACTGAGACCGAGTGACGACGGTTTTCGTGGTCTTGCCGACCGCCTTGCTCAGCTCCTCGACTGTCTTTTCATCCGAAGGCGTGAGGTAGAGCTTCACGCCCGCGTTGCCCTGCAGCGCGCGGCGGGTGTTCTCACCATAGATTTCATCGAGGGCGGGGATGGTTTGCGTGACCACGGCCAGGTGACCGCGATAGGTGCGTAGGGTCTCTATGCTCTCGACCACGATGGGCATTTTCCCGAGGCGGTTGAACTCGTCGAGCATGATCATCACTGGCCACGGCTCATCCGGCCCGGGGTCCTTTTCCTGCATGGCGGAGAGGAGATCGGAGAAGAAGAGCCGGATCAGCGGCGCGAGCGGCTTCACCATCAGAGGCTGGACCACGAGATAGACCGAAAAGGGTTTCTTGCGGATCGTCCGGAAATCAAAGTCCGACACGGCCGTCGCCTCATCGATGGCCGGGTTCTGCCATTGATCGAGCCCCGAGGTCATCAGGAGCGAGACGTATGAGGTCAGCGTATCGTTGTTGGTCGAAGCGAGCCGCGTGAAGATCAGCTTGGCCGCCCGGTTGTCGACTTCGTGGCCGCGCGCGAAATACTCCTTCTGCTTGTTCCCGCCCGAGGCCGCGATGCGGTAGATCTCGCCCAAGGTCGGGCACTTGCGCTGGAAGGCCAGCAGGCCTGCCGCCACGAAGAGATCGATCCCGCCTTTGAGGAGGCCCTGCACCCGGTCGTTGTCGCTTTGCAAAAAGAGCGTCGCCAGGAGCTGCAATTCCATCTGCTGGCGCGCGGGATCTTTCAGTTGATAGATGCGCAGGAGCGGGTTGTAGCGATGCGTGCGCTTGCCCTCCCAATCGGTGGGGGCAAAGCGATAGACCTTGTCGCCCTGGGCCGCGCGGTGACGGGCCGTGGCCTCGAAACATTCGCCCTTCACATCGAGCGTCACGGCGGAGCCTTGCCAAGTCAGCAGGTTCGGAATGACAAAGCCCGTGGTCTTGCCGCGGCCCGTGGGCGCCACGATCAGCGCATGGGGGAAGACCTTGGAGCAAATGTAATTGGCGCGGGAGCCGGGCGGCCCCAGCTTGCCGAGGATGAACCCGGTCCCGGGCGCCCCGAAGAACCCATTGGCCTTCATCTCGCGCGCGGTCTGCCAATGGGTCTGGCCAAACCGTGTCAGAGCGGACCCCGAGAGGGCGAGGCTCAGCATCAGGCCGGCGGCGGCGAAGCTGCCGATGATCAGGTGAATAAGTTGCGCGTCCTCCGGGCGGTGATCGAGGATCGCCAGATAGTTCTGCGCGATATAGGCAAAATCGATCTCGGCCCCGAAACCAAGGTCCTGGTAGGTCAGCACCGCCGACGCGATCGTATAGCCCATGGCCCCGGTCACCAGCGTCACCAGCAGGACGCCGGTCGCGATCCGCGCTTTTCCCATGGAGGCGCTCAATGGACCTGACCCCGCTCGGTCTCGCCATCCACATCTGTCGTGCGATGTTTTTCATATTCGGTGTCGGCAAGATCATCGACCACCTGGCGCAAGGCCTCCGTGTTGGCCGTCGCTGCATCCGATTGCAGGTAGACCTTGGCGACATAGAGCCGGTCGAGGCGGTCCTCGAGAACCTTGTCCAGCGCATCGGCATCGCCAGATGTGAGCCGGTCGAGTTCGCGAACGTCCAGCACCCGCGCGATCTCGTCGCGGAAGGCGTCCCGCTCCGCCTCCGTCTCGAAGGGCGCGGACAATTCCCCGGCCCGCTCATGGTCCAGAACACGCGCAATCTCGTCTGCGAGGCGGTCGGCACGGTCAGACTGCGACGCAGTTTCATCGCGGGTTGCGAGGATGTCGTCGCGCGTGCCAGATCTGAGCCCGTCGCGCATCTCGGTTTCGCGGCGGACCTGATTGATGACCTCCGTGTCGCGTATCCGGGCGACGGCCGCGTAGGTCGCGCCGAGCCCGCGGGCGAGGTGGGACGGCATGTCCGGATAGCGCGCTCGTAAGTCATCCGTGACGGCATCTGCAACCGGCGTGCGGAGGTCGCGTCCCTCCATGATCCGGTCGACCTCGCGGGTGATCTCGCTGGCGCGGGCCGAATCGGTGATGGTCTCCCTGTAGGGCTCAGACCGGTCGATCACATCGCCAGGGTGTGCGAGCAGGTCCGGATGTGCTGCAAGATACGTGCGCTGCTCGGTCTCGATCCGGCGCTCCGCCCTTGAGACAACCTCCCAATCCCGGTCCTCGATCTGCTGCGCGGTCAGGCCGTCTGCGCGCATCTCCTGACGGATTGTCCCTTCCATCGCCCGCACCGCGCCCTCATGATAATGGAACCGCTCGCTGACCGCTTCCGCTTCCATGACACCATCCCGGCGCAGCACGTTCTCCCGCTCCAACAGCGTGCCAAGCGCGACATGCACATCGTTGAGAATGTCGCGCGCCTGTTCCAGATCGGCGCGGCGTTCAAGGTTCAGATCGCGCGCCTCAGCTACTTTGGAGAGATCATTGGCGATCCATTGATGCTCGAGCGCTGCATTTGAGGCGCCCGTCTCGATCCGGGCCACCACTTCCGATGTGCTGATCCCGGTGCCGTGTAGTGCCGCGTCAATGCGCGATCTCAGGTCGGGCTCGGCCAGTCGCTCGCGCTGGCTGGCGTCAATATTGGCCTCGGAATAGATCCCGCCCTCCGAGGGGGTCTCTGACAGCGTGGATGATCGCAAGCCGAGAGGCTGCATGTGCTGGACCTGCGTCTGGATCTCGATGAGGCGTTTTTCCAGCACGGGACGTTCCGCGTCAGACTTCTCGGCGATCATGCCCTGCACCCGCGCGAGCTTTTCTGCATAGAGGCTTCTCAAATCCTCGAAGCTTTGATCCTCGGCCATATACACATCTCCTGTTCGGTCCACCTGCCCGCCATGCGCCAGCACCTCGCCCGCGCGGAAAAGGGCTGCGGCAATATCCTCGCGAGCCTCCCGGGAGGACTCCGCGGCAAGCGAATGGTAGACAGTTCTGGTATTGGCGATCTCCGCCAGCGTCCGGGTCAAGTCGGCCCCCACACGTTCCCGCTCGCGGGGCGCGCGACCCTCTTCTTTCGCGGCATAAACCTCGCTGGTGCGAGCGGGGTAATGCACAACCCCGCGATCCACCCGACGCGTGGCCTCCAGGCGCAGACCGTACTTTTCCGCCTCCTCGACCATGGCGAGGCGGAAGTCGTCATAGTTGAAGCGGTGGTTGCGCCCCAGAAAGAAGAACTCGCCTTCCTGCGAGCGGCGGTTCAGCACCAGATGCGCATGGGGGTGATCGCGGTCCTCATGCACCGCGATGATGTAATCGAAATGCCCCTCATCGGTCTGGAAGAACCGCTCGGCCACATCCGTCGCGATGTCGCGCACATCCTCTCCCCGCGTGCCGATGGGGAAGGACATGAGCATATGGGTGGTCTGCCCGAGCTTGGGCTTGAAGCCCGCGTCCCACCGCTTGGCAAAGCGCTCGGTCAGGTCCTTGATGTCACCCGCCTCGAGCTTCGCCTTGCCGTCCAGAAACCCGCTACTGTCCACGATATGGGTGGACTTGGTGGTAAGGTAATCGAGCTGGTTTGCGAGCTGTGATTTGGTATGCGTGCCGCCACCCCGGATCGCCTTGAAGACCGCCGGCCGGTGCCCCGCTGCCGCGCGCGTAAGCTGGGTCTGCTTGGCCACGTGCAGACCTTGCATCGAGCCCCGGACGCGGCTCCAGCCATCCCGGAAGACCTCGCCCGTGACGGCATGGACGGCATCATTCAGCCGCATGGGCAAACTCCCTCAGCGCGGCCGTGGCCTGCAGCTGCATTGCGTCCCGACGGCGGCGCAGAAGCAGATCGATCTCGTCAGCAGAATCCAGGATGAACCGCGCCAGCCCGCGCATCTGCGCGAGGCGCAATTCGGTGAACTCGGCACTCGTGCCCCCCACGGCCCCCTGCCCCCGCCGATTGGCCTGCGTCATCTGCTTGGCAATCTGCGCGACCCCATTGCCGACCTCGTGCAGCGAGGCGCGGTAGCGCGCCATCTCTGCTGCCATCTGGGCGTCCGGGACAAACACGCCGCCTGCCGCCTGAATGAGCCGCCGCAGCCCCTGGGCCCGGCTCTCGATCCCGGCTTCGGCCAACACCTCGTCGAGCGCCGCAAGCTCCGCAGCCGTAACCTTCACACTGACCGCTGAGACCGGAATTGCGGCATCCGTCTGGCGCTCGGCATCGGCTTTGAGCGTGTACTGAATCGCCCGCACCGACACGCCAAAGCGTTCCGCCAGCACTGAAGTGGAAACGCCTTCCGCAGCTTCGCGAACGATCTCCATGCGGTCCGCATCTGTGAGGCGTTTTGAGCGAGACATGCGAAGAAAGACCCCCTATTTCCTGCCACCTTCCACCAAGGCTGCTTCTACCTTACGATAATATACCAAGCTGTCAATTATATACTTATGTCGAATTCAGTCTCAGGCAGCCTTGGTGTCCGCTTCCCCCGCGTCCCGCAGGGACGCGGCTCTGCCGCCCTCACCACCAGGCGACCCACCTGTCCAATGGGTCCCCTTCCCCAGCCCCGCCCGAGGGTCTGGACGAACACGCATGTGTTCGGACGGAACCGCGGGCGGGCGCAAACCCCACCGACAGGGCGGACAGGCAGGGTCAAGGCGGGCCAGATTTGGGTCCCCAAATCTCTGCCGCAAAAACCGGGAGGCCCTGGCCGATAGGTTTTTGTGGATGGCCCCCTTGAGGCTGACGGGCCGGTCTGTCGCGGCCTGGTCATTCCGGGCGGAGTGCGTCCGTTGAACGCGCAGGGACCGGCATCCCTGGAACAGGGATCGGGCCGCCCCAAGATCGTCCTGGGGCGGCCCATCCTCGTCAGAGGATTTAGTCCTGGGGATCTTTCGCGCTCGGCGGGAACATCACCAGCTCCGAGACCGCGACCGGGAAGTCGAGCTTGAGGCTGAAGAACTCCGAGCCGTCCCCGTTGCGGGTGTTGCGGAACATCGCACCCACGCGTTGAAAACGGGTGCGCTCCTGGCCATCGGTATCGGTGAACTTGACGGGGACGGTGGCGACGTAGTGGTTGGTCATTTGGGTTACTCCTTGTTGCGATGGGGATCACCCGGCACGGGGGCAAGAGGCCCGATCGCAAGCGCAGGGCACGAACGGACCGACCCCGTGCGATCCACATCTATGAGCAAAAAGGAGTGATCCGGATGACCCTTGCCATCACGCAGCCGCCACCATCCGCGTCCGCGTCACGCCGAGCCTGGCCGGGGTGCTGACGGAGCCCGCCCGCGTGGATGCGATGGTCCGCAACACCACCTGAGGGACGCGCAAGTCTTCAGCCTCAAGCGCGACGTCTCGACCCCTCGCGTCTTCCACTGCTGGCGATGCGCGTGAGGTGCGCACCATCCCCAGTCCGCACCGACGCGGATGGGCCGAACTCTGACGGACTTGGTAGAGGGATAACGGTGCTGGCCGCCGCGAGCTGCCGATCTTGCGTGACCGACCGCACGCGCCATGAGACATGACGAAAGGGCCGCGCCAAGCGCGACCCCCTCTCTTCAATCCTGCGCAGTCTTCTTCGCCGGGTCCGCAACCCGCATGACCGTCAGGCCTTTCGCTTCCGCCTTCTGCCCGAGGTTCAGCGCGACCCCGTTGCCGCCGAAGAGTACAACACCCGTCGCCGCGAACTTGTCGTCCAGCATTTCGTCGTTGCACTTGAACGGTGCCGCCCGCCCATGCGCGGACCAGCGCGGATCGAAGCGCGCTTGTGCGACACCCCGTGCGCGCGCCCACCGAGCCGCAATCATCTCCGCACCGTGCTTGCCACCCTTGTGGCAGAGAAAGATCTCCCGATTGCGGTTCTGCTTGATCCGCTCGCGAACCTTGTCGAGCGTGTTGAAGACCACATCGACATCGGTCCAGTCGGTGGCGCCTGAGACGATCAGGGGAACCCCCTCGACTTTCGACTTCTCGGCAGTCTCGCGGTCGTGCTGCTCCAGGAGTTGCCGCGCCTCGAAGACCGCGCCGGTCTCTTGCGCCCGGACGCTTGCGCGCGACCCGGCTGCCGGAATGAAGGCGTGGCCCGTCTCGATCTCGTAGCATTCCGCCGCCGCCTCGCTCATCACCTCGATGGCGCTGACAACCTCGCGCAGCTGCAGGAAGCGGGCCTGCGCCTCTTCGAGCGCGGTCTCGGCGATCTCCGATCCGTCGTGAGATTTTGCCAGCGCGCCGATCTTGTCGGCGGTGCGGTCGACCTCCTTGCCAAGCGCCACCTTGCGGCGCTGCAGGATCGTCGCGAGCCCATGGGCCAGCGGTTCGATTTCGGCTTCAAGCCCGGTCCCGCGCAGCTGCCCGAGCAAAGCCTCGAAGCTCTCGCGGATGATGCGGTCGGTCAGGATGTGATCCTCGGGGATCGGGAGCTGTGCGTCCTTCTCGGTCAGCCCGAAAAGTTCGATGGTCTCGTAGGTGTTTGCGGTGTCGTAAGCCATGTCTGGTCTCCAGTGTTCGGTTCCAAGGCCACCACGTGAGTGTGGGGGCATGGCCGAATGCCTGGTTTCCGAATCTGCCCGGGTCAGGGACGGCGCAGCCGCCGGCTTGCCGGGCGCAAAAGTTTTCCGCGCGCAACACCGGAGACACGCGCGCCCTCACGCACGGGACCGCGCCGCACCACAAGCGCCGCCCTCGCCGAAAAGTTTTGCGATCCTTGAGGCGGGCTGATTTGGGGGCCATCCGGAGGATATGCTTCCGCGCTCATGTGTGTGTGTGTTTTGACGGTAGGTTTGCCCGACCCGAGCAGGCAAACGGCCCGACCGGACGCGGGAGACGGATGGAGCGGCGGGATCGTTTTGGCATCGGGCCAAAACAGACCAGAGCGCAATCCGGCGGAGCGGCCGGGGAGGGACGTGCTCGCGAGGCGGGCAAACCGGGATGCCGGGTGCGACGCCGCGGTGAGGCCGCATGGCCGAATGCGCGACGGTCCGAAGGGCCGTTCTCCCCTGCGACACGCGAAGCCGAGCAGGGGAGGCCGCAAGGCTGAAGCCAAGGTTGATGTGCTGGCGACGCCGCTACCCACCATACGAGTTACCTATCCAAGCATTCGACTTGATGGGCGGGAAGAGGACGAAGCGATTTGGCGGCAGCGCGGCGAGGTAGGTAATATCAAATAATGAGAATCCGTACATCCGGATCGGCATCTGAGATTCGTTTCATGCGTGCGTCTGCGGTGACGAACACCAGATCGCGCTCCTTTGCCTGCGCGCACATCCAAAGGTCATTTTCATCGATGGCAAGCTTTTGGTCAGTGGCTCTATCAACCCACTCCTGGATATATTTTGGCCGATCTTTACGCAGTGTTTTGGCCAAATACTTGTGAGCAACTTTCGACTTCACTTCGGCATACACCGACGCAGTGTGGTGCGTGATGTCGAGAACCGCATACGCTCGCGCCTGAACGAGCATGGCCTCCAGTGTCGCCAAACTGCCTTTTCCAAGCAGCGCTGCCAAGTTTGTTCCGAAGCCGAGTTCCGCTAATGCGACCGCAGAGACGAACCGAGGGCTATCCGTCGGTAACGCAGCCAATGACGGGCTTTTCGCGACATGATGCGGATGGTTGGGATCGAGATAAATCGATAAAACCGTCGTATCAAAGAGATATGCGTCCATCTCGATTACGCCACATAATCGCGAAGCAAGTCGATCTCACTTTGGGGTAACGGCTGGAATACCTTCTTGACCCAGTCACCCCCGGCATTGAAGCGTCCAGACAGGCGTTCCGCCAAACTCAAGCCGGGAACTGGATAGCTATCATTCCAGTGCTTCCACGCATGCGCGACGGGGCGGTCAGATCCCTCAAAGTAGGCCAGAAGCTGCCGCTCCAGCTTTAGTGGTAGATCATAGGCCCTCATAACTTCAGCATCGATTTGCGCAAGCAGCACCGCTAAGTCACCATCGGTGTGATCGAAGATGGAGGCGGCGTTTACTCTCGTGATGTACTCTTCAGCCAGTTCCGTGAGCGTTTTAGGGAGTGAGCCAGGAATTGGGACATCCCGGACGACTGACACCCGGAACCGGTCCTTCGGTGAGTTCATAGCCAGGAATGCGTTCGCAACCGGCCCGTTGAGGACGGCTGAGAGCGCAAATAACTCGCTGTTGCTAAGGTGTTCGACCGGCCAGAGTCCGAAAAACTGCTGCGAACAAAGTACGCCTTCGAGATCGACGAAAGCGCCAATGCACCAAGCGCCCCGGCTCAGGCGCGTTGCGCTGGCAATCAGTTTCGGCTTGGACCAGTCATGATTGAAAGCGCGACGAATATGGTCTTCTCTGAAGTCCAACCACATGGGTTTGGGAGGTTGATATTGCTGGAGATTGCGGGCGTTGGAAAAGCCCAGCTCAAATCCGGGCTTCTGGTTTTCGCTACGCCCCTGTTCTTGATCATACCATTGCAGGCCCTGTCTTGGGTTTAACACTGCTCCAAGCCTTGGGTTATCGCTTAGATAATTCCAGAGGGCGTTAAGGGGAGGAATCCAGAGGCACCCGTCAGGCTTTTCAGCAACCCCTCGGGTGAGGTCGCGGTGCACCGTTGTCTGGCCGGTTTTGAGGAACGCCGAACGGTCCCTTTCCGCGACCTCCGTAGAGCGCAAGGTGATGGACACAGCCGGGGTGAGGCGCAAGTCACGGGCAATGACTGCGGACGTTTCGACATCAGATGCGCCAAAGATACCGTCAGGAAGCTTGAGCACCTCCACTGAGCTATATAGACTCTCGATCCGTCGCCGTTGCTCTGCGAATTGTCGTTCGAGAATAAATGAACGGGGCAGGACAAATCCTAAAGCGAGAGGCTTGGAGTCCAAGGCTGCGCTCAGTGCTGCAATGGCCTTCGAATGCGTCGTTCCTGCAATTTCATATCGGCTCTTGTCCACAGCGTTAAACGCTTCGAACGGGGGATTACAGAGGATGATGTTATTTGCGCTGATCCGATCTGCGAGCGTCGTGCCAGCGAACAAGTCAGCCTCTTTGACATGCCAACCGTTGTGATTGGGGTAGTCGGCAAGGATAAGGGAAAGCGTGGCGACTTCGCAGGCGAATGCGTCGACCTCATCCCCTGAAATGTGCTTAATCAAAAAGTCATGACGCTGCTCGTCCGACCATTCAACCGGAAGCAAGTCGCGCAGGTGGCGCAAGGCCGAGACGAGGAAAACGCCGGCACCGGCGAAAGGCTCGTAGATTCTCAAATCTTCGGGCTTGTGATCGTGAAGCTGGAGCTTCTGGACGACGTACTCGGCAACCTGCCGCGGCGTACTATGGGTGCCGAAGACCTTACGGGTCTCGGGTGTGATGAGCGTGTTCTCGTAGACGAATGCCAAGTCATCAGATGAAATATTAGAGAAGCTGATTCCGGCCCGCAAATGGCGCCATGCCGCGTCAAAAATCGCAGGCAATTCATTTGCCCAGCGGCCTTCGATATGTCCCAGCGAATAATAGGTCTCGATCCCTGCAAGGACCGACGAGAGGTCATCGGCGTTCCAGCCGGCCGCGTAGGGATGGCGACGGTCTTCCAGAACTTTGGCAGCGAGAAGCCGGAAGACGACACGGAAAAGCGTGCGCGCATCCAGTGTTTCACCTTCAGATGCTTTTTGCGACAGATCAAGCGTCTCGACTAGGAGACGGCCCAGCTTGACGTGAATTTCACCTTCGATCGTGGGTAGTAGGCCCAAATCGACGAAGTCGAGCTGGTGACCATCTTCGGAGGAGCCAACGGATTTTGCACGATGGATTGCATCTGGATGCCAAGTCGCACGATGGCGATTGAACAGGTCTTCGATACCCGCGTGATCAACGGTTTCGATCGCGCGTGGGGGAACCTTGCTTCTAACCTCCCATACCGTGACGTCATCCTGATTAATAACGAACAGAAGGGGAGCGCCAAGAGCGCGATGCTCATTGACCACGTCGATCGCTTTGCGTCCCTCGCCGTGCACGACCGCGAGCGCTGCGGACCGATAAGAGGGGGGCGTACGGGTAAAGGCTGCAAGCTGGACGGTTCGGGTCGGGTTGTTCTCGGCCAGAACATCAGCGAAAGAGTAGTCGGTGACGACAGCTTCGGAACGGTACCCGGTGTCTCGGGCCGCTTTGGCGATATGATCAACTGCGTTCACGGCCGACCTCCACGAGAGGCGACAGCGGGGGCGATCTCAACCGGCGGGAAGCGAAGAGAAGACTGCTCATCTTCGTTACCTGCGGCTAACAATTGCTCGCGAAGCTGAGTGATGACGGGTGACAACGGGATCGTGACATAGGGTTTGTCGGTCGGTGTCTCCGCAAGTTCACTGCGAAGCAGCAACACGGAGTTCGGCAAATCAATAATCAGTTTGGCACGCTCCATCACCGGCCAAGGAGATCGATTGCAGAGATCGAAAAGAGCCTCCCCAATTGACGTCAGCGCACCCACTCGAATTCCCATATCCAGCGTGAGCAGTCTGACAACAGCTAGAGCAACAAGGTCTCCGGACCTGAAACAGGGGCTGTGACCACGGGCCCGCCGCAACGGTTCCAGCGCCTTCTTCCAATGGCGATAGGTTTCAGGGCCGATTGATACCGCAGTTCGCAATTGGCCTGGAGTGTAAAGCAATGTCATGAAGTTGATCACTATCTTGTTGTTCACAACAAGATAGACTGCATTATCTGTCGTGGCAAGGTCGCCGACACGCTGAAGGCGATTATGTGCAGGTTTCATGTAAATCTCTCGGGAGGTTTTCGGCCGAGCAGGGTTCCAAATTTATCTATATATTTTCAATACTTTATAGGACTTGACAGGTCTGACCACCCGACCAGGCATCGCACACGATGATCCGAAAAGACTGATCCCAAGGCTATAGCGGAATTGGTAGCGAAGCCCATGGCGCTGCCCACTATTCATTATTATCGTGATCAAAACTCGGCTGTCTCCCCGGAGCGAGGTTTGAGCAGTTTCCAACTATTCGGATCTAGCGATTTGGTGGGCGGGCCCCCTTTTGTATGACGCTACCAACTTCAGCCGGACGACTTGGCGCAATCTGGGTCGCGACTGAAACGCGAGACTAACAGGAGATAATATGCTGCTCTAGATACTGCGCCCAGTGTCGAACGGTCGCTTCGGGGATGCCGTTGCGCGACAGTGATCAGACACGACCGACCGCTTTGGGCCAAGTGTACGGCTTCAGTCCAGATCGACGCTGCCGAGGCGCGGCGCATGGACCCGCGTTCGCACAAGAAATGCAGCGGCCGCGCCCGCCAAAGCGCCGAACATGTGGGCCTCCCACGAGACGCCAGGTTGACCCGGAAGAACGCCCCAGAGAATGGAGCCATAGAGCACACCAACCATAAGTGCCGCGCCAAGCGTAATCGGTGAGCGATCCACGAGGCCGCGCGTCATGAGGAAGCCGAACCAGCCGAAAACCAAACCTGACGCACCAATATGGATGGCGGAGCTTCCGAACAGCCAGACAAGACCGCCGCCGAGGCCGATCACCACGGCGTTCACCGGCAGCAAGGCTCGCGTGGTGGTGGCCACCAGCAGCCCACCCATCACCAGGAGCGGCGGCGTATTGGCCATGAGATGCGCGAAGCTTCCGTGCAGCAGCGGCATTGCGACGACGCCATCCAACCCGCCGGGCTGCCTGGGGATAAGCCCGAAGGCCGGGTTCAAACCGTAGCCGACGATCCAATTGACGACCTGGACCGCCCAGAGCAGCGCGACAAAAGCGGCAAGCGCCGCGGCGCGTCGAAAGAAGGCGCGCATGTGATCCCGGTTCATCATGTTGGCGACAGTAGACGTCCCCACAGCGCCTTCAACGGCTTTCGCGCGATGCACAGGGTGCCACCTCCGGGAAAGGGGGTTTGAGGCCGCCAACCTCGGTACGGCTCAAGCCAAGAGAATGGCTTCGATCTTACACAGTGTTCCCCGGCCGCAGAGGCATGATTTCACGCTCGGGGCGCTTCAGGGCTTCGGCGTATTTGCGGGCATTGTCGTCAATTGTGCCGTGCCAAAGCTTCGAGACGAAGGCCCGGGCGTCTTGGACCGTCATGTCCTTCAGCGAAGAGGACAGCGCCATGAAAAGCTCATCCTCGCTGATCGCGGCGGCGCTATGCATGGCGTCAGCGTAAAATGACGGGTCGTTGAGAACCTGCTCGCTCAACGGCATCCGCGCGAGGTTCTCTTCCGGGATCGCCATGAAGATCGTGTCCTGCAGGTCGGTCAGATAAGCCCTGCGCGATGTGGACACCGGCTTTCCCACCGCCTTGGCCTCCAGATATGCCTGCCTTGTTCTGTCGAGCTTTGCCCTTGCATGGGTCATGATGACTTCACGCTTTCGGGCGGGTAGCGCGAATCCGGTGCAGCGCTCGATATGGGCGAGGAGATCTTCAGCCTCTGCCTCAACATCAAAGCTCTCGAACCATGGAACCGTCCCTGATCTAGCCGCCACGCGCCCGCCCTCGATATTACGTGAATATATTATTGTATCGCATTTGCAACTGATCGCAAGCGGGTGCCGTCCTTCACGCCAACGGACATGGAAAAAGGGGAACCGTGATCCCACGGTTCCCCTTTGGGTTCAGATCGTCTCCCCCTCGCGCGCCGATTAGGCGACCAGCGACAGCCCCGTGCCTGCATCCTGCGGCTGCTCACCACTGTCGATGAACGGGATGATCGAGAAGGTCTGCCCGCCGCGCTGTTCTTCGTTCTGCACGGCGTTGACGCGCAGGTCGCCATCGGGCGTGTTGATCAGCAGCGACAGGTAGTCGTTTCCCGTGCGGCTGCTTTTCGTCATCCAGGCCGAGCCGACGCGGATCGATGTGCCCCGGGGCGAGCTGACCTCGATGCGGTAATCGGGGTGGGTCTCCTCGGATTTGTAGCTGTTCTCGATCAGCATAAACTCCAGATCGAACATCATGTTGGCGATGTAGCCGGTGAAGGCGTTGTCGGCGTCCATGGCGGTGAGTTCGCCCGAGATCGAGCCGGATTTCATCAGGCCATTCGAGACCAGCGGGATGATCTCGAACTCGCCGCTCTGGGCTGCGCGCGCCTCTTTCGTCTGCACCGCGTTGACCCGGAACGGGCCGAGGCCGACATCGATCTGCATCGAGATGTAGGGGTTGCCGCTGGTATTGCCGGTCTCGTTCCAGGCCGTGCCGATGCGCACCTTGCGGCCTGATTTGTTGATCGCCGTCACGTCAAAATCCGGGCTGCGCGCGGACATCTTCGGGCGGGTTTCAAGTTGGATGGCGATGTCAAATCGCGTCGAGTGGATCATGCCGGTGTACTGAGCGGCTGCGGTCTCGACATTGCGGGTGAGGGTTCCTGCGAACATGGGATGGTTCCTTTTGGATTGGCCGGTGCCTGACATCCTTGCCAGCGCATCCGGGATTGCTTTCTCGACCCCTTGAGGGATCACAAATCAGAAGGCCTGCTTTCCTTTCAGCCCCGCCTACGGGTCAGAGCTGCCGTCCGAGTGGGAATGCCCCCGCGCCTCCGGGTGCTACGCCCCTCCCCTGCCCGTCTGGTCTTTATTGTCTGCCCGGATTTTCCGCGCCGTCCTCCGATCGCACGAGGAAGAACTCCGCCTCATCCCCGTTCAACCGGTGCCCGCTCCGGTGGGTCAGGCCGATGCAGTTTCCGTTCGGCAGATAGGTGATGAGATACTGACCGACCCGGTCCTTGTGCACAACGTAGGCGGTATTGGCCCAGTGCACGGTCTGGCCGGCATCGACGGCGGCCTTGATGACTTCGAGTGTCATGAGATCCTCCAGACGAGGAATGGTGGGAAAAGATGCAAGAAACCCGATCTTCCGACCGGGCTTCCATGCAGCATTCGTTTGGCTAACGGCCGAGAGCTGTCAGGCACCTTGCGTAGCTTGCGTCGCGCGCGACGCCATCCAATCCTTCAGGCCAAGAACCGTTCTTCCGGCGGCGACCTCGGAGGCCCAGGCGGCCCTTGGATCGCCGCAGGGCTCATCGCCGGCATGCCGGTCGATGTGGCCATTGGCCATCCATGGCTCGGGCTGTATCCGTCGCAGCCAGTCCGCCATGCTCGGGATACGGCCCTGACAGTCTTCGCGGACATGCTGCTCGCCGATCCAGCGCACGGGAATGTCCCGACCTGCGCTATTGGTCAGGGTCAGGCCGAAGACACGTTCGGCTTCAAACAGGCCTTGGGCATGATGGCGCATGGCTCGGTGCGTGAAGAGCGCGAGGTGCTCTTTTGAGGCGTCAAACCAATCGTGCACAGCCTGATAGTCAGACGGCACCCCGCCGAATTTCCGGGCGGAGCTTTCGGCATGATGAAGCGGATGGGCCATCTCAAAGACCCTCGACATAGCTGTGCGAGCATTCGACATAGCGGTCCGCGTGATCGAGGATGATGCTGTCGTTGCGCAAGTCCCAGGTCAGCGTGCCGTAGCCACCCTCGTTGTTTTCGAACCCCGGGTGATGGTGATAGGCGAGCGACCAGGCGAAGTCGCCAACCTCTGTGGCAAGCGCCTCCGGCAGTTGGACCTCTGCAGGCTGCACCGTCACATCCTCGACATTGCCGGAGTCGCCATAGCCTTCGTATTCGGCAGTGACCTCGCTGATGCCAAGCGCACGTAGTTGCGCGAGCAGCTCCGTTCGGGATGCCTTCAAGGTGGTTTCGCGCTCTGCACGCCACTGAGCCGCCATTGCGGCATAGTCGATCTGGGGATTGGTCATGGGTCTGTCCTCTTGTCTGAATTTGGGGGGCCTGGCGTGGCACTGGTCAGAGCGCGCCCGGAAAGCGCAGACCGGGCAAACCCCGATCCGCGACGCTCGACCAGAAGCCCGCTTTGACTTTTCAGGCAGCTTGTTCTGCCGCTCTAGCGGCTCGCTGCCCCACGATCCGGGCCAGAATGCTCCCCGTGTCGATTCCGTCCCCATGCGGCAGGAATACCCGCAACTGGAAGGCGATGATCTCGGTGAAACAGCCAAGGGCTTTGAGGCCGTCGATCATACCCCGGTCCACACCGCCCAACTCAAGCCGCATCTCGCCTGCGACGCGGCGACGGGTCAGGTTCAGACCCCGGCCCAGATCGACCGGCGCGGTGGTGCCGAGGACAGCGGTCAGCATCTCATGCGGCGTTTGCGGGTTGGAGACGAGGAAGCGGGCGCGCAGCGCGGCCGCCCCTTCCTCGCTCAGCGTGCGCCCGATCATGGCGGTCGCCCCATCGGGCGTGACCCGGTAGATGCGCTCATTGGTGCTCGGAATGTCCTTCCAGATCGGCAGCAGCAGCCCGGTCAGCAGGTAGAGCTTGGTCGTGGTGGTTTTTGGCAGGGACGCAGCCTCTGCGTCCCAAAGCTGGGTGAACTCGGGCCGCTCAATGTCTTCCCAAGCCGAGGACTCGAACCGTGCCTCTTCGAGATAGCTCGACCCGTTTGGCCGCACCACCTTGCGCATCAGCGTGACGATGTCCTCGTCATACATCTGCATGGGCCGCGCCGAGATGAGCGCCGCGCGACCCGAAGCTCGGTTGACCATGGGGAGCTTGTCGGGATTGCGCGATATGGCCTCTTCGGCCCCAAGGACGTGGACCGGGTCGGTTACCTTGAGCCCGATGATCCGCGTGACAGCACCGGATTTCGGGCAGGTCCAGAGATCCTCGGTGGAGACCTGTTCGATCTTTTCGCCGCGCAGGGTTTCCACGCCGAGATCGAGCGTGCCCGCCGCGCGCGCCCGTTCAGTCTGATCGGCAATCCGGCGCATGAACTCGGCAAAGAGCGCGTTCTGCATGTGGATGGGAAGGGCCAGCACCCGGTTGAGAAACCGCTGGATCGGGGGAAGCTCCTCAAGGAGCACCCCGTCCTTGTCGATCAGCCGCAGGGCCGTCCAGTCGGTGAAGCTCTCGTAGCTCATCGCCTCAGCGCGCCCGGCGGCAAGATCGGCGAAATACCCACGTAGTGCGGCCCGCGCGATCGGGCTTTCGAGATTGTCCTCCTCCCGGAACATGCCCTGCGAGCCGGTCTCGCGCTGACCCTTGGTCAGGGCCCCCAGCTGGTCGAGGCGCTTGGCGATTGTCGACGTGAAGCGTTTCTCGCCATGCACATCGGAGGTGCAAACACGGAAGAACGGCGCGCTGACCTGGGCAGAGCGATGCGTGCGGCCCAGCCCCTGGATGGCCGCATCCGCGCGCCAGCCGGGCTCCAGCAGGTAGTGCCGCCGCCGTTTCTGGTTCTTCGCCGTTTGCGCCGCGTGATAGGACCGGCCCGTGCCGCCTGCATCGGAGAAGATCAGGATATCCTTCTCGCCGTCCATGAAGGCTTGGGTCTCGGACGAATTGCTGCTGGCGGCGCGCTTCTCGATGAAAAGATGACCATCCGCCGCCTTGAGGGGCCGGATCGACCGGCCCGTGACTTCAGCCACGGCCTCGTCGCCAAAGGCCCAGAGGATCTGATCGAGCGCCGAGGGGATCGGCGCCAGCGTCATCAACTCCATCATTGCTGCATCGCGCAGGGCGAGCGCCTCGCGCGAGACAACCAGCGCGCCGGTCTCATCCCGCAAAGGTTCCGCCACCATATTGCCGTCGATCTCGACCAGCTTTTGCGCATGGATCGGGAAGGCCTGTTCGAGGTAGCCCAGCACGTAGTCGCGCGGCGTTAGCGCGCCCTCGACCAGCTCGTCCTCGGGGTCCATCGTTTCAAGCCGGCGCTTCAGCAGGCTCTCACCCGTTGAGACCACCTGGATGACGCAAGCCTTGCCCGCCGCCAGATCGTCCTTGATCGCGCGGATGATGGTCGGGGCCTTCATGCCCATCAGGAGATGGTTGAAGAAACGCTGTTTCGTGCTCTCGAAGCGGGACTTGGCCGAGGCGCGTGCGACCGAGGCATTGGTCTCGCCCGAGGCATCGTTGACGCCAGTCGCGGTCAACGCCGCTTCGAGATTGTGGTGGATCGTCCGAAATGCTCCCGCATAGGCGTCGTAGATCTCGATCTGAGCCGGGGTCAGCGCGTGTTCGAGCACGTCATACTCCACCCCATCGAAGCTGAGGGCACGGGCTGTGTAAAGCCCGAGCGCCTTGAGATCGCGCGCGACCACCTCCATGGCCGCGACACCGCCTGCCTCCATCGCCGACACGAAGCTCTCGCGGCTTGGGAAGGGGTATTCCGGCCCCTGCCCCCAGAGACCGAGACGCGCGGCATAGGCGAGGTTGTGCACGCTCGTCGCCCCCGTGGCCGAGATGTAGAAGACGCGAGCGCGGGGTGCTGCCAGTTGCAGCCGGAGGCCGGCAAGGCCCTGCTGGGAGGGTTTGCCCCCCCTGCCCTGCTCGGAGCCTGCCGCGTTCTGCATGGCATGGGCTTCATCAAAAGCCAGCACACCGTCAAAGTCTTCGCCCATCCAGTCGAGGATCTGGCTCAGCCGCGTGGTGCCGCATTTGCCCGCGGACCGCAGCGTGGCGTAGGTCACGAACAGGATGCCGTCCCCCATCGGGATGGGCTGATCCGGTTTCCATTTGGAGAGCGGCTGGATGTCGGCGGGCGAGCCGCCGAGATCGGTCCAGTCGCGGATCGCGTCCTCGATAAGCGTGGCGGATTTGGAGACCCAGATCGCCTTTCTGCGCCCGGCCAGCCAGTTCACTAGGATGAGCCCCGCGCATTCGCGGCCCTTGCCGCAACCAGTGCCGTCGCCGAGGAAATAGCCGAGGCGATAAGCATTGGCCTCCGAGTCATCATCGGCGCGCGTCAGCTTGGTCTGGTCGTCATCGATGGTAAACCGACCGGGCAGGTCGCGCCCATGGGCATCATGCGCCATGATGATGGTTTCCAGCTGCGCCTCGGAGAGGTCTCCCTCCTCGATCAACTTTGCGGGCAGGCGCAAGTCATCACTGCCCGTGTTTGAGGGCATGGGCGGGGCAACCGAGGCCATGGCGATGCTTTCAACGAGCGGCGTGGGATGTTCCTGCGCGCCTGCGATCTCAATCCGCTGAGGACGGTAGCGCGCATAGATGTCCGAGATGGGCGTGTTGTCGCGCGGGGTCTCAAGGCTCTCGAAAGTTAGTGGGCGGACGGCATTGGCCCGTGGTTTGGAGGCGGCGACAGGCGCAGCTGGGGTCTTGCGCGGGGCAGAGGATGGATCGACCGGCCGCGCGTGAGGGCGTGCTGCCGCCCTTTGTGCGGGGCGCGCCTCGGGCCGTGTCGCGGCCACGGCGTCGACAAAAGGAAGGGCTTCATCCAAGTCCCGGACACTGGCCCGGATCATCTCGCAGCCTTCCTGCACCTTGTCGAAGACCATGAGCTGGGTTTCGACAGAGGTGCCGAGCGTGCGGTAGACCTGCGCCGGCATCGTCAACGCCAAGCGCGGCGTCAGGAGACCGCAGGCGCGTGACCAATGCGCGGCATCGCGTTCGGGCGCGAATCCCGGCGGCATGATCGCCACCAGCCGCCCACCGGGTGGCAGGCGCTTTGCCGCCGCGACGAGATGTTTGGCGGCGATGTGCTTGTCTCGGGAGCGATCGACCGATGAGGCGAAGGGCGGGTTCATCACCACGACCTCGGGTAGAACCGGCGTCTGCAGCAGATCGTCGATATGCTCGCCGTCATGGCCTGTGACCCCGCCGCCAAAAACCGCGCGCAGGAGGCGCTGGCGAAAGGGGTCGATCTCGTTGAGCAAAAGCGTGGCACCGGCCCGGGCGGCGAAAGCGGCGAGGGTACCTGTGCCAGCCGACGGCTCCAGCACGGTCTCGCCTTTGCGGATCGCTGCGGCACGCACTGCCAGGCCCGCGAATGCCAGCGGCGTGGAAAACTGCTGCAGCCGGATCTGCTGCTCTGACCGGCGAGTTTCCGGCAGCAGCCGTGAGGCAACCAGCTTTGCAGCGGCGATGTCACCTGCTGCACTGTCCCCACGCAGCACAACCTGGATGGCTGCGGCCTGCATCAGGTCATAGGCCATGCGCCAGTCCCAGGCACCGCCAGCATCGCTGCCATGAAACGTCTCGCGCATGATGCGCGCCAGCGCTGAGCTGCGCAGGGGTTGGTGGACGATCTCCGCGCAGATCTGCGCTAGCGCAGAGGCGAGGTCAGTATCGGAGATTGGGAAAGCCGGGTTTGCCGGATTGGGCTTGGACATGGGGATATTCCTTTGGATCAGGGTCTGAGTTCCAAAGGACAAAAAGCCCGCTTTGACTTTTCAGGGTGACGGGATCAGACCGCGCTGACCTCCAAGGCTTGGTCAGGACTTGGGTTCGACCTGCCGCTTCGCATCAATCAATGCCTGTGCGGCCTGCATTACCTGAACCTGTGAAGTTTCGGCGCGTGCATCCTCAAGCGCGGCCTTTACCTTCATGCGAAACCACGTGTCATACGAATTCGCTTCAGCGGCCACGGAAATGCTCCTCGAGCCCGATATCCAGCAGCTTGCCGAGGTCATCGGGCATGTCTGCAACGCGCACAGCAATTGGGAAACGGTGCCCCGTGAGGTCAGGCGCGCATTGCTCCTCTAGCCCGAGGTGCTGCCTATCCTTTTCCGTTTCGTCCATTGTGCTTTCTCCGACCGTATTATCAGCCGATGCTACATCTTCCAGCGTGGCGTCGTAAACGATAATGCCAAAGGGTCACAGCAAGCTGGCCCACTTACCGATCGGGCACCGCTTCAAGGGATTTCTCGAACCGCTTGTCCGCCGCTGCAGCTTCTTTCAAGAGCGCGTCGAAATTGTCAGGTGGATTGCCATCTTCCAACATCCCTTTGAACGTCGCATATGCATCCGTCTTGCTGCCGTAGGCGCGCAGGGTCTTGTCGTCATTCACCCATGCCACCACGATGACCTTCGCATCGCTGTTGAAGCGGTAGAACAACCGATACTGCTGGAAGAATTTCGCCCGGAACCCTTGCGGGGGTCGCCGAGTGTGCCGCCTTGCCGGAAGGCTGCGGCACCCGGATCTGCCGGTATGGCCTCGGTCACCAGCTTGAAGATGGCGGCCAGCCGTTTCGTGGAATTTTTCTTGCGCCAAGTCTTGGGATCGCGCGCCTTACGCGCCTCGACCTCCAGGGTCAGCCCTTCGAGCTGGTCCAGAAAGAGCGGATGCGCATATATCGACCATCCGTTTACGACAAGGGGCGCTTGGGCGGGCACGCTATCGCCGCTCATTCATC
>NZ_AWWI01000083.1 GCF_002760615.1 Puniceibacterium antarcticum | reverse complement strand
GGCCAGCTACCACACTGGATTCACGACATGAATCACTCCTGGATTTGTGCAACACAGCCCCTCACTCCAATACTCGGTGGGTGCGGCCTTGCACTTCAGGACGTTTTGATCTCAGACGCCGACTGTCCCTGAATGGCTGAAAAATTCCCCAAGAAGTCATTGGAGCTGGCGGCGTGATCCGTGAACAAGCCAAAGTTCATCCCTCCGTCCCGCACAACCGCGCCAAAGGTGTCTTGCCGCGCCAGCGACAAATCGAACGCGGATTCGATAGCGGAAACATGGGTCATGATGGTCATTGATCCCTGATTTGGAATGTTACGGAAATCTGCGGGCTAAGCCCGCAGAAGATTGATACGTGACTCGTATTCGGCGTGGCGCGCCAGCATGCCGGGCGTGATCAGGACGGTGCCCGAGGGCGTCACGCGGAAATGCTGCTCGTCGTGATAGCGGTTGAAGCCCGCGACCAGATCGCGCGGCACATACGCGCCCGGGGCGACGATGGTATTCTGCAGCAGCGCGCCGCGCGCGACATCGGCCCCCGGAAGCACGACGGTGCCGCCAGGCAGCACCCGGGTAAACCTGCCGCGCGCCGCCATGTCCGGATAGGCCGGGCAGGCGCATCGCACTGAGCCAGTCGCGATCGCGATGCAGGTTTCGCGCAGTGCATCCAGCGTGCCCACATCGCGCCAGAAGAAGTTCGCCTCGTGCTCGGCGACGTCATAGGCCTGCACCGCGCCATGCAACACGGCATCGGGAAGGATGTCATGACCGAAGTCATGCGAGGAGAGCGGCACTTCATGATCCGCCACCAGCGCCGTGCGCAGCCAGGCGGCATCGAAAACGTAGATCCCCATGCTGACCAGCGCCCGCGACGGATCGCGCGCCATCGGCTTGGGGTCCTGCGGCTTTTCATCGAATTCACGCACGCGCCCTCTGCCATCGACGCTGATCACCCCAAAGGCGCGCGCCTGTTCGAGTGGCACGCGGTCCACAGCCACCGTGACCGGCAGGCCCGAGGCCCGATGCGCCGCGATCATAGCACTGTAATCCATGCGGTAGACGTGGTCGGCGGCGACGACCAGCACGTGATCGGGCTTCGGGGCCATGATCTCGGAAAGGTTGCGGGTGACCGCGTCGGCGGTGCCGACATAACCTTCGGGCTGGCCGGTCACGACTCCGCCGTCACGGATATGCATTGTGCCGGGGGCAAAGGCGTCGCGCCAGATGGTGTTCAGGTGATCGATCAGCGCGGCGGGGCGATATTGCGTGGCGACCAGAAGGCGCGCCGGGGCGCAGTGCGCAAGGTTCGCCATCGTCCAGTCGACGATCCGCCCTCCGCCCGCAAAAGGCACGGCGGGTTTGCACATGTCTTCAGTCAGTTCGAAGAGACGGGAACCCTGTCCTCCGGCCAGCATGACGGCAACGATATTGTGAGCGATCTCAGACATTTGCGCCTCCTCCCGGCTTGCCTTCCTCTATAATCCCCGACGGAGGTTTCGGTTCCGGCGAAAATGCAGATCACTCACCTTTCCGGCGGAACCCGGCCTGCGCCCGGCCTCAGGCCGCGCCGATTGCTGTTTCTGCAGGCAGAACCGACAGGCTGAGCGGGCTTTGTGCGGCTTCGTCCTGCTGCGGCCAGTGCGTGCCTTTCACGGCGCTCCCGCCCGGCGCCAGGCACAGAACCACTTCAGCCAGAGGACCGGAGCGGCGAACGACAAGACCTTCCGCGCCCTGCTCCGCACGGAAGGCGCCATTGGCGAACAGCTCGGCATGATCGCGGCGCAGGGTCAGCAGGAGCTTCAACAACCGCGCCTTCTGCCCCGCCAGACCGGGCGCCGCGTGCGCGGCGTGCAGCGCCTCCAGGTCGACGGGGCGGCGGTTATCGGGATCGGTCAGCGCAAAATGCGTGGCTTCGCAGCCGCGATAGATGTCGGGACTGCCCGGCAACATCATCTTCAGCGCAAGCTGGCACAGCGAGAGCTGTTCGCCGCGCTCAACGATGCGGCTCAGGGCGGCAGGTGTCTCGTGCCGCCAGTTGTTGATCAAGGCGTTCAGGCAGACCTGCACGGCTCGCTCGGCCGCGGCGTCGGGATGGGTCCAGTTGGTTATCTCGTCCCCTTCGCGCAGGGCTTTCGTCAGATGATCGGCGAGCCGTTCGTCAAGCTCAGCATCGTCCCGGTCCCAGATCGCGAGGGACGACTGTACCAGATACCAGAGCACATTCGCGGGGACCTCTTCGGCCTGCGGCAAGCTCCGCGCATGCGCGATCAACGACAGCGCGTCGTCGGGCGAATGCGTCCAGGCGACCAGACGCATTCGCGCATCTTCGCTGCGCTTCGTGTCGTGGGACGAGGTCAGGATCATCCCGGTCCCGGGCTGGACCTGCGCCCAGTCATCGAGATCGGCAGCATTTGCGGCGGGGCGATCGGGATCTGCGCCGACCTCGCAGGCGGCAAGGTAGGGCGTCCAGCGAAAGCCCGCCGTATCCTCGTGCGACTTTGCCAGCAGGGCGCCGGTCACCTGCTCGAAGCGGATGCTGAGTGCTGTCTCGTCCGCATTCTGCGGATCGGTGATCATCTCCGCGATGAAATCCACAACCTCGCCCGACCGCAGGGTCGCGCCCGCTTCCTGCGCAACCTGCCCCATCAGCGCGCGGTCTTCGGGCGACGCGGTGCCACCGGCGACATAGGTCCGGTATCGTGGGAAGGCGCGCAGCAGGGCAAAGACCGCCTCGCGCAGCGCCTCGTCGCCGGGGTCCACGTCGGCGCGGGGCGCAAAGGCCACGCGGGCCAGACCGATCAGTTGGTAGAGCTCGGCCGCGAGATCACGGCGGATGACATCGCCCTTTGCGGTCTCCATCGCCTCGTGAAACGTCGCGGCACCACCGGTCTGGTCGACCCATGCGGCGTGCAGCCGCTCTGCGCCTTCGCGATCGGCCAACACCCGCGCGATGATCGCCGCCGCCTCGTAGCCCGTCGTACCCTCGACCGGCCAGTCGGGTAGCCTTTCATCGCCGGTCAGGATCTTTTCCACCCAGAACGGCGTTTCGCCCACCGCCGCACGCAGGCGCACCAGATACCCGGCAGGGTCGGCGAGACCGTCGATGTGGTCGATCCGGATGCCCTGCACACGGCCCTCGGCCAAAAGTTCAAGCAGCAGCGCGTGCATGTCGTCGAACACGCGCTGCTCCTCGACTCGCATCCCGATCAGCCCCGTGACGTTGAAAAAACGCCTGTGCGTGACCCCGTCGCGTTCCCGCGCCCAGTGCACCGCGCGCCAGACCTGCGCCTCGTGTAGCTCCTGCGGATCCTCCATTTCTACCCCGGGGCGCAGCGGTATCGCCAGTTCGCCAAGGCGCAGCGTCTCGCCGGAGCGAATGACCTTGCCCTGATCCGCGAGCGCCTCGAACGGCTCCTCGAGCCAAGGCAACACGAGCGGACCCGCCTCCCAGTCTATGTCGAAATGCGGGGCATATCGGCTGTCCTGACCATGCCGCAGCACGTCGACCAGCCAAGGATTATCGAGGCTGAAGGCCGTGTGATTGGGAACGATGTCGAGGATCAGGCCGATCTTGGCAGCCTGCGCCGCATCGGACAGCCTCTTGAACCCCTCGCGCCCACCCAGCGCCGGGTCGATCTCGGACGGGTCGGTCACGTCATAACCATGGGTTGAGCCGGGCGCCGCAGTAAAGATCGGCGAGAGGTAAAGATGAGAAATCCCCATTTCGACCAGATGGCCCAGATAGGCGATGGCGGCGTCGAAATCGACCCCTTCGCGCAACTGCAATCGGTAGGTGGCTGTAGGCAGTATCATCTTGGGGTCACTTTCACGGCGAAATGACAGGGATCGCTCACCTGGCCAAGGACAAGATCGGGGGCGTCCAAGGAGACAGCATCATCGGGGACAGCACCGAGATGCGCGACCATCTCCAGCCTGCCCGCCTCGAACGGCCAGACGCCGTAAAGCGACGCGCAGCCCGTCGCGCGCACTTGCGGCGTGTCGGACTTGCCCGAAATCAGCAGCGGCGCCAGCGATGCCGCCCGCCATGTCAGGCACTGCCGGGTGAGCGCGCGCCACTCGTCTGCATCCGGTGCCGGTGTGGCATAGGGGCGCGACGCGGCAAAGGTTTCGGGCGCCAGCGGGTCGGGCACGTCGCCGCCGAACTGGGAAAAGCCCGCAAATTCCGCGGCCCGTCCCTTGCGCACGGCCTCTCCCAACTCACCGTCGAAATCGGCGAAGAATAGGAACGGCGCGCGGGCCCCTTCCTCTTCTCCCATGAACAGCATCGGCACGGCGGGCGCAGACAAAAGCATGGCATGGGCGATGCGCACCGCTTCGGGATCGGCGAGCTGGATCAGCCGCTCGCCCTGCGCGCGGTTGCCCACTTGGTCGTGCGTCTGGTTGGAATTCACGAAGGCCTGCGGCGGCAGATGAGCCGTGGGCTCCCCGCGCGGCGTGTCGCGGGTCGGGCGCGGCTGGCCCTGCTCCACATGCCCTTCGGCGAGCGCGCGCAAAAGATCGGACAGCGGATCGACGGCGAAGCTCGCGTAATAGCTCTCATCCTCGCCGGTCAGCAGGCAGTGCATGGAGTGATGATAATCGTCATTCCAGCAAGCCGTGATGGAGCCGCGATCACGCATGTGTGGCAGGTTGCGGTCATCCTCGGCAATGAGGTGCACGGGGCGGTCCGGCACCGCGGCGCGCACGGCATGGGCCAGTTGGTCCAGCATGTGCGGATCGGACTCGTCGCGGATCTCGTGCACAGCGTCCAGCCGCAGCCCGTCGAACCCGAAGTCACGCACCCACATCACCGCATTATCTATGAAGAACCGGCGCACCGGCGCGCGGGTATAGTCGATGCCGGGCCCCCAAGGCGTAGTGCGGTCGGGGTCGAAGAATTCGGGCGCGATTGCGTCGAGGCTGCCGCCGAGCGGGCCGAAATGATTGTAGACCACGTCGAGGATCGCGAGCATCCCGGCCTCGTGGATCGCGTCGACCATATCCGAGAGATCCTGCGGACTGCCATAGGCAGGATGCACCGCATAGGGAAACACCCCGTCATAGCCCCAGCCCCGCTGCCCTGGAAAGGCCGCGACAGGCATGATCTCGATCGCCGTGATGCCAAGCTCGGCCAGCGCGGCCATCCGCGTGGCGGCCGCAGCAAAGGTGCCCTCGGCGGTGAAGGTGCCGATATGAATCTCGAGCAGGACGGTCGCGGCCCAGTCCGGCCGTGGCGCAGCGATGCGGCGATAAACCGGCAGGCAGAGCAGGGCGCTGCCGGTCGCATCATCCGCAAGCGCGCGCGCAGCAGGATCGGTCTGCGATTGGCCATCGACGATCAGCGCGTAGGGATCGCCCGGACCGCCAGTGAAAGTGCCTGCGAACAGACCGCCGTCGCGCAGGGGGAGAGGCGTTTCCTGCCCCTTTACCTCCACGCTGACGGTCTTGGCGCTTGGGGCCCAGAGCGAGACGGCCCAGGTGGTGCCCCCCAGAAAGGTGGTGCCCCATGCTCCGGCCTGAATTGCGTGCTCGTGCGTCATGATCCCTCGCTCGGCGACATCGCCCGGGAAACAAGTCCCTGTATGTTGCATTGGTTCCCTCGCGAAGATGAATGAGATCGAATTTTGTACGATCCCGCGGCCTGTGGACAGGTCAGACCTTTTGCGTGAGCTTCGCGATGAAAGGGTCTTTACCCCACGCGTCCCTCACGCAAGGATCACGCCAATCCCAGACAAGGAAAGACTTCCGCACGAGCGACAATCACCTCGCGACCACGCCAGAAACTGTTCATCGGGGGCGATTCTGGTCAGAACTGCCGCCCGTTCTGACCATTGCTCCCAGCGACAGAGTGGCGATCCAGACCGTTTAGGGCCGCGAAGAGGTTCTGCCGTCCGAAGGTTCGGAGTTGACACTCGCGCCGGAACTGAGCTGCATTATGTTATAAGATTAACACGCATTGGCCTCAGCTATCAGAGGCGCGGTGAAATCGGCTGACTTGGGCCGCAGATTCCCAGGCGTCGAATGCTTCCAAGCGGTGGTATAGGATAGTGAGAGCGGAGCGGCGGTGGGTTGGTACAGAGAAGTGATTTCGGCTTGCGGAATGCATGGAGACGAAACGCTGCAATCCGCCCGGCGATCGGAACCCTGCGTCACCCGCTCTCGCTTTCTGAACGGCGGGCGGCTGTTTTCGGCACGATTGTTAAGCGTCTTATGGGGTCAACGATGAAGGCCCGGCGCGATCTCGCGTTTGTCAAGAAGATGAGCGCAGGCCGCAAGCTTAGATATCAGATGGGTTTGGCGCTTCGCATAGATCCGCCGCATTTGTCGCAGATGTATGGCGACCTCTCCGCTGTCCATAAACGTGGCCAAAGCAGCCTGCGGAATGAGCGGCTCACGCTATAATATTGTGTGTTCTTTAAAGAAGGTTCGGTCATTGTGACCGGTTGTGCGTGGCGGTTATAGAAGAAATTCCATGCGACGCAATGTGCCGATTTAAGGATCGACGCATGACCAGCCATTCAGGCGCATAGCAGCATCAGTCAATTTGGGCTTCAAGCTGGCTTACGGCAGAACCGCATGGAGTAATCGCTCTCATATCTCTTCTTGGATCACCGCAACCAGCGGCCGTCAGCCCTTCTCGGACGGTCGTTCTGGGTGCAGCATCTACTCTGCTGCAGGCGCGAGATTCCGAGGCCGCTTTCCCGGGAGCCGACGCTCGCCCTGGTGATGCCGCATCCTTTGATGCTACAAGCTGCACCGGCGACGGCAAAGCGCAGAAGGGACCTTGCAAACGTCGGTTTGTGGACTGGATTGGAGAGGAACAGCTTAATGCCACCGATCCCTGCCGGGTAAATTGCATGTTGCGACGCAAAATCTGGATTTCCTGCATCACAACCTCAGTGATCAGTCGTGTTGAGTTTCGCTCAAAACCGCGCTCGCACAGCCAGACTTAAGCTCGCGGTAACAGGTGGCATTATAGTGTTGTGCTTCAAACTCACTGCTTGGATCAGTCTATGAAACTGAAGTTCCCGCGTATCTCAGCTCTTGCCAATCTGAAAACAAAGACCAAAGTCATGGGTGCAGTTGCCCTTCCTCTGGTTTTGACTGTTGGGGTTGGTTTCATCGCAATTGAAAGTTTCGACGCCTCTCGGGAGGCCGGGCGCTGGGTGAATCATACTCAAGAGGTTTTGTCGGAAGCGCAAACGATTTTGACCGCCGCCGTCGATATGGAAACGGGGATGCGCGGATATCTTCTGTCAGGTCTCGAAAACTTCCTAGAGCCCTATGACGCTGGAAATGCTCTGAGCTCCGTCAAGTTTTCCGCCCTGAAAGAAACCGTATCAGACAATCCTCGACAAGTGGCCCGGCTTGCCGAAGCGGAAACCGTCCTCGGTCAGTGGGTTTCACAGGTGGCAGAGCCCGAGATCGAGGTGCGCCGCGTCATCGGAAACTCTACAACGATGACTGACCTCGCGCGCGAGGTTCGCAAAGGTAAAGGCAAAGCCTACTTCGACGCATTCAGAGGTAAAATTGCGACGTTCATCGAAAATGAGCAAGCGCTTCTGATTGACCGCTCAGCCGAGTTTCGAAGTGTCATTCAGAGCAGTGAGGTCGAGTCAGCGGAGGTTCTTTCAACGGTTGCAATGGTCGATCATACCCATGAAGTGATCGAGACTGCACAACGTATTCTGGCGTCGGCAATTGACATGGAAACCGGCATGCGCGGCTTTCTTCTGGCGGGCGATGAAGCATTTCTTGAACCACTTAACTCTGGCCGGACCGGTTTTTTGAATCTTGTCAAGGAACTGTCTGTTACGGTCAGCGATAATCCCGCACAAGTTGCGTTGCTTGCTGAAATTCAGGAGGTGATTGACAGTTGGTTTCAGGATGTCGTGACGCCCTTCATTGATATGCGTCGCACCATCGGAAACGCGCTGACCATGGATGATTTGGCGCGTACCGTTGGAGAGGCGCGCGGGAAAGTTTTTTTTGATAAATTTCGCGAAACGATGGCCGCCTTTTCTACTGAAGAAAAAGAACTTCTCAAGCTCCGTCAGAATGCAAACGCAGCGGCTACTCTTCGTAGTGAAAATGACATTCTAATCATGATTGCGATCACAATCTTACTTGGAGGCAGCGCTGGCATGCTCATTGGCAGCAGCCTGTCTCGCGGGATCAAAAGTCTGACGACATCCATGAAGGATCTTGCCGCTGGAAACCACGATTTGGAAATTGAAGGACGCTCTCAGAAAGACGAAGTCGGGGAAATGGCAAACACCTTGGCAATTTTCCAAAAGGCTCTGATCGATAAAGCGGCAATGGAGCATGAGCAGAGAATTCGGGATGAAAAGCAACGCTTCGCCGTAGAAACCCTCAGTGAGGTTCTCTCGGCTCTATCGGGCGGAGATTTGGAGGCAGAGATTGGCCCGGATTTCCCGGAAGAATATCAGAAAATTGCGACGGATTTTAACAAGACAGCCGCGACATTAAGGGCAACGATCCTGCGGGTTATTGCCGCAACAGAAAGTATCCGGAGCGGCTCATCCGAGATAAGTCAGGCTTCCGAAGATCTTTCCAAAAGAACAGAGACCCAAGCCGCCACATTGGAAGAAACAGCAGCAGCTTTAGAAGAGTTAACGACCTCGGTCAAACGAACGTCTGACGGCGCAAGAAACGTTGAAACTCTCATGAAGGAAGCAAGAACAGAGGCGGAGGTGGGTGGTTCGGTCGTCAGGCAGGCCGTCTCTGCCATGAATGAAATCCAGGAATCCTCAAATCAAGTCGCGCAGATTATCAAAGTGATCGAAGACATCGCTTTTCAAGTCAATCTCTTGGCACTAAATGCCGGAGTGGAAGCGGCACGTGCAGGTGAGGCAGGAAAAGGGTTTGCCGTGGTGGCCTCTGAAGTCCGAAACTTGTCTATCAAATGCGCTGAAGCCGCAAAAGAAATTCAACACCGTATCAGGCGTAGTACAGATCAGGTTGAGGGCGGTGTGAAACTTGTCGCAAAGACGGGAGATTCCCTTGATGCGATTATCAAGCGCGTACAAGATATTTCGCAACATATCTCTCATATCGCGCAGGCCGCGACAGAACAATCGGTTGGCCTAGGCGAAATAAATACTGGAGTTTCTGACCTCGATAGAGTGGCGCAACATAATGCCGCAATGGTCGAGCAGTCGACAGCTGCCAGTCATCAACTTATGGGAGAAGCGAATGAACTCTCTGACAGCGTAAAACATTTTAAGATTGACCTTTCAAGGGAAACTGTGACTTCATTAAGTTCCGATAAATCTGACCGATCTTCCAGAAAATATAGTGAGGCAGCATGAAATGTGGACGAACAGATCTCAAATCTCTGGTACAGAAGAATAGGATTTTTCTAACTATTTGGAGGGCATTGTTGCACAACTCAGACCTGAGGTCTGACAGCCCCTTTCCCCTTAGGCTCCAGACCGGCGCTGTTGCATAAATCTGAAACTGGCCGCAGCTCCCCTTTCCCCGGATACACTTATCCTACGGCAATCGTGACCGGTATGCCGAGGGCCGTGAAGCGGTTCAGGACAGC
>NZ_AWWI01000082.1 GCF_002760615.1 Puniceibacterium antarcticum | reverse complement strand
CCATGCCAACATCCTATGCCCTTCGGGCTGTGGGTGTCGCACTTCAATCTTGAGACCAAGCCTCACCGCTCAGGCATTTACGCATGTCTTCCGATGTGTTGAAGTGTTGCGCCGGAGACAAGTATGCAGGCTCACAGATCGAACCATGGTTCTGGAGAGCCTCGCGCTCTCCATACCCACCACGTATTGCGATAGTGTCGAACCTCATATTATTTACTTTTGCAGGGGTCATTGTGCAGCGACTTCATCGGTCGACACGGAGTTCTTTTTTCCGTCATTCCAGCTCAAAGCTCCGGCAATGATCTGGGAGCGCGAAGCCAGAAGCGACAATGATCCGGCATCCCCCATGCCGTGGGACGTCTCGCAGAGCCCGTTGAGTATCAGAGAACCTGCGCTTTCGAGTCCTGGCTTCAGCTTGACCCGGTATGAGCGATCGACCTGAGCGCAGCCATCATCCGACAAATCCAGCATATCAGAAATTCCATCAAGAACGGCAGGTATCCGCACGGAGCTTTCGCTTGTTCCAATGTTGCGAAATCCAGTCGCCAGAACAACTCCATCGAAGATTTCCTTGCGTGTCTCCATGGTCCTCGCATCCCGGACCGTCAAATGGACACCTGACTCATCGGCCTCTGCAGAAATGATATCTGTCAGTCGATTTATTGTAATCCTGTTGGCACCATGCATCTTGTCATAGTAGATTTGCCGATAGAGTTCCGTGAGGACATCCATATCACAGGCACCGTAGTTTGTCCGATGTACATCCATGTCAATACGCTTTTTCAGGCTGTCATCGGCTTCGAAATACATATCCGTAAAGGACGGGAAAAATATTTCACTCATGAACGGGCTGGTGTCCTTGAGAGGATAAGCAAAACGCCTCATAAAGCTATGCAGCTCAAGTCGGGGTTCATATTTTGACATATGAAGAAGTATCTCGGCCGCACTTTGGCTGCTTCCTATGACGGCAAAATTCTTCGCTCCCTTTTTCATAAGGGCTGTGTGTGATGTCTTGTAACTGGTCAGATGGAATACACGATCATCATCAATAACATTCTGGAATGGTTTCGGGATATAAGCCTCCCTGCCCGTACCAACGATAACGTTTCGGGCAAAAACAGGCTCTTTACCCTTCACATCTATTCTGTAGACGTGACTGTGGATGTCGTCGAGCATCGTAATTTTATCGACAGCCTGATCCGTACGAAGATAATTTGATAGTTGAGATGAAACCCAACTCACATACCCCGCAAAATCTGGGCGCATTGGCATCAGGAGATCCATGTTCAGGTGGCTCAGAAGCTTTCCGGTACTGTGCAAATAATTCATGAACGTGTACCTGCTGCGTGGTGATCGCAGGGTTGCAAGATCTCGATGGGGTATGTTCTGGATATTGGAGTGGATATCCAATGCATTCTCGAACAACATTTCCTCTTGCCAAACAGGCGTTTTCGATTTTTCAAGGAAAACGGAATTGTTGAAGATGCCCTCGTCATCAAAGAGAGCGGCAAGAGCGATATTCGCCGGTCCGAAACCGATGCCGACAACGTCGAATGTCTTTGTCATTTTTGACTACTGCCTTTGTAAGCGGAGAGTATGGGGTATTTTCAGAATGTATCAGCTTGCCTCAAGAACACCTTCGCTTATGGCGACCGCTGTTTCTTGAAAGTCAGAAGATTTTTCCAAGGCTTTATCAATGATCGAGAAACCCAGATCCAGATCATCGGATGAAACATTGAGGGGGGGGAGAAACTTCAGGACCTGATCGAGTGGCCCGCACCGCTCCAGGATCAATCCGGAGCTTACACACGTGGATTGGACTCTGGCGGCCTGTTCTGGATCGGAAAACTCCAATCCCATCATTGCACCACGGCCCTTTACCTTGAGACCATATGTATCTGAGAGACTGATGCACTTCCTCAGCATATCTGCACAAAGAAAACTCAGGTTGGATTCAAACCCAGCGTTTTCCCAAAAAATCTCGAGAGCAGTGGCAGCTGTTATGAAGGCGTGAGTATTACCTCGAAACGTTCCATTGTGTTCACCCGGCAACCACTGATCGAGTTCAGGCTTCATGAGAAGAACAGACATAGGAAGGCCATAACCGGATATCGCCTTAGCCATGCAGATCAAGTCAGGCTCTATTCCAAATTTGTCGAATGAGAAAAAGCTCCCTGTTCTGCCGCAACCGGCCTGGATATCGTCTACAATGAGAAGAGCACCGTGATCCTTCGCGATACGCGCAATCTTACTCACCCACTCGACAGATGCCGTCTGAAGACCACCTTCTCCCTGAACAAGTTCGATAATGATTGCTGCTGGTGGATCTATGCCACCACTGGGGTCCTTCATCATGACATCCAGAACCTCTGCAGTATCGATGTCCCGGCCAAGATAGCCGTCGTAGGGCATCCTGGTAACCTGGTTGAGCAATGTTGCAGAAGATGCGCGGTGATGGCTGCTTCCGGTCAACGCAAGCGCGCCAAGGGAGCAGCCATGAAATCCATTGGTGAAAGCCACGACATTCGTTCGGCCAGTCACCTTTCGCGCTAATTTTATGGCAGCTTCCACTGAATTTGCACCAGTGGGCCCCGTAAAATGGATTCTGTGATCCATTCCGCGCGGTTTCAATATGATGCTGTTGAAAGATCTAATGAAATTACTGCGCGCAATGGATTGCATGTCAAGGCACATGCTCATCCCATCCTTTACGATATAGTCAACAAGTGCTTGTTTCAAAGTCGGATGATTGTGACCATAATTCAGGGACCCGCAGCCCGCGAGAAAATCAAGGTACTTACCCCCATCTTTCGTGTAGATCCAACTGCCAGACGCCGTGTCGAAGGTTTCTTTAAATGTCCTGCTGTAGCTTCGGACGTTGGATTCCAGTTGCAAAGTGTCATCAGCCGTACCCACTTCCATCACATAATTCATAGAATATCTCCATCCGGGGTGCAGGTATTAACGAAACCTTAATGATGCAACAAAGGTATTTACGCCAAAAACACTAAGTTTTAGGACAGTTAACGGCGACACAGACCCTGCTCTGCATCGACCAGTCATTGGAAGCCACAACCTGCAAGGTTTGAGTAGGCGTGCGCCGAGGGCCGTATTCGGAGAGAGGTTCTGGTCGGCTTTGTTGATGGCGTGGATGCCCCTCCCGACGGCATCGCAATGTGCCATTGTGGTGAGTGTTAA
>NZ_AWWI01000081.1 GCF_002760615.1 Puniceibacterium antarcticum | reverse complement strand
CACCCCGACGAGGGGAGTGAAACAGTACCTGAAACCGAACGCCTACAATCAGTCGGAGCTTGACTGGACTCTAATAACAATCTGCGCCATGGAGATCTTCTGACCATCAGGAGATACAATATGGCCGACGGAACCTTTGCAGTGCTTATGCTCATAGCGGGTCTTACCGATATGAACAGTAATTACTGTGGAACATCAACAGGATGCCTAGGGACGTCTGATACGACGCCCCGTCTGGAATTTTCTGCTGGACAGGTTCTGGAACGGCGGGCCGATACAGCGGAAGAAGTTTATCTGCGTTACGATCTGGGCCGAAACTACGGCCCGTTCGGAAGCGCAGTTGGCTTGTCGGTCGGCGAGCATGGCGAAACTTGGCTCGGTATGGGCGCAACCTATACCGTAAATATTGCACAGAGCCCTGTTTACGCAGAGCTACATGTGATGCCTGGTTTATATGCTGACAATGGTGGGTTCGACCTCGGTGGACCGCTCGAATTCCGTTCGGGCATCGAACTGGGATACGAACTCCGCAGTGGCTGGCGTATGGCGCTGAGCTATGATCACCGTTCCAATGCAGGAATATTCGACAACAATCCGGGAATTGAAACAGTTCAGTTCAGGGTGTCGATGCCCTTAAGATAATTGTTATTAGTGTCCAGTCTTGTGACGGCGTACCTTTTGTATAATGGGTCATCGACTTGGTCTATCTAGCAAGCTTAAGCCG
>NZ_AWWI01000080.1 GCF_002760615.1 Puniceibacterium antarcticum | reverse complement strand
CGTTCAGCCCCACCGGCCAAGCTGGTTGTCGGCACCGGCCATGGTGGTTGTCGCTCATCAGAGCAGCGAGAATGGCTAACAAAAGGCTCCAGCCGAAGGTTGTTTCGCCAGAGAATGTCGTTTCACCGCAGAATGTCGTGACGCCAGAGGGCATCGCCTTGATCGAGGCCGTGTTGCGCAGCCGGTCGCGCAACAAGGAATACCTTGCCAACCTCGCGGGTTTCGAGCCTGGCGAGGTTTCCTTGGAAACCAACCAAGACAGGGAAGCAATCGTGCTGCGCGGGCATGAGGAGTGGGTGCGGACTGCCGCGTTCAGCCCGGACGGGACCTCGGCGATCACCGCCTCTAGTGATGCCACCGCACGGCTCTGGCGGGTGGCGGCTGGCGCGGCGGGGCCGGTGCTGCGTGGGCATGAGGGCGAAGTGACCACCGCCGCGTTCAGTCCGGACGGGGCTTGGGCGATCACGGCCTCTGCTGATAGTACCGCGCGGCTGTGGCGGGTGGCGGATGGCGCGGCGGGGCCGGTGCTGCGTGGGCATGAGGGATGGGTGCACACCGCCGCGTTCAGCCCGGACGGGGCCTGGACGATCACCGCCTCTGCTGATGACACAGCGCGGCTCTGGCGGGTGGCGGATGGCGCGGCGGGACCGGTGCTGCGCGGGCATGAGAAAACAGTGTGGGCCGCCGCGTTCAGCCCGGACGGGGTCTGGGCGATCACCGCTTCAGATGATGACACCGCTCGGCTCTGGCGGGTGGCGGATGGCGTGGCGGGGCCTGTGCTGCGCGGGCATGATGACGGGTTATGCACCGCCGCGTTCAGCCCGGACGGGGCCTTGGCTATCACCGCCTCTCGTGATCGCACCGCGCGGCTTTGGCGTGTGGCGGACGGCACGGCGGGGGCGGTGCTGCGCGGGCATAAGGACTGGGTGAAGTCCGCCGTGTTCAGCCCGGACGGGGCCTGGGCGATCACCGCCTCGGGTGATCACACCGCTCGGCTCTGGCGGGTTTATGCTGCGAGTCGGTGATCGAAGCAAGGGATTGAGATTGAATGAGGGAGCGTGATCAGAATGCCTAACCCGGTCTATTCCAATCGCAAAATCCTGTTCGAAGTAGCAAAAGCCAATTTTGTTCGCCCAGAGAACGTGCGTCAACTCTACGATCTGGTCACGAATGATGCGCGTCTCAACACTGTCGGATATGAAACCTTTGAGAAGCAGACAAGCAACTCAAATGACTATCCGAATGGAACGCCCGGCGAAACGATCGCGGCGCTAGCTGAATTCCTGGTCAATTTCGCAAAGGAAATCGGCACCAACCCCATCAAACACGAAACCGCTGTTCGCGTTTGGCAAGGTCCGCCTGCCGCGTTCCGTGATGCCCTGAGAGTGGAACGGCCATGGAACCGGTTGCTGGAGCGGGCCCTTGCTCTAACGCCATTTCTCCCTCGCCCTGAATGGGAAATTGAAGGCCATATTCCTCAAAGCCTGCCCTATCCGGGAGGATCAGAAGGAACCGACGTGTTTCGGCAGTTTCACACCGAGGTCAGATTCTACTTCAGATTCTTCTTCAGATCCGCATCACCCAAAACCATCATGGTCCTGGAGGGACTCTGTCCGATTGTTGGTGTCGCCAAATGGTGTGTCTGGCCCTACAGCGCCGATCAACCGCTGCGCCGTGATGTGCGCTGCAGAACTCACGCATGGCCAAGCGGTGAACCCGTGTCCGGATCAAATGTGATCGGGACATTCGGTCGGGACCCGCTGTACAAGGGAAAGCCGGGCCCGAAAACCATTAATGTTGTGCGCGACCCAGCGGCGTCGGAGGGAAGGAAACACGTCCTCGGCATCGCCTGGAGTCCGCACGCCGCGCCTGAACCTGAAGTGGTGCAAGCTTGGCTCAACCCGGCCAACGGAGTTCTGGACAGCGGCCAACTTGACGAGATCGCCCGAACGATCCTCCCTCGCCTTGATCAGCGGACAGCCGAAATGATCCGAGGAGAGATCCGGTTTTCGGCGAGTGGCGAGCGCGGACCGAAGGACGCCACAGCAGGCTGACATGCGCACACCCTCACTGGTCCTTCTCGAGATTGCCAACCGGGGTTCCGCAAACGGAGTTCTCGTAGGAAACCGATGGATTCTGACCTGCGCGCACCTCTTCGAAACGAAAAAAGACGCGGCATTTCCGAAGGACATAGCGGAGGCAACGAGGGTCTATTTCGTCGGCTCGGCGCTCAAGGAAGATGGCTCGTTTCCGGCCAGGCTGGTTCCTGCAGGATGGTTTCCGGACAGTGAGCAAGCAGAGGTTCGCGATATTGCGATACTCGAACTTGACCAACACTTCGAGGGAGGCTCATTGATCGCCGATCCGATCTTTCCCGAAGGCCGGTTGTTTGGGCGCGCTTGGAGCAAGTCGAAGAAAGCCATCGACGTCATAGAGCCGCTCCTGACGGTAGGCGCAGGGATGATCGACAGCTCCCATACTATCAGGCTGAAGTACGAAGCGGCAGGACTTTCCCCGACCCTAAAGGGTCACAGCGGCTTTCCAGTATTCGACAGACTCGGAAACATTGCGGCTCTGCACCGCGGTGTTGACGATTGGGCCGAGTACGACCTTCTCGCCATTTCGGCCAAAGCTCTGCGATTGGCGTTTCACGAATACGCAAAGCAGAAAGGAATGAGCGCAGAAAGCCTTGAGGTCTTCGCGACGCCGGTACCGCTGGATGCCGTCGAGCGACCCATGGAACTCGAACAGGCGGTTGCTGCCATATTGGGGGCGGAGCGTGTCACCGCTTTGACGTCGCTGCATGGTGATGGCGGTTACGGCAAGTCCACGCTTGCCGAGATGATCCGCAATGACCTCCGAATCCGGGAGCACTTCGGAGCACGGAGCAAGTGGATCACGATCGGGCAGAACCCGGCGGACCTCGCGCAACGATTCATGGACCTTGCATTGGAACTGGACCCGAAGTCGGCGCCCGCCGGAACGGTCGACGGCGCGGCCAGCAGGCTGAAGGACGCGCTCGCCGGTGCTCCGACTTTTGTCGTGGTCGACGATCTCTGGAGGGAAGAGCATCTCAAACCATTCATGAATGCAGGCCGCAACCTTTCGGTCCTCGTGACAACCCGCAATCAGGCGCTGCTCCCGAAGGCCGCGGCCATCATCAAGGTCGAGGAAATGGCACCGGCAGATGCTTACAGCCTGATCTCGCGCGGGTTGCCTGTCACCACTGACCAGGAACGGGCCGCGCTCGAACGGCTTGCCGACACACTCTGGAACTGGGCCCAACTGCTCGACATCGTTCGAAGATGGATGGGCGCTCGTTTGGCTGAAGGGACAAGCCTGATCGGCGCAATTGACGCGGTAAAAAGGAGATTTCTCGCTTACGGTGTCACCGCGTTCGACCCATCGGACCAGCGGCTCAATCGAGAAGATCCGGCGGAGCGACAGAAGGCGATTGACGTAACCTTCGCGATAGGGGTCGAGGATCTTTCTGACGTTGCGAAGGGCCTGTACCAGAAACTTGCCGCCTTTCCGAGGGGTGCGGTAGTCTCGACAGCAGTCATCGAAGCGTATTGGCGCAAGGTGGGGGCAAAGCAAAGTCTTGATGCAACTGACCTCCTCCATCGACTTGAGGCTCGAAGGCTGGTCCGCAGCGGGGGCCCGGGACAGAAGGGTTACTGGCTCCATGACAACGCCTTTGATTGGCTGGCACGACAGACCGACGATATCGCCAGGCTGCACGACGTCTTAGCGGATGTCCTAGCCTATCAGCGTGAGAACGGCCGGAAGGCGGCCGCGACCTTCGCATGGGAGCACGAGGTCGCAACGCTGCGTCTGGCCGGGCGCGCTACCGAGGCTGATGATCGCATGACCTCGTATCCGTGGGTCAAGGGCAAGCTCGCGGCCTTGATCGCTGACCATCTGGGCTTGCCACCCGAAACGCCCGAGAACGTCTGGGTCGTTGGTGATACTTTGAAACTTGCGGGCGCGTCTTTGGCCAAGTCGCCGGAGCACCTTCCCTACTACATCAGCTCCAGCCTTCGGTCTCGCGCTCCGTCCCATCCTATGGTTACGATGGCCGAGGCTGATCCCGGACTTTGGCCAAGGTCGGTTCGGCACGAACTGAACCTTCAGCGTTTGGAAGTCCTGAGGTTTGTTGGGCATGATGACGACGTGAACACCGCCGCGTTCAGCCCGGACGGGGCTTGGGCGATTACTGCCTCATTCGATGACACCGCGCGGATCTGGCGGGTGGCAGATGGCGCGGCGGGACCGGTGCTGCGCGGGCATGAAGGCGGGGTGAGGACCGGCGCGTTCAGCCCGGACGGGGCTTGGGCGATCACTGTCTCTGATGACACAGCGCGGCTCTGGCGGGTGGCGGATGGCGCGGCGGGGCCGGTGCTGCGCGGGCATGAGGGATCGGTGAGGACCGCCGCGTTCAGCCCGGACGGGGCCCTGGCGATCACAGCTTCTAGGGATGACACCGCGCGGATCTGGCGGGTAGCGGATGGCGCGGCGGGGCCGGTGCTGCGCGGGCATGAGGGCGAGGTTAGTACCGCTGCGTTCAGCCCGGACAGAGCCTGGGCGATCACCGCTTCTGTTGATGGCACCGCGCGGCTTTGGTGGATTGCGGATGGCGCGGCTGGGCCGGTGCTGCGCGGGCATCAGGCAAGGGTGCGGACCGCCGCGTTCAGCCCGGACGGGGCCTGGGTGATCACCGCCTCTAATGATTGCACTGCGCGACTCTGGCGGGTGGTGGATGGCGGGGCGGGGCCGGTGCTGCGCGGGCATGAGAACTGGGTGAACACCGCCGAGTTCAGCCCGGACGGGGCCTGGGCGATCACCGCCTCTAATGATCGGACCGCGCGACTCTGGCGGGTGGCGGATGGCGCGGCGGGGCCGGTGCTTCGCGGGCATGAGAAAATGGTGGACACCGCTGCGTTCAGCCCGGACGGGGCATTGGTGATCACCGCCTCTCGTGATCGCACCGCGCGGCTCTGGCGGGTGACGGATGGCGCGGCGGGGCCAGTGATGCGCGGGCATGAGAAAATGGTGAAAACCGCTGCGTTCTGCCCGGACGGGTCATTGGCGATCACCGCCTCTGATGATCGCACTGCGCGGCTCTGGCGGGTGGCGGGTGGCGCGGCGGGGCCAGTGATGCGCGGGCATGAGGGCGAGGTTAGTACCGCCGCATTCAGCCCGGACGGGGCTTGGGCGATCACCGCCTCTGATGATCGCACTGCGCGGCTCTGGAGTGTGGCCGGTGGCGCGGCGGGGCCGGTGTTGCGCGGCCATGAGGGCGCGGTGTACTCCGCAGCGTTCAGTCCGGACGGAGCCTCGGCGATCACCGCCTCTGACGATGACACCGCGCGGCTCTGGCGGGCGGCAGATGGCGCGGCGGGGCCGGTGCTGCGCGGGCATGAGGGCTGGGTGCGGACCGCCGCGTTCAGCCCGGACGGGGCCTGGGCGCTATTGATGAGACCGCGCGGCTCTGGCGGGTGGCGGATGGCGCGGCGGGGCCGGTGCTGCGCGGGCATGAGGGCTGGGTAACCGCCGCTGCATTCAGCCCGAACGGGGCCTGGGCGATCACCGCCTCGGGTGATTGCACCGCGAGGCTCTGGCGGGTGGCGGATGGTGCGGCGGGGCCGGTCCTGCGCGGGCATGAGGGCGGGGTGATGACCGCCGCGTTCGGCCTGGACGGGGCATTGGCGATCACCGCGTCTATTGATGAGACCGCGCGGCTCTGGCGGGTGGCGGATGGCGCGGCGGGGCCGGTGCTGCGCGGGCATGAGGGCTGGGTAACCGCCGCTGCATTCAGCCCGAACGGGGCCTGGGCGATCACCGCCTCGGGTGATTGCACCGCGAGGCTCTGGCGGGTGGCGGATGGGGCCGGTCCTGCGCGGGCATGAGGGCGGGGTGATGACCGCCGCGTTCGGCCTGGACGGGGCATTGGCGATCACCGCGTCTAGTGACCGCACGGCGCGGCTCTGGCGGGTGGCGGATGCGACTTGCGTTGCAACCATTCCCTTCGACGCAGCGCTCACAGCCATGGCGGTGGATCGCACCATGATCGCCTTTGGCGACGCCTTGGGCGGCGTCCACCTTTTCGATTTTTCCATCTCGAAAGACTGATCCGGTCGCCAATGGTCGGCCATGCTTGCGTGCCTTCGTCTGGGCACGCAAGCACGGCCGGCCGAATCGTCTCTAGTCAAGGAGTCCTCTCAAACTATTGGAGGACTTCCCAAATGAGACTTGCCCTTACCTCGCGGGGACAACTGATGCTCGGGGTCGCCATGACCGGCGCCAAATTCACCCCCGCCAACCACCCTGATCGCGGCGACCCGATCAACGACCTGATCAGCCGTGGTGACCTGGTTCCAACCTCGATGGAGGACCTTGCCGCCGAAATGAAAGCGGTCCACGACATGGGCGTCCGCTATATCCACGTCCATGCCCGCAACCCGCTGACGCGCGAGCAGACTGCCGATCCGGACATCTATCGCGCGATCGGCCGGATCGCCCAGCAAGTCGCGCCGGGCAGCCTTCTGAGCTTCGGGGGAAGCCGCAACGGCCGTGAGATTCACGCCGCGATCGAACGAGGTGGCGAACGGGCGCGCATTGCGCATGCGGCCATGCCGCTGGCCGATGGGGGCGCCGACTTCGTTACAGCGCAGGCAGCGATCGAACTTCAGGTCTGCACCGACTTCGAGCGCCAGGGGTATGTCGCCCTTGACCACACGAGCGGAACCGTTTCGGTTCTGAAACCGCTGGCCACCTATCGTCCTTCGGCAGTCGCGGAAACGGTTGACCTGGGCGTCTTCTCGACCGCTGGCGGAAGTTCCTACGGAGACAGCCCGGCGACCGAGCAGATGAACACGCTGCGCTGGGTGATCGCCCAAAGGGAAAAACTCGTCCTCCCTATGGAGGTCGAGTGGGTACAGCGCCTGCGCAGCCGCGTGCTGACCGATTACCTGGTCAATGTGCTAGAGTCGGGGCGCAAGATCCGACGTTTGAATATCACGGTGCTGTTTGGCTTTTCCGAGCCCCTGCCGTTCCCATCGTCCTACCCGGAATTTCGGGCGGTGGTGGCGGAAGCACGTTCAATCGGCGAGGCCCGGGCCGCGATCTGCAACGCGGAGATCCCGCCGCTCGACGTCACCGTCGCGGTTGGCGCAGCAATCCTGCCCCACCATGGCGCCCGGCATCTTCGTGAGATCGATGTCGGCCCTCAGACCGGCCGTCTGGCCGGTCCGACGGAACGGTTGGCGCACTGGGCCTGTCAGTTCGATTCGGGCGTTGATATTCTTCGGATCGGCCTTGAAGACGCGCCTTTCCATCTCGATTCACTGGGGCGCGTGCTGCCGGCCACGAACCCCAGCTTGGTCGAGAAAGCGGTGGAAATCGTGTCGATGAACGGGGTTCAACTTGTATGCGACCCTGCTGCGGTTGCCGAGTTCGGGGCCGTGCCCCAAGCCTGATCGAGTAGTCCACAAATTTCCAATTCCGCTCCCGGGCCTTGATGCACGGGGGCGGTAAGCTATCCAAACGGCAGCTTGGGCCTGGTGCATCGCGCACGTAAACTGAACTCATGCGCCAAACAGTTCGTTGCACTTAGGTAACGCGGTCGGGGGATTTCTCTACGTGGGTCAACAATAGGTCAACCTGCCTAACTACCTCGTTCCCCGTTTAGACCCGTTGGCTGCGGTTGGTTGCGGCGCAATGCGGTAAGGAAACCACGACAGTTCAAGGGGATATCGTGTAACCCGTTGAAATCAAAGGATGGCCGTTCTTCCGTGAGATGGGGCTCATAACCTGAAGGTCGTTGGTTCAAATCCAACTCCCGCAACCAAAAAATCAAGCATTATCAATAGGCTAACAGCCGCCCTCCGGGGCGGCTTTTGCATGCCCGCATTCCAGGGGCCTTGTTGCACAAATCCTGCGTGGGATTCACTAGGTTAATCCAATGTG
>NZ_AWWI01000079.1 GCF_002760615.1 Puniceibacterium antarcticum | reverse complement strand
TTTCGCACGCGGCAGATGTTCGTCGGCCAGCGCACCCAGATGATCAATGCGTCGTGCGATACGCACGCCTTTGGCATGACGCTTGAGCTCGTGCCCAAGCAGCACTCGACGGGTGGCAAGGCCAGTCTCGGGAAGACCTCGAACCCTCTCGGGACCATGCTGCGCATGACCCTGCCGGGCAACGGATGGGACAGCGTGACATACGCACCCTCCTGGTCTCTGGAGCCATGGCAGTCCTTCAGGCTGTCGAGCGGTTCGACACCCCAAAAAATGGCTGGCTGAAGCGCCTGCTGACCCGCAAGCCACGCATGGTTGCCGCGATTGCGCTGGCCAACATCCCTCTCACACATGCAAGCATGTGTTGCCGGGCAATGGATGGCGCGTGGCCTCTGGGCCATGATGACAAGAGAAGAAAATTACCGGAATCCGGCGGCGACGATGTCATGCCCTCGGCCTTAAGGGACACGCAGCGCACAAACTGAACCTCCATTTACCATATTTTATTCGCTCAACGGGTACTCCGGTCCAACGCAATTCCTTAGAATGAGGATGAATGAAACGTGGCAAATGATCTTGCGCTGACCCTTCATAAAGAACATGATTTTTTTCAGCGGGTTGATTGTAAGGGCGTGCAAGACGCAGAGCGCCTTGTACAATGCGCAAAACGTGAACCTCTGACAGATGGTGGTCTGCGCACGGCAGAGCTTCTTTCGCAGGCTTTGGTCAATGACCCCCATCATCACGAAGCGCAGATCCTGCTGGAGCGACTTTACCAGATGTTCGTGCCCCGGTGGCATTTTCCGATGCTTGCGGACAAAGTCCGCAATCGTGCCTATGCTGCGGCCATCAGCGCGAAAGTCAGGCCTGGTGATGTCGTGCTCGACATTGGCTGCGGTGCTGGCCTCACGGCGATGCTGGCGGCGCGCGCCGGTGCGAAACATGTTTACACCTGCGAACAGCAGCCCCTGATCGCTCAGGCTGCCGTGCGGGTCATCGAAGCGAACGGGCTCGCTGATCGCATTACGGTCATCCCGAAGATGTCGCACAACCTTGTCGTCGGTGTGGACCTTCCTGAACCGGCGGATGTCGTGATTTCCGAGATTGTCGATACCCTTTTGCTGGGAGAGGGCGCACTCGCAACGCTTGAGCATGCAATGCGAAAGCTGGCCAAGCCTCATGCGCGAGCCATCCCTGAACGAGGCGCATTGATGGCTCAGTTGGTGGAAAGCGACAAGCTCCTCAACCTCTGGCGCCCACAGAAGGCAGAGGGCTTTGATCTGTCTGCATTTCATCACTTCGCCACTGTTGCGCAGATCACGCCGAACGATTTCGCAACCTTCGGGCTAAGGCCGTTGGGGTCTGCAACGGACCTGTTCCAGTTTGATTTTGTGCGACCTGACACAAGAGTGGCGCGCAGGACAGAGGACCTAGAATGTTCTGGCAGAGGTACTATCCACGCGGTTTTCGTCTTTTTCGAAATGAACCTTGCACCGGGCATTCAGTTGACGAACGACCTGCATTCCGATGGCCATTGGGGGCGAACGGCCTTCCTGCTGGATCGTCCGATACCTGCGGAGCCCGGAGATCTTCTGAGGATAAGAGCGCATCATGACGCGTCTCAGTTTAGCTTGTCAGCGCACAAGTTGCCCGCTTGCTCCGATCAAGACGACCTTGCGTGGGATGGCCCGGATTTCCCCGCGAACTGCTCTGATCGTGCCTTTTTTCCAACTCGACATGGCATCACGCGAAGGCGAGCAATCCTCTAGCCGACCTCTTAGAGGTTCCGATGTGATGCACGTTTTAAGAATGTCAGAAATGGTCTTGATCATCCACTGCAGCTGCCAAGCGAGATCTACCGGATGAAAGCCCGACAGGATCTGCGCAACAATGCCTCTGATCTGGCTCTTGGGGTGCAAAATGTGACAAGATGCCAGTCTGATTTGAGCAGCGGTGCGGCCCGAGTCCGATGATATTTCTGTTTCAGGACGCCGGGCTGGTCTTGCGTCAGGCGCAGACGGTGCGGGGCGTGCGGCGAGAATCGGCGAAGGCCAGGCCCAGCACCAGAATGCCGCCACAGGCCAGTGTCGCGCCAACGATCCCGGTCGATCCCCAGCCGTAGCCTGCGGACAGGGCCAGACCGGCCAGATAGGGCCCCATGGCATTGGCAAAGTTGAACGCCGCGTGGTTCAGCACCGCCGCAAGTGTCTGTGCATCGCCTGCCACATCCATCAGCCGCATCTGCAGCGGGATGACCAGACCGGCGGTCATGCCCAGCAGCAGCATAGAGGCCACCATGAGCGGCCAGTTCCCCATCACCAGCGTGTAGAGCAATGGGACCACTGCCATCCCGCCCAGCAGCACAAGCGCCCCCCCAAAGCGTGACCAGGAGGCAAGCTTGCCTGCGACCATGTTGCCGAAGGTCGCGCCGACGCCAAAGGCGGACAGAGCCATCGGAATCGCCCAGGACGGCGCCTGCGTCGTCGCCAGCATGGCCGCCGACAGGAAGGAGTAGACTGCAAAAACTCCGCCAAAGCCGACTGCACCGACCAGCAGGGTCAGCCAGACGGCACGGTTCTTCAGCGCGCCCAATTCCCGCAGTGGGCTGGCGGTGTCATCTGCATGCTCGAACGGCGCGTTCTTCAGGATCATGACGAGTGATAGCAGGGCGATGCCGGTCACGATGATGAACAGGCTGCGCCAGCCCAGCAGCTGCCCAATGGCGCCCGCTGTCGGCACGCCCACAACGTTGGCCAGGGTCAGACCCAGCATGACTTGTGCGACCCCGGCGGCACGACGCCCCTTGGGCAGCAGATCAGCGGCGAACAACATGGCGATGCCCAGGTATGCGCCATGGGGAAGCCCGGCCAGAACCCGCGTCGCTGTCAGCGCCATCATCGACGGCATCAGCGCGGCCAGAAAGTTGGCAAAGGCGAAAAAGCCGATGAGGCAGGCCAGCATGGTCTTGCGCGGCACACGTGCGCCCAGAACCGCCAGCACGGGCGCGCCGATCACAACCCCCAGCGCATAGCCGCTGATCGCATGTCCTGCGACGGGTTCGGTTACACCAAGGTCCATGGCGTAATAGGGCAGCAGCCCCATGGCCGCAAATTCCGAAACGCCGATCGCAAATGCGCCCATCGCCATAGAAATTATGGTCCAGCGGACCTGCCGTTCTTCGTACATCGCGCGTATCCGTCGGTTCATGCTGCAGTGCAGCGAAGATAAACAGTTTCGAGATTGTCGCAACAGGGCACTACACATAGGAGCCCTGCAGTTTCTGCATGGTTTGTGGCGCAACAGCTGCGATCATTCCGGGTCGCATTAGGGGTATTTCAGTAGGGGTGGTGCGGGCCACATGGCAACGAAGCGGCAGGATCGCAAGCCTCTTCTCACTGCGGGGCGGATTATGTCGCGGGCGGTGCAGCCCTGTGCATTGCATCGCGCGTGGGCAGAGGGCGAGGAGGTGCGGCCATTGGACGATGCCGCGCTGGAGCTTATGATTGGACAGGTGGCTGACAGCGGCGTTGCGGCCAGTGCCATTTTTCTGCTGAACGCCTAAGCCAACCCCGTGCATGAAATCGCGATCCGCGCCCTGCTGCGCGGCCGATGCCCCGACATGCCGGTGTCCTGCTCGCACGAAGTGTCGACCGAGATCCGCGCATTCGAACGCACGGCCACAACAGTTCTCAACGCTCTGCTGGTGCCGGTGATCGACCGGTCTGTGCGCTCCCTGCGCAAATGGTGGGCGGATGCGGGTATCACGGCCCCGCTCTATCTCATCCAGCCCAATGGCGCCGCCATCAGCCCAGACATCGCGGTGCGCGCGCCCGTCAAGCTGCTGCTGTCGGGGCCTTCAGGGGGGGGTACTGGCGGCGGCACGTCTGACAGGCGCGCTCGGCCAGCCCGACGTGGTCGGCGTGGATATGGGCGGCACCAGCAATAACTTGGCCTTGGTGGCTGATGGCGCGCGCACCGTGGATACACGGGGCGAGATTGACGGCCCGCTGGTGCGCGTGCCCATTGTCGAGATGCACACGATCGGTGCGGGTGGCGGCTTCATCGCTGTTGTCGATGCTTCGGGCCGACCCTCCTGCTGGACAAACAAATCCGCCCGTGCCTTGATCGTGTCAAAGCATCTGCACTCCGGGAGGTCAGCCGCTGAACGAACCGCTGCCACAACGGATCTCGCGCATTCTGGCCTGGATCGCCGGGGCGATCATCCTGTTCGGTTGCGCACTGCCGATCACCATTGATGTGATTGCGCGGCTGCTGATCAACCGCGGCCTTGTGGAAAGCTTCGAGGTTTCGGGATACGCGCTGGCCGCCTGCATCGGCCTCGGCCTTGCCTTTACCGTCACGACCAAGGCGAACATCCGCGTTGATTTCCTGACCGCAAAACTGCCGTTTGCGCTGCGCGCCGCTTTTGACCTGCTCGCGGCATCGGTTCTGGCAGTTGTGGCGTTGGCACTGGCGTGGTTCGCCTATGGAACGGTGGCGCAGTCGGTGGCGATGAACGCAAAAAGTATCTCTCAGCTGCAGGTGCCCATGGTGATCCCGCAGGGGATCTGGTGGCTGGGCCTTGTCTGGTTCGCGATTGTCGCCGTGCTGGCGCCGCTGCAGGCCATTCGCAGCCTGATCTGGCACGATCGGCCCGGCTTCGAAGCGCGGATCGGGTCAGCGGATGTCCAGCAAGAGATCAGCCAGAGCGGCCTTAAGGCGCAGAAAGATCAGACATGATCCTGACCGCGTTCCTGATGCTGCTGATCTGCCTCGCGCTCAGCCTACCGGTGGCGGCGGTGCTGGCGCTGACCGGCTATGTGCTGTCGGAAAACTATGCGTTTTTCCCGATGACCGGGGCGGCGGGGGAGCTTGCGTGGAATTCGTCGAATGACTTTATCCTGATTGCCGCCCCGATGTTCATCATGATGGGCGAGCTGATGCACCGCTCCGGCATCAGCGAAAAGCTGTTCACCGCGCTCACGCCATGGTTTGCGCGCGTGCCGGGGCGGCTGATGCACACCAATATCGCCGCCTCTGCGGTGTTCGCGGCGACCTCTGGCAGCTCTTTGGCCACGGCCGCCACCATCGGCACGGTGGCGATCCCGAACATGGACAAGGGTGGCTACAACCGCCCTTTGTTCCTGGGGTCCATCGCGGCGGGCGGCACGCTGGGCATTCTGATCCCACCGTCGATCAACATGATCATCTATGCGGTGCTGACGGACACCTCGGTCGCCGACCTTTATGCGGCCGGGTTCATCCCGGGTTTTGTTCTGGCGGCGCTGTTTTCCGGTATCGTGCTGGCGCTGGTGCTGTGGCGGCCCGCATGGGGCGGGCATGAGTTGCCGTATGCCTCGCTCTGGCCCGAACGCCTGAAGGGGCTGAAACACCTTATCCCGCCGCTGGGCCTGTTCTGTGTTGTCGTCGGGTCGATATACGCCGGTGTCGCGACGCCGACCGAGGCAGCAGCGCTGGGTCTGATGGCTACCGTGGCGCTGGTGGCGCTGAACGGCGCGCTGACCCTGCCGGTGATGCTGGCCGCCTTTGAGGGCACGGTCAGGACCACCTGCATGATCATGCTGATCGTCATCTCCGCCTTTTTCCTCAATTTCGTCATGGTCTCGATCGGTCTGGTGTCCGCCATCACCGATGCGGTTCTGTCGCTGGGCTGGCCGCCGCTGGGTATGCTGTTTGCCATCGTCGTCTTTTACCTGCTGCTGGGCTGTTTCATGGAGACGCTGAGCATGATGATCGCGACAACACCGATCATCGTGCCGGTCATTGTCGGCCTAGGCTATTCGCCGGTCTGGTGGGGCGTGGTGTTTGTGATCCTGATCGAGGCGGCGCTGATCACCCCGCCCGTGGGCATGAACCTTTATGTCGTGCAGGCCGTGCGCACCGGTGGCGGCGCCTTCAGCGATCTGTTCAAGGGATCGGCGCCCTTCCTGATCGCCATGCTGGCGATGATCGGCCTGCTGATCCTGTTTCCGCAGCTCGCGCTATGGCTGCCGACAATCCTCAACCCAAAGACAGGCGGATAAACCGCCGATGCCAACAGGAGAGACAAAATGATCCACAGACTGATCGCCCCGCTGGTCGCCGCCACACTGGCGCTGCCGGCCCTCGCGCAGGACATGCCAGAGACTCAATTCAACGTCGTAGGCTCTATCGGCACGCTGTCGATGTATACCGACAAGGAACTGCCGTTCTGGACCACGGAAATCCCCGAGACCTCGGGCGGCAAGATCACGGTGCAGGTGAAACCCTTTACCGAGCTGGGCTTCAAGGGCGGCGAAATCTTCCGCTTGGTGTCCAACGGCACGTTGCAGATGGCGACCACGGTGCTGGCCTATAATTCGGGCGAGGTGCCGATGAACGAGGCGACGGATCTGGTCGGTCTGGTCGGTTCGGTGGCGCAGTTGCACGAGGTGGCAGATGCCTTCCGCCCGACCTATGCCGATTTCCTGGAAAAGCAGCACAATATCAAATTGCTGGGCTATGGCACCTATCAGGCGCAGGTGATCTATTGCCGCGATGAATTCACATTCATCGCTGATCTGAAAGGCCGCAAGGTCCGCGCCTCTGGTGCATCGCAGCAGGCCTTTGTGGATTTCCTTGGCGGCTCGCCCATGAGCATTGCCTTTGCCGAGGTACAGCCTGCACTGGCGAGCGGCGTGGTGGACTGCGCCATCACCGGTGCGCTGTCGGGCTACAAGGCCAAGTGGTATGAATCGGCCAAGTTCATTTCGCCCATGCCGGTGACCTTTGGTCTGGCCGCGCATCTTGCGAATCTCGACTGGTGGAACGGGCTGGACGCATCGGTGCAGACGCTGCTGGAGGAAAAGCTCAAGGGGCTTGAGGATGGTGTCTTTGAACTTGCCGCAACCGAGACGGAAACCGGCATTGCCTGCAACACCACCGGTCCCTGTCCGGCGGGCGAACCTGCGGGCATGACGCTTGTCCCGCTGACGCCCGAGGATGAGGCGCTGCGGGCCGAGGCGCTGAAGGCGGTGATCCTGCCGGCCTTTGCCGAACGCTGCGGGGCAGAGTGCACGACCACCTGGAACGACACAGTCGGCACGTTTCTGAACGTCAAAATCGAATGATCCGCAGCAAGAGCGGCCCCGGTGCCGGAAGTCGCTCTTGTGCAACGGGTGCCCAGAACACAGAGCTTTGACCAGAACGCACCCGAAGTAGCTGTTACGTTTCACGCTTTAAAGCTGTAACAACGCCAAGGTACCTCGGGTCCCGGGGCGCAGATCGGTCAACAGGTGTCACAGGTAAGATGAGCGCTGCAACCACAGATCAGGCGACTTTGGCCCCCGGCGGGGCCTTGGGCGGCATGCCGCTGGACTCGCTGATGGCCTGTCCGCAGTGTGATGCGCTTTATGTGGCTGAAATGCCTGCCGTCGGCGAACGTGCCATCTGCGCGCGGTGTCACACCGTTCTGATCGCGCCAAAGCGCAAAGCAGGGTTCAAGATTATCGCGCTGACGCTGGCGGTGATCATCCTTGTTGTGGCGGCGCTGTTCTTTCCGTTTCTGACGATCAGCGCGGCGGGCTTTGGCAACAACGCATCGATCCTTGATTCCGCCTCAAGCTTTCAATCGGGGCCGATGGTGTTCCTGTCTCTGGCCGTGGCGGGGATGATTGTGGTGATCCCGCTGATCCGCACGCTGCTGATCCTTTATGTGCTGATCCCCATCGTCGGGGACCGCCCGCCCTATGCCCATGCCAAACGCGCCTTCCGTCTGACACAAGAGCTCAAACCCTGGGCCATGGCAGAGATCTTTGCCATCGGCTGCGCCGTTGCGTTGGTCAAGGTGGCGGACCTTGCACATATCGGCTTTGGCCCTGCCTTCTGGATGTTCGCCGTACTGGTGATCATCGTCCTCATCAATGACAATTACCTCTGCACATGGTCGGTATGGAAATCACTGGAACTGGATCAGCGCGAGGCATGACCGCGCGCGAGGCGGGCCTTGTCGCCTGCCGTCGCTGCGCGCGGGTCTGGCCCATGGGAACCGAGCGGTGCGCCCGCTGCGGCAGTCATCTGCAATCGCGCGACACCGGAAGCCTCAGCCGGGTCTGGGCGCTGTGGATCGCGGGGGTGATCTGCTACATTCCGGCCAATATCTACCCGATGCTGATCACGCAGACGCTGCTGTCGACCTCAAACAGCACCATCGTGGGGGGCGCGGTCGAGCTCATCCACCACGGATCGATCGGCGTGGCACTGATCATTCTGGCGGCGAGCGTGCTGATTCCCATGGGGAAATTTCTGGCCATCGCTTATCTTGCCATTTCGGTACGGCGCGGATCCGACGTTTCTGCCGCGCGGCGTCACCATCTTTATGAAGTCGTGGAATTCATCGGGCGCTGGTCTATGATCGATGTCTTCGTGGTGGCGATCCTCAGTTCTCTGGTGCAGTTGTCGGTGGTTGCCTCCATTCATCCCGGATCGGCGGCGTTGACTTTTGCGCTGTCCGTCATCTTTACAATGTTGTCGGCACAGGCGTTCGACACCCGTCTCTTCTGGGACACCAAGGACCAGGGCCAGAACCAAAGGAATGACACGACGTGACTGATTCACCCCAAGAAAACGATGCGGCGCGGCCCGGGACCGTCCCGATCAAATCTGGCAGAAAATCGTTCTGGGACAGCGCGTCGCTTGTCTGGCTCATTCCCGTCATCGCCCTTGCCGTAGCGCTGGGCGCTGCCTGGCGCAATTACAACGCGCAGGGTCCGCTGATCGAGGTGGTCTTTGAAAACGCGGCCGGCGTCAAGGCGGGGGAAACCCAGCTGCGCTACCGCGACATCAGCGTCGGCACGGTCGAGGATCTGGGCCTGAACGACGACCTGACCGAGGTCGTTGCCTCGATCCGGATCAACAAGGACCTTGGCCCCTACATCAACGAGGATTCCAAGTTCTGGGTCGTGCGCCCCGAGGTCAGCGCGCGCGGTGTCTCGGGACTCGATACCGTTCTGTCGGGTGTCTATATCCAAGGCGCTTGGGACAGCGAACCGGGCCAATTTCATGATCGTTTTCAGGGGCTGAAGGATGCGCCGCTGCTGGGTCTGGGCCGCGAGGGTGTCAGCATCAGCCTGCGTTCCGATGATGGTCTGCCCGGCGCCGGAACGCCGATCCTCTACAAGGGCGTCGAGGTCGGCGTTGTGGGCACCCCGAACGTCAATGACGACGGCACCAGTGTCTCTGCAGAGGCTGTGATCTACAAGCCCTACAGCAACTTCGTGACCAACTCGACCCGGTTCTGGGACATCTCGGGCTTTAGCTTTTCTGTCGGCGCCTCGGGCGCGCAGCTGAACTTTACCTCGCTCGCCTCGCTGATTTCAGGCGGTGTGACCTTTGCGGAAATCGGCTCTGGCGGCGCGCCGCTGGCCGAAGGCACGACCTTTGATCTGTTTGCGGACGAGACCACGGCGCGCGACGATTTCCTTGTCGATGGCGACGGGCAGGCTGTTGATGTGTCAATGATTTTTGAACAGAATCTGGCGGGTCTGTCCGCCGGTGCGCCGGTCGAACTGGGCGGGCTGAAGGTGGGGGAAATCACCGGTCTGAACGGCATCGTCGACCCGGAACGCTTTGGTGACAACGAGGCGCGCCTGATCGCAACCGCGCGCATCAACCCGGGCCGGATCGGTCTGGGGCAGGATGCGGGCGAAACCGAACTGCTTGCCTATCTGTCGACACGCATCGGCGAAGGTCTGCGCGCCCGTCTGACCAATGCCTCGATCTTCACGGGCGGGCTGAAGGTAGAGCTGGTGGTTCTGCCTGATGAACCGGCCGCCACGCTGGATGCCGAGGCGGAACCGCTGCCCCGGATCCCGACGGCCACTGCTACGCTCACCGATGTGGGTGCGACGGCACAGGGTGTGTTGCAGCGTGTCAATGATCTTCCGATCGAAGAAGTGATGCAATCCATCACCGACTTCCTGAACAATGCCTCGGCTCTGATCGGCAGCGAAGAACTGCAGCGCGCCCCGGCAGAGTTGACCGGCATCCTGTCCGCCGTGCGCGGTGTCGCCGAAAGCGATGGTGTGCAGGGTCTGCCCGATCAGATCAGCACGCTGCTGAACGATCTGCAAACCACCAGCGCGACGCTCAACCGCGTGATTTCCGTGCTTGAGGATCAGGATGCTGCGGGCAAGCTGACCACGGCCATCGCCAATGTCGGCATCGCGACTGAAACCTTGCCAGATCTGGTGGCTGACATCCGCGCCGTGCTGGCCAAGGCGCAGGATGTGCCGCTGGCAGAGCTGTCGCAGAACGTGACCGATCTGCTGGCCTCGGCCCAGTCGCTGCTGTCAGATGCCGATGCGCTGGTTGCGAGCGAGGATGTTCAGGCGTTGCCGACCCAGCTGCGCGGCATCCTGTCTTCGGTGCGCGATGTCACCACCAGTGCCGATGTGCAGGCGCTGCCGACGCGGGTGACCGAACTGTTGGCCGGTCTGCAGGACAGTTCCACCACGCTCAGCCGTCTGCTGCGCGATATTGAGACAGAGGACACGGTGGGCAAGCTGACCGCAGCCATCGACGATGTGGCGCAGGCAGCTGATGGCCTGCCGTCGCTGATCGAACAGGCGCGCGGGATTGTCGAGAATGCCAACAGGATCCCGCTGGACCGGCTGTCGGATCAGGCGACGCAACTGCTCGCCTCGGCCAATGCGCTGGTGGATCAGGACACGACACGTGCCTTGCCGGGCGAGCTGAACACGGCCCTGGCCGAAGTCAGCGCCGTGCTGCGTGAGCTGCAGGAGGGGGGGCTGGTGAACAACGCCAACGCCACGCTGTCGTCTGCGCGCGATGCGGCGGATGCCATTGCCGAAGCTTCGGCAACCTTGCCGGGTCTTGCGGCGGATCTGCGCGCTGTGGCGACGCAGGCCAACACGACGCTGTCGGCCTATTCTGACGATTCCAACTTCACCCGCGAAACCCGGACCGCAATCCGGCAGATCCAGTCTGCAGCCGAGGCGATTGAACGTCTGGCGCGGACCATCGAACGCAATCCGAATTCGCTGATCCTGGGACGGTAACATCATGCAGACACGCCTCTTTTCCAAAAGCCTTCTGATGGCGCTCACCCTGGCTGTCGCGGCTTGCTCCAGCGACACCCGCTTTGCCACGCCCGCCGTGGAATCCACCGTCAAGATCGCGTCGCGCTACCGAAGCCTTGAGGTGGTCGAGGTGACGCTGCCCACCTATGCCGGGGCCGAGGATATCTACCTCCAGCAGCCCGATGGGGCTCTGAAACCGCTGGGGCCGCTCTGGGCGGATCTGCCGTCGCGCGCGATGACGCTGCAGCTCGCCCGCGATCTGGGCTCGATCACCGGTGCGACCGTGGCGCCGGAACCCTGGCCGTTCCGCGGATTTTCCGACGCGCGGGTCGATGTGCGGTTCGAGGAGATGGTTGCAACCTCTTCCGGGCAGTTCCGTCTGGCCGGTCAGTACTTTGTCGCGCCGGAACAGGAGGGGCGCGAACGCTCTGGCCGGTTCGCCATTGCCGTGCCGTTGCCAGAGGATGCAAGCGCCGCACAGATCGCCGCCGCCCGGGGTGTGGCAACCCTGCAGCTGGCTGAACAGATCGCAGGCAGCGCGCTACGCTAGGGCACGCGGTCCATCCCCCGGGGCTTTGCGCCTCGGGGCGGACTTTGGCCGCCGCTCTACACTCAGGTTCGAAGGCTCTGTAAAACGCCGGGCAGGGGGGGTAAAGCCGTTGATCCTTGGCGGTCAGTCTCTATGCTGCAGGCGCACAATCATCGGAATATATCATGGATTTCATCGCAAGCGCGACGTCCCTAGTGGGCGCAACAATGGTCATGCTGAGACGGATGAGCGCCCCGGCGGTGCAGGCCGTCGGACTGACGCCAAGCATCCCAGACGCGAAAGCACAGGGAATTATGACGCTGAAGATGCCCACTGCCAAAGGCTGGGCACCCGGGCATGTGCCCAAGGCCGCCGAGGGGCTAAAGGTCAACGCCTTTGCCAGCGGTCTTGCCCATCCGCGCTGGATTGAGGTGCTGCCCAACGGCGACGTTCTGGTCGCCGAAGCGCTGCAGCAGGAAAGCAAACCCGAATCGCTGATGGATCGTGCCATGCAGGCAACCATGCGACGCGCCAAGGCAATTGGCATCAGCGCCAACCGCATCAGCCTGTGGCGTGACCCCGACGGGGATGGCGTCGCCGAGGTGCGCGAGGTGTTTCTTGAGGGGCAGAACCAGCCGTTCGGCATGGCGCTGGTCGGGGATACGTTTTACGTTGGCAACACCGACGGCATCGTGGCCTTTCCCTATGTAGACGGCTCCTCCAAGATCGAAGGGCGGGGTCGCAAGCTGGTTGATTTCAAACCCGGTGGCCACTGGACGCGCAGCCTGATCGTGTCACCGGACAAGACCAAAATCTATGCCGGGGTCGGGTCGCTGTCGAACATCGGCGATGACGGGATGGAGGCCGAAGAGGGCCGCGCCGCGATCTGGGAGCTGGATCTGGCCACGGAAAAGGCACGCATCTTTGCCTCTGGTCTGCGCAATGCGGTCGGTACAGCATGGGAGCCGGTCACAGGCAAGCTCTGGACCGTGGTCAATGAACGCGACGGCCTGGGGGATGAGACGCCGCCGGATTATCTGACTTCGGTTCAGGACGGCGGGTTCTACGGCTGGCCCTATTGCTACTGGGGCAAGGTGGTGGATGATCGGGTCAAACAGAACGCGGATCTGGTTGCCCGCGCAATTACGCCAGATTACGCACTGGGCGGGCATACAGCCTCGCTCGGTTTGTGCTGGATGCCGTCGGGCACCTTGCCCGGGTTCGGCGACGGTATGGTGATCGGTCAGCACGGATCGTGGAACCGCTCCACGCTCAGCGGCTACAAGCTGATCTTTGTACCCTTTGCCGACGGACGCCCATCTGGCGCGCCGCGCGACATCCTCTGGGGGTTCCTGTCGGAGGATGAAAAGGTGTCTTACGGTCGCCCGGTGGGTGTGACCATCGGCCCGGACGGAAAATCGCTGCTGATGGCGGATGATGTGGGCGATGTGATCTGGCGGGTCACGGGCGCGTAAAGCATACCGCCTTGACCTGACCGCTTGGTCGCGGCCTGTCGGCTACTCCGCCAGCGCAAAAAACGATAAGTGTGTTTCAGCTTAGCCGTGGGACGCCATAGCAAAGGCCATCCAATCCCGGGCGCGCAAAAGTGCCGCCCGGGGGGGATTTGAGGTCAGTAGCCGACTGCCTGCCCATCCTTGCGCGGATCGGACCCGGCGATATAGCCGCCGGACTCCAGCTTTTGCACCAGCTGCGCACCGCCAAAGCCGAAGGCGCTGTCGGGCGCTTCGACCAGGATGTCATGACCCAGAGCAGTCAACGCCTCGCGGGTTTCGACCGGCAGCGCGGTTTCGACGGCAACTTCAAGACCTTTGGTGAACCGCCAGCGCGGCGCATCCACCGCCGATTGCACATCCTGCCCCCAAAGCTGGGTGCGCAGCGTCATGACCAGATGGCCCTGCGCCTGCATCGGCCCGCCCATCACACCAAAGCTCATCAGCGGCGCGCCGTCCTTCATCAGGAAACCGGGGATGATCGTCTGAAACGGACGTTTGCCGGGGGCGACCAGATTGGGATGGCCGGGTTTCAGCGAAAACCCCGCACCACGGTTCTGCAGGCTGATGCCGGTGTCGGGCACCACGACACCCGACCCGAACCCGGCATAGTTCGACTGGATAAACGACACCATCATGCCGCTGCTGTCCGCGGTGCTGAGGTAAACCGTGCCGCCGTTTTTCGGCACGCCTGACTTGAAATCCTGTGCTTGATCCGCGCGGATCAGCGCCGCGCGGCTGGCCAGATAGTCGCGGTCCAGAAGCGCCTCTGGCGTCACGTCCTGCATGTGCGGTCGGTCGGCGACGTAGGCGTAAAGGTCCGCAAAGGCGAGCTTGATCGCCTCGATCTGCAGATGCAGCGCCTCTGCATCATCGGGGCCAAAGTCGCGGATCCGCGTGTGATCTAGGATACCCAGAGCCATCAGCGCGGCAATGCCCTGACCGTTTGGCGGGATCTCATGCAGGGCGACATCGTCAAAACCCATCGAGATCGTCCCGCACCATTCCGGGGCAAAGGCGGCCAGATCCGCCTCGTTCAGTGCGGCGCCATGCGCGCGGGCAAAGGCGGCGATTTTTCCGGCCAGCGCCCCTTCGTAGAAATCGCGCCCCTTGGTTTCTGCGATCCGTGTCAGGCTTGCCGCCATTGCGGGGTTGGCAAACCGCTCGCCTGCTTTGGGCGCACGGCCACCGGGCATAAAGTTCTGTGCGAATCCGGGTTGGTCACCCAAAGTCGCAGCGCCAATCTCCCACAATTTGCCGACGATTGGCGAGACGGCAAAGCCGTTTTCGGCGTAGCGCACGGCAGGTTCCAGCAGCGTGGCAAAGTCGAGCTTGCCGAAACGCTCCGACAGCGCTGCCCAGGCCGCGACGGCCCCTGGCACGGTCACGCTGTTCCAGCCGCGGAACGGCACCGTGTCCTGCCCGGCGAAATAGTCGGGTGTCCAGCCCATTGGCGCGGGACCCGAGGCGTTCAGCCCGTGCAGCTCAGCGCCGTCCCACAGAATGCAGAAAGCATCTGAGCCCAGACCGTTACCGGTGGGTTCGACCACGGTCAGCACCGCCGCCGTCGCAATGGCCGCATCGACGGCATTGCCGCCCTTGGCCAGCATGGCAAGCCCAGCCTGTGCGGCCAGCGGATGAGAGGTCGCAACCATGTTGTCGGCCAGAACGGGTGAGCGCCGCGAGGCGTAAAGGGGATCGTGGCGCAGCTTCATGTCATGTCTTTCCTGTACGGTTTTGGCCTGTTCGTTTTTGGCAATCTGTCGAAATCCGGTCAATGGGATCACCGGGCGCCGACAAATCATAGGCCGCAGGATCAGGAAAGCCCAGAAGCCGCGAGGCGGCGCGCGCAGGGTGCCGACGGGGACCGCCCAGAAGACAGGCGAAATTTTATTCATTGGTCAAAAAACTATGCAAGTTTCTTGACCGTTTACAAATCCCGCCTCTAGGGTCAGCGTCATAACAACCCGCATTCCCGACAGTCAGAGGATACCCCATGCGCGACAGACGTCTTTCCCCGCACTCCGGCCTGATCAGCCGCCGTGGCCTGATGAAACGTTCGCTGGCCGCCGCTGCCGCGACCAGCCTGCCGTTGCGCGCCTTTGCGCAGGACCCGATCTCGGTTGCGGGCATCTACACCGTGCCGGTGGAACAGCAATGGGTCAGCCGCATCCATATCGCCGCCGAAGCCGCCAAGGCCGCCGGGCAGATCACCTATACTTTTTCCGAAAACACCGCCAACACCGACTATCCCCGCGTCATGCGCGAATATGCCGAAAGCGGGGTCAAGCTGATCGTGGGAGAGGTGTTCGGGGTCGAGACAGAGGCGCGCGAGGTTGTGCTGGACTATCCCGACACCGCCTTCCTGCTCGGCTCCTCCCTGCCTGCCGATCCGGAATACCCCAACCTTGCGGTGTTCGATAACTATATTCAGGACGCATCCTATCTGTCCGGGATCGTTGCGGGCGCGATGACACAGACCGGTAAGATCGGTATGGTCGGCGGCTTTCCCATCCCCGAAGTAAGCCGCCTGATGCATGCCTTTATGGCCGGTGTGAAGGAAACGCGCCCAGATGCGGAATTCCAGGTCAGCTTCATCGGGTCCTGGTTCGATCCGCCCAATGCCAAGGAAACGGCATTTGCGATGATCGAAGGCGGCGTTGACATGATCTATGCCGAACGCTTTGGCGTTTCGGATGCTGCGATGGAAAAAGGCATTCTGGCCATCGGCAACGTGATCGACACGCAGTCGGAATATCCCAAGACGGTTGTCGCCTCGGCGCTCTGGCATTTTGAACCGACCCTGCAGGCAGCACTTGCAAATATCGCGGCTGATGCCTTCAAGGCCGACAATTACGGCGTCTTTTCCTTCATGAAGGAAGGTGGGTGTTCGCTCGCCCCGCTGGGTACGTTTGCCGGCAAGGTGCCGCAAGGCGCGCTGGATCTGGTGACCGAGAGGGAAGCGGCGATTAAGGCAGGCACCTTTGTGGTTGAGATCAACGATACCGACCCGTCCATCTGATGACGGCCACACCTTTGGCGCAGGATGATCCCGTCCTGCGCCTGTGCAATATCACCAAACGCTTTGGCGCGCTGACGGCCAATGACGGCATCAGTTTTGACCTCGCTCGGGGGGAGGTCATGGCCCTGCTGGGTGAAAACGGCGCGGGCAAGACGACGCTGATGAACATCCTGTTCGGTCACTACAGCGCCGATGACGGATCGGTCGAGGTGTTTGGCCAGACGCTGCCACCCGGTCAGCCGGGGGCTGCGCTGCGAGCGGGCGTCGGCATGGTGCATCAGCATTTCACGCTGGCCGACAACATGACCGTGCTGGACAACATCCTGCTGGGCACCGAATCCCTCTGGAAGTTCGGATTGGGGCGTGGCGCGGCGCGGGCGCGTGTCGCGGCGCTGTCACGCGATTTCGGGCTGGAGGTGGATCCAGATGCGGTGATCGCCGCCCTGTCTGTCGGCGAACGGCAGCGGGTCGAGATCCTGAAGGCGCTCTATCGTGACGCCAGAATCCTGATCCTGGATGAGCCCACCGCCGTTCTGACGCCGCAGGAAACCGACGCGCTGTTCGACACCCTGCGCCGCGCTGTCGCCCTGGGCCTGTCGGTGATCTTCATCTCGCACAAGTTGCATGAGGTCATGGCGATTTCGACCCGTGTTCTTGTGCTGCGCCACGGCCGTCTGGTGGGCGCTGTGGCGACGCAAGATACCGACCGTCACAAGCTGGCCGAAATGATGGTCGGCGCTGAAATCATCCCTCCCGCACCGTCCAAAGCCACCCCCGGCGTGCCCTTGCTGATGCTGAACCGGGTCACCACCGCTGGCCTGCGTGATGTGTCGCTGACGCTGCGCGCGGGGCAGATCACGGGGCTGGCGGGTGTGTCGGGCAACGGGCAGGGGGCCTTGGCCGATCTGCTGTCGGGGCTTGCCGTGCCGAGGGCCGGCACGCTGGAAATTGCCGGGGACACCGTCACGGACTGGACGCCGCGCCGCGCCATTGCCGCCGGGATCGGGCGTATCCCCGAAGACCGCCACAAGACAGGCACGATCGCCGATTTCACCCTGACCGAAAATGCGATTCTGGAAACCTATGCCGATATTCCCAACAGCCGCTATGGCTGGATGGACTGGCGCGGCGCAGAGCAGCGTGCAGAAGCGATCATCGCGCAATATGACATCCGCTGCCCGGGGCCGGGCACCCGCATCCGTCTGCTGTCGGGGGGCAACATGCAAAAGCTGATCCTTGGCCGCGTGCTTGAGGAATCGCCCCGCGTGATCCTTGCCAATCAGCCCGTCCGGGGCCTTGATATCGGCGCTGTCACCTATGTGCAGAACCAGCTGCTAAATGCGCGCGATTCCGGCGCCGCCGTTCTGCTGATTTCCGAGGATCTGGACGAGATCCTGACGCTGTCGGATGTGATCCATGTGATTTCCGAGGGGCGGCTGTCGCCCGCCTTTCCACGCGGCACCATGAAACCGGCGGATCTGGGCCAATGGATGGCCGGGCAGGGGTTCGAATATGCGGCTTGAGGCGATTGCCAACCCGACGCTGGCGCGATCCATCGGCCTGCCGGTGCTGGCCTTGGTGGCGACCTTTGTGGTCGGCGGTATGCTTGCCATGCTTGCCGGGGCCAACCCGCTGCTGACCTTCGGTCTGATCCTCAAGGGCGCGGCAGGATCAAAATTCGCCCTGCTGGAAACGCTGAACCGCGCCACGCCGCTGATCTTTACCGGTCTGGCCGTGGCTGTCGCTTTTCGTGCCAGGCTCTGGAACATCGGTGCCGAGGCGCAGCTTTATGCCGGGGCGCTGGTCACCATCCTGATCGGGACCAAGCTGGCGCTGCCGGGCGTGGTGCTGATCCCTCTGATGGGCATCGGCGCACTGGTTGCCGGGGGACTCGTGCTGCTGGGGCCAGTGCTGCTGAAAACCCGGCTGGGGGTGGATGAGGTGGTGACCACGCTGCTGCTGAATTTCATCATGCTCTTGGTGATTTCCATGTTGCTTGAGGGGCCGCTGAAGGACCCGATGGGCATGGGCTGGCCAAAATCCGAGGCGATCCCAAGGGACGCCCGCCTGCCGCGTCTGGTTGAAGGACTGCGCCTGCACTGGGGCTTTGGCATCGCCATCCTCTCGGCGATTGTGGTTTGGGTGATCCAGACCCGCACCACGCTGGGCTATGAAATCCGCGCCGTTGGCCTGAACGCCGCCGCTGCGCGGTTTGCGGGTATTCCGGTGGGCAAGGTCATGATCAAGACCGCGCTGCTGTCCGGTGGCCTCGCGGCGCTCGCAGGGTTTTCCGAGGTGGCGGGCCTCAGGGGCACCCTGACGCTCGATCTCTCGCCCGGTTTTGGCTACACGGGCATCGTCGTTGCGATGCTGGCCCTGCTCAATCCGCTGGGCGTCGTGGTCTCGGCCATCTTTGTCGCGGGCATCTTTGTCGGCGCCGACGGGATGAGCCGCGCGGCCGAGGTGCCGACCTATATCGCCGATATCCTGCTTGCCACGGCGCTGCTGTTCATGGTGCTGGCAATCCTTCTGACCAAATTCAGGGTGCTGCGCGGATGAATGAGATCGTCGATATCCTGATCTCGGCCAGCTTCTGGGCTGCCATTCTGCGCATTGCCTCTCCGCTGATCTTTGCCACGATGGGCGAACTGATCTGCGAACGCGCCGGGGTGCTGAACCTCGGGATCGAGGGGATCATGGTCATGGGGGCTTTTGCCGGCTGGATTGCGGTCTACGCCGGTCTGCCGCTCTGGGGCGGCGTGGCGGTGGCGATGCTGTCGGGCATGGCCTTCGGGTTGATCCATGCGGTGCTGACGGTGCCCTTTGGCCTGTCACAGCATGTGGTGGGCATCGGCATCACGCTGATCGCCACATCCTCGGCCTATTACGCCTACCGGCTCAGCCTGCCCGAAGTCACCTCCCCGCCGCGCATTGAACCGTTTCAGCCCGTGGATATCCCCGGTCTGTCGGACATTCCTTTCATCGGCACCGCGCTGTTTTCGCAAACTCCGCTGACTTATTTCGCCTTCTTCACCGTGCTGGTGGTTGCCTTTGTCCTCTATCGAACGCCGCTCGGTCTTGCCCTGCGCGCCGTCGGGGAAAACCCTTCGGCGGTCGAGGCGCAGGGCCTGTCTGTCACCGCCCTGCGCATGGGGGCGGTCATCGTGGGATCGGGGCTGATGGCGGTCGGCGGCGCCTTCCTGACGCTGTCGGCCTTTTCGTCGTTCTTCTTTGAGATGGTGAACGGGCGCGGCTGGATCTGCATCGCCTTGGTTGTCTTTGGCGCCTGGTCACCGTCCAAGGCGATGATGGGCGCGCTGCTGTTCGCGGGCTTTGATGCGCTGCAGGTGCGGTTGCAGCAGACGTCATTCGGTGCGATGGTGCCTTATCAGGTGTTCCTGATGATCCCATACATCCTGTCCATTCTGGCGCTTGTCCTGATGTCGCGCCGCGCAAACGTGCCGGCGGCTCTGATGGTGCCTTACAATCGCGGAGAACGCTGATGGCCGATTTCGATCTTCTGGTGAAAGGTGGCACGCTGCCCGACGGGACCGAGGGCGATATCGGCATTCGCGGTGACCGGATCATCGCCATAGGCGCACTGGCCGGGGCGCAGGCAGGCGAGGTGATTGATGCCACCGGCGATCTGGTCGCGCCGCCCTTTGTGGACCCGCATTTTCATCTGGATGCAACGCTCAGCTATGGCACACCGCGCATCAACGCCTCTGGCACCCTGCTCGAAGGGATCAGCCTGTGGGGAGAGTTGCGCCAGACTGCCACGGTGGACGAGATGGTTGAGCGCGCGCTGACTTATTGCGACTGGGCGGTGTCCATGGGCCTGCTGGCGATCCGCAGCCATGTGGACACGACGCCCGATCACCTCAACACCGTGACCGCGATGCTTGAGGTGCAGCGCATCGTGAAACCCTATCTTGATCTGCAACTGGTCGCCTTTCCGCAGGACGGGCTCTACCGCTCACCCACCGGGCGGGCCAACCTCTTGCGCGCACTCGACATGGGGGTGAACGTCGTGGGCGGTATCCCGCATTTTGAACGTACGATGGACGAGGGGCGCGCCTCTGTGCGTGATCTTTGCGAGATTGCCGCCGAACGCGGCCTGCCCGTCGATCTGCATTGCGACGAAAGCGATGATCCCCTCAGCCGTCATATCGAAACCCTCGCTTATGAGACTCAGCGCCTGGGGCTGCAGGGTCGGGTGGCGGGATCGCATCTGACCTCGATGCATTCGATGGACACCTACTATGTCTCCAAACTGCTGCCCCTGATTGCCGAGGCGCAAGTATCTGCCATCCCCAACCCGCTGATCAACATCACCCTGCAGGGGCGGCATGACAGCTATCCCAAACGGCGCGGTCTGACCCGGGTCAGGGAAATGCAGGCCCAAGGCATCACCGTCGGCTGGGGGCAGGATTGCGTGCGCGATCCCTGGTATTCTCTTGGAACGGGCGACATGCTGGATGTCGCCTTCATGGGGTTGCATGTGGCGCAGATGACCTCTCCGGCCGAGATGCAGCGCTGTTTCGACATGGTCACGGTAGAAAACGCGCGGATTATGGGGCTGGCGGATTATGGGCTGGTCAAGGGCGCTGTAGCCTCTCTGGTGGTGCTCGATGCGGGCAATGCGACAGAGGCGGTGCGCCTGCGCCCCGACCGGCTGGCGGTTGTGTCCAAAGGGCGCGTGGTTTCGCGCAAGACCCGCAACGATGCACGGCTTGCGCTGGATGGTCGGCCCGGGTCCGTGCGCCGTCGGCACTGAGCTCACGTCAGAAACCTAGCGCAGCCCGGCACACCAGCGTTTCGGGTTTAACTTTAGACAACGGGTATCGGATTTCGCGTTCGACCAAGGGGAGAGACCGCGAATATCCGATCCAAGTTTAGCCCGAAACTCTTTAGGCAAAAGATGCCGGGCGAACGCCTGCCCGCCCGGCATCCCTACCGATCTACCGCCGCTTCATCGCATCCATCAGCGCAGAACCAAAGGCGCCGGGCGCGTCGCTTTTTGGGGGCGCGGCAGAGGTCACCGGTTTGCCCTTGCCCTGCGGTTTGCTGTTCTTTGGCCCGCGTTCGGCCTGATCTTCGCGTGCAGAAGAACCGCCATCCTTGCGCATGCTCAGCCCGATGCGTTTGCGCGGAATGTCCACCTCGGTCACGCGAACGCGCACCACATCGCCGGCCTTGACCACCTCATGCGGGTCCTTGACGAATTTGTCGGCCAGCTGGCTTACATGCACCAATCCGTCCTGATGCACGCCGATGTCCACAAACGCACCAAAGGCCGCGACATTGGTCACAGTGCCTTCCAGCACCATGCCGGATTTCAGATCCTTGATATCCTCGACCCCGTCGGCAAACACCGCCGTCTTGAAGCTGGGGCGCGGATCGCGGCCCGGCTTTTCCAGCTCTGACAGGATGTCGCGCACCGTGGGCAGGCCGAACGAGTCGTCCACGAACTGTTCTGCCCGCACTCCGCTCAGTGCGGTAGGATCGCCCATGATCGCGCGCAGATCCCGTCCGCAGGCCTTCACGATCTTGCGCGCCACGCCGTAAGCTTCGGGGTGGACAGACGACGCATCCAGCGGCTCGGCCCCGTCGCGGATGCGCAGGAAACCGGCGCATTGCTCGAACGCCCGTGGCCCCAGCCGCGCGACCTTCAAAAGCTCCTTGCGCGACTTGAACGCACCGGATGCGTCACGATGCGCCACAATCGCCTCGGCCAGTCCCGGCCCCAGGCCCGACACATGGGCAAGCAAGGGGGCAGAGGCAGTGTTAAGGTCGACGCCCACGGCGTTCACCGCATCCTCGACCACCGCCTCCAGCGATTTGTCCAGCCGCGACTGGTCCACATCATGCTGATACTGCCCGACGCCAATGCTCTTGGGTTCGATCTTGACCAGCTCGGCCAGCGGGTCCTGCAAGCGGCGCGCAATCGACACCGCACCCCGCAGGGACACATCCAGATCGGGGAATTCACGCGCCGCCAGTTCCGATGCGGAATAGACCGATGCCCCGGCTTCGGACACAATCACCTTGGTGGGTTTCTGCACACCGGACGGCAGATGGGACAGCGTATCGGTGACCAGCCTTTCCGTCTCGCGGCTTGCCGTGCCGTTGCCGATGGCGATCAGTTCAACACCATGCACCGTGATCAGCCGCGCAATCGCCGCCTCTGCGCCGCGCAGATCATTCTTGGGCTGGAACGGATACAGCGTTTCGGTCGCCAGCACACGGCCCGTTGCATCGACCACCGCCGCCTTGACCCCGGTGCGGATGCCCGGATCCAGACCCAGCGTCGCGCGCGCCCCCGCAGGGGCGGCCAGCAGCAGATCCTTTAGGTTGCGGGCAAACACCTCGATCGCCTCTTCATGCGCCCGTGCGCGCAGATCGCCCAACAGGTCCAGCATCATGGTCGAACTCAGCTTGACCCGCCATGTCCAGCCTGCAATCTTGCGCAGCCATGTGTCGCCCGGCCCATTGCCCGGAATGCCGATGTATTTGCACAAAATGCCTTCGGCCCGCGCGGCCCCGGTTTCCGGCTCCGGCGCGATGTCCACATAGACCACACCCTCTTTCGACGCGCGCAGCATCGCCAGTGCGCGGTGTGACGGGACCTTCGACCAGGGTTCGGAATGCGCGAAATAGTCCGAAAATTTGGCCCCTTTCTCTTCCTGCCCTTCGATCACCCGTGCGCTCAGCACCGCTTCTTTCTGCATGAAATCGCGCAGATCCCCCAGCAGGGCGGCGTTCTCGCTCAGCCGTTCGGACAGGATGTCGCGTGCGCCCTCAAGCGCCTGTTTCACCTCTGGCACGGCCTCGGACAGATAGGTACGGGCCAGCGCCTCTGGATCGGTGCCACGCGTGGCCAGAATCGCCTCAAGCAGCGGCTCAAGCCCATTTTCCCGCGCGATCATCGCCTTGGTGCGCCGCTTGGGCTTGAACGGCAGGTAAATGTCTTCCAGCACCGATTTCGTCTCGGCCCCGGCCAGCGCGCGGGCCAGCGCATCGGTCAGCTTGTCCTGCGACCGGATCGAGTCGAGGATTGCCGCGCGGCGCGATTCCAGCTCGCGCAGATAGGTCATGCGGTCGTTGAGCTTGCGCAGCTGCGTGTCATCGAGCCCGCCTGTCGCTTCCTTGCGGTAGCGTGCGACAAACGGCACGGTTGCGCCACCATCCAGCAGGGCAATGGCCGAGGCAACCTGATCGGGCCGTGCGGCGATCTCGGTCGCGATGGTCTGTGCGATACGCGTTGCGGTGTCCATGGGCGCCTCCTGTGAGCATGCGGGAGCCGAGACATACCGCCGCTTCAGCCGAAGTCCAAGGGGGATAGGGCAGGGTGGCAGGCGGGCGCTCATTCTGCGCATCATCGCTTTTGCCGCCTCTTCCCTCTGCTTTGTGTTGTGTCCTGTCGCGCAACGCGGCATCTGGGACGTGTGAACAGGACAGCCGACAGGACATTCCCGGTGCGCAAAGACATGACAGGCCAGCCCCGGCCCCGATTTGACCGGATGGCGCGTGCGGCGCTGATCCTCTGCGCCCTGCTTCCCCCCGGCAGCACAGCCGCCGACACCCTGCCAAGGGTTGCGTCGATGAACCTCTGCACCGATCAGCTTGTCCTGCTGCTGGCCGATCCCGATCAGATCCTGTCGCTGTCCCGGCTGGCGGGCGATCCGCGCTCTTCCTCCATGGCGACAGAGGCCACAGAGTATCTGCAGAACAGCGGTGGCGCTGAGGAGATTTTTGCCCTGAAACCGGATGTCGTTCTGGCCGGGCGCTATTCTGACCCGACCGTGGTGGCGATGCTGCGCCGTCTGGGCCTGCAGGTCGAACAAATCCCGATCACCTCTGCCCTGTCCGACATCCCGCAGCAGATCCGCGCGGTCGGGGTCGTGCTGCATCAAGAGACCCGCGCCGAAGCGCTGGCAGCGGGTGTCGATGCCCGCATCGCCGCCCTTGGCATCGCGCCGCCGGATGCGCCGGTTGCGGCCTTTTTCTATCCCAACGGCTATTCTCTGGGGGCGGATACGCTCAGCAATGACATCGTAACGCACGCGGGGTTTCGCAATCTGGCGCAGATGCTGGGCATGGCGGGCGGCGGTCGGCTGTCGCTGGAACAGCTGGTGGAACATGCGCCGGATGTACTGATTTCTGCGCCGCGCTATCCGGGACAGTCACGGTCCGAAGACCTTGCCTTTCACCCCGCGCTGGCGGGCTACGCTCAGGCGGGTCGGGTTGTCTACAGCTCGTCCGACTGGGTCTGCGGCACGCCCCTCACCCTGCGGGCAGTTGCGGATGTCGCGGCTGTCCGCGCAACACTGGAGGGCGAACAATGACCGCACGGGCGATCATGATTCAGGGCACCGGGTCCAACGTCGGCAAATCCATGCTGGTGGCCGGGCTTTGCCGCGCTGCGCTGCGCCGGGGCATCTCCGTCGCCCCGTTCAAGCCGCAGAACATGTCCAACAACGCCGCCGTCACCGAAGATGGCGGAGAGATCGGTCGCGCCCAGGCCTTGCAGGCGCTGGCCTGTGGCCGTGCGCCCAGCGTGCATATGAACCCCGTCCTGCTGAAACCCGAAAGCGATACCGGATCGCAGGTGGTCATTCAGGGCCGCGCGGTCAGCCGGATCGCGGCGCGCGACTTTGGCGCTGCGCGTGGCGCCCTGCTGGCGCCCGTGCTGGACAGCTTTGCACGGCTGGCGCAGAGTGCCGATCTGATCATCGTCGAGGGGGCGGGCAGCCCGGCGGAAACCAACCTGCGCCGGGGGGATATCGCCAACATGGGCTTTGCCCGCGCTGCCCGAGTGCCGGTGGTGCTGGCGGGCGATATCGACCGTGGCGGGGTGATCGCGCAGATTGTCGGCACGCAGGTGGTGCTGGACCCCGAAGATGCCGCAATGGTTGCGGGCTTCGTGATCAACAAGTTTCGCGGTGATGTCTCTCTGTTCGACGCGGGCTATGCGGATATCGAAACCCGCACCGGCTGGCGTGGTTTCGGCGTGCTGCCGTGGTTCCGCGACGCCCATCTGCTGCCGGCCGAGGATGCGGTGGATCTGACCCGCGCCAAAGGTGACGGCGCGTTTCACATCGTCTGCCCGATGCTGTCGCGGATTGCCAATTTCGATGACCTCGACCCGCTGGCGGCGGAACCCGGTGTGCGGCTGACCATGGTGCCCCCCGGGCGGCCCTTGCCCGGCGATGCGGATCTGGTGATCCTGCCGGGCACAAAATCCACACGCGGGGATCTGGATTTTCTGCGCGCGCAGGGCTGGGATATCGACATTGCCGCGCATCTGCGCCGGGGCGGGCGTGTGCTGGGCCTGTGCGGCGGCTATCAGATGCTCGGCCAGCGGATCAACGACCCCGCGGGACTCGAAGGCGCGCCGGGATCAACGCCGGGTCTGGGCCTGCTGGACGTCGAAACAGAGATGGCAGCGGACAAGACCCTGACCCGCGTTTCTGCCCGGCATGAGGGCACGGGGACAGATTTCAACGGCTATGAAATCCATATCGGGCGCACCAATGGCCCGGATTGCGCGCGCCCCTTTGCCCGGATCGGCGGCAGTGCCGAAGGCGCGCAATCGCCAGACGGTCAGGTCATGGGCAGCTATCTGCATGGCCTTTTCTCGGACGACGGCTTTCGTGCTGCCTGGCTCGCGCAGCAGGGCGCGGCCTCCGGCGCGACTTCCTATGGCAAGACGATCGAGGATACGCTTGATGCCCTTGCCGATCATATGGAACGTCACCTCGACGTTTCTGCCCTTTTTGACGCGGCGGCGCTGATTGCGCTGCCCCAGACCTGAGCTGGGAGCACCATGGAAAACCTCGCGCTTGTCACCGGTGGTGCTAAATCCGGCAAGAGCCGCTTTGCCGAAGGCCTTGTGCGGGCGATGGGCGCTCAGCCCATCTATATCGCGACGGCCGAGGCGCTGGATGAAGAGATGTCGCACCGCATCGCCGCCCATCTGCTGCAGCGCGGGCCGGGCTGGCACACGGTCGAGGAACCGCTGGACCTGTGTGGCGCCCTGCAACGCACCGACGGGCGCGGCCCGCGTCTGGTCGATTGCCTGACGCTGTGGCTGTCCAATCTGATGATGCAGGATCTGGATATCGACGCCGCGCTTGCGGACTTGTCACAGACCCTCAAGGCCCAGACCAGCCCGGTGGTGATGGTCACCAACGAGGTCGGATCGGGCATCGTGCCCGACAATGCACTGGCACGTGCCTATCGCGACAGCTGCGGCGCCATGAACCAGCGCATTGGCGCCGTGGTCGACCGGATCGACCTTGTGGTCTGCGGTCATCCGCTGCGGGTCAAGTAGTGATCCGCAGCGTGGCGTAACCCGGACAGGGTCAGGCCCGAGAAATCGCCCGCCCGCGCGCCGCGTTTCGACGTTGGCCCAAGACAATGGTCCATCGCCTTTCGCATTCAAATCTCTGATCTGACGCCGCGAAAGGCAACTCAGGTTTACATCCAAACGCTGTAGGCTGGCGAACTTTCAGGCGTCACGCCTTGGCTTTATCCTCGCCTTCGTCCTTATCGGCTTCCTTGTCCGAATCATCCTTTTCCTTGTTCGGAAATTCGATGTTGATCTCAAGGCTCGACCATTCGTCGCCGCGATCCATCTTGATCTCGACAGCGTCCTTGTCGATCTTCATGTGGCGCCGGATCACTTCAAGGATCTCACGCTGGAGTTCCGGCAGAAAGTCAGGGGCAGGGCCGCTGCCGCGCTCATGCGCAAGCAGGATCTGAAGGCGGTCCTTGGCTGTTTGTGCCGACTTGGTTTTGCGGGGGCGGAAGATAAAGCCAAACATGCTTAGCCCGTCCGTCCGAAGAGGCGCTGGAACAGCCCGGGGCGCTTGTCCGAGGCAAGGCGCATCTCGACCTCTTCGCCCGTCAGGCGCGCAACCGCATCCATATAGGCTGCGGATGCCGCAGAAGGCTCATCCATCGTGACCGGAACGCCTTCGTTGGACGCACGCAGCACAGCAGGACTTTCCGGCACGATACCCAGCAGCGGCACGGCCAGAATCTCAAGCACGTCATCGACCGTCATCATCTCGCCCCTGGCGATGCGCTGCACGTCATAGCGTGTCAGCAGCACCTGCGCCTTGATCGGCTCGGCGCCCGGGCGTTCCGCGCGGGCGGTCTTGCTGCTCAGCAGGCCAAGAACGCGGTCGCTGTCACGCACCGACGACACTTCGGGGTTGGTGACCACAACAGCCTCATCCGCGAAATACATCGCCATCTGGGCGCCGCGCTCGATCCCGGCGGGGCTGTCGCAGACGATGTATTCGAATTCGTCGCGCAGCTCGTTCAGAACCTTCTCGACGCCCTCTTTGGTCAGCGCATCCTTGTCGCGAGTCTGCGAGGTGGGCAGGATGAACAGGTTTTCAAGGCGCTTGTCCTTGATCAGCGCCTGTTTCAGACGCGCATCCCCCTGAATCACGTTGATAAAGTCGAACACGACCCGGCGTTCGCAGCCCATGATCATGTCGAGGTTGCGCAGACCCACGTCAAAGTCGATCACAACTGTCTTGTGCCCGCGCTGGGCCAGTCCCGCGCTGATTGCGGCGGCAGAGGTTGTCTTGCCCACGCCGCCCTTGCCCGAGGTGATCACGATGATCTTGCCCTGCACCTTGGGTTTCTGTGTCAAATTCGATGTCATCCAAGTGTCTCCACACAAAGCCGTTCATCCTGAAGAAAGACCTGTACGCTGCGTTTGCGTATCTCTTGCCCCAGGTTTTCACTGGTCCGGTACAGCCCGGCCACTGCCAATAGTTCTGCATCCATGTTCTGGCAGAAGATCCGCGCTTCCGTATCGCCATGACAGCCTGCCATGGCCCGCCCGCGCAGGGTGCCGTAGATATGGATGTTGCCCCGGGCGATCAGCTCTGCGCCGGACGCCACAGGCCCGATCACCACCAGATCGCCATGCTCAGCCACCACCGTCTGACCCGAACGGATCGGCACGGTCACCGTGCGCGTAACGGCAGTGGGCTGCTTTTCAGTTGTTCCCGCGCTGCGACGCCTTTCCGGGCGATCATCGCGCAGCGGTGCATCGCGTCCGGGGGGGACGGCGATCAGACCGGCCTCTTCGGCGGCGGCCAGCTGCATATCGCTGGCATTCTGCACGCCGAAGGCATTGAATTTGCGCGCCTTCAGATTGGCGACGAGATCCTTCATCTCCGTGGACCGGGTCAGGCTGTCAGCGCCATCCAGATCTAGGATCAGGGGCGCATCAACCAGAAAATGCGGCCTCTGGCGCAGCATGTCATCCAATGCCGCGTAAAAGTCGTCATCCGGCAGTCCGCCGTCAATCTTCAGCGCCACGGCGGTCAGGAACCTGCCGCGAATATTTATAGGCCGCACCGATGTGCGGGACTCTGCGCGATGGTCCGGTGGTGTATCCTTGGCCACGTTCAACTGCTGCTCCTGCTCAGGGCTTGTGACAGATTCGAGTCTGTAACATTTCGGTCGTGTCTATGCGCTGGGGGCTGCGCGGTCCACCTCATGTTAAGCAGATATTTCCGTTCGGCAAAGCCGCGCCTGCAGATTCACGCCTCTCGACGTGCGCAAAGCGGCAGTTGTGGGCGGACAAGTCTTGTAAAAGGTGTTTTAACATCCATATGCCATCCATGTGGATGGAGAAATTAGAATGTCGACTGTAAGACAGATCAGGGACAGGGTGCCCGACAGCGAAAAGATCACCATCAATCTGGGGTTTGTCGACCTTGGCCGGGTGGATCTTCTGGTGCAGGAGGGATTTTACTCCAACCGCAGCGACTTTATCCGCACTGCCATCCGCAACCAGCTCGACACACATGGCGATACTGTGGCGCGGTCGATCGAACGTCACACGATGGACCTGGGCCTGCGCGACTATTCCGTCGCAGATCTGGAATCCGTCAAGGCTGCAGGTGAAATCCTGCATATCAAGGTTGTGGGGCTGGCCCGGATCGCCCCCGATGTGACGCCCGAACTGGCGTTGCAAACCATCGGATCGCTGACCGTACTGGGTGCGTTGCAAGCCAGTGCAGCGGTCAAGAAAGCCTTGGCCGAGCGTATCATATGACGTGCCGCAGATGGTCACGCAGGCACAAAAGTGCACAGGACCACAGCACTCCAAAAGACCAGAAATTTCCTGAAGGATCAAAGAGATGACCAAAATATTCGACGGCGCCGCGCGTGCCATGCCCCGGGGTGTCCGTCAGACGCACCTGTCGGCGGCCAGTGATCTGGTGAAACGCACACTTGCCGAACGCGGCCTGGCCACACCCGCGGGCGGCATGTCCTCGGCGGGCTTTGTGGGCTCGCTCATGCAGAACACTCACAACACCATGCAGACGATGATGTCGCATATGCAGGGCCTTGGCGGGGATGTGGGGCAGGACAGCACTGTTCTCGCAGGCGATGTCATGCAGCCGGGCAGCTTTACCTGTGCGGCTGGCACGCGAAACTATCGCAGCTATGTGCCCAAATCGGTGGAGCAGGGCGTGACCGGGCTGGTCGTGATGCTGCACGGCTGTACCCAGAATCCCGAAGATTTTGCCGCAGGCACCGGGATGAACGCGCTGGCAGAAACTCACCGTTTCATCGTGCTCTACCCGGAACAGGCGCGCGGCAACAATGCGCAGTCCTGCTGGAACTGGTTCAGCCCCAATGATCAGCGCCGCGACAGGGGCGAACCGGCGATCTTGGCCGGCATGACACGGCAGGTGGCGCAGGCCCATGGCGTGCCTGCGGGCCGGACCTTTGTGGCGGGCCTGTCGGCCGGGGGCGCGATGGCGATGATCCTGGGCGATACCTATCCGGATGTCTTTTCCGCCATCGGTGTGCATTCCGGCCTGCCCACGGGGGCGGCGCATGACGTCGCTTCGGCCTTTGCGGCGATGCAGGGCAATGGTCCCGATATCACCCCTCCGGTCTCGGGCAGGCAGACCCCGCGCACCATTCTTTTTCAGGGCAGCGCGGATTCCACCGTGCACCCGGTGAATGCAGAGCGGATCTATCAGCACGCCTTGGCCCGCGGCGCAGCGCAGACCCTGCATGACGAAACCACCGGCACCATCGAAGGGCGCAGCTATCAGCGCAAGACGGTGACCACCCCGGACGGCGCGGTCACGCTTGACTATTGGCACATCGACGGTCTGGGCCATGCCTGGTCCGGCGGACAGGCGGCGGGATCTTTCACCGACGCCAAAGGCCCCGATGCCAGCGCCGAAATGGTGGGTTTTTTCTTTGAAACCAGCAAAGGCGCTGCCTGATGGCAAACATGTCCCTGACCTTTGACGCGGTCGCCGAACCAACCCCCGGTCCGAAATGGCAGGCCCGCTGGACGCGGTCCTGGCCTGCTTACAAGGCATGGTTCCTGTCGCGAAACGGCGATGCGGGGCCTTCTGCGACTGCCTGCCGCAAGGCGTTGAAGACGCATATGCCCGAACTGGTGCCGGTCTATGAAGATCTTGTTGCGCTGGCCGGGGGTGGCGACAGGGCGGCGCGGTTCCTGTCCACCTGGTGCCCGCCGAAATACCTCGGCGGCTGCTCGCTCGCCGCGATGTCGCAGGGGGACGAGGTGCGACTGCTGCGCAATTACGACCTGTCGCCGGATCTGAACGAAGGGCTGCTGCTGCGCACAGAATGGGGCGGCAGACCGGTGATGGGGATGGTGGAATTCCTCTGGGGGTTGTCGGACGGGATCAATGACGCGGGACTGAGTATCGCGCTGGCCTATGGCGGGCGGTCGGACACGGGCCCGGGGTTCGGGATCACGACGATCCTGCGCTATGTGCTGCAAACTTGCGACACTGTTGCCGACGCACTTGCCGTGCTGCACCGCGTGCCGTCGCATATGGCCTATAACCTCGTACTGGCCGACGCGACGGGCGCCACCGCCAGCGTCGAGATGATCGCGGGCGGCGGCATGCGCCGGATGCCAATGGCGATCGCGACCAACCACCAAAGCGGCAAGGATCTGCCTGACCGGGCACCCTTCACCCGGACCTATGAACGCCACGCGCATCTGTCGCGCTTGCAGGTCGCGCCAGAGGCCCTGAAACATCAATTCCTGCAGCACCCCCTGCATCAGGACCGCTATATCGAAGGCTTTGGCACTCTGTTCACTGCAGAGTACAATCCCGGGACGCGGGCCATGAGCCTGCTTTGGCCAAAGGCGCGCTGGGATCAGTCACTGGCAGCCTTCAAAGAGGGCCGTCGCGTTGTCGATTATGCCCGTGGACGGGTGTCAGAGGCACCGCACTCAGAGCCTGAGCAGACGTCCGAGCCGCATGACTGGAGCCGCGCTGCGCAGATCGACTGGCAGGCGCTTGCGCGTGACTACGCAAGTGGCTGCGGACAAGATGTGCAGTGTTACCTGCCAAACTGAGCGGGCTTGGATTTATCAAACTGACGGGGCGCGCTGGATGAGGGTCTGGCGTGCCCCGTTTGCCATTTCGGCTTGAGGCCGGGCAGGTCACGCAGACTGCTCCCCCGGCGATGACGCGCAGGGACACGGGAGATTAACAAAGCCCAATCCCGCCGAAAATCCACCATTGTCACAAATCCGAGTTCTACGCAGGCTAAGACATCCGCAAGGAACCCCAAGGCGTGGATGGATCTGTGCGGCACCGGACAATATTCCTCTCGGACGTTCACCTCGGCACATCGGGGTGTCAGGCCGGCATGCTGCTGGACTTTCTCAAACACAACCGCGCCGACACGATCTATCTGATCGGCGACATCGTTGATGCCTGGCGGCTGCGGCGCGGCTGGTTCTGGCCTCAGGCACATGATGACGTCGTGCAGGACCTGTTGGCGCGCGCCCACGACGGGGTGCGGATCTGCTATGTGCCCGGCAACCATGACGAGGTTTTGCGCAACTACCTTGGTACCCATTTCGGCGGGATCGAGGTGGTCGAAACCGCCCCCCACGTCACCGCCGATGGCCGCCGCCTGCTGATCACCCATGGCGATCAGTTCGACTCCATCGTGGTCAACGCCAAATGGCTCGCCCATCTGGGGGACCGCGCCTATGAATTCGCGCTCTGGCTCAACACATGGCTGAACCGGGCGCGCAGGCTCTGGGGCGGGCAATACTGGTCGCTGTCCAACTGGGCCAAGCAACAGGTCAAGCAGGCCGTCAGCTTCATCAGCGAATACGAGGCGGTGCTGGCGGACGAGGCGCGCCGCAAGGGATTTGACGGTGTGATCTGCGGCCACATCCACGCGGCCTGCATCCGCAAGATCGATGAACTTGACTACATCAACACCGGCGACTGGGTCGAAAGCTGCACCGCCGTTGTCGAATCCGCCGATGGCAGCCTGCATCTGATCGACTGGGCTGCCGAAATGCGCCGTCGCGAGACACCGCAAGGCCGCCTCGCGCGCCGCAGCCAGAACCGCCAGAAACAAAAAGAAGTGGCCTGATAGACATGACCGATACCCCCGATGTCACCGGACAGCTGGGTGCCGCCGTGCACCAGAACAGCGCCCTGAACCGCACCGGCCTGCTGGAACGGCTGTTTTCGCATCTGTTCACCGGGCTGGTCTATCCTCAGATCTGGGAGGATCCTGTGGTTGATATGGCCGCGCTGACCCTTCAGCCGGGTGAGGATGTGTTCTGCATCGCCTCAGGGTCCTGTAACGCGATGTCGTACCTTACCGCAAACCCCGGATCGGTCACGGCGGTGGATCTGTCGCCCGCCCATGTGGCGCTGGGGCGGCTCAAGATCGCAGCCGCCCAGCATCTGAGCCAGGAAGAGTTCTTTGATTTCTTTGTCCATGCTGACCGCCCTGCCAATGTCACGCTCTATGATCAAAGGCTCGCGGCGCAGCTTGATGCGGACAGCCGTGCCTTTTGGGACGCGCGCGTTTTGGGCCGTCGCCGCATCAGCATGTTCGCGCGGGGCTTTCACCGCTTCGGTCTGCTGGGCCGGTTTCTGGGCGTGGTGCACATCGTCTCACGCCTCGGCGGGCTGACCTATGGCCCGCTGCTGGCCGCGCAAAGCCTTGAAGAACAGCGCGCCTTTTACGAAACCCGGATCCTGCCGGTGCTCGACTCCGGCCCCGTGCGCTGGATGGCGCGGCGCCGCGCCTCGCTCTTCGGCCTTGGCATTCCGCCTGCGCAATATGACAAGCTGGCCGCCGATGGCGGCGGGGATGTCCTGCCCGTGCTCAAGGAACGGGTGCGCAAGCTTGCCTGCGATTTCCCGATTGGTGAAAACTACTTTGCCTGGCAGGCCTTTGGCCGCAGATATGCGCCGGTGGGGCAGGGGTCGCTGCCGCCCTATCTGGACCCCCGGCACTTTGACATCCTGCGGAGCGGCGCGTGCAGGTTCACCATCCTCAACCGTTCGATGACCGACCTGCTGGGGGAAAGTGACGCCGGATCGCTGGACGCCTATGTGCTGCTTGATGCGCAGGACTGGATGAATGATGATCAGCTCAACGCCCTGTGGCAGCAGATCAGCCGAACCGCCCGGCCCGGCGCGCGGGTGATCTTTCGCACCGGCGGGGCGGATGACATCCTGCCCGGACGGCTCGACCCATCCGTCCTGAACCGCTGGTGCTATGATGCAGCGGCCTCAGCAACCGGCTTTGCCAATGACCGCTCCGCCATCTACGGCGGCTTCCACCTTTACCGCTTTCAGGGCTGACCAGATGAGCGAGACACAGGCCCATGCCGCCCTGATGGACAGCACCTACCGCTACCAGCGGCGGATCTATGACATCACGCGCCGCCACTACCTTCTGGGACGTGACCGGCTGGTGGCAGAGCTTGCGCCGCCCCCCGATGGCCGCGTGCTTGAAATCGCCTGCGGCACCGGGCGCAATCTGCAGCGGATCGCACAGACCTATCCGGGCCGCGCATTGTGCGGCTTGGACATCTCGCAGGAAATGCTGCGCTCTGCCCGGGCCAAGCTGGGCGATCAGGCGCGGCTGGTTCAGGCCGATGCCTGCGATTTCGACGGTGATGCCCTGTTCGGCCCCGGCGGGTTCGACCGTGTGGTGCTGTCCTACAGCCTGTCGATGATCCCCGACTGGCAGGCCGCCTTGTGTCAGGCCGCAACCCAGCTGCGCCCGGGAGGACAACTGCATGTGGTTGATTTTGGCGGTCAGGACGGTCTGCCCCGCTGGTTTCGCAGCGGTCTGCACCTCTGGCTGGGGCGGTTTCACGTCACACCGCGCGCGGATCTGCAGGATAAGATGCAGGCGGTTGCCCGTCTTCTTGGGCTGACACTGCAGTTTCGCCCGCTTTTTCGGGATTATGCCCGCTACGGCGTGCTCAGCCGCCCCGACAGCGTCTCAGGGTAACGCCGAAACGCTTTGCCACCCGCTGCACGGACCGCAGATCGGTATGGGGGGCAATACCGCCCCCCGGCGTCTTCAGCCGTTGTGTTTGGGATAGATAAAGCCGTTCACCGGATAGACGCTGCCAAAGCTGCTCGGCTCGCTCGCCAGACGCACGGCGGACCAGTCGTTGCGTTCAGACACATCAATCACCGGCATTTTCAGCGACACCTCGTTGCGGTGCCAGTTCGCGTGATCGACCAGCACTTCGCGGGGCGAAATGACCTGGGACACCACGGCCACATGGCCCATCGGCATGCTGCCTGTCGATTTGAACGCCATCACGGCACCCACTTCTGGTTCTGCGCCGCGGTCATATAGACCCGTTGCCTTGCTCCACCATGTTTCGGCGTTGCCGCGGATATCGACGCCACTGGCATTGCGGGCGAAAGGCACGCACCAGACGCGTTGCCCCTTGGCGCGCAAGGCCTTTGCCTCATTCAGCGCAAGCGTCTGTCGCGCCGGATCAAGACCGGCACGAGAGGATTGGGTGGACACTGTGGGCCCTGGCTTTGCACAGGCGGCACAGAGTAGAAGCAAAACGCAAAAACTGCTCAGCTTGCGTTTCGACGGTGCGGCGTATTCTACGCTCATTCGTCTTCGTCCCTCAGTCTTTTGTTGTTCGTGGACATCTGATCGACGATGTCTTCATTTTGATGACATTCTATTACAATTAGTTGATTAAAACTTTATAAAGCAAAGCGCGTTTTTCGGCACCGGCAGGTTCCCGCCCATGGCAACTTTTCTTGCCCGTATTTTTCGCAGCCTGTGTCTCGGCCACTTTGCGCCACGTCAGGGCGCTCTGTTCCCGACCGGGCGGCGGCGGCGGGGCCGTCAGCCCTTGACCTCTTGGTCCTGAACAGAAACAAACAGGTTCGAATTCTGAATCCAACCGACCCGGACCGGGGCCACCTTGGCGGCTGTTTCGCGGCAGGAGACCGACATGAAGTTTCGCTTTCCCATCGTCATCATCGACGAAGATTTCCGCTCCGAAAACTCCTCTGGTCTTGGCATCCGCGCCATGGCCGAGGCGATCGAGACCGAGGGATTCGAGGTGCTGGGTGTGACCAGCTACGGCGACCTGTCCCAGTTCGCCCAGCAGCAGTCCCGCGCCAGCGCCTTTGTCCTGTCCATCGACGACGAAGAATTCAGCCCCGGCCCCGATCTGGACCCCGCCGTGGTGAACCTGCGCAGTTTTATCCAGGAGGTGCGGCGCAAGAACGAAGATGTGCCGATCTATGTCTATGGAGAGACAAAGACATCGCGCCACCTGCCCAACGACATCCTGCGCGAACTGCACGGCTTCATCCACATGTTCGAGGATACGCCGGAATTCGTCGCCCGCCACATCATCCGCGAGGCGAAAAGCTATCTTGAAGGCATCCAGCCGCCGTTTTTCAAGGCCCTGCTGGATTATGCCGAGGATGGGTCCTATTCGTGGCACTGCCCCGGGCATTCCGGCGGCGTCGCGTTCCTCAAAAGTCCGATCGGTCAGATGTATCACCAGTTCTACGGTGAAAACATGCTGCGCGCCGACGTCTGCAACTCGGTCGAGGAGCTGGGCCAGCTGCTGGACCACAACGGCGCCATCGGTGCATCCGAACGCAATGCCGCGCGCATCTTCAACGCCGATCACTGCTTCTTTGTGACCAACGGCACCAGCACGTCGAACAAGATGGTCTGGCACCACACTGTCGCCCCCGGCGATGTGGTTGTGGTGGACCGCAACTGTCACAAGTCGATCCTGCACAGCATCATCATGACCGGCGCGATCCCGGTCTTCCTCAAACCCACGCGCAACCATTACGGCATCATCGGCCCGATCCCGAAAAGCGAATTCAGCATCGACGCGATCCGGGCCAAGATCCGCGCCAACCCGCTGCTCGCCCATGTGGATGCGGATACGGTCAAGCCGCGCATTCTGACGCTGACCCAGTCGACCTATGACGGCGTGCTTTATAACACTGAGACGATCAAAGATCTGCTCGACGGTTATATCGAGAACCTGCATTTTGACGAGGCTTGGCTGCCCCACGCCGCATTCCACCCCTTCTACGGCGGCTATCACGCCATGGGGCGCAAACGCGAACGGCCCCGCCATTCCGTGACCTATGCCACCCAGTCGATTCACAAGCTGCTGGCCGGGATCAGTCAGGCAAGCCACGTTCTGGTGCAGGATTCTCAGGACACCAAGCTCGACCGCCATCTGTTCAACGAAGCCTACCTCATGCACACCTCGACCAGCCCGCAATACAGCATCATCGCCAGCTGCGATGTGGCGGCGGCGATGATGGAACCCCCGGGCGGCACCGCGCTGGTCGAGGAGAGCCTGGCCGAGGCGCTGGATTTCCGCCGCGCCATGCGCAAGGTTGACGCCGAATTCGGCGACGATGACTGGTGGTTTCAGGTCTGGGGCCCGGATGAGCTTGGCGAAGAGGGGCTTGGCACCACCGATGACTGGATCCTCGGCAAGACCGGCAAAGAGGGTGCCGCCGAAACCTGGCATGGCTTTGGCGACATGGCGCATGGCTTCAACATGCTCGACCCGATCAAATCCACAATCATCACGCCCGGCCTCAACCTTGATGGCCGGTTCGAGGAGACGGGCATTCCCGCCTCGATCGTCACCAAGTTTCTGGCCGAACATGGCGTCGTGGTGGAAAAGACCGGCCTCTACAGCTTCTTCATCATGTTCACCATCGGCATCACCAAGGGCCGCTGGAACACGCTGCTGACCGCACTGCAACAGTTCAAGGATGACTATGCCAAGAACCAGCCGATGTGGAAAAGCATGCCGGAATTCTGCGCGAAACATCCCCGGTACGAAGGCATGGGCCTGCGCGATCTGTGCCAGCACGTTCACACGCTTTATGCGAAATACGATGTGGCGCGTCTGTCCACGGACATGTACCTCAGCGATCACACCCCGGCGATGACACCCAGCAATGCCTTCAGCCATATCGCGCAGCGCACAACCCAGCGCGTGCCGATCGATGATCTTGAGGGGCGCATCACCACCAGCCTCGTCACCCCCTATCCGCCGGGCATTCCCCTGCTGGTCCCGGGCGAGGTGTTCAATCGCAAGATCGTCGAATACCTCAAGTTCAACCGCGCCTTTGCCCATGAATGCCCGGGGTTCGAAACGGACATTCACGGTCTGGTGCAGGAGGTCGGCACCGACGGTCATGTGCATTACTTTGCGGATTGCGTCGCGGCGTGATCTGTTGCTGCCGGGCGCCCAGCGCTGCCCGGCACGCCCCTCTGACGCTGACCCCGGAGTGAAACCGATCAAAAGGCTGGCGCATGATCCGCTTTCTTCACACCTCTGATCTGCATCTCGGCAAGCCCTTTGGCCGCTTTCCCGAAGAGGTGCGCCACCGCCTGCGTCAGGCCCGTCAGGACAGCATCGCGCGCCTTGCCACGGCCGCCCGCACCGGCGCTGCCAGCCATATCTTGCTGGCCGGCGACACGTTTGATGCCGAGACACCCAGCCGCACCACCCTGCGCCACGCGATGAACGCCATGGCGGCGGCGGACGATCTGACATGGGTGCTGATGCCGGGCAATCACGACCACCTCAGGGCTTCGGAAATCTGGGATGTGCTGGCGCGCGAACACCCTGCGAATGTCCTGCTCGCCCTTGATCCCACCCCCATGCCCTTGACCGACGGCGCCACCCTGCTGCCCGCGCCCTGCACCGCGCGCGCACCGGGGCGCGACCTGACCGAATGGATGGACAGCGCTGAAACCGGGGGAGCGCTTCGTATCGGCCTCGCCCATGGCTCTATCCGCGACTTTGCCGCAGCCGAGGATCTGGCCGAGGGCGGCGGCGGCGTGATCGCACCTGACCGCGCCGCCCGGGCCGGGCTAGACTACCTTGGCTTTGGCGACTGGCATGGCCGCATCGAAGTCTCGCCCAACACCTGGTATTCCGGCACGCCGGAACCGGACAGCTTCAAACCCCACCGCCCTGCCGGCGCGCTCTTGGTCACGCTCGCAGGGCAGGGGGCGCGGGCAGAGGTGCAAGAGATCGAAACCGGTCAGCTCAGCTGGCAGAACCTCCCCCTCGATCTTCTGGACAGCGACGATGCCGCCGCGCGGCTCTCTGACGCCCTGCCGCCCCTCTCCACGCGCGACCGCACGCTGATCGACATCCGCGCCACGGGCCGCGCCTGCCTTGCCTCCCAGGCGGCCCTGATGCAGGCCTTAGCGGCTGTCACCCCTGATTTCCTCTGGGCCGACAGCGACCTCTCTGCCCTCGCGGTCAGCCATGACGTGACCGACCTGTCGCAGATCGACGACCGCGGCGCCGTGCGCGACGCCGCCGAATCCCTCGCCAAAGCTGCTGACACCGGCGATGCGGCAGCAGCTCTCGCCCTGCGGCGGCTCTATTCCTATGCACTGGAGCTGAAATGAAACTCCGCGCCCTCACGCTCCAGAACGTGCGCAAATTCGGCGGCAAGAGCGTCACGATCCGCGACATCGGCGACGGAATCACAGTCATCTCCGAAGCCAATGAATTCGGCAAATCCACCTTCTTTGACGCCCTGCACGCAGTGTTCTTTGAAAAACATACCGCCAGCGGCAAAAGCGTGAAATCGCTGCTGCCCCATGCCGGCGGGGCCATGCGCATCGGGGCAGAGGTGGACATAGACGGCGCGCACTATGCCATCGAAAAACGCTTCCTCACCCAAAAGGGCGCCAGCGTCACCGATATGGCCCGCGGCACGGTCATCGCCCGTGATGGAGAAGCCGAAGACTGGATCACCCGCCACATCGGTGCCCCGGATCAGGGGCCGACCGGTCTGCTCTGGGTGCGGCAGGGCGTGGTCGGGCTGGAACCGGCTGATGCCAAACCCGCCGAGCGCGACAAGCTGACAGAGGTGCGCCGCGATCTGCTCAGCTCCGTTGCCGGAGAGATTGATCAGGTCACCGGCGGGCGCACCATGGATGCGATCCTGCGCCGCTGCGCCGAGGATCTGTCGCAGATCGCCACGGGCAAGACGCTCGCGCCCCGTGGGGCATGGAAAGAGGCGGTGGATGCCACCCGCGATCTGCAGGCCGAACTGGATGTTCTGGACCGTCAATGCGCCGATCTGGCCGACGCGCTGGGCGAACGGCGCAAGGTCGACGAAGAGCTGCGCCGTCTGGATGATCCGGGCGAAAAGGCGCGGCGCGACGCCGATCTGCGCGCCGCCCGCGCCGCCCATCAGGCCGCAGAAAGCCATGCGCAAAAGGTCACGGCCGCCCAACGCGACCTCGACATCGCCACCCTGCAACTGGGCGAGGCAGAGCGTGACCAGACCGCCCTTGCCGCCGCCATCACCGCAGCAGAAGAGGCGGCACAGCTCCTCACGCAGTCCGAACCCCGCCATAGACTGGCGGCGCAAACGCTGACCACAGCCCGGGACGGCGAAACACAGGCCCGCAGCACCCTGACCACGGCAGAGGCCGCAACCAAATCCCTGCGCGACGCGCTGGCTTTGGCCGACCGCGCGGCCGCCGCACAGCGCGCCCGCGACGACATCGCCCGGCTCGACAGCACGCTGACACAGGCGCGCGCCCATATCACCGCCCGTGCGGATGCACTGGCGCGCATTGCCGAAAACACCGCAACCCCCGACCATCTGACAGCGGCGGAGGCAGCTGTCGCCGCCGCCAGCCGCCTGCGCACTGCCGCCAGTGCGCGCGCCGCGCACATGACCATCCGCTACAGCGGCGCTTTGCGGCTGTCCCAGTCGGGCGTGGACCTTCCCGGCGATGTGCCCATTGCGCTGCACAGCGGTCAGGACATCACCCTTCCGGGCATCGGCGCCCTGCGCTTTGATCTGCCACAGGATGCCGGCGGCACCGGGGCGGAACAGACCCAGAGCGATGCCGTGGCGCAGGAACAGACCGCGCTGCAGGCCTGCGGCGCACAAACGCTGGCCGAAGCACGGCAAAAGGCACAGGCGCGGCAGGCGGATGACCACAAGGCGCATCTGGCGGGCGAAATGCTGCGCACGCTGGCGCCGCTGGGCACTGATGCGCTGGAACAGGATCTTGCCCGGGCGCGTGCCGTTCTGGACGCCGCCCCCGAAACCCCGATCCGCGCCGCCGACAGCCTGCGCCCTGACCTCGACACTGCGGAAACGGCCCAGGCTGCGGCCCGCGCCCACCTGACCCAGTGCAGCGAAAAGGTGGCATCGGCCCGTGAATCCTTGGCCTCAGCTGACGCATCTCTGACCTCTGCCCGCAGCCAGAAGGACCGCGCCGACACCCAGGCCGGACCACAGCAGACCCGCGCCCCCCGCGCCACGGCCCTGCGCCTGACCGCAGACACCGCGCGCCAGACGGTGCAAACCCTTGCTGCTGCCCTTGCCTCAGTGCAGGCCGACGCCCCTGACGCCGCCACGGCGCAGGCCAACCTCACCCGGGCCGAAGCCGCCGCTGACGTCGCGCGCAAGCGCCGCGCCCATCTGGGGGAACGCCGCGCTGATCTGTCCGCCCGCATCGACACCCGCGCCGATGAGGGGATCGAGGAACGCCGTGACGAGGTGACCGGCCAGCTGCAGACCGCCTGCGACACCGCCGCACGCTACGCGGCCGAGGTCGCAGGCCTGTCCCGTTTGCGCGACACGCTCGAATCCGCCCGCGATGACGCACGCGAAGCTTATTTTGAACCGGTACAGGCCGAACTGCGCCCGCTTTTGCGCATTCTGCATGACGACGCGGGGCTTGATTGGGAAAGCGACAGCCTGATGCCCGGTGCCCTGCGGCGCGGGGCAGAGGTCGAAGCCTTTGACACCCTGTCCGGCGGCACGCAGGAACAGATTGCCATCCTCACCCGTCTGGCCTTTGCGCGTCTCTTTGCGCGGCGCGGCCAGCATCTGCCGATCATTCTGGACGATGCGCTGGTCTATTCCGACGACGACCGCATCGTAAAGATGTTCACCGCCCTGACGCGCGTTGCCGCCGATCAGCAGATCATCGTGTTTTCCTGCCGCCAGCTGGCCTTTGCCGGGCTGGGGGGCGAGCGGCCTCTGATCTTGGTGCAGGATCTGGCCTGAGACGGTCCGACTTTAACCTGAGCCAGATCGCAGCAAGACACCTCACCGGGTCAGATGCAGCGCCTCAAGCCCATGAAAATGATACGTCGGCGCATAGCGCGGCGCCTTTGCCAGCCGCAGGCCGGGCAGGCGGTCAAACAGGATCGGCAGCGCGATCTGCAGCTCCAGCCGCGCCAGTGGCGCGCCGACGCAGAAATGCAGCCCGCCGCCAAAACTGGTGTGCTGCGCCGCGCCCCGCGTCACATCGAACCGCTCGGCCTGCGGCCAGACATCGTCGTCCCGGTTGGCAGACCCCAGCATCAGCGCCACGGTATCGCCGCGCTGAAAGGTGTGATCAAAGATCGTGACCTCTTCATAGGCCATGCGGGTAAAGATATGCAGCGGCGGGTCATAGCGCAGGATCTCTTCGCTGATCGCCTCTGCCGTGTCCACGGTCGGCGTCACGTCCTGCTGCAACAGACAGGCGACACCATTGCCCAGCGTATGCACCGTCGCCTCGTGCCCCGCATTCAGCAGCAGCACACAGGTGGCGATCAGCTCGTCATTCGACAGCTTTTCGCCGGCTTCTTCCGCTGCGATCAGCTGCGTCAGAAGATCATCACGCGGATCAGTGCGGCGCGCCTCGATATATCCCCGCAGGAAGGTGGCGAACTCGTCAGCGGCGCGGGCGGCGGCATCCTCGATCGTGCGGGTCCGCCCGGCCTGATACATCGCAACCATTGCGTTGGACCATTTCAGCAGCTGATCCGCATGGTCATCGGGCACTCCCAGCAGCCGCGCGATGATGATCACCGGCAGCTTTTGCGCGAACTGCGGCAGAAGATCGAAATCGCCGGCGGGCAGGGCGTCGATCAGCTGATGACACAGCGCCGTAATCTCGGGCGCCAGCGCCGCAATCCGGCGCGAGGTAAAGGCGCGCAGCACCAGACCGCGCAGGCGCGTGTGGCGGGGCGGCTCCAGCTCCAGCATCGAATGATCCTCGATGGCATAGAACGGTTTCAGATGCTCGGGCACGGGCGCGGCCAGATCTGCGGGGATCTCGCGGCCAAAGCGGCGGTCGCGCAGGATCGCACTCACCGCGCGGTGGCTGACGGCTGAGGCGCGGTCATACTCGTCCCACCAGACCAGATCGCCCGCCGCGCGCATTTCGGCATAGAGCGGATAAGGGTTCTGGCCAAACGCAGCGTCGGTCGGATCTTGAGCAAAATGTTTCATGGCCTGCGCCATGCCGTTAGACGCTGGTCTTTGCAAGTGGGGTTTTGCTATGCAAGGGCATGCGTCTCATGCTCACCTCGCGCTCTGCGCTGATCGCCCTGTACCTTGCCGCCGTCACGGTGCTGTCGGCGGGGGTCTGGGCCTATGGCTATGTGCAGGCGCTGGGGCAGGTGGCGGCGCGCGGGCGCTCGGACCTCGAACTCGCCGCCGACCGGCTGGTGACGCAACTGCAGCGCTACCGCGAATTTGCCGTGCTCATGGCACAGCATCCGACACTCGCCGCCCTGCACACCGGCGGCAACCGGGCAGAGGCGGGGGATATCCTGCTGGCCGCTGCGGATAAGACCGGGACGCTGATCGCGCTTTATGCGGACGTGCGTGGCAACGAGCTGGCCGCGTCCAACGCAAACATCCCGCAGGATCTGGCACAAACGCCGCATTTCCGCCGCGCATTGCAAGGCGCGCTGGGGGTGTCGCTGGGCGTGTGGAACGGCCAGCGCATCATCTCGTTCGCCGCGCCGGATTTTGGCCCCGATGGCCGCGTGCGCGGCGTGCTGGTGGCGGTGGTCGACGCGGTCGAGCTGGAACAGGACTGGCGCGGCACCCTGCCCACGGTCTATTTCACCGATGCGGCGGACCGCGTGTTTATCACCAACCGCTCGGAGCTGCTGTTCTGGAAACGCGTGGGGCCAAACGCCGTGATGTCACCCATGGGGGTGCGCTATGAGGTTGCGGTGAAATATGTCGGGGGGCATGAACTCTGGCAGCAGGACTGGAGTCCTTATGTGCCCAAACGCGCGCTGCATCTGACCACGCCGCTGCCGGTGATCAGCATGGAGGGCGTGGCCTTGATCGACGAGACACCGGCGCGCCGTCTGGCCACATTGCAGGCGGCGGTGGTGGCGGCGGTCTGCCTGTTTCTGGGTGCGCTGCTGTTCCTTGCCACCGAACGCCGCCGCACGCTGGCGCTGGCCAATGCGGTGCTTGAGGACCGCGTGATGACCCGCACCCGCGCCCTGTCCGAGACGAACACCGCCTTGCGCCGCGAGGTGCTGGACCGCGAAGAGGCCGAAGAGGCGCTGCGCCGTGCCCAGGCCGAACTGGTGCAGGCGGGCAAGCTGAGCGCCCTGGGTCAGATGTCGGCCGGCATCAGCCACGAGCTGAACCAGCCGCTGATGGCGATCCGGTCCTACGCCGAAAACGGCGTGGCCTTTCTGGACCGCCAGCGCCCGGAAAAGGCGGGTGAGGCGCTGGGGCGGATTTCCGACATGGCGCAGCGCATGGCACGCATCATCGGCAACCTGCGCGCCTTTGCCCGGCAGGAAAGCGCGCCGATGACGCGGGTCGATCTGTGTGCGGTGCTGCAATCGGCGGTCGAGCTGACCGAGACGCGGCGCGAACAGGCGCGGGTGGTTCTGCTCTGGACCCGCCCGCCCGCGCCGGTCTGGGTGCGCGGCGGCGAGGTGCGTCTGGGGCAGGTCTTTGTCAACCTGATCACCAATGCGGCGGATGCGATGGAGGGGGCGGCGCTGCGGCGGCTGGAGATCGGGATCGTGGACGCGGTGCCGCTGCGGGTGACGGTGCGCGACACCGGCCCGGGGATTGAAGAGCCGGAGCGGATCTTTGACCCGTTCTACACCACCAAGGCGGTGGGGGGCGGTGACGGCATGGGGCTGGGCCTGTCGATCAGCTATGGTCTGGTGCAAAGCTTTGGCGGCACCATTCGCGGCGCAAATGCCCCCGGGGGCGGTGCGATGTTCACGGTCGAACTGGATGCCTGGGTTGAGGAGGCCGCCGCATGATGACGAATGACGCTCGGGCTGGCGCCCATCGCCCCACCCGCCATCCCGCAGGAGGTCTGCAATGATCCGGCGTGTGCTTCTGGTGGATGACGATGCGGCGGTGCGTGATGCGCTGAGCCAGACGCTGGAGCTGGCCGAGATGCAGGCGATCACGGCTGCCTCGTTCATCGAGGCCAAGGATCACATCACGCCGTCTTTTGCAGGGGTGGTGGTGTCGGATCTGCGCATGCCGGGGCGGGATGGCTTTCACCTGCTTGATTTCGCCCGCGCGGCGGACCCCGATCTGCCAGTGATCCTGCTGACGGGCGAGGGTGACATTCCGATGGCCGTGCGCGCCATGGCGGCAGGCGCCTTTGATTTCCTTGAAAAACCCTGCGCGCCGGGAGATCTGACGGCGGTGATCGAACGCGCCCTGCGCACGCGCGCGCTGGTGCTGGAAAACCGCCGCCTCAAGGTGCAGCTGGAAACCGGCGACGCTGCCGCGCGGCTGGTGTTCGGCAATTCCGCACTGGCCGAGGGCTTGCGCAGCACCGTGCGCGCCGCCGCACGGTCGGGCACAGAGGTGCTGGTCACCGGGGCACCCGGCACCGGGATTTCCAAGATCGCCGAGGTGGTGCACCTCTGCTCGCCCCGCGCCAAGGGGCCGTTCGAAAAACGCGCCTCCGCCGGGATGGGGCGTGAAACTCTGGCCGAGATCTGGCAGGCCTGCGGTCCCGGCACGCTGTTTCTGGACGACATCGGCGCCCTGCCCATGGACACGCAGCTGGCTCTGGTCGATGCGATCGAACGCTCGCTTGGGGGCGGCGGTGCGCGTCTGATCGCGGGCAGCACGCAGGATCTGGGCGGTCTGGTCGAGGCGGGGCAGCTGAGTGCCGAACTCTACTACCGCCTGCAGGTGATGTCGGTGCACATCCCCTCGCTGTCCGAACGCCCCGAGGATATCCCGGTGCTGTTTCGCCACTACGTCGCACAGGCCAGCGAACAGGCCGGTCTGCGCCCGCCTGAAATCACGCCAGAGGTGGTGGCTGGTCTGATGGCACAGGACTGGCCCGGCAATGCCCGCGCGCTGATGTCCGCAGCCATGCGCTTTGCCCTTGGCCTGCAAGAGGCCGAGCGGTCGGATGCCGGGCTGGGGCTGGTGGAACAGCTGGCACAGGTGGAACGATCCCTGCTGATCGAGGCGCTGCGCCGCGCCGAAGGTCAGGCCAGCGCCGCCGCCGAAGCGCTGCGCCTGCCGCGCAAGACCTTCTACGACAAGCTGGCGAAATACGCGCTGAAGCCCGAGGCCTTCCGCTAACGCGTTTCGGCGTCAAGGCACAACTCTTTGACCATCGGAACCCCGATCCGGGTTTGAAGCGAAACGCCCTGGGCACCTGTTGCGTGAAACGGCCTCTGCTGACCGTCCCTGATCCTGCGCAATACGCTCAGCGCCGAACCGCTCACGCGCCGCTCCTGCACGAGTCATGCTGTGCGGATTTCCGCACGATTTGCGCTAACGGTTGTGCGGAAATCCGCACAACGCTGCGAGGGGCAAAGGTGGTACCGGGCCAGTTACTCGCGCAATACATTGAAACAACACGTATATTCAGACAACAAGGGGCGCTGCCACACAAAGTCTTGCCCTGTGGGGCCGCGCACAGTCTTCTATGCGCATCCGGGCGCCTTGGGAGCGGTGTCTGGGCATCATAAAATCAAAATGTTCCGGGAGGACCAAGATGAATAAGTTTCTCATGACCGCCGCCGCCGTGATGGCGCTGGGCGCCACCGCCCAATCTGCCGCCGCATCCTGCGAAGACGGCGAAATGGTCATCAAGTTCAGCCACGTCACCAACACCGACAAGCACCCCAAGGGCATCGCCGCCAGCCTGCTGCAGCAGCGCGTCAATGACGAGATGAACGGCAAGGCCTGCATGGAGGTGTTCCCGAACTCCACGCTCTACACCGACGAACAGGTGATCGAGGCGATGCTGCGCGGCGACGTTCAGTTGGCCGCCCCGTCGCTGTCGCTGTTTGAATCCATCACCAAAGCCTACCGCCTGTTCGACCTTCCCTTCATGTTCAAGAACATTGATGCGGTCGACGCCTTTCAGGCCTCTGACACCGGTCAGGAAATGCTGGACATGATGCAGCGCCGCGGCCTGCAGGGTCTGGGCTTCTGGCACAATGGCATGAAGCAGTTCAGCGCCAACAAGCCGCTCATCGAACCCGCCGATGCCAATGGCCTCAAGTTCCGCGTGCAGCCGTCTGACGTGCTGGTCGCACAGATGAACGCGCTGGGGGCCTCGCCGCAGCCGATGGCGTTTTCCGAAGTCTATGGCGCGCTGCAGACCGGCGTTGTCGACGGGCAGGAAAACACATGGTCCAACATCTATGGCCAGAAGTTCTTTGAAGTGCAGGACGGCATCACCGAAACCAATCACGGCGTGCTCGACTATTTGGTTGTGGCTTCGGTCGACTGGCTCGACAGCCTGGATGCGGACACCCGCGACCAGTTCCTGACCATCCTCGACGAAGTCACCACCGAACGGAACGCCGATGTCGGCAAGGTCGATCTTGAGGCGCGTCAGGCGATTCAGGATGCAGGCGGCGAGATCCGCGAACTGACAGACGCACAGCGTCAGGACTGGGTTGATGTGATGAAACCCGTCTGGTCGCAGTTCGAGGAAGAAGTCGGCGCTGAAAACATCGCCGCCGCACAAGAGTTCAACGCGCAGAACTAAGGCGCGGATCTTCACAAGGCGGCCCGGATCAACCGGGCCGCCTGTTTTCTGCCGGGGGAGAAACACCATGAGTGGCAAATACACGCCCAAAGGGCCGATAGGCCGGGCCGTGCACGGGTTCGAGGAGACGGCCATCGCCGTCATGCTGGGTCTGATGACGATGCTGACCTTCGTCAACGTGATCCTGCGTTATGTCTTCAACAGCTCCCTGATCTGGAGCCTTGAGGTGGTGCTGGTGCTCTTCACCTGGCTGGTGCTTTTCGGGGTGTCCTATGCCTTCAAGGTGACAGCCCATCTTGGGGTCGATGCGATCACCAACATGCTGCCCCGCAAGCCGCGCAAGGTGCTGGCGCTGATCTCTGGCGGCGTGTGCATCGTCTATGCGCTGCTGATCTGCAAGGGCGCCTGGGACCAGTGGGCGCCGTTTGCTGATCTTCCGCCGACCACAGGGCACTGGTTCCCAACGGGTCTGGACACCACATCGCGCGGGCGGTCCTTCTTTGAGACCGACCAGATCCCGATGCCCGATTGGCTGCGTTTCCTCGAAGACTGGATCAACTACGGCGAACATTATTCGAAAATGCCCCGTGTCATCCCCTATACCATCCTGCCGATCGCCGCTGCGCTGATCCTGTTCCGCATCTGCCAGGCCGTTTTGCGCGTCTGGAAAGACCAGGACGAAAGCCTGATTGTCAGCCACGAAGCCGAAGACGCCATCGAGGACGTCGCAGCCATGAACCGCGGAGACTGAGCCCATGGAAGTCCTCCTTCTTTTTGTCATGATCGTCGGCCTGTTGCTGATCGGTGTTCCCATCGCCGTGGCGCTTGGCTTTGCATCGATCTTCTTTCAGCTGGCCTTTTCCGAAACCTCCCTCGCTTCGGTTGCACAGTCGCTGTATCTCGCCATGGCCGGGCATTACACGCTGCTTGCGATCCCGTTCTTCGTGCTGGCCTCCAGCTTCATGTCCACCGGGGGCGTGGCCAAACGGATCATCCGCTTTGCCATCGCCTGCGTTGGTCACCTTCAGGGCGGTCTTGCCATCGCCGGTGTTCTCGCCTGCATGATGTTCGCGGCCCTCTCGGGGTCCAGCCCGGCCACCGTGGTGGCCATCGGCTCCATCGTCATCGCGGCGATGCGTAAGGTCGGCTATACCAAGGATTTCGCCGCCGGCGTGATCTGTAACGCCGGCACGCTCGGCATCCTCATTCCGCCCTCCATCGTGATGGTGGTCTATGCCTCGGCCACCGACGTCTCCGTGGGCCGGATGTTCCTTGCGGGGGTCTTTCCGGGCCTGCTGGCCGGTGTGATGCTGATGGTGACGATCTATGTCATCGCCCGGATCAAGAACATGCCCAAGGGCGAATGGCTCGGCTGGGGCGAGGTCTATGCCTCTTTCCGCGATGCCATCTGGGGCCTGCTGCTGATCGTGATCATCATGGGCGGCATCTACGGCCACCCCTGGATCCGGTTCGACGGCGGCAGCTTCGTCTACTGGAAGGGCGGCGCCTTTACCCCGACCGAAGCCGCAGCTGTGGCCGCTGTCTACGCCTTCTTCGTGGCCAGCTTCATCTACCGCGACATGGGGCCCCTCGCGGCCACAAAAGAGGGCGGTCGCCCGATCCCGCTCTACCGCAAGCCGCTGGCGATCATCACCGCCTTCTTTCACAAGGACACGCAGGCCACCCTGTTCGAAGGTGCCAGGCTGACCATCACGCTGATGTTCATCATCGCCAACGCGCTGCTGCTCAAACACGTGCTGACCGATGAACAGATCCCGCAAAGCATCGCCAATTCAATGCTCAGCGCGGGCTTCGGTCCGGTGATGTTCCTGGTGATCGTCAATGTGATCCTGCTGATCGGTGGACAGTTCATGGAACCCTCGGGCCTGATCGTGATCGTCGCACCGCTGGTGTTCCCGATTGCCATTCAGCTGGGCATCGACCCGATCCATCTGGGCATCATCATGGTGGTGAACATGGAAATCGGGATGATCACACCCCCGGTCGGTCTGAACCTCTTTGTCACCTCCGGTGTTGCGGGCATGCCGATCATGCGGGTCGTCAAGGCGGCACTGCCCTTCCTGGCCGTGCTCTTCGTCTTCCTGATCATGATCACCTACATCCCGATCATCTCGACCTTCCTGCCCAACGCGATCATGGGCCCGGAAATCATGACCAACTGAGCCCGTTTCATAGGTTCTTATCTCGTACCGGTGCCCGCGTTCTGCGCGGGCACCTTTTTTGTCTGCAGGCACCTGAGCACAAAAAAACGACGCCCCGTTTCGGGGGCGTCGTTTACGTGTCTGTCTATGGGACGCTAACCGCCCCCGTACATCAGGACTGCGCCGTGGGCGACGCGTTCAGCGCCGAAACGATCGGCATGAAATCCGTGGCCTTCAGGCTTGCGCCGCCAACCAGCGCACCATCCACATCCTCGACCGCAAAGATCTCGGCCGCGTTCGATGCCTTGACACTGCCGCCATAAAGCAGACGCATCGCACCGGCGATATCGTCGCCAAAGCGGCTGGCAATCTCGGTGCGCAGGAAACGGTGCACTTCGGTGATCTGCTGCACGGTCGGAACCTTGCCCGTGCCAATGGCCCAGATCGGCTCATAAGCGATAACCAGATTGGACCCCGTCGCGCCCTCGGGCACAGACCCCTTCAGCTGTGTGGCCAATACCTCAAGCGTGCTGCCATCCTCGCGCTGCGCCTCGCTCTCACCGATGCACAGGATCACCTTGAGCCCGGCAGCCCAGGCCGCCTCGGTCTTGGCCAACACATCGCCGTCCGTCTCGCCATGGTCCTGACGGCGTTCGGAATGGCCGGTGATCACATAGGCCGCACCGGCATCCGCCAGCATCATCGCCGACAGATCGCCCGTATGCGCGCCGTTCTCGCCCGCATGGCAATCCTGTGCGCCGATGGTCACACCGGTCTTTAGGCCTGCCGCAGCGTAGATCAGTGTGGCGGGGGGGCAGATCAGCGGTTCAACATTGCCCTTGGACATCCCCTGCATCGCTGCCAGTTCCGCCAGGGACACCTGTGTGCCGTTCATCTTCCAGTTGCCAGCCGCCAGTTTGCGTCGCATACGCGCTCCTTTTCAGTTGTTTCAATATCAAAAGCCCGGCGCAAAGCACCGGGATATTCTCTCTGACCCCATGTCGATCCGCCAAATGTCCCATTCGGGAAAAGGGCGACACAGGCCCTGCCACACAGGGCAGGGACCTTGGGCGTCAGAGCCAGCCAAAAGCAGACCTGTTCAGGCCTTGCCGTTCGCCTGTTCTGATTCAAGCTCGGACGCATCCTTGAACTTGATCGATTCGCCGCAACCGCAGGCATCCACCACGTTCGGGTTGATGAACTTGAACCCGGATTCCAGCAGCGAGGTCTCGTAGTCGATCTTGGTGCCGAACAGGAACATCTGCGCCATCGGCGCGATCATCACGCAGGCACCGTCCTGTTCCACCACCTCGTCATGGGGGTCAGCGATGTCCACGTATTCCATGGTGTATTCCATGCCCGCACAGCCGCCCTTCTTCACGCCGATCCGCAGACCGGCGCGCTGGTCGCGTGCCATCAGCCGACTGATCTGGGTGATCGCGGCGGGGGTCATGGTGATCGGGGATTTTCCGGGAATGCCGAACATGCGCGTAACTCCTGTGTTGCCTGTAACCTAAGGCGAAGAGGGCCCGGAAACAAGGGGGCGGGCCGGGCTGCCCGCGACAGTGATGCCCGCAGCGACATCGCGAGTCACGACGCTGCCAGCGCCGATGATCGCATCATCGCCAATGGTGACCCCGGGCAGCAGGATCGCACCGCCCCCGATCCAGACATTGCGCCCGATGGTGATGGGGCGGCCAAACTCCAGCCCGGCATCCCGGCTCGCCCCATCGCGCGGGTGATCCGCCGTCAGGATCTGCACATAGGGGCCAATGGCCGTGTTGTCGCCGATGCTGATCGCGCAGACATCCAGCAGCACGCAGCCGTAATTCACGAACACATCCCGCCCAAGGCTGATGTTATAGCCGTAATCCACATAGACCGGCGCGCGCACCGCGACACCCTCGGCCCGCCCGAACAGCTGGGCCAGCAGGGGCGCGCGGTCCTCGTCGCCATAGATCGTCTGATTATAGGCGCGCATCAGCGCCTGCGCGCGCTTGCGCTCGGCCACCAGTTCTGGATCACCGGCCCGATACAGATCGCCGGCGATCATCTTCTGCTTTTCGCTGGCCATCGCGTCAGGCGCTCTGCTTACGGCGACGGCGGATTACATGAACCCCAGCTCAAGCCGCGCCTCATCCGACATCATGTCCATCCCCCAGGGCGGCTCGAACACCATGTCCACATCCACCTGCTTGACCCCAGCCAGCGGCTCGATCGCCTCGGCGACCCAGCCCGGCATTTCGCCTGCCACAGGACAGCCGGGGGCAGTCAGGGTCATCGTCACGTTCACCGCGTTTTCCGGGGAAATGTCGATCGTATAGATCAGCCCCAGATCATAGATGTTGACCGGAATTTCCGGGTCATAGACACCACGACAGGCCTCGACCACCTGATCATACAGCGGATGATCAGTGCTCGATGGCGGGATCAGGGGCGTGCCTTCAAGCTTTGGGCTTGCGTCGGTCATGGACGGTCCTTCCAAGTCTTACCTGACCAATCATATAGGGAATGGCCTGCCTGTCGTAAAGGGTCGCGTGTGGGTCGCGCCACCTTCTGATCGCCGTTTCTGGACAGGGCCCGCAATCGCCTTACCTCCTGTCCAGCCGCCGCCTTTGCCACAGAAAGATCCGCAAGAAGATCCGCAAGATCCGCGACAGAAATATCCGCCACAGAAAGCCCGCCATGTCCGCCGCACCCCGCAATGACCTCAAGATCTACGACGATGTCGCCGCCCGATGGTGGTCCGATGACATCCGCTGGGTCCGCACCCTGCGCAACATGGTGCCCGGACGGATGAAATGGTTCGATCAGCAGACCGACTGGCCGGGCCGCAGCGTGCTGGATCTCGGCTGTGCCGGCGGCTTCATGGCCGAGGCGCTCGCCAGACGCGGTGCCAGCGTCACCGGTATTGATCCCGCCACCGACGCCATCGCCGCCGCCCGCAGCCATGCCGCATCCGAGGGGCTGAGCATCCGCTACGACACCGGTGTGGGCGAGGATCTGCCCTATCCAGGCGCGTGCTTTGACCGTGTGGTCTGCGTCGATGTGCTCGAACATGTGCAGGATCTCGCGCAGGTGCTGGCAGAGGTCACGCGCGTGCTCAAACCCGGCGGGCTGTTCCTGTTCGACACGATCAACCGCAACCCGCTTGCCCGTCTCGCGACCATCACCCTGGCCGAGGATGTGCTGCGCCTGCTGCCGCGCGGCACCCATGATCCGGCGCTGTTCATCACCCCGGCAGAGCTGCGCGCCGCACTCCTCACGGCGGGCCTCACACCCGGCCCCACAACCGGCCTCGGCCCCCGTGGCCTGAACCGGCGCGGCGACCTCACCTTTGGCCCGCTGCCCCTGCGCACGGTGATCTACATGGGCACGGCCCGCAAAGCCGCCAAACCCCCGCCGACCGCACCGGGTTCAGGCCTCTGAGGCGCCCCGCCTCAAACCCGGACCGCGTGTTCGCGCCCCGTCTGCCCAGCCGTCAAGGCGAAACGCAGGCGCCGTATGTCATCTCAAATCCGGGACGCACGCCCCCCAACCCCTTCATCTGCCCATAAATATCCCGGAGAGCACGAGAGGCAGCGCCTCTCGTTTGCCCCAAAGGGGCAACACCTGACAAGATGTACCGCAGGTGCCTCTCAAGCCTCCCGCCTCCGGGGCAAGACCTCACTCCGCCAGCTTGCGCTTCCGGACTGGGGCAGGGCGTACCCGCTCCTCGATATGATCATACAGCATCCCGGCGATGTTCTTCCTGGACGCCGCCTCGATCCCCTCGAAACCGGGGCTGGAATTGACCTCCAGCACCTTGGGCCCGGTCTCAGAGCGCAGCAGATCCACCCCGGCAAGGTTCAGCTTGAACGCCCGCGCCGCACGGATCGCCACATCGCGCTCTTCGCGGGTGATCCGCACCACCTTGGCCGTGCCGCCCTGATGCAGGTTGGACCGGAAATCCCCATCCGCCCCGGTGCGTTTCATCGCCGCCACCACCTTGCCGCCGACCACCAGACAGCGCACATCCTCGCCCGCCGCTTCCTTGACGAAATCCTGCACCAGGAAATTCGCCCGCAACCCGCGAAACGCGTCGATCACCGATTGTGCGGCCTTCTTGGTCTCGGCCAGCACCACACCCTTGCCTTGGGTTGATTCCAGCAGTTTCACGATCAGCGGCGCGGTGCCCACCAGTCGCATCAGCGAATCCGTATCCTTGGGCGAGGAGGCAAAGGCCGTGTTCGGCATCCCGATCCGGTGTTGCGCCATCAGCTGATGCGCATGCAGCTTGTCGCGCGACGCGGTGATTCCTTCGGACCCGTTCACACAGAACGTCCCGATGGTTTCAAACTGCCGGATCACCGCCGTGCCATAGGATGTGACCGACGCCCCGATTCGCGGGATCACCGCATCGTAACGCGGCAGCCGCTTGCCATCATAATGCACCTCGGGCGCCATGGCATTGATCGCCATGTAGCAGCGCGTGGTGTCGATGACCTCGACCGTATGACCGCGCGCCTCGCCTTCCTCGACCAGACGGCGGGTGGAATAATTGTTCTCGCGGCTCAGCACCGCCACCCGCAGCGCCCGGGGCGGGGCAGAGCGGCGCACCTCAAGCGAGGAGTAGACATCATAGCTCAGCTCGGGCTGGCAGAACCGGTCGGTCGCAACGATGGTAATGTGATCTTTCAACGCCTCACGTCCCAGCAGCATCCGGGAATTCATCCGGTCGCGGTTGGTCAGCGTGATCTCGATCGGCCAGACCTCACCGCCCACCCGCAGGGTCGATCCGATGACATAGCGGCTCTCGCTCTCGCCATTGGATGAAATCACGGACCGCCGGTCGATGATCGCGGCGGAACAGGCAATCACCAGATCCTCACGCCCCGGAATCGGATGGATGGTAAAGCGCACGCGCGGCGCGCTGACGGATCCGAAGGTTTCGATGTCAAAGGCATGCAGCGCGCTGGTCTTGGCCCCGGTATCGACCTTTGCCCGCAGGGCAGGCAGGCCAAGGTCCGGCAGCGCGACCCATTCCTCCCATCCGAAACGGATCAGGTCTGGGGTCGCGGGGATATCGTCGGTCATGATCACGCCTGTGGCTCCTAAGGGGTGCTCAGCCCTAGCAAGCAGGGCGACACACCGCAAGCCGTGCCTAGCGGGCGGATATGACCTTTATGTTACAGTTTGGGCGCGGGGGCTGGTGCCGCCCAAGTGAAGCCTGCCGTTGATGTGTGTTCAGACCAAGATCCGCGGCATGATCCGGCAAGCATGGTGCGCTTCGGGGGCTGCTGGTCTTTTGCGCACAGAAACCGTGCTTTTACAGAGATTGTTTAGGGACAGGATAGCGCCTAGCTAAGCTGCAAGTCGCTTTCACTAATCTCAGGAGAGAGTTTATGTCCGACACACCCAAAATCGCCCTCATCATCGGTTCGACCCGCGCCACGCGTTTCGCCGACAAGCCTGCCCAATGGATGCTGAAACAGGCCAAGGCCCGTACAGACATGGAGGTTGAACTGGTCGATCTGCGTGATTTCGACCTGCCGCTGTTTGACGAACCCGCCTCGAACAAATGGATGCCCTCCAGCGACCCCAAGGCCATCGCCTGGCAAAAGAAGATCGCCGAATTTGATGGCTACATCTTCGTCACCGCCGAATACAATCACTCGATCACCGGCGCGCTGAAAAACGCCCTCGATCAGGCCTATACCGAATGGAACCGCAAACCGATGGGGGCCATCGGCTACGGCGGTGTCGGGGCCGCACGCGCGGTCGAACATCTGCGCAACATCGCGGTGGAACTGGACATGGTGCCGGTGCATGGCGCGGTGCATATCGCGGGCGGCGATTTCATGGCCGTGCATCCGCTGGGCGCCAATGGTCCGATCGAAAGCATCGAGGACCACCTGATGGCCTCGGCCACCAACCTGCTGGACGACATGGTGTGGTGGGCAAATGCCACCAAGGCCGCGCGCGGCTGATCGTAAAACCAAGACCAAGCGCGCAGCAGACCCCGGCACCGGATCAGGTGGCCGGGGTTTGTCTTTCCCTAATGTGGCCGCAACGCGACGCCTGCATCTGCCGTCCCTTAACCGCCATACTGCCAGCCATACGCAAACCATACGGTTTCCATACGCCTTCCATATGCCTTGTGCAGGCCCTTTGGGCGGCGTAAAGCAGGCTCCCATGAGCACCTCATTCACCCTCGCTGCCAGTGATGGCATGGCCCGCACCGGCGTCATCTCGACCCCGCGTGGCGACATCCGCACACCCGCCTTCATGCCCGTTGGCACCGCCGCCACGGTCAAGGCGATGATGCCCGAATCTGTCCGCGCAACCGGCGCCGACATCCTGCTGGGCAACACCTATCATCTGATGCTGCGCCCCACGGCAGAACGGGTCAACCGTTTGGGGGGATTGCATAAATTCATGAACTGGGATCGCCCGATCCTCACCGATTCCGGTGGGTTTCAGGTCATGTCGCTGGCCGCCCTGCGCAAGTTGACCGAACGCGGCGTGACCTTCAAAAGCCATATCGACGGCTCAAAACACGAGATCACGCCAGAACGCTCGATGGAGATTCAGCGCCTTTTGGGTTCCGACATCGTCATGTCCTTTGACGAATGCACGCCATATCCGTGTACCCAAGAGCAAGCCCTTGAAAGCATGCGCCTTTCCATGCGCTGGGCGCAGCGCTCGCGCGATGCCTTTGGCGACCGTCCCGGCCACATGCTGTTCGGCATCCAGCAGGGCAGCGTCTTTGCCGACCAGCGCGAAGAAAGCGCCGAGGCGCTGAAAAACATCGGATTCGATGGCTATGCCGTGGGCGGTCTGGCCGTGGGCGAGGGGCAGGAGATGATGCTGCAAACCCTTGATTTCGCAACAGACATGCTGCCCAAGGACAAGCCGCGTTACCTCATGGGCGTGGGCAAGCCCGACGATATCGTCGGTGCCGTCAAGCGCGGTATCGACATGATGGATTGCGTTTTGCCGTCCCGCTCGGGGCGCACAGCGCAGGCCTGGACCCGGCGCGGCCAGCTCAACATGAAGAACGCCCGCCATCAGGACGATCCGCGCCCGCTGGACGAACATTGCACCTGTCCCACCTGCCGCAACTATTCCCGCGCCTATCTGCACCACGTTTTCCGCGCGCAGGAAATGATTTCCGGTATGCTGCTGACCTGGCACAATCTGCATTACTATCAGGAACTTATGCAGGGCATGCGCGACGCGATCAGCACAGGCACCTTTGCCGCCTTCGAGACAGAGTTCCACGCACAGCGCGCCGAGGGCGACATAGACCCGCTCTGATCCGTTAACAATCCGATGGTGCGATCCTACCCGGGGCCTTGTCTGCGCTCAGGCTCATACCCAATTGACCCTTCAGCACAGACGCTGTGCCCTGCTGAACAGAACAGCAGGGACCCAGCCTCCGCCGTTGCGCGTTAAGTTAAAGAAGCCGCAACTTTCAGGCTCTACCAAAAGGATTATCTGATGACCGAGCATGCCCTATTCACGCCCTTCACCGCGGGCAAGATCGACCTCAAGAACCGTATCGTCATGGCGCCGCTGACGCGCAACCGGGCCAAGCCCGAAGATGACACCCCCTATGACCTGCATGTCGAATACTACACCCAGCGCGCCGGTGCTGGCCTCATCATCACCGAAGCGACCCAGATCACGCCCGAGGGCAAGGGCTACGCCTGGACCCCCGGCATCTATTCCGACGCTCAGGTCGAGGGTTGGAAGCGCGTGACAGATTCCGTCCATGCCGCCGGTGGCAAGATCGTGATGCAACTCTGGCACGTGGGCCGCGTCTCGCACACTTCTCTGCAGGAAGATGGCAAAAAGCCGGTGGCACCCTCAGCCATCGCTTCGGGTGCACCGACCTTTGACGGCACGCAGATGGTCGAGACGTCAGAGCCCCGCGCGCTGGAACTGTCTGAAATCCCACGTATCCTCGCAGATTACCGCCATGCGGCAGAGAACGCCAAGAAGGCCGGTTTCGACGGCATCGAACTGCACGCGGCAAATGGCTATCTGCTGGACCAGTTCATGAAGGACGGCCCTAACAAGCGTGACGATGCCTATGGCGGATCGCTGGAAAACCGCACCAAGCTGACGTTCGAGGCGCTGGATGCCCTGCTGCAGGTTTGGGAGCCGGGCCGCGTCGGCATCCGCCTCAGCCCGTTCTCGGGTGCCAATGGCGCGACCGACAGCGATCCCGCGAAACTGGCGGAATTCGTGATCGAAAAACTCGCGAAATATAACCTCGCCTATCTGCACATGATCGAAGGCCAGACCGGCGGCCCGCGCGAATGGCCGAACGAGACCAACATGGACGAGCTGAAAAAGACCTTCGGCGGCGCCTGGATGGGCAACAACGGCTATGATCGCGACATGGCCATCAAGGCCGTCGACGAAGGTCACGCCGATCTGGTGGCCTTTGGCGTGCCCTATATCGCCAACCCCGATCTTGCCCAGCGGCTTGAAATGAACGCGCCGCTGAACGCGCCGGACAAAGCCACTTTCTACGGCGGCGGGGCAAAAGGGTACACCGATTACCCCTTCCTTACCGAAGAACAGGCCAAGAAAGCGGGCTGACGCTTTTCTGTTGCATGCCGGACAAACGCCCCGGCATGCAGCACATCCCGGACGGATATCCTCCACAGCCAGCGCAGCTTTGTGTTGGTCATCGGCACACGTTACTTAAAAGATTGCCCTGATTTTCCGCTTCGCCACAGGCAAGACCCAGCTGGGCCTTGCTCTTGCCACACGCGGCGGGCATGTTACCCCGAACAGATCGTAAAGACGGGGCGCATTTGAAGCGCTTGAAAACCGGGTAAAACACCCCATCTTTACCCTCTATGACCGGAGATGGCCGGGGCTGCCGCAAAGCGGGGCCGGTGCCATCTTGCCAAGAATAAGGATTGAGCATGAAAAAGCCTCTCAATACATCTTATCCTGTGCTGCCGCTGCGCGACATCGTCGTGTTCCCACACATGATCGTGCCGCTCTTTGTGGGCCGCGAGAAATCCGTGCGGGCACTGGAAGAGGTGATGTCGGACGACAAGCAGATCCTGCTGTCCTCCCAGATCGACCCGGCGGTGGATGATCCCACCAGCGACGGGATCTACAAGGCTGGCGTGCTGGCAAATGTGCTGCAACTGCTGAAACTGCCCGATGGCACCGTCAAGGTGCTGGTCGAAGGTCAGGCACGTGTGCGTATCACCGAATACCTCGACAACCCCGATTTCTTTGAGGCAAAAGCCGAGTACCTGACCGAAATGCAGGGCGACGCCACCGCGATCGAGGCGCTAGTGCGCACCGTCGGTGATGAATTCGAACGCTATGCCAAGATCAAGAAAAACATTCCCGACGAGGCGCTGAGCACCGTTTCGGAAACCACCGAGGCGGCAAAACTCGCTGATCTCGTGTCGGGTCACCTTGGCATCGAAGTGGCTCAGAAGCAGGAGCTTCTGGAAACGCTTGCTATCTCTGACCGGCTTGAAAAGGTCTATGGCCTGATGCAGGGCGAAATGTCCGTCCTTCAGGTCGAGAAAAAGATCAAGACCCGGGTCAAATCCCAGATGGAGCGCACCCAGCGCGAATATTACTTGAATGAGCAGATGAAGGCCATTCAGAAGGAGCTGGGCGATGGTGAGGACGGCCAGAACGAGGTCGCCGAACTGGAAAAACGCATCTCGGAAACCAAGCTGAGCAAAGAGGCCCGTGAAAAGGCTGATGCCGAGATCAAGAAGCTCAAGAACATGTCGCCCATGTCGGCCGAAGCGACCGTCGTGCGCAACTACCTCGATTGGATGCTGTCCATCCCGTGGGGCGTGAAAAGCCGTGTGAAAAAGGATCTTGGTCTGGCGCAGAAGGTGCTGGATGACGATCACTATTCGCTCGACAAGGTGAAAGAGCGGATCGTTGAATATCTTGCGGTGCAGCAGCGCTCCAAGAAACTCAAAGGCCCGATCATGTGCCTCGTCGGCCCTCCGGGCGTCGGCAAGACATCATTGGGCAAATCCGTCGCCAAGGCCACAGGACGCGAATTCATCCGTATCTCTCTGGGCGGCGTGCGGGACGAATCCGAAATCCGCGGCCACCGGCGGACTTATATCGGCTCCATGCCGGGCAAGATCATTCAGGCGCTGAAAAAGGCGAAGACAACCAACCCATTGATTTTGCTTGATGAAATCGACAAAATGGGCCAGGATTTCCGGGGCGACCCAGCCTCCGCAATGCTCGAGGTGCTGGATCCGGAACAGAACGCAACCTTTGCGGACCACTACCTTGAGGTGGAATATGACCTCTCCAACGTGATGTTCCTGACCACGGCAAACTCCTACAATATGCCGGGGCCGCTTCTGGACCGGATGGAGATCATTCCGCTGTCCGGCTACACCGAGGACGAAAAGACCGAGATCGCAAAGCGTCACCTGATCGCCAAGCAGATCAAGAACCACGGTCTGAAAAAGGGCGAGTTCGAGGTCACGGATGAGGCGCTGACCGACATCGTGCGATACTACACCCGCGAAGCCGGCGTGCGGAACCTTGAACGCGAACTGGCCAAGCTGGCACGCAAGGCCGTGACCAAGATCGTGCGAGGCACCGAAAAGACGGTTGTCGTGGATGCGAAAAACCTGCCGGACTACCTTGGCGTGCGCAAGCACCGCTATGGTCTGACTGAGGATGAACACCAGATTGGTGTGGTGACCGGCCTGGCCTGGACCTCTGTCGGGGGCGATCTGCTCCAGATCGAGGCGCTGCGCCTTCCGGGCAAGGGCCGTATGAAAACGACGGGGAAACTCGGGGATGTGATGAAGGAATCCATCGAAGCTGCCTCGTCCTATGTCCGCTCCATCAGCCCGCAGATCGGGGTCAAACCGCCGCGGTTCGAAAAGTGGGATATCCACGTGCACGTACCCGACGGCGCAACGCCCAAGGATGGCCCCTCCGCCGGCCTTGCGATGGTGACCTCCATCGTGTCTGTGCTGACAGGTATCCCGGTGCGCAAGGACATCGCCATGACGGGCGAGGTGTCGCTGCGTGGCAATGCGATGCCCATCGGCGGGCTGAAGGAAAAGCTGCTCGCGGCACTGCGCGGCGGGGTCAAAACCGTTCTCATCCCGAAAGAGAACGAAAAGGACCTGACCGAGCTGCCGGACAACGTGAAGAACGGGCTTGAGATCATCCCCGTGGAACACGTCTCCGAAGTGCTGAAGCTGGCGCTGATCCGCGCGCCGGAACCGATCGAGTGGGATGAAGAGGCTGAAGAGGCTGCGGCCCAGGCCTTGGCCAAAAGCCAGTCGTCAGGTTCAAGCGCCGTAGCACACTAAGCCTGCGATACATGACTGAAAAGGGCGCCCCATCGGGGCGCCCTTTTGCGTTTGCATCTGTCCCCGCACGCAGGCGCGGGGGGGCCCCGACAAGGCCACGCGCGATGGGCCGCCGTGGCGCGCGGGTCCCTTTCAGGTCTGCGACGATCCTGCGGGTAAAATCACCAACTCCCCACTTGCACAGCTGCGCCCAGAGCGGTATGTCCAAGCCCACCGGGTGATTAGCTCAGTGGTAGAGCGCTTCGTTCACATCGAAGATGTCAGGGGTTCAAATCCCTTATCACCCACCAGAATTTTGTGAAAAGCGCGCCAGACCCGGCGCGCTTTTCCTGTTTCTGGCGTTTGCTGTCTGGCCTGTGCGCTACCACAGGCTGCGCCGCTCCTGCTCCAGCCGCAAATGCGACGCCGGGCGTTGGGGCAGGGGCAGCAGGCCGATGTCCTCTGCCAGATGTGGACTGCGGCGCAGCTGCTCCAGCCGCGCACAGTCGCGGCGCCTGCGCGCCCAGCCCGTCAGACGGTGCCAGAGGCTCGCTCGGCGGCGCTGCGGGAACAACGGATCTAGGTCTTGAACAGACATGAAACTCTCCTTGTGGAATCGGATTGTTTCGCTACCCTCGGTCCTCAAGTGAACTTGAGGTCAAGCCCTATGTCCAAGCCTGCCAGAAAAACCGTGCCCAACGATCTGAGCGTTGGCGAGATGGCAAAACGCGCCGGTGTTGCCGTTTCGACCCTGCATTATTACGAATCCGAAGGGCTGATCACCAGCTGGCGCACCCCGTCCAACCATCGCCGCTATGACCGGCGCGAACTGCGGCGTGTTTCCGTCATCCGCGTCGCACAGACATTGGGTATCCCGCTGGCAGAGGTGCGCGAGGTGCTCCACCATGTGCCGCAGGGCGCAGCGGTGGGCAAGGCGGATTGGGCTGATGCCTCGGCCCTGTGGCGCGACGAGATCGACCGCCGCATGGCGCTGCTGGACAAGCTTCGCAGTCAGCTGGATCACTGCATGGGCTGTGGCTGCCTGTCGCTGGAAAACTGCCCGCTTTACAACCCGGGCGATGCTCTGGCGCGGCAGGGGGCAGGTCCGCGCCGCTGGCTGGGCGCAGCGGACAAAGATTCTGCGGGCTGAGTGGTCAAAGCTCTCTTGATCTCTGCCTCAGGGCATTCTAAAAGCCGCGCAGTCGGGTGATTAGCTCAGTTGGTAGAGCGCTTCGTTTACACCGAAGATGTCGGGGGTTCGAGTCCCTCATCACCCACCATAAAATCAATGACTTAGCTAAGATTTGCGAAGTGCGCCTGGGTTCACTGAACCTGAAGCGTCATTCTTTGATCGGGTTTTGCTGCCAATAGTGTGCGACGTCAGATTACTTTGACCTTTACGTCATCAACTGTAAGCGGTGCGCCGTTCCCACCTATTTGGCGTAATTCCACGGCAGCAGCGCGTCGATATC
>NZ_AWWI01000078.1 GCF_002760615.1 Puniceibacterium antarcticum | reverse complement strand
AGAGAAATTCGAGGGTTTGTGGTACGGTTTGCGCCGTTTAGTTAGGGCGCATATTGTACAATTTGTCTTCAACGCTGTTTGACATTGCTAATATCTGAAGAGATATGTGGGCGGTTTGGTTCAATCGATGAACAAACGCTGCATATCGGCTCTTAGGGATTTCGGTTCCGATGATAGAGTTACAGCTTCACTGTTTGACGGACTTCGGTTTCCAATGGAAACTGATGTACATCAGACAGAGACTGTTTTGTGAACTCCGTGGGTTATTGAGGATGGTTTCGACTGTCTTCAAGTAGCGAAGCGGTAGGACATAGAACGATGTGCAGAGGTTCGAACGTCAAGGATATGCAGTAATGCATTTCAACTTGAGAGTTTGATCCTGGCTCAGAACGAACGCTGGCGGCAGGCCTAACACATGCAAGTCGAGCGCTCACTTCGGTGGGAGCGGCGGACGGGTTAGTAACGCGTGGGAACGTACCCTTTTCTATGGGATAGCCTTGGGAAACTGAGAGTAATACCATATACGCCCTTCGGGGGAAAGATTTATCGGAGAAGGATCGGCCCGCGTTAGATTAGATAGTTGGTGGGGTAATGGCCTACCAAGTCTACGATCTATAGCTGGTTTTAGAGGATGATCAGCAACACTGGGACTGAGACACGGCCCAGACTCCTACGGGAGGCAGCAGTGGGGAATCTTAGACAATGGGCGCAAGCCTGATCTAGCCATGCCGCGTGTGTGATGAAGGCCTTAGGGTCGTAAAGCACTTTCGCCAGAGATGATAATGACAGTATCTGGTAAAGAAACCCCGGCTAACTCCGTGCCAGCAGCCGCGGTAATACGGAGGGGGTTAGCGTTGTTCGGAATTACTGGGCGTAAAGCGCGCGTAGGCGGATCAGAAAGTATGGGGTGAAATCCCGGGGCTCAACCTCGGAACTGCCTCATAAACTACTGGTCTAGAGTTCGAGAGAGGTGAGTGGAATTCCGAGTGTAGAGGTGAAATTCGTAGATATTCGGAGGAACACCAGTGGCGAAGGCGGCTCACTGGCTCGATACTGACGCTGAGGTGCGAAAGTGTGGGGAGCAAACAGGATTAGATACCCTGGTAGTCCACACCGTAAACGATGAATGCCAGACGTCAGCAAGCATGCTTGTTGGTGTCACACCTAACGGATTAAGCATTCCGCCTGGGGAGTACGGTCGCAAGATTAAAACTCAAAGGAATTGACGGGGGCCCGCACAAGCGGTGGAGCATGTGGTTTAATTCGAAGCAACGCGCAGAACCTTACCAACCCTTGACATCCTTGGACCGCTGGAGAGATTCAGCTTTCTCGTAAGAGACCAAGTGACAGGTGCTGCATGGCTGTCGTCAGCTCGTGTCGTGAGATGTTCGGTTAAGTCCGGCAACGAGCGCAACCCACATCTTTAGTTGCCAGCAGTTCGGCTGGGCACTCTAGAGAAACTGCCCGTGATAAGCGGGAGGAAGGTGTGGATGACGTCAAGTCCTCATGGCCCTTACGGGTTGGGCTACACACGTGCTACAATGGTGGTGACAATGGGTTAATCCCAAAAAGCCATCTCAGTTCGGATTGGGGTCTGCAACTCGACCCCATGAAGTCGGAATCGCTAGTAATCGCGTAACAGCATGACGCGGTGAATACGTTCCCGGGCCTTGTACACACCGCCCGTCACACCATGGGAGTTGGGTTTACCCGAAGACGGTGCGCCAACCTCGCAAGAGGAGGCAGCTGGCCACGGTAAGCTCAGCGACTGGGGTGAAGTCGTAACAAGGTAGCCGTAGGGGAACCTGCGGCTGGATCACCTCCTTTCTAAGGATGTTCCTAGATTGATTTGTGATGCCAACGCGCTCTAGTAGCGAAGCGGTAGCGCAAAAAGACATGGAACACTTAGCATGGTCTCTAACCTTTGGAGACCAAAACATCATACGGGCCAGGCCGTCCTCATATCTCTTCAGAAATCGCTAGGTTCCGCACGAACCTGCCCTGATCACGCCGCAAGGCGCGGGGCAAGGCCATGCCGTCAAGTCGCCGCGAGGCGATAGGGCGGATAGTGCCCTAAAGTAGCCGCAAGGCGGTAGGGCCAAACAAGTGCGGAATTCCGGGCAAGGGGCCTTAGCTCAGCTGGGAGAGCGCCTGATTTGCATTCAGGAGGTCAGGAGTTCGATCCTCCTAGGCTCCACCATGAATTTGGCGACCCCTTCCACTGATGACCACTGGCGGCCCTTTTAGAATGGGTCGGTAGCTCAGGTGGTTAGAGCGCACGCCTGATAAGCGTGAGGTCGGAGGTTCAAGTCCTCCTCGACCCACCATTCTTGAACGATTTGACCGTTAAGCACTTCTGAGTGTTTAACCGTCCAATCGGACGAATTGACATCGTATAGAGAGATACAAAATCAACACTGTTTGATCACCCGAGTATGGGAAAGATCTCAGTGGGGAGCAAAGGCCGCAAGGCTGATGCGAGCAGGACTTTAGGTTGTTTCCTCGACCGAACCCCTGTCTGCCTCGCTGAAAAGAACAGAGTTGTCCAAGTCAAGTACACTAACCCGGTTCAGCAACCGCACGGACGCTGAACCATGCGATTTAACCATCGCATAAGTCTGGATCCACGAGATCCAGGCGGGAAAAAGTATGCTTTTGATTAGTGTCACAGAGAAGTCAAAAGGCTCTGTGGCCGCAGTAAGAGCCTGGCTCTTACTGGATCAAATCAAGCGCGAGAAGGGCGTTTGGTGGATGCCTTGGCAGTAAGAGGCGATGAAGGACGTGGTACTCTGCGATAAGTCATGGGGAGCTGAGAACAGGCTTTGATCCATGAATTTCCGAATGGGGCAACCCACCTGACAGTTTGTTATAATAGCCTTCGGGCTGCTTATAATGGGCTGAAACAGGTACTTATAGACTGAATACATAGGTTTATAAGAGCAAACCCGGGGAACTGAAACATCTAAGTACCCGGAGGAAAGGACATCAATAGAGACTCCCCTAGTAGCGGCGAGCGAACGGGGACCAGCCGAGTCCTGAGAGTGACCAGAACAATCTGGAAAGATTGGCCATAGCGGGTGACAGCCCCGTATGGGAAGCTCAATGGAACGTATTAAGTAGGGCGGAACACGTGAAATTCTGTCTGAAGATCGGGGGACCACCCCCGAAGGCTAAGTACTCCTTACTGACCGATAGCGAACCAGTACCGTGAGGGAAAGGTGAAAAGCACCCCGACGAGGGGAGTGAAACAGTACCTGAAACCGAACGCCTACAATCAGTCGGAGCTT
>NZ_AWWI01000077.1 GCF_002760615.1 Puniceibacterium antarcticum | reverse complement strand
GTCCTTTCGGTTGGGCCAGAGTCTATCTCAAACTGGATTAGCTGCAGGGGGCAACGTCACTGCCTTAGTCAACGAAACCAATGCCGAGGAAAGTCCCTATTCAAAGTTTCCTCGAACTTCATCAAGGACGACTTCGGGCAAGGCGAGATCAAAACCGGCAAATCTACACGTTCGCAAGAACGCTTGGGCACCAGCCGCCCTGAAGTATCCAGCGTCTATGAAAATATTCGTGTCGAGAAATATTGTGGGCACGTCTTGCTCCTGAATGAGCGGATTCATGTATCATACACTCAGATTGCATGACGAAGAAGAAGTCAGTCGGTAATGGACATGCTCGTTCTTGACCGGTTTTCCTGCCTCAGTGGGTTTCATGCCAGTGATGCGCTTTCCAAGCTGAAACGGACCGGATGAGAAGCTTTTGATGTGAAGGAGACACGGATGTTTTCACGCGCGACCCGGGCGATTACGGCCCTCACAAGCCTTCTGACCGTCACCGCCTGTTCCGTTTTTGGCAGCGCCGCGGCGCCTGAGCCGGAATACCGCATGATCCTGTCTGAACCGCCGTACGAGCTGCGGGACTATGGCGCACTGGTCGTGGTGAAAACGGCGATGGATGGCGGATCGCGCGCCGCATTTGGACGCCTTTTCGACTATATCTCGGGCGCGAACGCCGGGGCGCGTGACATTGCCATGACTGCGCCCGTTCTGAAAACCGACAGCACCGCAGGAACAGAGATCGCCATGACCGCCCCGGTCCTGCAAAGCCGGGACGGCGCGCGCGAGATGGTCTTTGTTCTGCCTTCCGCGATGACGCTTCAAACAGCCCCCGTGCCGACCGATCCCGCCGTCACCTTGTCCACCATTGCGCCGCGTCGCGTCGCGGTGGTGCGCTATGCCGGTTTCATGGCCAGCAACGCCGCGGCCGAGGAGGCCCACTTGCGCGACTGGCTCGCGATCAAAGGCCTGACCGCCAACGGCCCGGGGGAGGTGGCAGGCTACAACCCACCCTGGACCCTGCCGCCCTTGCGCCGCAATGAGGTGCTGATCCCGGTTGCAAGCGAATAGGTTCGCAGAAAAACATTCAAGTTCCCATTTCGTTCTCGCTTCGGTAACCTCACTCCAAGATCCGAAAGAGGGAACAAGGCATGGCAGGCGCAGGCTATCTCGACAAGCTGAACGACAATCAACGCGCTGCCGTGGAATTCGGCGTCGATGGCGACACGCTACCTCCTCCGCTGCTGGTGATCGCTGGGGCCGGGTCTGGCAAGACCAACACGCTGGCACATCGCGTGGCGCATCTGCTTGTCAACGGTGCCTATCCGCGGCGCAGCTTATTCTCGCCTGGCACATGACCCATGGTCTGGCCGTGCCGATCCCAAAGTCAAGCCGGCCCCATCATCTCGAAGATCTGGCCGCCGCCGCGCAGGTGCAGCTTTCCCAGTCGACGCTGGATCGCATCGACGGGCTGGCTCCGGTTCCGCCGCATCCCGTACCCCTCGAAATCCGCTGATCTTGACGGTTCGACATTCGAGCGCAGGGCGAAGCAGACTGCGCATGTCAGGCAGGCCTGAGGCGTGAGCGGTGTGGATCACCTTCAGCCGTGACTTCACCTCCTGCAGAACATCTCCTGTATGAAGCAGGCCTGTCATCAGGTCTGTCTGACGCGAAACAATTTTGGCGCGCGGAGCCTGTCGTTCAGAGTTTGAGCCTCTAAACGCCCTGAAATCCCGGCCGCCACGGCAATTAATTTTCACAGATTCCGCTTGCGAAAAAATGGACCAAAAGCCTCGTTTAGCTTTGCCCACCACGGCTGGAAGCGTTTGCGAGAAAATTGCGAGTTACATTTTTCGCAACGTTGCCATGAAGTTAAGTGTGGACAGGCAGCACTTACGTTGCGGTATGTTCTTCTTACGTTCCTTCGGCCTCAGCCAAGAACAGCCAAAAACATAAACGCTACATCAACGCGGATTCCGCGACCAATGCCGCATAGTCGGAGAACAAACATGCAACATGACACCGATCCAATCAAGACGGCTTGGCAAAGAAAAGCCTTCGAGGCTCTTGCCATGTTTCTTGGTCCAGCGCGCGTCGACGTCCTTCTGAGACCGCTTTGCGGGCTTGTCCGCCCAGCCCTCCGGCAGCGCGCCGTTCTTGATGTCCTTGTTTTCCTCGCGTGTGTTATGATTGCGCGGCACCGGAACAATGGTTGCATCCAGGATCTGGCCGCCCCGCGCGATGTAGCTCTGCCACGCCAGATAGCCTCCTCTCGGCAAATTGCTGCGCAATCGCCTGCCGGGCAAGGGTCGAATTGCTTGAACAACACCTCCACCATGCCCGCCTGCTCAAGGGCCTCGCGATAGAGCCAGACCGTCTTGGCGTCGGGCACCTGATCCTTCAGGCCAAGCCCGAGGAACCGCATAAACGACAGCCGATCGCGCACCTGATATTCAATCTGGTCGTCCGACAGGTTGTAGAGCGCGCTCAGCACCAGCGTCTTGAACATGAGCACGGCGTCATCGGCTTTCGCCAGGCTCGCCACTTGCGCTCTGGATCAGGCTTGCGCCAGACCCGTTCCAGGATCGGGCGAAACTCCTCCCAGGACACGACAGCATAGATCTCGACCAACGGGTCCTTCTTGGCTTCCAGGCTCGCATAACGGTCGCAAAGATTAAAGAAACTCATCTGCGCCATTGTCAAACCCACAGCTGCCGAACACGCCAGCGATCATACCGCGCCAGCGAGGTCAGAGCAATTTTTCGAGCTGCCCGCAAGTCATATGGGGGTCGTTTCGGCGTTTAATACGATTTTCGTTTGAAATGGTGAATATGTCGCAGATGTTGCCATTTAAAAGATCATTTGGGAGGGAGACTGAAGCGATCCTTATTGTCAATGAATTATCCCCACTTAAATGGGCATATGAAAACACAAGTAGGTGTGTGATATATTTATGGATATTATCAGACATAATTCCAAATATAAGGCTTAATTTCTTGTGTGATGTCATTCCAGATGATAGCGCTAGTCTTCTATAGCGACTCCGCAGCGCTTTTCGCACTTACAGCGTAATTTCTTCGCAAAACAAAATAATAAATTCATGCGCATTTTGAAGAATGCGTTACTCGTAAATATCTGTAAAACCGACATTCTCTCATCTGTCTTGAAGTCTAGTAAAACTCTGATGCTGCTGAAAAATCGGCGGCCTCAGATATCATTTTTTCAAGGAGATGTGCCGTCGATTTGCGGATTTCAATATAATGCCCGACGCAAGCGCATCGCGTGGCGATCAGGGCTGAGATGGTGGAATAATATGACCCAAGCTTACTATCATGAAGAAAAGGCAAAGCGCATTTTTACTTGTCGTTACTGCGGCCATCGCATGCGTCTTGGTGCAGAAACATGTGGAGAATGTTATCAGCCAGCCCGTATTTATAACCACAAGTGGTTTCTGATCTTGGTTCCCCTGCTGGCTTCCATGCTTGCTGCAATTGCGTTCAGTTACTACCTGACCTCCTTGATAGCTTGAAATAAATGCGCTGTTGGGCCTGCACAGAAGTTCATGGCACGACAAGAAGCATTGCAATATCCATGGCGCCTGCCTTTCGAAGGCAGGGGTCGACGCCTGAGCGGGGAAGGCGATTTTTTCGGCGAAAGGGCTCTATTGATGGCGTGGATGCCCCTCCTGACGGCATCGCAATGTGCCATTGTGGTGAG
>NZ_AWWI01000076.1 GCF_002760615.1 Puniceibacterium antarcticum | reverse complement strand
TTTAGAGCGTGTCGCGGCCATCGCGATTCAGGATTCCCTTGCAGGTTTGACTGTGATTCCCTGTCTTTGGGTAGATATGGGGGTCAATGATGGGCAAGCCGCATCCTGTAGAGCTACGGCAGCGGGTGGTTGACCATGTTGCGGAGGGGAACACGCAGCGCTCGGCGGCAGTGCGGTTCAAGGTTTCGGTCAAGTTCGTCAACGACATGGTCACGTTGATGAAAGCGACCGGGGGCCTTGTGCCGAAGGTCCAGAGCAACGGCGGGGGCCACGGCAAGCTGTTCCCCCTGAAGGACTGGATCGGCCGCCGGATCGCGGAGAAGCGGGATATGACGGCCGCCGGACTGGCAAGCGAGATTGCCGCGACGCATGGCATGGCGGTGCATCGCGGCTCGGTCTGGCGGCTGTTGCGGGAGCTTGGGCTGACGCACAAAAAAAGACCTGCAGGCCGTCGAGCAGAAGCGCCCCGAGGTCGCCGCCCTGCGCCACATCTGGATCAGCCGGCGCCAGCCCTTCATGGCCAACATGCTGACGCAGATCGGGTTTATTGACGAGACCTCGGTCAAGACCAACATGGCCAAGACCACCGGCTGGGCCCCGCGCGGCGAGAGGCTGGTCGATCACGCGCCCTTCGGCCACTGGCACACCCAGACTTTCATCGCGGCCCTGCGCCACGATCGCCTCGATGCGCCATGGGTGATCGACGGCCCGATCAACCGCGACCTCTTCGACCTTTACATCGAGACCCAGCTCGCCCCCACCCTACAGCCTGGCGATGTGATCATCCTCGACAACCTGTCCAGCCACAAAAGCCCGAAGGCCGCGCAAGTGCTCAGGGACATCGGCTGCTGGTTCCTGCCGCTGCCACCCTAAAGCCCCGACCTCAACCCGATCGAGATGGCTTTCGCCAAGCTCAAGACCCTGCTCCGAAAAGCAGCCGCCCGCACATACGAGGACCTTTGGAAAGCCGTAGGTGCCGTCTGCGACCTCTTCACCGAGGACGAATGCCTCAACTACTTCATCGCCGCAGGATACAAACCCGATTGAACGCGACATCCTCTA
>NZ_AWWI01000075.1 GCF_002760615.1 Puniceibacterium antarcticum | reverse complement strand
GGATAAGTGTGTCCGGGGAAAGGGGAGCTGCGGCCAGTTTCAGATTTATGCAACAGCGCCTCTTCCGTGCGACATTGATGATGTGACCGCCATCTTGGCATGCGCTCGAGGCTTGGCTTCCATCATGATCCTCTAAATCTCGATCTTGTTATAGCTGATTTTCGGAGCTAACTGATCAAGATGATCACAAACAAGACAAAATATGCCCTGAAGGCGCTGATGGTGCTTGCCGATGAAAAGTCGATTGGCGGCGGGGCGTTTACGATCGAAGAAATTGCAGAGAAGTCCGGGGCGCCGAAACGTTTTCTCGAGCATATCTTACTGGACCTAAAACGGGCCGGTCTTATCGGAAGCAGGCGTGGTCGGCGCGGCGGTTATGAGTTGATCAAGGAGTCGCGGCGCATCTCAATCGCCGAGATTCTCCGTCTGATCGACGGGCCGCTCGCGCCGTTGCCATGTTTGTCACGCAGGGCCTATCAGCCCTGCGAGGACTGCAAGGATGAAGCGAGTTGCCGGGTCCGTGCGGTATTTGGCGGGTTTTATGCCACCTATATTCTGATGATGGAATCACTCACTTTGGCCGATCTTCAACAAGAGTCCAACCCTCTGGAGCGCTTCGGTCTGCCAGAGGCCAATCTTCTTGAAGAGGACACTGGAGAATAGGGTTCTCTAATCACGACTAAAAACGCCGTGATTTTTCCTTTGCAAAAGACGATTAACTCTGTCGTTATTAACGTGTCAGGCGGCGTCGTGCCTTTTGGGTGTGGCACGAGACGAAATTTCGCAGGGTTCAGCAAAGGATATCAAATGTTAAGCATCATCGAATTCGGCAAAGATGTGCAGGCGCCAGGCACGGTCATGAAAAGGCCTTGCCACGGGCAAGTAAAAATCGAGGGAGAAGTGCTGCGTTCTTTTGGCAAGCCGGTCACAGCCTCGGGTGCATCGGTTCCACTGGCCAACCCGGTCATCCGCGCACTTTCTTCCGGGGGCTTGCGCAGCGGGCTGGTCGCTATTTTTACGGCGCTGGGACTTTCGGCGGGTGCCGCATCGCCCGCTCGGGCGCAGGACAGCGTCGAAATCCTGAACGTGTCCTACGATCCGACGCGAGAACTGTATCGGGAATATAACGACCTGTTCAACGACTGGTGGACGGCGCAGGGAAACCCTGCGGTGAGCGTGAACCAGTCCCATGGTGGTTCCGGCGGGCAGGCGCGCGCGGTGATCGACGGGCTTGACGCTACGGTCGTGACGCTGGCCCTGTCTGCCGATATCGACGCCATTTCAGAGCGCACCGGCAAGATCCCGGCAGACTGGCAGTCTCGGCTTGAGCACAACTCTTCGCCATACACATCGACCATCGTTTTTCTGGTGCGGGAGGGCAACCCAAAGGGCCTGTCGGATTGGGGGGATCTCGTGAAGGATGGCGTTCAGGTGATTACACCCAACCCCAAGACATCAGGCGGTGCGCGCTGGAATTTCCTGGCTGCATGGGCTTGGGCGCTGGAGGAATATGATGGGGATGAAGACAAGGCACGCGACTATGTGACCGCCCTGTTCCGCAACGTGCCTGTGCTCGATTCAGGTGCGCGCGGATCAACCACCACTTTCACCCAGCGTGGAATCGGCGATGTCCTGCTAGCCTGGGAGAACGAGGCGTTTTTGGCGCTGCAGGAACAAGGCGAAGACGCGTTCGATATCGTGGTCCCGTCCGTATCCGTTCTCGCCGAACCGCCCGTCACGCTGGTGGATGGCAACATCACATCCGATGCTCAGCGCGTGGCGGCGCAGGCCTATCTCGAATATCTCTACAGCCCCGAAGCGCAGGCGCTTGCCGTCAAACATTTCTACCGCGCCTGGGACACCTCGGCCGCAGCGCCCGAAGATATCGCCCGTTTTCCGGATCTGAAGCGGCTGACAATTGCCGATTTTGGCGGATGGGCTAAGGTGCAACCCGCCTTTTTCGGTGATGGCGGCCTCTTTGACCAGATCTACGAGGAATAGGTCATGAGGGCGAATACATGGCGCTCTCCCTCTCCCATGCCTGGGTTTGGGCTGAGCTTCGGGATCATGCTGGCGGTCTTGTCCATCGTGGTTCTTCTGCCCATCGGCGCGCTTCTAGGCCGGGGCATTGCAATCGGTCCTGCGGATCTGTGGGATATGGTGAATTCCCGCAGGGTCTGGGCTGCGCTCGGTCTCTCGTTCCGCTCGGCCTTGGTGGCGTCGATCTTCAACCTTGTCTTCGGGCTGATCCTGGCTTGGGTGCTTGTGCGATACCGCTTCTGGGGCCGCAGATTCATCGACGCGGCGGTCGATCTGCCCTTTGCCTTGCCTACGGCGGTGGCGGGCATCGCACTGACCGCGCTTTACGCGCCAAATGGCGTGTTCGGGCAGGCGCTGGCGCAGCTCGGCATTCAGGTCGCCTATACCGAACTTGGAATCTGGATGGCACTGATCTTTATCGGACTGCCCTTCGTTGTTCGCACCGTTCAGCCGGTGATTGAAGAGCTGGAGAGCGAACTCGAAGAAGCCAGCGCTACACTTGGCGCCGCGCGCATCTACACTTTGCGCCGGGTGATCCTGCCTACGTTGACCCCAGCGCTTCTGACCGGCTTCGCGCTCGCGATGGCACGTTCGGTGGGAGAATACGGATCGGTGATCTTCATCGCGGGCAACATCCCCAATTTGACGGAAATCGCGCCGCTGCTGATCGTCATCCGGCTTGAGGAATACAATTACGACGCGGCCGCTGCGATCGGGATCGCAATGCTCCTGATTTCCTTCGCGATGCTGCTGGCCATCAACATCATTCAAATATGGAGCAGACGGAGGATTGGCCTTGTTTGACATCAAGCTTGATGAAATGCACCCCGCGTCACGTGACGCCGAGTGCCTCCCCGAAGGATCCGGTCTCGCCCTCTGCGGCCTCGGCTCTGTTATGACCTTGGCCCTGATTGCGGTCGCTCTCATAACCGGAAAGCCGCTCTGGGTGATCGTGACCCTCTGGATAGCCGTTGGCCCCGCCATAATTTTCGGTCTCGCACTCGTGGCCGTTTCCTGGGCCCATGTCCCCCGATCCTTCGGAGTTGACTCAACACTCCTCTCGCAAGAAGGGCGGGCACGTCATGTCTGACACTGCAATGACACCTCCCTTGGGGGTCACCACGGAACCGCTTCTTGCGCGCCGCCTTCTGATCTGCACGGTCATCGTGTTGATCTCGGTCCTGCTGTTCGCGCCGCTGATCGCGGTTTTTTCCGAGGCGCTCAGCCAAGGGGCAGGCGCTGCGATCCAAAGCCTCGCCTCGTCAGACGCCCGCTCTGCGATCCGCCTCACGCTGATCGTTGCGACTATTGCCGTGCCACTGAACGCTGCCTTCGGCATTGCGGCGGCATGGGCGATCACCAAATTCGATTTTCGCGGCAAGGCATTCCTGATCACGCTGATTGACTTGCCGTTCTCGGTTTCACCTGTGGTGGCGGGGCTGGCGCTTGTGCTGCTGTTCGGGGCCAATTCGACCTTTGGCGCCTGGCTTGTCGCGCATGACCTGAAGATAGTCTTTGCCTTTCCCGGCATCGTTTTAGCCACGATGTTCGTGACTTTCCCCTTTGTCGCAAGAGAACTGATCCCGGTGATGATCGAACAGGGCAAAGCCGAGGAAGAAGCCGCGCTGACGCTTGGTGCCACAGGCTGGCGCGCATTTTTCACCGTGACGCTGCCAAATATCCGCTGGGCACTGCTCTACGGTGTGCTGCTTTGCAATGCCCGCGCCATGGGCGAATTTGGCGCGGTCGCGGTCATCTCGGGCAAGATCCGGGGACAGACTACCACTATGCCGATCATGATCGAGATGCTTTACAACGAATATCTTTCAGTAGCGGCCTTCTCGCTCGCTGCTGTTCTGGCGCTGCTGGCGCTCTTAACACTGATCCTGAAATCCGTGCTGGAATGGCGCTATTCGGCGCTTCTGGCTGCGACCCGTCGCCATTGAAAAGGATACCCCATGTATATCGAAATCGAAGAACTGGCCAAGGAATTCGGCAGCTCAAGGGCGCTGCATCCCGTCTCCCTCTCCATTCCGTCCGGCGCGCTGATAGCCCTGCTTGGGCCGTCTGGGTCAGGCAAGACGACGCTGCTGCGCATCCTCGGCGGTCTGGAATTTCCCACCTCTGGCCGTGTGCTTTTTGATGGAAAGGATGCCACCGGCCTGTCGGTGCAGGAACGCCGCGCCGGGTTCGTGTTCCAGCACTACGCGCTGTTCAAGCACATGACCGTGTTCGAGAACATTGCCTATGGACTGCGCGCGCGCAAGCGCCGCGAACGCCCGACGGAGGCCGAGATCGGTCGCCGGGTGAACCGCCTTCTCGACCTTATCCAGCTTCCCGACATCGGTGCGCGCTACACCAGCCAGTTGTCAGGCGGGCAGCGGCAGCGCGTGGCGCTTGCCCGTGCGCTGGCGATCGAGCCGCGCATGCTGCTGCTGGACGAACCCTTCGGCGCGCTCGATGCCAAGGTGCGCAAAGAACTGCGCCAAGGGCTGCGCGACATCCATGACACGACGGGGCTGACCACGATCTTCGTGACTCACGATCAGGAGGAAGCAATGGAACTTGCCGATCTGGTTGTCGTGATGTCGATGGGTAGGATCGAACAAGTGGGCAGACCTGCGGACATCCGTGCACGCCCCGCCAGCACCTTCGTTCGCGAGTTCACAATGACCTGATGACCACATCTGCGGCCTGGGTCGCGGATCTTTCCCCTGCCTGCAATTAGTACTGTGGGGCATCATGGTGACAATCGTAAGTCGGGCAGGGGGCTGATGGCTTGGCAGGCTCAAGCAGATCAGGAAGCCCGTTCAAGAGACTGACATTGTACTTGGCCAAAGTCATGAAAAGGCAGCATGGATGACGAAAGACACTCTGGATCGCATCGACCGCAAGATCATTTACGAGCTAATGCGGGATGCTACCGTCCCAGTGGCGCAGCTGGCCGAAAGGGTAGGGCTTTCACAGACTCCGTGCTGGAAGCGGATTCAAAAGCTGGAAGCGGCAGGCGTGATCATGGGGCGGGTCGCGCTTGTCGATCAAGACAGGATCGGGCTTGGACTGACGGTATTTGTCGAGATTGAGGCCATGGATCATTCCCGCGAATGGCGCGCCGAGTTCCGAAAAGTAATCGAGGGTTTTCCAGTGATTGTCGAGGTTCACCGCATGGCGGGAGAAGTAGATTATTTGATGAAAGTTGTCGTGCATGACATGGCGACCTTTGACAGTTTCTATCTGGATTTGACGCGCACTCTAGCTTGCCGCAACGTGACCTCAAAATTCTCTATGGAATCGATCCGGCAGACAACAGCCTGGCCGATAGATATTGATGTGGCCTGAGGCGACGGATTCGTCCGGCTTTCATTTAAGAGCCAAGCCTGCGTCATTCCCGCAATTGTAATTATCGAATCGGCCACAAGTATCAGCGAGAGAGACAGGTTATCCAAACTGTCGGAAATTTGGAACCGAATACACGATAAACATGATAGTTATTTGTGGAAAGGAGGATCTCATGATTAACACTCTTCTGATTCCCAGACTGTATGGCTTCGCCGCACCCCATTGGCAGCAATGGTGGGAACGCGTCGATTCATCGGGGCGCATTGTCCGGCAGAAGTCGTGGTCGCGGCCCTGCCCAGGCCAATGGCTGACGGAAATTGCCGTTGCAGTTCTGGTGCATCCCGGCGCTGGTCTGGTGGGACATTCCGGTGGCACCATAGCTATAGTGCGCGTTTTGACACAATCTTCACAAATCAAGATTGCAAGCGCGCTGCTGGTCGCGCCGGCGGAAACCTCAAAGGCTGTCCGGACAGAGGTGTTCGGAATGATTCACGAAGCAGGACTGGGCGTTTTAACCATCGTTGCCGCAAGCCAGAATGTTTCATGGACGGATCATTCCCGCGTACAGGTGCTGGCAGTGGCTTGGGAGGCGGATATGATCGCTATGGGAGACACTGTCCATATAAATGTCGAGTCCGGATTCAGGCCATTGTCCAAAAGTCGCACGATAAGAGATTCGATGTGGGCACTGCCTGGCATTCCGCAGAGGTTTGCCGGGCCGGTTCGATCGGGGACGCCGCAACAAGGAGGCCTGACATGTCCGGCCTGATTGATATCCTTCGAAAAGCAAGGCCAGTGTTGATCTTCGCGACCTGCTATCTTTTAATCGTCATCCTTCTATTCGTCACTTGACCCGATCACAAAAGGAAACTGCGGATGTAGGGTTTTGCATGTGATGCCGGACTCTCCTGCTGCCCTTCCGGGTGGGACCAGAGAAATCAATCACGGTAGTTTTCCAGGCGATGTTCAAGCATAACGTGCTGCGGGCGCGCATGCGTAACGGCCTGAAAGTGCGACAGATCCGGCTTTGAAGTCTCTTTAAAAATCTCGCAAGATCCGCCGCGCCACAGCCATTTCGTCGCCTCTTACTGGCGGGTCTGCCGCAAAGATCAGGCTATCGAGCCGCTGGGTCAACGCCAGACGTTCCTCTAGGTTCAAGGTGGTTTCAGATTTCAAAAAGTCTGCCATTGCCTTCCGAAAACCGGCAACGTCTCCGCGTCGTTCAAGCCGCCTGAAGTGTGCAAACCTCTGTTGCCGCGCGATACAGCGTCTGAGCCGGCGGAACGGGGCAGATGTGAAGCGCATGCCACGCAACGTCATCGGGATGGCAATTCCCAGTCCAGCCAGAAAACCGAACGCTATTTGTGCATTCGCTTTAAACCCTGTCTGCCATCCCGCAGTTTCGTTGTTGGCAAAGCTTGCATAGCCGATAGTTGCGGGTGGAATCACGATAGATTTCGCCTGACCATCCGTCGTATCGAAATAGGGGATGACCGCCTGCGGGATAACGCCGGGCTCACCTGTGATCGGACGCAGGGTCCAGACCCAGACCACTGTGCTTACAGGCCCCTGGCTGGTCACCTGAACGCTGCGCTCTTCCGGAGGGGTGAAATTGATCAGCCAAGGTTCACGCAACGGCGGTTGTTCGGGCAGTAATTCAGGCGGCACACCAAGGGCTCGCAACACGATCCGACGTTGGACATTCTGTCCATCAATCAGTTTGGCAGGATCAGCCGACCAACTTTCTGATAATTCGAGCGCGCGTACAGGCAGCCAGTCGGACCCGGCATCTGCTGGTTTGGCACTGACCTCGATGGTGACTGGTGCACTGCGGACAAGTATCTTTTGCCGCACATTTTCGCGGTTCATGACTTCCAGTTCATGCGCGACGGGCAGGATCGTGGCTGTGCCCGCCCGTTTAGGAAACAGCGCGATCCGTCGCTCGATCACCACTGTGGGTAAACCTGCGATCTGCAATCGGGTCCAGTGGTCCGGGGCAAGCTGAATCCAGTCAAAATCGGTCATGGGCCGCAGCTTGACCTCTTCATTTGTGATGGTCTCGCGGTACTCGCCCCGCAAGGTTGCAAGCACCATCTCACCTTCCAGGGGGGCGGTATCCCGTGGATCAAGGATCAGGTTGAAGTGTACGTCAAACTCCTCTGCAGGCTCCTGTGCCAGTGCCGGAGTTGCCACAAGCAAGGTGAGCAAAAGCAGGACCATCCTCACCATCTGGATTGCTCTTCCTTGTGGGCATGCCCCGTCTGGCGGCGCCGTTCCATTTCCGCGCTTAGACGTCCCGTCAGGTAGGCCCCCGGCGCATCGGCGAGCGTGTCAAGCCAGTCCTCGGTCGCGCTGACGGTGCGGTTGTCAACTGCGCGGTCCAGACGGCGGACGCCATCAAGTGGGTCCTGCGCCAGAAGGTTCTGGTCAGGTTTTTCGGGGTCAAAAGCATTTGTATTCACACCGGATGCCTTCAATATGGCTGCAATCCTGCCATGACCATTGGCCTCTCCAATCACCGGCTCTACAAATTGTGAAACGATATTTCGGTTATGCTGGGCGTCGGCATCATATTGGTTGGCAAACAGCACAGCATCAAAATAGGCAACAGACAGCGCATAATTTCCCGTCATTGCAAGGCTGAGAGCGCGATCATAAGTAGCGCTGCGACCAACTTGGTCAAAGACCGCATCTGCCTCGGCATAACGGCCGATTTCATACAAGGCGGCCCCTCTGGCCGCAGGGTCTGAGATCAGTGGCAGGGCGATCTGCGGCGCCCCGGCCCACCAGAATAGTTTGGCCCAGGCATCCCGCCCCGATGCTGCCCCGGTGAGCGTGGCAGTGATCAGAATGATCAGGATCCCGCGCCTCATGTTTCGCGTCTTTGCTGGAAGAGGGGGAGCAGCGCCAGCATTCCAAGTACAAAGATCCAGACGCCATAGTCACGAAACAGGATAGCCTGCCGCGCCATTTCGGCGGTGCTCAGACCGCGACGATCTGCCAGAAGGCGTTCCAGCGGCCGTGTGTCACGGGCGTTCACCAAGATCCCCCCGCCGGCCTGCACTGCTGCCTCAAACATTTGAGGGGTGGCCGGCGGCATGCCAAAGGGAGGTGTCTGGTGATCCACAAAAACGGCGGAGATGCGGACATTCTGCCGAAATAATGCGTCGACCTCGTATAGAGTATCCGGTCCGAAACCATCGCCGTCGCTGACCACGATCACATCCGCATTTTCGGCCTGAGCGTCGCGGAGCATCTGCTGTGCGAGCTGCAGCGCACGATCCGGCCGACTGCCTGCAACTGGCATAGTATCGGCATCAATGACCGCAATCGCAGATTTCAGCATCTGAGGATCTTCGGTTGGCACACTGACCAGAAAGCTTTCTCCGGCGTAGACGGCAAGGGCGACAGGACGGGTGCCCTTTCGGTCCAGCAACCGCGCCACCGCGGCCTGCGCGTCACCCAGCCCGCCGCCGTCGATCATCGACGGGGACAGATCTAGCAGGATCACAATGGCATCAAGGTTGCGAAAGATCGGCGCGCCGGGGTTGCGCAGAGCTGGACCGGCGAGACCAATGGCCATCAGCGAGGCGGCCGCCGCCATGACCCACGGACGGGTGTCGCTGGCGCCGAGCTGCACATGACCCAACCGGATCAGTGCTGGCAACAGTTCGGGATCGATCACCTTACGCCAGCGGCCAAACCCGTCCGCCTTGCGCATCGCAATCACCGCCGCGGTGAGCACCAGCGGAATGGTCAGAAGCCACAGCGGACGCAACAAAACGAACACATCCAGATCAATCATATGCGCACTTCCCCGCGCCACAGCAGCAGCAACGCCGCAACAAGGAAAAGCGCCAGACCGCCGGGCCACATCCAAAACTCGCGCCAGGTTTCGATCGGGGGCGCTTTGGACGGGCTTGGTTCAAGCGCATCAATCGCGTCCGTCACCGTTCGCAGATCTTCGGTGTTCCTGACGCGAAACATCTGCCCGTTCGCTGCATGGGCAATGTCGCTCAGCATGGCGGCGTCAACCGCATCGCGCGAGGATGGATCGCTTTCCAGATCCGCTGGACCTAGCGCGATGGTGTAGATGCGAATACCGTATCTGGCCGCGATATCTGCTGCGGCCAGAGGATCGGTAGAGCCAGATGTATCCTGCCCATCCGAAAGCAGGATGATCACCCGGCTCTTGGCGTCGCGCTCGCGCAACCGCTTTATGGCAAGTCCGATCCCGTCCGCGATGGCGGTGGATTTTCCCGAGACCCCGATCATAGTGGTTTCTATCACATGCGCCACCGATGCCACATCATGGGTCGGTGCAGCCGCGACATAGGCCCTGTCGCCAAAGACCACCAGACCAACGCTGTCCCCTAGCCGCCCGCGGACAAATTCCGACGCCACCGCCTGAACCGCCGCAAGCCGGGATACGACCTCTCCGTTGAGGGTGAAATCCTCGCGTTCCATCGACCCCGACAGGTCGAGCGACAAAAGGAGGTCACGCCCAGATGCAGGCAGCACATCCAGCACTTGTTCCCGCCGCGGCCCCATGAGCGCGAGAACTGACAGAACCCAGATTAGCATCAGGGCCACGCGACTGGCGCGCTGAACGGTAATCTGGGCCTGGGCAGGTTTCAGCGCCGCACCCAAAGCGGGGGGCAGCGTCAAGGCACCGCTGGGCTGCTCCTTGACAGGCAGCACCCAAAGCAAGAGCAGCGGCAGCGGCAAAAACAAAACTGCCCATGGAAAGGCGAAACTGATCATGCGATACGCCCCTTTGCGGCACTGCGGATTGCCGCTTCGATTGGTTCCGGGGCGATCTGCTGCGCGGGGTCATAAAGCGCGGCGTCAACATTCAGCTGCGACACCTGTTCGGGCGCGTAGCGTGTCAGCAATTCGGCAAGACCAACCAGCCGCTCATCGGGGGCTTGCCGGGACAGATGCGCGATCTGCGCCTGAACCTCTTCAATCGGGCGCAGCCTGCGTTGGGTCAGCACGCTGTTCAGCCTGGCGATTATAAGCCCTGCGATCAGCCCAAGCGACAGGGCCAACAAGGCATCCTGTAGCCTGAAATCGGCATACCGGGCGGGAATGCGTATTGGGGCCAGCAGGTTTATCAACTCTGCTTCGGTCACCTCGAAAGCTCCATATCGATACTTTGTGCGGCGCTCACCGGGCGGACCCTGATCCCAAGCGCAGATAGCTGTTCCAAAGAGGTGGACTGCCCGAAAACGCCACGCCGCACCCGCCCGCTGATGCGCGCGGCAAACACGCCAGAGGGGGGCTGCAGTTCCAGCGCGTCCTGAACCAGCAGCACCGACAGGTGGCATTTGCGCATCAGGGCGGTCGCGGTGGCAGCGAAATTGGGGCCTGGGTTGTCAAACCCGGTTGCCAGAACCACGTCACTTCCCGGTCTTGCCAGCGCTGTGGCGCGTTCCAGCATGTCACAAAGCGTCAGTGGCTCAGATCCTGTCTGTTCGGCGGCGTCACTGGCCGCATCCATAGCGAACCCATGAAGACGCGCCAATATCTCTGTAATGCCCAGCATGGCGGCCTCGCGCGGCTTGGGCGCTCGGGTCTCGACACCTCTGTCCCAGCAGCAGAGGCACCCGACCTGACCGCCATCGGCCACCACCTGCCAGCCTGCCATCGACAATGCTTCTGCTGCAGCGACGGACCGCAGACGACCCTTGGTCCCCCAGAGCATGGAAGAGCGAAAGTCAGCGACGAGAAGGGCCGTGCGATCCATCTGTTCATGGCGGTTGCGCAGTTGGGGCCTCCCGCTGCGCGCCGAGGCGGCCGGATCAATGTGACGGGGATCGTCCCCTTCCTGAAAGGGTCGCAGATCATAGATGTCACCACCTTCGCCGCGTTTCGGCCCCGAGGCGGAACCGACGACGGATCGGGCAAAATTCACATCCTGAGACAGCCCGGCATAGCCTGCCATCGCGATCAACCGCTCGGTGCTGACCTCGGTGCCACTGTGTGATGTCGTCCTGTCCTGCAACATGGATCTGCTCACAATGCTTTCACGGATCCGAGTACCTCGGAGAACAGAGAACGCGCGGTTTCCCCAGCCGCCTGCGCGCGCCAGGTCGGGACAAGCCGATGGCACAGAACATCCGGTGCCAATGCGGCCACGTCTTCGGGCAGGCCGAACGCCCGCCCTTGTAGAAACGCACGCGCCCGAACACTGGCAGCCAGCGCGAGTGATCCTCGCGGGGAAACTGCATGCCGGATACGCCCTCCGACAGACAAGTCATTGGTATCGCGTCGCGTTCCCATCACGAGGGCGACGATATATTTCTTCAGCGCAGGCGAAAGATGCACCTTTAACACGTCCTGCTTCATTGCAGACAGGGTCGCGCGGTCCAGAATTGACCCAACCGGCGCAACATTGGCCTTCAGCTCATCCTCAACCAGGTTGAGGATGGCAAGTTCTTCCTGCTCTTCGGGTAATTCCAGCAACACATGCATCAGAAAGCGATCAAGCTGTGCCTCTGGCAGGGGAAAGGTGCCTTCGTTCTCCAACGGATTCTGGGTCGCGATGACCATGAAGGGTTCAGGCAGTTTACGGGTCTTGCCGCCAGCCGTCACTTGCCCTTCTCCCATGCCTTCCAGAAGTGCAGATTGTACCTTAGGCGGGGCGCGGTTGATTTCGTCCACCAGAACCAGATTGTGAAACAGCGGACCGGGCAGAAATGACATATCGCCGCTGTCGGGGCGAAAGACCTGCATGCCCGTTATATCGCCGGGCATCAGGTCTGGCGTGCATTGGATGCGGGCAAAATCACATTCCAACCCATCAGCCAGCCGCCGCACCGAGCGCGTCTTAGCAAGACCGGGCGCCCCCTCAATTAGAATATGACCGCCAGTCAGAAGGGCGATCATCAGGCGTTCGATCAATGCGTCCTGACCGATCAGGCCAGCCTTCATTCTCGAAATGAGATTGAGCGCGGGCGCATTGCCACCTCCACTCGTCATATCATCAGCTGCCATTGGCCTCCCCCCAGCCCGATGTAACGGCATGTGAATCGATCAAACGTCGCACATTTTTACCGCCTTCAAATGGAAGCTAGGGAGGACATTTTGGGAAGTCGAGCGGGACAAGAGTCTACGTGAATGATCTGTGAGCATGTTTCTGAAATGCAGCTCTGCCAATGCCGCGACGCGCCACATGTCCGAAGTTCGTGCTGTTCGCGGCCATCGCGCACAATCCTTGCGCATTGCGGCAAAGAAAGAGTTTGGCAAAAGATTTGCGGCGAGGCAGAGCCCGCAGCGGGACGCTGAACGAATAAGGGCCGCGAGGTTTCCCCGCACTCTTGTCGATACAAGCTTTAAAGAAGCCCAGCTTGTTGGGATCGTCGCTGAACAGCATGTTGATGTCTGCTGGTATTGGTTCAGCATCATCTTGTCAGAGAGTGTCCTATCGTCTGTGTAACTTGGCTTTGGTCTATGCTTCCTGAGAGGGTCAATGAGGATGACGATTTCCAAAGAACCATTGGACGAGTTCCTGAAGGGCTGCGAGCGGCCTTACGATCTGCTTTGCGGTGGCGGTCTGAAAAATCGAAGATCAAGCTGATGGAGCACATGTCAGGCGCGGAGCTGAGCGCGCAGTTGGGTTTATGAGGACGGCTAGGATGCGTCGCTGATACAGAGCCGAACCGGCGCGACTGGACATCCAGCAAGGGCCTGAAGCGCCAAGACGGCGAGGTAGCGATTGCGAGCCTCCCGACAGGGGTGGCAATTTCGAGCCCGCACTTGTCAAGAAAGGCCAAACCCGGCTCGACGGCATAGATACCAAGATCATCCATTGCCCTGCAGGTGCTTGCGAAGCACTCTGCCGGGAGGGGGTTTATCTGCGGCTGGTCGCATCGTTCGTGACAGCCAGGCTCATCTGGAAGACGTTTGCGACCTGCAGGTCCGCCCGACCTGATCAGGCCGCCGCCGGACTGGTTGTGTTCGAGTAAAAATAGGCAGGCAAATATCCCTCCATCGCCCCGACTTAGCGCAGGGCCCAGCAAGAGGTGATCCCGTTCTTTGCCTTCGATCAGCCCATTCACCAGATCATCTTCACCACAAACGCGATTGAATGTCTGAACCGCGTGATCCGCAAATCGATCAATACGCACGGGTCATTCCCGACCGAACACGCCGCCACAAAGCTGATCTACCTGGAGATCCGCAACTTCGAGAAAGGCGGGCGGAAATGTGAGAGACTGGTCTACCCTCCGCAATCAATTCGATATCGTGTTCGACGAGCGCTTTAATATTTGACCCTGTCTGAAAACCGCATGAGCCAGACCAGATACACAGATTTCAGGTCACTCCAACGGACCGCGAATTTACTGTCAATTTTCGAACTCTTTGTCAGCGCGGCCCTGCTGCACTGATACACTTGTGTCGGCATCTCGATCACATAGCCTGAAGGATGGGTTCTTCTCTGGAAAGGGAAGGTCCACGCTTCACGTCTTTTGCACAACAACGGGCTCTGTTGCACAAAGCGGGCAAGGGATTCACGTTGAGAATCCAGTTTGGTCTCTGGCCCGCATGAGTAAACCGACATCTCCTACCTATAAGACGAGGAAGTGGGCTGCTTGCAACGCCGCGCTGAAGCGCCGCGGGTCCGTGACGATTCACTGACCGGCAGTGCATTGCACAGCAATGTCACGAGAGGTTGGTTCGATCCGGAGATGAACTGGGATGCCGAACCTTTCGGCAAGAGGGGCAGATCACTGACATTCAGTGACGCTGCAATCCAGATGTGCCTTACCATGACGGGTGAAGGGCGTCCCGGAAACGATTCTGGTGATCGTTTCAGCCCTGAACCGGCTGAGCCCCGGGCGTGTTCGGCATGGCGCTTTGCCAGACGAGGGGCTTCGTCGAAAGCCTGCTTCGGCTGACACGGTTGGACTGGTACGTGCCTGATTTCAGCACCATCTGCGAGCGTCAGAGGAAGCTTGCGGTGAACATTTCATATCGCGGCGCGCAGGGCCCGATGCACCTGGCGATCCCCTCTCGGGCAGTGAATGCATTGTCTGAAACTGTTGGGCCCAGGGCTGATGGCACGCGACTTTGACCGACAGGTCGCGGAGGTTCTGCACGCAGGCGCGCGTGCCAGGCGTTTCGGTTGCTCAGGTGGCGCGGCGCTATGCGATGAGCACCAACCTGATCCAGACGTGGCTGACATGAGCGATCTTTTCTGGCTGACCGACGTGCAGATTGCGCGTCCGAAACCCTTCTTTCCGAGGTCGCACGGAAAGCCCCGGGTTGATGTCAAGCGTGTGCTGAGCGGCATAATCTTTATTAATCGTAGTGGCTTGCGCTGGCGTGACGCTCCTTCCGCGCATGGCCCCCACAAGACGTTCTACAGCCGCTGGAAGCGTTGGAGCGAGAAAGATATCTTTGCGCGGATGATGGCGGGCCTGGCCGCCCTGCACGGCGAGAAGAATACAGTGATGATCCCCTCTCATTGATTGCTGCGCAATCAACTGCCGGGCAGTGGATGCGACCTACCTGAAGGCACATCGCACGGCGTCCAGTCTGGGCATGAAAAAAGGGGGCGTGGTCGCCTGATCGGTCCCATCATGGGCGGCATGAACACCAAACTGTACGCCATCTGCGACAGTCAGGGTCGCCCGCTCGACCTGTTCGTCACCGCCGGGCAGGTCAGCGAGTACATCGGCGCGCGAGCTTTGCTCAGTAGCTTGCACAAGGTCGATTGGCTGCTCGGGAATCGCGGCTATGATGCAGACTGGTTCCGAGAAGCGTTGAAAGACAAAGGGAAAAAGGCATGCATCCCGGGTCGAAAGCAGCGGAAGACCTCGGTGAAATACGACAAGCGCCGATACAAGCGGCGCAACCGCATCGAGATCATGTTCGGCAGGCTCAAGGACTGGAGGCGCCTCGCGACACGCTATGACCGCTGTCCCAAGGTATTCCTCTCTGCCATCGCCCTTGCAGCTCTTGTCATCTATTGGTTATGAATCGTGACCCTAACAGGAACGATACCCCATATTTATCAGCTGCACGCCTGTGATGCTAACATACCCGTCGATGCGATAACGCCAAGTTTTCATGAATTGGCTGTGCAAGTGTGGGGGGAAGTTCTTCGACATAACCTGCGACCAGTATTCGAATTGATCGGCTGGGAGCTTACGACCATAATAGCTCGGACCATGAAAGCCAAATACAGTGCGTGGGTTGACGCAGACATCCGCAGCCCCAAGGAACATCGTGCAAGAGGACAGGCAAAGCTCTCCGCGAATTTCCACGCGACGGCCATTGCGCCGAAGTTCTTCGACAAATTGCGAACGCGCTCTCAGCAGGCCACCGCGATCTGTTCCTATGACCAGTACATTATCTGACAGTCCCCTCGGTTGAGCAGCTACAGACGGACGAACAGCAGCAACTGTAAGACCGAGGATCAAAAAAGCGCAGAGAAACAATTGCGCAAACGCATGACGGTTCATGACACAATCCCTATTTGAGGTGGTTCGAGAAACGGCTCGAATTGGACGTGGGCTCGAACATGCAGTGCGCATGCTTGAAAGACGTTGTTCCGGTGGACACTGATTGGGAACATTGTCTGTCTAGCCCCGCAATCGGACGCTATGAGGGCTCGATTGTGGCAAATCGGGGGTCTCTAAAAGACATTCTCTTGCATCACTTTGATGGTGCTGCCGTATTTCGCATCTTTTCAGCCTGCGAGCATTTTATGTGGCGACTGATGCTATTTCCCGGCGAGGGTGTGTCGCGAGAGTATTGAAAGTTGCATACCAAAATTTCTTGCCCGCAGATCCTCAACATCGCGCCAGTTCATGACAAAACGATGGCGTGAGCGAGTCCCAGAAACCTCCGCAACGACGCAAGCTCTGGTTTGCTATTTGCTGATCATCACCACGAAAGATGTCGAGACGAAATCAGCATACACCTGCATTCCGGGCTAAGATGGCATTGAACGCCCGAAAGGTGAGGAGGCCGAGTTGGGTCAGGCGATCCGATTCGGCGTGCACCGCAAGATGACCTAGCAATGCGCGCGCGCAATGTTGAAGATAGAGTGCCGCAAATTTCAAAAAAGGTTGAGAAGGTCCCTTGGGGTGGGCGCAATTATCCCGCGCAGTCTGCGAATTGCTCGAAGCCGGGCTTGGCGGAGCGGTCAAAACGTGGCGAAACTACACTGAAAACCACCTTGTCAAGAGCATCTGCCAGCGCGGAAACAACAAATGCACTTACCAACCCGCATGACAGGCCTTTCCACCGAAAAATTCCTTTGGGTTTCCCTGCCCAGACCTTTTAATAGCCAAGCTTAGTGCCATATGGCTTGATCGGCTAACTGTACGAGATCAAAATTTTCTTTGTGCGGATTATTGGTTCGCTCAGGAGCACGTAAATGGCGCAGCTTGTGACACGAGCTCGCAACAGAGTATCATAGATCATGCAGTTTCTGAATTACACGCATAATCATTGGCTTGTGGCCGCCTCGCTTGCCGTGGCGCTGATGGCGGGATTTACGGGCCTGTCCCTGACCAGTGGGCTGCGCGACAAGTCTTTGGAAAAACGCAAAATTTCTGTTGCGATGGCATCTGTTGCTCTGGGAGGGGGCATCTGGTCTATGCATTTTGTCGCGATGCTGGGGCTCCAGCTTCCGATCCTTTTCTACTATGACGCGGTCATCACGCTGATTTCGGCAATGGTGGCGATCCTGATTGTCGGTTGTTCCTTGCTGCTTTTGCATTTTCGCTCACGTACCCCAGTCACGCTGACGCTTGCGGGGGCTATCATCGGCATAGGCATCGTCGCCATGCATTATATCGGCATGGCCGGCCTTGAACTCTGCCGGGCAGTTTACACGCCGCTGGGACTGACCATTGCGGTGGTGGGGTCGCTGGTGCTCAGCACTGGGGCGGTTTGGCTCGCCTATGGCAAGCGCACCCAGCGCAATCTGCTGCTGGGCACTGTGGGCTTCGGTCTGGCGGTGTTCTGTGTGCACTTCGTCGCCATCCTTGGCTCGCGCTTTACCGCATCGCCAGTCGTCCGTGACGTCGGTCCCGTGATCGGAAATGAGGTGATGGCCATCGGCGTGGTGCTGACCAGCTTCGTGCTATGCGGTGCCTTCCTGCTGAGCGGGGTAACCCTTCTCGCGCCCGCGCAGCCCAAGGATGAGCCGAGCGTCCTTGGACCGCCTGAGCCTGCGGCGGACCTTCCCATTGCTGCGCGCGCCGCGTCACCTCGTCAGATCCCTTACGAGCAGAACGGTCGCACCTTGTTCCTGTCGCCGACCACAGTCGGGGTGATCCGCGCCGAGGGGCACTACACCTTTCTCTACACCCGCGACGCCAAGCTGTTCTGCGCCTGGTCGATCACCGAGGCAGAGATCCATCTGCGCGGCGGCCCCTTCATCCGCGCACATCGCAGTTATCTGATCAATCCCGCGCATGTGACCCGGTTCGAACGGCTCAAGGATAACGGCATCGTCTATTTCGACAGCTTCGAACCCCTGAAAAAGGCCCCTGTCAGCCGCTCCAAGCTCCAGTTGGTGCGCGCCGCGCTTAGGCGCTGACGGGGTCTTTACTGGAAGGGTCACCCGGTCGCTGGCATTATAACACTCGCTCGAGAACCCCTCAACTTCCATGAGGGGAAGAGTGGCTGGGCGTTCTAAGACCTTCGGTCGCGTCGCTCTTCTGGATCTTCGGGCCTGCTGAAGGGCGGCGCATTAATTCCGCGCGGTTGTTTGTCGGGCGCTGATCGGGTGATCCAGCAGCTTCGCATTTCGTGCAGCACTTTCGCACTTCGTGCAAAAAAATCCTCAATCCGCTCAAATCCTGAACGTTTTTCCAGTGGCCTGCCTAGTCTTTTGGCAAGACGCAGAAACATGCGACGGGAGGAGCATCACATGATTCCGGCAGCTTTCGACTACCATCGTCCCGATAGCCTTCAGGACGCTCTCGGCCTTTTGCAGACCCATGGCGAAGATGCGCGTGTCATGGCGGGGGGCCACAGCCTGATTCCGATGATGAAGCTGCGCATGGCCGAGGTGCCGCATCTGATCGACCTTCAGGCAATCACCGGCCTGCGCGGAATAACTATCGACGGCGCCACGTTGCGCCTTGGCGCGATGGTCACGCAGCACGAGATCATCGAACATGCCGGGCTGTCCTGCGCCGCCCCCATCCTGCGCGAAGCGGCGCTGCAGATTGCCGACCCGCAGGTCCGTTACATGGGCACGATCGGCGGCAATGTCGCGAATGGTGACCCCGGCAACGACATGCCAGGCCTCATGCAATGCCTGGGCGCCGAATTCACCCTTGTCGGCCCCGATGGCACCCGCAGTGTGGCTGCGCGCGCGTTTTACGAGGCCGCTTACATGACCGCCCGCACCGATGACGAGATCCTGACCGCGATCAGCTTTCCGGCAACCACGGGCGGTTATGCCTATGAAAAGCAGAAGCGCAAGATCGGCGACTATGCCACTGCCGCGGCTGCGGTGCTGCTGACCAGAAAGGGAGGCACCTGCGCATCTGCCTCCATCGCGATGACCAACCTTTCCGATGTGCCGGTCTGGTCCGAGGCGGCAGCGCAGGCGCTTGTCGGGACGGCCTGTGACGATACCGCCATCAAGGCCGCCATGGCGGCGATGGATGCGGATATCGACCCGGGCGAGGATAATCGAGGCCCCGTCGCCTTCAAGCGCCATGTGGCTGGCGTCATCCTGTCCCGCGCGATTTCCCGCGCTTGGTCCCGCACGTAAAGGAGCCGACCCATGTCGAAGAAAATGCAGATCACCCTGACCGTGAACGGCGAGGCACAGGATCTTCTGGCAGAGCCGCGCGAATTGCTGATCCACGTACTACGCGAGCGGCTGAACATCACCGGGCCGCATATCGGATGCGAAACATCGCATTGCGGCGCCTGCACAGTGACGATGGACGGCAAGTCCGTGAAATCCTGCACCGTTTTTGTGGCCCAGGCCAACGGAGCCTCCATCACGACCATCGAGGGGATCAGCACCCCGGACAGTCTGCATGTTTTGCAGAACGCGTTTCGGGAACATCACGGGCTTCAATGCGGTTTCTGCACGCCGGGGATGATCACCCGGGCGATCCAGCTGCTCGAGGACAACCCCAACCCGACCGAGGAAGAGGTGCGCTTTGGCATGGCCGGCAACCTCTGCCGCTGTACCGGCTACCAGAACATCGTGAAATCCGTGCTTGCCGCCGCCACCGAAATGTCCGCCGCCAGGGAGGCCGCAGAATGAACGATCTCTCACCGGAACGCGATAACCGCATCGCAAATCTCAAGGGCCTTGGCTGTTCGCGCAAGCGGGTGGAGGATGTGCGCTTCACCCAAGGCAAGGGCAATTACGTCGACGACATCAAGATGGCCGGGATGCTGCACGGCGATTTCGTCCGATCGCCCTATGCCCACGCCCGGGTGGTCTCCATCAACACCGATGCGGCAATGGCGCTGGATGGCGTCATTGCGGTGCTGACGGCAAAGGATCTCGAACCGCTGGGCCTGCACTGGATGCCGACGCTTGCGGGCGACAAGCAGATGGTGCTGGCCGATGGCAAGGTGCTGTTCCAGGGGCAGGAGGTGGCCTATGTGGTCGCCCGCGACCGCTATGTCGCCGCCGATGCAGTTGAACTGGTCGAGGTCGAGTACGAGGAACTTCCCGTGCTGGTCGATCCGTTCATGGCCTTGGAATCCGACACCGTGCTGCGTGAGGATCTGGCCGGTCAGACCTCGGGCGCGCATGGCGAACGCCGTCATCCCAACCATATCTTCCTGTGGGAAGAGGGCGACAAGGCCGCAACAGAGGCGGTGCTGGCCGAGGCCGAGGTCGTCGCCGAAGAGATGATCTATTACCATCGCACCCATCCCTGTCCGCTTGAAACCTGCGGCTGTGTGGCGTCGATGGACAAGGTGAACGGCAAGCTCACGCTCTACGGCACCTTTCAGGCGCCGCATGTGGTGCGCACCGTCGCATCGCTGCTTTCGGGTATCGAGGAACACAACATCCGCGTGGTCAGCCCCGATATCGGCGGCGGTTTCGGCAACAAGGTGGGGGTCTATCCGGGCTATGTCTGCTCGATCGTCGCCTCAATCGTGACCGGCAAGCCGGTGAAGTGGGTCGAGGACCGGATGGAGAACCTGATGGCCACGGCCTTTGCCCGCGACTACTGGATGAAGGGCAGGATCAGTGCCACCAAAGAGGGCAAGATCACCGGCCTGCACTGTCACGTGACCGCCGATCACGGCGCGTTCGATGCCTGCGCCGACCCGACCAAGTTCCCCGCCGGGTTCTTTCACATCTGTACGGGAAGCTACGATATTCCCGTGGCTTACGTGGGCGTGGACGGGGTCTATACCAACAAGGCGCCGGGGGGCGTGGCCTATCGCTGTTCCTTCCGCGTGACCGAAGCCGCCTATTTCATCGAACGCATGATCGAACGGCTGGCGCAGGAGTTGAACATGGATTCGGCCGAACTGCGCCGCATCAACTTCATCCGCAAGGACCAGTTCCCGTATCACTCCGCATTGGGCTGGGAATACGATTCGGGCGATTATCACACCGCGTGGGACAAGGCGCTTGCCGCCGTCGGTTATGACACACTGCGGGCCGAGCAGGCCGAAAGGGTCGAAGCCTTCAGGCGCGGCGAGACGCGCAAGCTGATGGGAATCGGCCTGTCGTTCTTTACCGAGATCGTCGGGGCCGGGCCGGTCAAGAACTGCGACATCCTCGGGATGGGAATGTTCGATTCCTGCGAGATCCGCATCCACCCGACCGGCAGTGCCATCGCCCGCCTTGGCACGATCAGCCAGGGTCAGGGCCATGCGACGACATTCGCCCAGATCCTGGCGAGCGAGATAGGCATCCCGGCGGACAGCATCACCATCGAGGAGGGAGATACCGACACGGCCCCCTATGGCCTTGGCACCTACGGGTCACGCTCGACCCCGGTCGCGGGGGCGGCGACGGCGCTGGCGGGGCGCAAGATCCGCGCCAAGGCGCAGATGATCGCGGCCTATCTGCTCGAAGTGCATGACAATGACGTGGAATTCGACGTCGACCGCTTTGTGATCAAGGGCGCCCCCGAGCGGTTCAAGACGATGAAGGAAATCGCCTATGCCGCCTACAATCAGGCCATTCCGGGGCTTGAGCCGGGGCTGGAGGCGGTCAGCTATTACGATCCGCCCAACATGACCTATCCGTTTGGGGCTTATATCTGCATGATGGACGTGGATGTCGATACCGGAGAGACCGAGGTGCGGCAGGTCTATGCGCTGGACGATTGCGGCACCCGCATCAATCCAATGGTGATCGAAGGGCAGGTGCATGGCGGTCTGACCGAGGCGTTCGCAATCGTGATGGGCCAGGAGATCGCCTATGACGAGATGGGCAACTGCAAGACCGGCACGCTGATGGATTTCTTTCTGCCGACGGCGGTCGAGACGCCGCATTACACCACCGACTTCACCGAAACCCCCAGCCCGCACCATCCCATCGGCGCCAAGGGCGTCGGCGAAAGCCCCAATGTGGGCGGCGTGCCGATGTTTTCGAACGCGGTGCACGATGCCTTCCGCGCCTTCGGACTGAAGCAAAGCCACATGCCGCATGATCACTGGCGGATCTGGCGCATTGCCGAGGGACTGGGGCTGCATGGGTAGGGCGCGCCCGGGCGGCGCCCGTGCGGAGATCTGCGCAAGGCCGGTCGCTGGGCACGGATTGTCGGGAGGCTGAGCATGACGTGGAGTGATCTAAAGACGGACATGGCCAGTCAGGGCTATGTTGCGTCAGACGATCTATCGATGGCGCTGCACCTTGCATTGTCGCTGGGACGGCCCCTGCTGCTTGAAGGCGCTGCAGGGGTCGGCAAGACAGAGGTCGCCCGTGTGCTCGCGGCGGTGAAATCCACGCAACTGATCCGGCTGCAATGCTATGAAGGGCTGGACGCTGGTCAGGCGATCTATGAATGGAACTACCAGCGCCAGCTGCTGGCAATCCGGGCCGCCGCAGAGGATGGCGAAAGCGCTGCACAGGTCGAGGCGCGCATCTTCTCTGACGCCTACCTGCTGGAGCGGCCTCTGCTGAAAGCGATCCGCCAGCCCGTGGCACCCGTGCTGCTGATCGACGAAATCGACCGTGCGGACGAAGAATTCGAGGCCTATCTGCTTGAAATTCTGTCAGAATTCCAGATTTCGATCCCCGAGCTTGGCACCATCACCGCCACGACGCGCCCGATGGTGATCCTGACCGCGAACGGCCAACGGGACCTTTCGGATGCGCTGCGTCGTCGCTGTCTTTACACGCATGTGGATTATCCGGACCGGGCCACGGAACTCGCGATCCTGCGAACGCGTATTCCGGGTGTCGAGGATGTGCTGGCGCAGCAGATCGTCGGTTTCGTGCAGGCCCTGCGGAAGGAAGAGCTGGAAAAGATCCCGGGCATCGCCGAAATGCTGGATTTCGCGGCCGCTTTGTCGGGTCTTGGCATCGCGGATCTGACCGAGGATCCGCAGGTGCTGCAGGCCACGCTGGCCACATTGCTCAAGACACGCCGCGACCGCGACAACATTCCGACCGAAGTGGCGCAGCGGCTGGCGGGCCGCGCCGCATGAGCCGCGTGACACGCTTTGCCGGGCGCGATCCGGGGCCTAATGCCCGGGTGGCCGGGTTCATGGCGCATCTGCGCGGGCACGGTTTGCGTCTTGGCGTCGCGGAGACCGCTCTGGCCGTCGAGGCATTGACGCATGTGGGGGCACACGATCCCGATGAGGCGCGCCTTGCCTTGCAGGCGGTCTGCACAGGCTGCGCGGAGGAGGTCGCGGCGTTCGGGGCGTTGTTCGACGCATGGTGGCGCAATGATGGTCGTGTGCGCGACAAGTTGATCCCGTCGCATGCGGCGGCCACCGAACACATGCGCAATTCCCGCTCGGCAGATGGCCCCGAAACCCATGGCACCGGCCGGATGGACAGCCCGGATGAGAGCAACGGCGCGGGCGAGGCGATGAGCGGAGGCGAGG
>NZ_AWWI01000074.1 GCF_002760615.1 Puniceibacterium antarcticum | reverse complement strand
GGATAAGTGTGTCCGGGGAAAGGGGAGCTGCGGCCAGTTTCAGATTTATGCAACAGCGCCGTGTTAGAGTGTCGCGATATCGCGGTCGACCTGACAGGTCTTTTGGGGAGTGATGGAGAGCGGAAGGCGGCTTAAGGTATTCAGTTCCGGCATCTGGTGGATCCTGTAGATCAAAATTTGTGTGCTTCGCCCGCCAAAGCCATTGTTTCCGCCCGGACGGCATAGGGGATCATCTCTCGGCGCAAGCCAAGGTATCCGTCTTGATCAGACGCTTTTTCGGCGGGGCAGGAACAGTAAACTTTGACACGTGCATTTGGGATTTTGATGAGCTTGCGAATGGGCGGCGCGACCTTCTCCCGCAGAGCCGTTGAGGGCATCCAGGAGCTCATCGCATCCATTCGCAGTCGGCATCTTGCGATTCAAATCAAATGCAAAGTGCTCTAAGACCACCTGCGCGCGGCAGTTCTACATCGAGCGATCCGTTGCAGGCCCTTCTAGATTCAGGGCCCCCATCAGGCAAACAAGCGCATAAACCCGGGCTTATGCAGCTCCCTCTAAGCCGCAGGGCGATAGAGGAGGGCGGCGCGCTCAGTCATGAGGACATCAGCGCCGGGTCATGTCGATCTGGCCAGACCTCAGGAGAGACCTTATGAAAATCGCAACCCTTGCCGCCATGATGACACTGTCCGCGACCGCCGCCTTTGCAGAGCCGGAGTGCACAGCCCCCGCCGAAGGCGCCGCCGCCCCCGTCTGGAAATCGATTCAGAGCTTTGAGGAAGAAGGCGGCGTGGTGCGATCGTTCAAGATCAACAGTGGCGCGTGCTACGAGATCTACGGCACGCTGGACGGCACCAACATGGAGGTCTTCTTTGATCCGACGACGGGCGAAGAGCTTGACCGTATCGACGCCTGATCACTGAAAAGGGACGCATGCCATGACATCGACTGCAACAACATCTTCGCGTGTAAAAGTCTGGGATGCGGGCGTGCGTCTCTTCCACTGGGCGCTGGTGAGCAGCGTCGGGGGCGCGTGGCTCCTGACAGATCCGCGCTGGCTGCACCGCTGGATCGGATATGTCGTGATCGGGTTGATCGTGTTCCGTCTGATCTGGGGTCTGGTCGGCGGGCGGCACGCGCGCTTTGCGGATTTCGTGCCCGGCCCGCGGCGACTGGTGGCCTATCTGGTTGCCATGGCGCGGGGGCGGGAATGGCGGACGCTGGGGCACAACCCCGCAGGCGCTGCGATGATCCTGGCGCTGCTGACGCTGCTTTCCGGCATCTGTGCCACCGGCGTGATGATGGGCATGGACCGTTATTTTGGGCAGGAATGGGTCGAACACTGGCACAAGGGGCTGGTGAACGGGCTTCTGGCGCTGATCGCGTTACACCTGGGGGGGGTTCTGCTCGCCAGTTTGCGCCATAAAGAAAATCTTGTCGCGGCGATGATCCACGGGCAGAAGGAGCTGCATGACCCCAGAACCCACTGACAGCCCCCGACTCCGTTTGCGCCGCGTCCACTTTCTGGTCGCGGCCTCGGTTCAGGGCGTGTGCATGGTTCTGTTTATCCTGGATGTCGCCAATGAGCTCACCAATGTCGATCTGATGACCGCACTCGAAGCGATCAGCGTGCTCGGGTTGATGTTCAGCGTCTTCATCACCCTGCGCGAATACCGCCGGATGATGCAGCGCAATCAAAGTGTTGAGCGGCGACTTGATGCCGCCACCGGCGCCTTTTCCCAGATGATGAGTGACCAGTTTACGCGTTGGGGCCTGACCGCAGCAGAGCGCGACGTGGCGCTGATGTCGGTCAAGGGGGTGTCGATAGGGGACATCGCCGCGCTGCGTCAAACGGCAACCGGAACGGTCAAGGCGCAGAGCGCCGCGATCTACCGCAAGGCCGGTGTTTCGAATCGGGCTGAAATGATCTCGGTCCTGATTGAGGATATGATTGAGGGTGTACCGCTGCCTTTTGGCGTCGCGGTCGGGACGCAGAGCAAAAAGAATTCGTAGCCTGCTGACTCTGAGGCAACCTGTGTGATCGGATATATTCCGATCTGAAGCAGTCATTTCAATTTGTTATCTATTAAACTCCGTTTCCCCTTGGCATTGTCATTTGTGGACAGTTCTTATTTTGTAAGATGATTACGGTTCTTCGGCTGCCGTGGCGGACCAAATTTAATTACGCAGACTGCTGGAAAGGGGTAGTGTCGCAAAGTTTCGGAAGATGGTTATGTTTTGTAGTGGCCCGGCTCAGTGGATGCGCACTCCAAAACCAATATCAGGATTGAGACGTTGATCAGCTTTAAAGGCGCGCATTACCCGAAATCAGTGATCCTGTATGCGGTCTATTTCTACGTCCGGTATGGCGTTTCCTAACGAGATCTCGAAGAGATTATGGCCGAGCGCGGCGTTGCCGTTGATCATGCGACGCTCAACCGGTGGGTCGAAAAATACACTGGTGCCATCGCTGACAAGGCTCATCGCCGGAAGGGCCCCACTTGCCGATCTTGGCGGTTGGATGAAACCTATATAAAGGTTAAGGGCAAGTGGACGTATCTCTATCGAGCCATCGACAAGCAAGGCCAAACGCTTGATTTCATGCTATCTGAGCGCCGTGATGAGGCGGCTGCGACCGCATTGTTTTCCAAAGCGATTGCTGGGAACGGCTGGCCGGACACGGTTGTCATCGACAAAAGCGGATCCAACGCTGCCGGTTTGTTCCACATGAATTGCCTGTTGGTTATGAACAGCTGGTGCTGGTTGATTGACAGTCTGCAGGTGAAATATCTCAACAACATTATCGAGCAAGACCACCGCTTCATCAAGAAACCGACCCGCCCGATGAAGGGCTTCAAATCCTTCCGGTCGGCGTCGGCAATGCTGGCAGGCATCGAGGTGGCGCATATGATTCACAAGGGCCAGTTCGCCAAGGCCGGGAAATCCGCTTTTCAACAATTCGCGGAACTCGCAGTATAACTGTGTCCGAGGAAAGGGCTTTCTTCGTAAACTTCAGAAATTTGCGACAGAACCACCCGTAATAGCTTCTCCGTCCCAGCCCGCCGTCGTTCCGCTCTCACCGTCCGCGACCATCGGCTCGAAGCATTCGAGGCGTGGAGATCTGCGGCAAATGCCGCTTGATCAACGACCGGCATGCCAACTTGCGAACTCGGCGAGTTAACGTGACATCACCATCACGGCAATGGACCGAAATCAATGGGTCTGGAGTCCAGATTGGCATACGAACGGACGGCCGCAATGCTTGCGGATCGGACGAACAAAGCACGTCTCGCCACTGAGTAGTCATCCCCCCCCTACCCGTAAAGATGAGGGGGATTAGCCATTTAAAGTCGAGCCCATCACAGCACACGTTTCAGTCCAGATTGCACATTCAGAAGTTTCGGCAGAAAATTCGTAACTGCCCACTCCGCGCGTTGCGGTGTCGCAGCCATGCCGGTGTTCAATGCCGCGACGACCCTTCCCCGCTGATCGATCAGGGGCACGGCGATAGAACACAGGCCGATCTCGACCTCCTGATCAATGACAGCATAGCCTTGCGCCAGGGTCTGGTCGATCTGAGCCATAATATCTTCGGGTTCCGTGATGCTGTGCACAGTCCTTGGCGCAAGGTCGCAAGCATCAACAATCGCTTCCGCCTCTGACCGCGGCAAGGCTGCCAACAGCACACGCCCCATCGAGGTGCAGTGGGCGGGCAAGCGTGAACCGGGCATGAGTCCAATGGACATCACTCGCTTTTGCGCCGCCCGCGCAAGATAGACAATTTCAGTGCCATCCAGAATGGAAACCGAACAGCTTTCGCCAATCAGGTCAGTCAATTGATCCAGCCAGGGCTGCACGAGTTGTGGCAAGGGCAGCGACGCAATCGCCCCCAAGCCGAGCCTCAGCGCACGGTGCGTCAGGGAGAAAAACTTTCCATCGTATTCAGCATAGCCCTCTTGATGCAGAGTCAAAAGGCATCGCCGCGCCGTAGCCCGATCCAACCCGGTTTGTTTAGACACGTCAGCGATCGACAGTTTCGGGGTATCCGCCCGGAAACATTCAAAGACACGAAGACCTTTGGCCAAAGACGAGACTGTATTGGAGGATTTGTTCGTCATGTGAACCACATCATTCAACTAACGAACAAATGTCAAGATGCGTACAAAGAGACTCGGCCTTTCCCTCTGCCAAGGTTAAACTGATGATAATAGAGGAGAGCTTCATGGACAAAACCATCGCGACCGTGGGCGAGGCTGTTGCCGAGATCCCCGATGACGCACAGATCATGATCGGTGGTTTCGGCGGCTCTGGCGCACCTATCGAACTGATCCACGCGCTGATTGACCGATTTCGCGCCACTGGCAGCCCAAAAAATATCACGGTGATCAACAACAATGCTGGTAACGGCGGGATCGGCATCGCTGCGATGATCAAGGCAGGCATGGTCGGAAAAATGATCTGCTCCTTTCCGCGCAGCTCCAACGCCGAAGCGTTCAACGAGAAATACCTGTCAGGTGAGATCGCGCTGGAATTGGTGCCGCAGGGCACTCTGGCTGAACGCATTCGTGCTGCAGGCGCAGGCATTCCGGCTTTCTACACCCCGTCCTCCTACGGCACTGAACTGGCAAACGGAAAGCCGACCGAGGAATTCGACGGCAAGATGTATGTGCGTGAACGCTGGCTCAAGGCCGATTTCGCTTTGATCAAAGGCCAGATGGGCGACAAGGTTGGCAACCTCACTTATCGCCTGGCCGGGCGGAATTTCAATCCGCTGATGGCCATGGCCGCCGACAAGACCATCGCCCAAGTGTCTGATCTTGTAGCGCCCGGCGGCATTGACCCGGAACAGGTCATCACGCCCGGCATTTTTGTCGACATGGTGGTCCAAGTTGCAGATCCGAAACAAGAAGAAGTGCTCGTGCGCACGGGAGTGATCCACTGATGTCCGACCTAAACATTTCCGAGGTGGCCCTCTCCAACGCACAGATCGCATGGCGTGCGGCGCAAGACATCGAAGACGGCTCTTATGTAAACCTCGGGATTGGCTTTCCCGAGATGATCGCCAAGTTCCAGCCTGTCGGCCGGGATGTCACCTACCACACCGAAAACGGCGTCTTGGGTTTCGGCAACGCGCCGCTGGAAGGTGAAGAGGACTGGGATCTGATCAACGCCGGGAAAAAGGCGATCACACTCAATCCCGGGGCGTCGTTTTTCCACCATGCGGACAGCTTTGCGATGGTCCGTGGCGGTCACCTTGATCTTGCCGTTCTGGGTGCCTATCAAGTTGCGCAGAATGGCGATCTTGCAAACTGGCGCGTTGGATCTAAAGGTGTGCCTGCGGTCGGAGGTGCGATGGATCTGGTCCATGGTGCAAAACGTGTGGCCGTGGTCACCGACCACCTCACCAAGGATGGAAAACCGAAATTGGTCGAAGCCTGTACCTTTCCCTTGACTGGCGTCGGCTGCGTGACGCGGGTTTACACCTCTTTGGCTGTCGTCGACATAGATGGCGGCAAATTTATCCTGCGCGAAAAGCTGCCCGCCATGACCCTGGCGCAACTGCAATCCGTAACCTGTGCAAAGCTGCACAGCGATGGCAAGATTGGTGATCTTGTCGTTCCCGAGGATCTTTGAATGACCGACGTCTATATCTGCGACTATATCCGCACCCCCATTGGCCGTTTCGGCGGCGCGCTTGCCTCTGTCCGGGCGGATGATCTGGGCGCGATCCCTTTAAGGGCGCTGGCCGGGCGCAACCCGTCGATGGACCTGTCCGCAATAGATGAGGTCATCTTTGGCTGCGCCAATCAGGCCGGCGAAGACAACCGTAACGTGGCGCGCATGTCCTTGTTACTGGCGGGCTACCCGGACACCGTTCCGGGCACGACGATGAACCGCCTCTGCGGTTCTGGCATGGACGCGGTGATCACCGCCGCCCGCGCAATCAAAGCGGGAGAGGCCGAGCTGATCGTCGCAGGCGGGGTTGAATCCATGTCGCGCGCGCCCTTTGTGCTGCCCAAGGCCGAAAGCGCCTACTCTCGTTCGGTTGAGATCCACGACACGACCATCGGCTGGCGCTTTGTGAACCCGCTGATGAAAAAGCTTTATGGCGTCGATTCCATGCCCGAGACTGCAGAAAATGTGGCCGAGGATTTCGGGATTTCCCGCGCGGATCAGGATCTGTTCGCCCTACGCTCGCAACAGAAAGCTGGCGCTGCGGCGTCCAGCGGACGTCTCGCGCACGAGATCACCGCCGTCACGATCCCGCAACGCAAGGGCGATGCGATTGTGGTGTCCGAGGACGAACATCCCCGGCCTTCCACAACTTTGGAAGCGCTGCAAAAACTCAGTGGCATTGTCAAAACCAATGGAACCGTGACAGCGGGTAATGCGTCGGGCGTGAACGACGGAGCAGCAGCGCTGATCCTGGCCAGCAAAGAGGCTGCGCAACGGCACGGGCTGACCCCAATTGCCAAAGTTTTGGGCGGAGTCTCTACTGGTGTCGCACCGCGCATAATGGGCTTCGGCCCGGCCCCCGCCTCAAAGAAATTGATGGCGCGTCTTGGGTTGTCGCAATCGGACTTTGCCGTCATCGAGCTGAACGAGGCTTTCGCCTCGCAGGGACTGGCCACTCTGCGCGATTTGGGTATTGCCGACGATGACAGTCGCGTAAACCGAAATGGTGGGGCGATCGCGCTTGGTCACCCCTTGGGCATGTCCGGCGCGCGGATCACTGGCACCGCGATGCTCGATCTGAAACCGGGTGATAAATCGCTGTCGACCATGTGTATCGGTGTGGGCCAGGGCATCGCGATTGTGCTGGAAGCGGTCTAACGACGGCGAAGCGGGCGGTGATCGTGTCCCGGGGCGTTCTCTAATCGAGCAGCCCATTAGACGACTCATTACACGCTTCTCCAAGATATGGCGTGATACGCGCTGCCTCGAGAATTTACTGCACTTTGCCGCCCGTTACGACAACCTAGGCTCCAGACGGCATCGTCAACTTGAGGGGCCCGCTCTCAAATCGCACCGACGAACATGACAAAAGCCAAACATTCCGGCGCCTTCAAAGACCACCGTTTCGTGCCTAAGATCATTGCCTATGCGGCCTGGTCTTATTTTCGGCTCCCCATGAGCATGAGCGAAGTCGAGGATCTACTTGCGGCGCGCGGCATCATCGAGTGCTACGATACGATCCGGAAGTGGGTTGGAAAATTTGGCACACACTATGCCGCCTCCATCCGGCGGGTCCGGCCTGCGCCGTGTGATAAATGCCACCTTGATGACGTGGTTCGTCTTATCCGCGGGCGCAACTTATGGCTTTGGCGTGCGATCGACAGCAATGGTGACGTTCATGATATTCTGGTTCAATCTGGATGTTTAGTCCCGGCATCTGGTGGAGCGAGATTAGGATGAATCGATCTGGCTCTGAAGTCCAGATTTTGCAGATGTATTCGTAGAGCGTGAGTCCGCTGAGCGTCTTTAGGCGGCGTGCGACGTTGTAGGCCGCTATGAAGTCGGCGAGGTGCGTGCGTATCCGCTCCAACTGCCAGCCGGTCACGTTGGACCAACCGATAGGATGGATCTTGCCTGCCGTCACTAGGTCGCCAAGCGCCCGGAGCGTCTCAAAAGCGTCGGTGTCCTTGTAACAGCCATGAATGAAGAACAAGTCGATCTCATCCATTTGCAGACGCTCCAGGCTTTTGTCGACGCCACGCAGGACCGCGCGGCGAGATGCGCCCCGACTGCCCGGCGAAAGGGCCCAAGCGGCGCTTGGTTGCAACGACGAAATCGTCTGTCCTGCCCCTCGCGGCCCCCCATCGGCCGATTATCTCTTCCGGCACGCCGTCCAAATAGACGTCCGCCGTGTCGATGAAAGTACCGCCGCGAGCGACGTAGAGGTCGAGCATGCGATGGGCTTCAAGCTCATTTGTCTCCACACCGAATGTCTTGGTTCCCAGCGCATGAGAGGGCACGATGGAGCCGGTACGCCCCAGCGAGCCTATTGGCATATCTGTCTCAAAAGTCGTTGAAATCTCGCTTCAATTTTTCGTTTGGTGCGTCGGGCATGTCGGTTACGACAGCGCGGCAATCAGGCGTTAGAGGGCGAGCGGGCCGAAGCCCCCGTTCCGTGCGTAGAAGCCTTGTTTGGATCTCTGCACGGACCTTCGCCTACGGTCGAGGGTGTCATTCGCGCCGCCCGACGGACATTGGCATTTATGGACGGCAGCTCCGCCACCTGGAGTTTGCGCCCTTCGCGACCGCCAATGCGCCGAAAGGTTGGATCGTTGTGCGCGCGGAAACGCCGTCAGAACAATGGGTGACTGAACGATGCGGCGAAGCGATTGCCGTAGAGGTGAACGCGCCGCGCCTTGCTCCGGATCTGGCGCTAAACGGTTTGGGCAGAGCCCTGCTGCCGACGTTCGTTGATGATCGTAAGGCCAGACTGGAGCGCGCCGGCTCAGTGGTGGACGAGCTTACGCATGACCAATGGCTCGTTAGCCACGGCGATGACCGGGCCCTGCCGGAAATACGGCGCGCGCTCGACAGGATCGGTCGCACCTTCGGGTAGAACCCTTTGCAATCTCGGACTTTTGAGGCGATCAGGCGATGTTTCATACTCCGTCGCGGCGAGCTAAAGCCGCAGTTCGCCGCAGCTCTATCATTCAATCACAGCCGACCCGCAGCACTAAGGGCTATGCTAACATCTGCCCCAACTGTTCCGATGACTGCTTTCGCAACGGTCGATCAAAATCGGTAGTGATCGCTGACAGGATTTCCATCCAAGCTGAAACGCTCTCATATATATCGACCTGCTTCGTTGCATACGGTTGGCTGGAAGACGTAATCCAATGAATTGGAGCATGCCGTCAGGCAGACACCACCTTACGTTTCACCATTTCTATGGTTTCGGCAAGTCGTGGCAGTCCGCGCCCGAACGCTCGTTCGACGATGCGCTTTTCATCCAGAAGGGCTCACGGCAGATCTGACGGTAGTTGCGCAGGTTTACGAGCATGTCAGCATGGCCGGATTTGTCCATTACGGTGGCGAGCCCAGCGACTGAGATCAAAGTCAATGTCTTGTGGCGGACCCCAAAAGCGGAACAACATGGAAGCGTGATCTTCCCTCTATTGACGCGTACGAGGCAATCTGCTTTTGCAAAGCAGTTACAGTCGATTACATCATGACTGTTTGTCGGAGTACTCGGAATGGCCCTTCTAGACCACCCTACCTTAAACCTCAGGAACCTGCCGCGCACGCTCGCGGCACGCGTTCCGCACAAAGTGCTGAGGGATCGATGGAACAGGTTGCGCTTCGGGCCTAGCGCACCTCTCAGCGACGAGTGCATCTTCGTTTCCCCCCTCGACGTGCGGCATATCTATCTGGCACGCCGCAATTCTGCAGCGTCCACATTCAAACGCAGACACAGTGGTTTGGTTATCGGTGGTGACTGGGACCAGTCGCGGAGTCCACTCCCCGAAACTCGGGCCACGCGCGCCATCTACGATCGTTTCGTTCGCGGAATGAGCTGGGCGGAAACAGGGGTTCTGGACTACCACCTCGCCATTATCTCGGAGAAGGGCATTTCCGAGGGGGCACGAACGTTACAGGAAGTTTTAGCCCGATACGAAGCCCTTGACCGTGTCTATGAGGAGGCCCTCCGAACCGGAAGGCTTCGTCCGCGTTACGAACTACCCGCACACTTCCGGCGGGAACACGGTGGCATTTTCTTCCATATCGCGCGGGACGGAGAACCCCTCCGCTCCGGTGGCGGCAGACATCGTTTCGCAATTGCACGCATCCTCGGCCTTGCCAGTGTGCCGGCGCAATTGGGCGTCATCCACCCCGACGCCGTGCGCGACGGACATCTAGAGCGGCTGCGCAGCCCTGGTTGACCGAATAAAGGGCTGTCGCGCATTCAAGGTGCGGTAGCCTGCGAGGTGGCTTGATAGAATTTCCCATATGCTGCAAGTCTGGTTTGGTGCAGGTTTCTCGGACGCCACGCGCTGGGTTTTTGGTGACGCGGAGCGTTGCTTGGTGGCGGAGAAGCGTTCAAGCAGGAAATCGCGGGATCGGGCTTGGTGGGTGGTTTGTTGCTATGGGGATTTGGGCGGCGGGCTTGCGTCGGATCCGATCTGACAGACCCGTTGAACGAGCCCCGTCAGGCTAGGCCCGGGGGCAGGCTTGCAGGCATTTGGACGATATGCGCGATATTTTGTTGGCGTCATCCACTTTTGGCGCGCCGACAATTGGAGCAGCGCATCATGATGGGTTCGCAGGTGACATCGTCTGCGGCTGAGGGTGGTGTTCGTCACGTGTGGGGCGTGCGTTATGCTACGGCCCTTTGTGGTTTGGGCGGTGCTCTGGGGTGCTGTGCTGGAGCGATTGTCTCGACGATGATCAGCTGGCCGCCGCAACATGGGCAAGGCAGGGCGAGGGTGCCCGCATCAGCAGATTGTAGATCTCTCGTTTGTTTTGGCATGCGATGTTGGCAATCTGTTTGGGCAAGGTGAAGACTAGATGGAAGTACCGCACGGGCAGCAGTTCGGCCTCGAGCGCCGCCAGCCATGTCTTGGCTGCACCCGCCTGACATTTTGGGCAGTGGCGGTTACGGCAGGAATTATAGGCGATGTGTTCATGTGCGCAGTCAGCGCAGCGCTCCACATGCCCGCCAAGCGCCGCCGCGCGGCAGCGCTCGATTGCCGACATCACCTTCAGCTGTGTCAAACGTGAGGTCGCGTCCCGTCTCGATCATTGGTCCCACAAGGGCTTGAATAATCGTGCTGAGAACAGCCATTTGCCTTTCCGAAAACGCGAGCGATCGATGCAGGGGGTCCGGACGCCCGGCGGGTTGCAACGCTTCGTCTCCATCCACTCGCCACCCGCAATCGCTTTGCCGTACCATCCCGTCGTCGCGCGGCCCTAACCATCCGTTATCATCGCATGGAAGCATTCGATGCTTGAAAAGCGGCAGCAAGCATCGCGTGATCCTTATAATAATCGCGTCCAACCAGATCATGTTCAGTTTATGTGACAATTCCCCGGGGCTGCTAGTCAGGCTGCGCGAGCCAGGTCGTGCCCTTTTCCAACCACCCTCTCACGCATGCGTGCATGCGTTGCCGAGCAACGGATCAACCGGGATCCACGCTTGCGGAGCGCTGCAGTGTAACTGGAGAAGTTCGTGGTGCGGTAGCGGGCGGCTGATGGCTTGCTCATGCAGCCAGTCTAACCGCATGGCTTCACTATGTTAATCCTCTAACGTCAGACTTGTGCAACAACGCCGCTTCCAGGGAAAGTTCAATCGGCGTTGACAGCTGAATGGATAACAATGGCACAAGTGCCGTCTCAAGCGGCAACCCAACCTATCATCAAGGCTATGCAGCTGCGGCAGAATTAAGCTTTTCCCAACTGATGTTCGATAGCTTCTTTCATGCACTTGGTTGACGAAAGAACTGCAAGCTCATGCTCAGGTTACAGCTACGCACAATGTGTGTTATCGCAGCGGCGCTTGTGGCGTCACCAGGATTCGCACAAATCAGTGTTGAAACTTATCCCAAAGCGGACAGTCAACTGGGTGAACGGATCGGCGCAACGGAGATTGCGGATGCGCAAGCGCTAATCGAAACGCTTTCTGATACCATAAGGCAGGAATACACCGCTGGCGGCGCCCGTCGTGATGCGCATCCCAAGGCGCATGGTTGTGTTAGTGCCACGTTCAAGGTCGATGATGATATTCCTTTGCCGCTTCAAGTTGGCATTTTCCAGCCGAGTGCACAGTACAAAACGATAATTCGGTTTTCCAACGGGTCACCCAATGCCTACGGCGATGATCACAAAGGGGACACGCGCGGTATGGCAATCAAACTGCTTGGTGTAGCGGGGCCCAAGCTATTTGCCGACTCAGGTTCACCTGACGCACAGGATCTGATCTTGATTTCCAGCCCGTATTTCTTTGTGAACGATTCCCATGGATACACCGAATTCTTTCAGATTGTGGATGCGGGGCAACTGCTACCGATACTAAAGATTCCGTTTATTCTTGGCTGGCAAGGGTCAATAAACGCATACAAAATGCTGTCGCAAAAGATCTCGAATCCTTTGTTGACGAGATACTATTCTGTGACGGCTTACCAGTTGGGGCTGGGTAGCGATCGCCAAGCGGTCAAGTATTCTGCGAGACCCTGCATTGCCCAGAACCCATCTGTTCCGGAAGACGCAGGCAAGAACTTTCTGCGTACGGCAATGCGTGACAGCCTTGCGGCCGGAACGTCCTGCATGGAGTTTCTTGTTCAGGCGCGTGGGAACACCGGTCTGGATGTAGAGGACATTATCACGCCCTGGGATGAGGACGAGGCCCCCTTTGTGCGCGTCGCGCAGATTATGATCCACCAGCAACAGTTCGACACTGCAGCGCAGAACGCGATCTGTGAGGCGCGCAGTTTCAACCCATGGCACGCCTTGCCAGAGCATCGGCCCCTCGGAACCGTCAACCGCATGCGTCGGGTCGTATACGAGGCGATTAGCGATCTGCGCCACGAGATGAATCAGTGAGTATGCCGCGGCTGGAACGAGCGAAATGCGGTCTTGAAAGTGAATCAGCCTGATGAAAAAATCGATTTTTCTTCTCCCCGTTTTCTTTGTGTTCGTCATCGGTGCTGTTGGGCTGTTCTGGCGCGGCACAATTCCGGAATCTGCCTCGATCCGGCTTGTGGCGCCCGCCGTGGAGCCCGTGATCCTGCCCATGCATTCAAACTGGGCCGAGGAACGAGCGAAACGTACCAATTCTCTAAACAACTACATTGCCGATCACGAAATTGCTTACGACTGGTTCACCCGGTTCCCGTTTTCGCAGAAAGACGGAACACCGATGATCCTGTTGAAGCTGTTGCCCATTGTCGCCCCTGACCAATGGGCAGGGGGCGCTAATTTCATGTCCGAAGTTGGTCTGTTTCGCGATGCAGCTGCACCTTCTGGCCCCCTGCCTGTGGGGATAGGCTTCTCCGGCATTTCCGGTGAGGCAACACCGTCAGGCGTAGACTATACCTCCTTTACCTGCGCTGCATGCCATGTCGGGCGCGTGCAGACAGAAGATGGCCGTCTGGAACTGATCCGTGGGGGCATCAACAGCCAATTCAACATAAATGCTTATTTTGTGCGGTTAGATGCCACAATCGATGCATTGGCTCAGGGCGCGACCGATCCGGACCAGCGCAAAGCAGCCGTTTTGATGGAAGTGTTGCGCGGTTTGGATCTGGCCGAAGCGCGTTCCGATACGTTCTTCTATGAGAATAGCCGCTATGGCGAAACGGCGTTCGATGCTACTTACGAGGCGCGTCAGATTGCGCTGTTTCGAGATGATGCCGCGGTATTGACTGGAGCCTTTGTCGATTACGTCGACGGATTTGTAGGTGCTTTCGCCACCTATCTTGACGCAACCTACCCCGGCTTTCAGACGCAAATGCTAAAGGGGCTTCCCGGTATGGCGGATGCCACGGGGGTCAGCGCAGCACATGGCTATGAGAAAGCGGGGGAAGAGCTCATTGGCAGGTTGCTGCGCAGCAGGGTTTTACCGACTGATCCCGGCCTGACCGATTTTATGGCCGTCTGGGAACAGAATGATCGCACGGCAGAATGGGACGAATCTGGAGCCGAGCTGATCAATGGCGGCGGCCAGTACAACGGGAACATTCCGATACCGATCTATCGTAATCTCGCGGCCTCAATGACAATGGGCCTTAAGGACACAGACCTGAGGGTAGCCGCCTTTTCGGCAGAGTTGCTAGATGGCCTGCCTGCAACGCCCTACCCATTTGCGGTCAATACGGCGCTTGCCGCAAGAGGAGTTGATGAGCGACAACCACCATGGCCGGTGCCGACAACCAGCTTGGCCGGTGGGGCTGAAC
>NZ_AWWI01000073.1 GCF_002760615.1 Puniceibacterium antarcticum | reverse complement strand
GGATCCACACCAGCGGTCCCGGATGCCGTGCCGCCTGAAACCAGGCGAATGCGCGCCGCCCCCCGCCCTCGGCCTCATGCACGCGGCGCGGGCGCAAGGATAAGGGGTCGGGTGGAGCGACCTCAGGCCGCATCCTCACGCGCCCCTTCCGCCACGATCTGCAGCATCCCGTCTGAAAGGGGTCGTTGCAGGTGCAGCGCCTCGGCGGCAGGTGCTGTCAGCCAGCTGCGCCATTCCGCAGGCGTTGTCAGGATGACGGGCATAGCCTGCGGATGAACGGGCGCCACCTCGCGGTTGGGCGGACAGGTGAGGAACCCAAAGAGGTCCGCCATTACCTCGCCCTCCTTCAGTTTGCGCACAGAGGTCCATTCGGTGCGCAGACCCGCAAAGAACGCCAGAGGCCGATCAGGACCAAGTGCGAACCAGACCGGGTGATTGCGGGGCGCGCCGGGGCGGCTGTCGATCTCGGAAAAGCTGGTAAAGGGCACAAGGCAGCGGTGCTCCACCCCCAGCCAGCGCCCCCAGTGGGCTGAGGCGGTATTGCGGATATTGCTCACACCGGGATCTGTGCGCTTGCCCTTCAGAAACACCTGCGGCGTCGGCATGCCCCAGCGGGCTTTGCTCAGTTGCCACCCACCCGCCTCTGCGTGTCGGATGATCGGCGCGGCATAGTCCGGGAAGATCCCCGCCATAGGTGGCAGGTTGCCCACCAGATCCTCAAAGGCCTCACCCCCTTCGATCACATCGTCAAAGACATGCCGCATGGCGTCCTGGGATTTGGTCTGTGAATAGAGGGTGCACATCAGCGGATCCGGAGAATAGAGAGGAAGGATTGATCCGGAACATTGCCAGAACACGCCGCTTCGGGGAAGGGTGTTTCTGATGTCACCGACATGTCCGTCGGGACAGTACTGAGCGGCCCAAAACGACGGCTATGCAACACAATGCCATCGCTTGCACGGGGTTGCCTGCCGATGCTTCTTTCGAAACTGGGTGGGTAAATGCTACGTCGGTTGCCAGAACGACCGGCGAGCGACGAGGGCGCCGCGCCGTTATACAGCGCACACCAGGACGTGCAGTTAATGGCTGACCTTGGCGCGGATCTTCTCTTGGCTGGGTTTAGCCCCGAACAAGCGGCGAAGCTCCCTCGGGCTCAACCCGGTCACCGAAACAACATACTCCGGCGGCAGAGCGGGATCGGCCCACAAGAGACCTGCTTTCCCGATGGTTTCGAGGGTCATAGGTTGTCGAGGCTCCTCCTCGACCGGCTCAATCTCTTCTTCGTGGACCCAATCATTCATTCAGTTCATGTACTTCCTCTTCGCATGCAGCCCCTGAAAGCGGGACCAGACTGTTGCAACGGTCGCACTCATTTGCTCCCGTTCCCGCAGCAAAAAACGCACAAGGGCTGACTGCAAGACCGTCCATTCAACTTGCGCAAGAGTTCGCTTAGGCTTGAGGACAAACACGAAGCTGACGTTCGCCGTAGGCGCATCATTCAAGCAAGGCCGACCTGCAAAAGTGCGGACTCACCTGCCGCGCGTTACAGAAGCTTCACTTGTCCAAATACGGCCTCCCGGGTAGGTGATGACCATGATGGATCGCGACAAGACATTTCTCTCAGGCCATAAAAACGGCCTCGGTATGAACGGCGCCGGGTAAACCAGTCGCCGCCCGGCGTTTCGAGGTCTGGACTGCGACGACCACCATCATGAATATCCGCCTCTGTTTCACCATCAGGCCTCGCAGCGTGCTTTTGCATGTGCGTGGATCAGGTCCGGGAAAGACCACGCCAATAGCGTTGGCCAGATAGCTTGCGTATAGCTTGCCTGCCCAGTGATGTTGGCGACGGGTGAGGTCGGTCCTAACCTCGGGATCTCCGTTCAGCCTTGCAACCCATCAGAATCACAAATATCTGAAATAAATAAGTTATTTTCAAATCAGTCTCTCAGACGCGAAGGCTACCGGCAGTGTGTATGACCGCCAGAACGGAGACAAAATGTGAACGACTGGATGCTCCGCAAAGGCATGGCAGCTCTATACACGTGAGCCGGTGTGAAAGCCTGCCTAGGCGCACTGGGGCCCGGTCATCTGAAACCTAAAATGGGCGTGTCTTGCGCTCCCCCGCCCAGCTGGCAAGGACAGGAAGGATCGCAACGATCAGAAAAACCCGAAGCACATGATGTGCGGCGACCATCGCCGGGTCGATCAAGAGTGCCAGTGCAACGACCCCGAGCTCGGGCGCGCCACCGGGCAGATAGGCCAGAAAGATGCCCACGAGGGCCGCAAGCCAGCCGTCGCGGAAGATCTGGATCATCGTGTAGCTGGCGAAACGGGCGCCCACGCTTGCCTCAATGACAATCTGCGCCAGCGTGGACAACACGAGCGGCACATGGACGGTCAGCAGCCCTGTCGCGTGCAGCAATGCCGAGGTCAGCAATGGCAAAAGGAGCATTGCCGACGGCAACCTCATGCGGCTTGCAATGAACCAGCTTACGACTGCGGCAAGCGCGAGAATGCTGTGGTTCAGGGGATCAATCGCCTCGGGATGGGCATAGGCGGCACGGTTTGCATCGGCGAGGTCTATGCCAGAGATCATCTGGATCACGATGGGTGCGGACACCAGCAGGACAACCAGCCGCGCAGTATGACAAAGGACCACTCGGTTGACCTCGGTCCTATAGTCTTCGGCCAGCATTGAAACCACGGAAAGCCCCCCGGGCATCGCCGCAAAGAGCGCCGTGTTGCGCTCCATTCCGCCCCAGTGCCGGAAAATAACATAGGCAAAGACACCGAACCCCACGGACAGCAGCGACATTGCGATCGGACTGAACACCCAGGTGCCTGAGCGGGCGACGACATCCTGAGTAAAGCCAGTCCCAAGCATATTGCCGATCGCCACCATCGAATAGCTGCGCCAACTCGGCGGCAATGTCGGCTGAAAGCCTGAAACCTGGGTCACGAACGCAGAGGCCGCGAGACTGCCCAGAACCCAGGGGAGCGGCAAATTCAGCAGAAAAAATGCAAGTCCACCCGCCGCGCCGACAATCAGTGTGACAGCGCCGCGGGAGAGAGGTGAGAGTGTCATGAGGTGTGTTCTGCCGAGGCCTGTTTGCGTTTACGCACTGCCTTAAGGACCGGCGCGCCGACAAGTACAAGGATCATTATGATAAAAGCGTCAGCGCAATCGGACGTTCCAGCAGATAATTCATCGGGTGACCGCCCGAGATCTGCAACGTGCGCACGAGTTCTCCTTCCATCATCCGCCCCAGTAGAAGGCCGATCACCGTGGCCGCGACCGGATAGTCGCTCCTGCGCATCAGCCAGCCAAGCGCGGAGAAAGCCGCAACCGTCAAGGGCCCCGCAATCGTGCCAGTGATCCCGTAGCCACCCCAGGCACACATCGCCAGAACGCTGGGCACCAAATAAGACAGCGGCACCCGCACCACCATGCCAAGCAAGCGTAGCATCAGCAGGCCTATCACTGCCAGAAGCACCACCTGCCCCAGATTACCCAGGATGATTGAGTAGACGATGTCGCTTTGATTGCGGATAAAGGATGGGCCACCAATGATGTTGTGAAAGGAAAACGCGGCGAGCAGCACTGCAGTGGCCGCACCACCGCGGATACCAAGCGCAAGCAGCGCGGTCATTGACCCGCCTTCCGAGCTGCTATTGGCGGATTCCGCCGCGGTCACGCCCTCTGGCGCGCCTTTACCAAAGGCTTGGGGAGTCTTCGAGGTACGCTTTGCCTCTCCGTAAGAAACGAGGTTCGCGACAGATGACCCCACGCCGGGGATTGCCCCAATTACCGCACCGATGAGGCTCCCGCGGATCAGAACGCCAGGATAGCGGAAGGTTTCGACGACACCTTTGAGGATCCTCGGAATTGAAATGTCGCGCTGCGCCTTGTCCTGCACCAAATACGTGCTGCCGCGCAGGCGCAGCAGTTCCGATGCCGCAAAAATGCCGATCATCGCCGGTACCACCGGAATGCCGTCAAGCAGATGCGGGTTGGCAATTGTAGTGCGCATGATGCCTGTGGTGGACATACCGATCTGGCTGAGGATCAGCCCAAAGAACCCCGCCACCAGCCCTTTCGACAAGCTGCTGTCGTTCAGCGTGGCAATCAGCGTCAGCCCCCAGAACACATCCGCGCGCTCGAACGCGCAGGTGCCAGCGCCATCCAGCTCGAAGATCAAAAAATCCGCAAGCGCTGCGGGCACTTTTCCGGAAAGGAAGTTGTGCCAATTGCGGAGGCGCAGATGCGCATCCGCGCGGCACAGAAAGGCACGCCTCAGCTGGTTAATTTGGTGGTAGGCGGGAAGACCCCAATCCTGGATTTGGATGAGTTGGGCGAGATGGGCTTTTCTCTCATCCTCTATGCCAATGTGGCGCTTCAGTCGGCGGTCTATGGCGTGCAGATGGCATTGGGTCAGCTCAAGGATACGGGCAAGATGGATGAAAGCGGTCCTCTGGCCAGCTTCATGGAGCGCCAACGGATGGTGCGCAAAGACCTCTTCGACGAACTTGAGAAGCGTTACGCAATCTGAGGGCGTTGTCACGTTAACTGGCCTGAGGTTGTCGGTTCATTGATCTGGGCGTAGGCGGTGTCGACTCAGACATTGAAAATCATCTGTAAACGCCACCGCTTTCCACCCAGATCATCGCTCACGTTGTCTGGCTCTACGTCCGGTTCAACTTGAGCCTGCGCGAGGTTGAGGAGCTGATGCTGGAACGTGGCGTGGACGTTTCGCACGAGACGCTCCGGCGCTGGAACGTCAAGTTCGGACCCCGGATCGCCCACTTTCTAAGGCGACGGCCGCCGCGCCCCGGCGATGTCTGGCATCTGGACGAAGTCGTTGTGAATATCGCAGGCCGGTCATACTGGCTCTGGCGCGCGGTCGATCAACACGGCGTTGTTCTTGAGAAAATCGTTCAATCGAGACGAGACAAGCGCGCTGCAAAACGGCTTTTGGTCAAGCTGATGATCCGCTGGGACTCCATGCACAAGCGGATCATTACGGACAAACTGCGCTTCGATGGTGTCGCAGTCATTCCGCTCTCACCATCCGCTACCACCGCCTCGAAGCATTCGCAGCGTGGAAATCCGCAGCAAATTCAGCTTGATCAACGAACGACGCGCCAACTTGCAAACTCGGCGAGTTAACGTGACAACACAGATAGAGCAAATGCAGCTTGGCAGTGGGATCGGCCCCGATCTATGATCGCCATCCAGTGCTGGACTAAAAAATCCGGTGCCAACCAAGTCCACGTGCACGCGACAGGGACAAAGTGAAACAGTCCGCGCCGGTTTCACACAGGCAAATCCGGCGCGAGCATGGCGGGTCCAAACGGGAAAACAGGTATCTTCCGTTGCCCAGACTTTGCAGTGGCATCACCTGTCGTGTCGGGCCTGCGCCGATCACCACAGCACCCTCGTTGATTTCGAGCATCCCGCCGTGCAGATCGCTTTGCCAGCAGCCCTCCAGATGTTTTGGCCGACCGTCTTCGGAATGCGCAGGGCTGAAATGTACAGGTGCATGCCCCACAAACCCCACAATATCGCCACCGTCCATATGCAGCTGCAACCGCGATGTGGGCGAGCCGCTGTCAGCCCAGCCATCAGGTGCTGCATAAAGTGCAACCTCATCATCCAGGCGGCAAGCTGTGGTGGAGGTGATCTCAAGCCAATCGGCACCTTCTGGGGCAACATAAAGACCCGGAGCCAGACCATGCGCCGCCGTCGCTGGTGTCTGTTGTCCCAGCAGCACGGCGAGAACCTGCGCTGTCATGTCCGCGCCATTGGCGTCGTCGCGATTGGCAACCATTGCCACGCCGACACCGGCCTCGGGGCACATCAGAAGGAAACTCTTGTAGCCGGGTTGCGAGCCGCCATGGCCGATCAGGCCATGGGGTCCGATCTTCTGATGACGCACCCCCAGACCATATCCAGTGCTCAGCCCGTCTGACAGATGGCGCGGCGCGCTCAACTGCTCCAACAGCCCGGCCTGTGCGCCCTCCCCCGCCAACAGGGCACGGCCCCAACGGGCCAGACTGCGGCCAGATCCGGCCAAGGCCCCGGCGGCAGACAGGTGCATGCCCTGCATGCCGATTTGCCAGCCCTCAGCGCCCGCCCAATATCCGGGGGCAAGCCCCGCCAGTGGATCGATCCAATAGTCCTGCGCGACAAAATCAAGGCCAAGCGGCTGCGAAAGCTCTGTAATATAGGGTGCAAAATCAAGGCCTTTGGCCCGCAGCGCTTCTTCGACCAGGCGGTAGCCGCCGTTGGAATAATGCACCTCTGTGCCCGGCGCGTAACTGGGCGCCTGCATCGCTTCGTGAAAGGCCAGCAGGTCCGGTGCTTCGCTGCGAGTATAGACCGAGTGGCCCAGCAGGGTCAGGGCTTCGCGGGTATCGGGAACACCGCCGCTCATGTCGAGCGCCTGACCGACCGTGATCGCGCCAAGGGCAGGCGCCAGTTTTGGCAAATGCCGCCCCAGCGGATCCGTCAGGGCAATCACATCGCCGTGGGCCAGCACAAAGCTGCAAAACACATGTTTCGTCACCGAAGCCAGACGTGACAGGGTATCCGGACAAAAAGCAGCGCCCGTGGCGAGATCGGCAACACCTGTGGCATGGTCAAATCGCTCGCCCGCAGAGTCAAAGCTGACCAGCGCGCCGCCCGGATCACGGCCATCCCAGCGGCCCAAAAGCTGTTGTGCGCATGTTTCAGCGGCCTGCCAGTTCAGGTATTGCCCTGTCATCAGTCTGCCCCGTTCGTGATAAAAATAGGTGGTGAAGGCTGCGCTAGAGAGCGGCGGCCTCAACTGTTTCCAGGCTCAAGCTGAGGTCGACCAGTTCGCGGGTATGGGCATGGACGGCCTTGTCGTTCCGCAGCGCCTCGGTCGTCAGCTGTTCGACCATGATACCGTGCTGCATGGCCCCCATGCGCGCGCACAGATGTGCGATCACCGCCAGATTGTGACTGACCATCACATAGGTCAGGCCAAGACGCTGGCGCAGGTCCGCCAGAAGGTTCAACACTTCGGCCTGCACTGAAACATCCAGGGCCGATGTCGGCTCGTCCAGCAACAGCACTTCGGGTTCTGCGATCAGGGCGCGTGCTATCGCAACCCGCTGACGCTGACCGCCGGACAACTGGTGGGGAAAGCGAAAACGCACCGACGACGGAAGCGCGACCTCGGCCAGCGCCCGGTTTACACGGCCGTCGATATCACCGATGCCGTTGACCAGCAGGAATTCCGACAGGATGCGATCAATCGTTTGCGCCGGATGCAAAGAGCCAAAGGGATCCTGAAACACCATCTGAACCTTGGTGTAAAACGTCCGGTCCCGGCGCAGGCCAACCTTGTTCCCGTCAAAACAGATCTGCCCGGACCAGTCACGGTTCAGACCCGCCAACGCCCGCAGAACGGTCGACTTGCCAGAGCCGGATTCACCCACGATGCCAAAGCTTTCACCGGGTTCCACATCAAAGCTGACCCCCTTGACGACCTGCGTGCCGGAAAATGCGATCCCCAGATCAGACGCTTCGATCATGGTGGTCATTGTGCTTTCTCCTCCAGCCAGGCGACATCGCGGTGCAACACGGGAAGGATAGCCCGCGGTTTGTTCAACATCGGCATGCAGTTCAAAAGACCCCGTGTGTAGGGATGCTCGGCACGGGCTAGGTCTGCGGCTGCGATCTCTTCCATTTGCTGGCCCATATACATCACGCTGACACGATCGCAGAAATGCGACACCAGCGGCAGATCGTGGCTGATCAGGATCAGCCCCATCCCGCGACTCTCCACCAGATGATCGATCAGTCGCAAAATCTCAGCCTGCACAGAGGCATCCAGGGCCGAGGTGGGTTCATCCGCGATCAGAAGCTCGGGGTCGGGCGCAAGCATCATCGCAATCATCGCGCGCTGGCCCATCCCGCCCGAAATCTCGTGCGGGTAGGCATCCAGCACCTTTTTTGGATCGCGGATCATGACTTGTTCCAGCAGATCAAGTGCCGCCTCGCGCGCTTCCTTGCGGTTTCCGCGTTTATGGGTGCGCCAGCTTTCGGCAATCTGGGTGCCGATGGTCTTGACCGGATTCAGCGAATACTTGGGGTCCTGCAGAACAAAGCCCATGCGTCCGCCGCGGATCTTGCGCATCTCACGTTCGCTTTGGCTCAGCAGATCAATACCGTCAAACGTCATCTTCGTGGCGCGGACGTCGGCCTGTTTCGGCAGAAGGCGCATCAGTGCCCGAGCCGTCAGCGACTTGCCAGACCCCGACTCGCCCACGATGCCCAGCTTTTCGCGCAAGTCCAGCGACAATGAAATCCCGCGTACCGCTTCAAAGCGCGTGCCGTTACTTACGAAGGCGATACGGAGATCTTGAATATCGACTAACATTGTTTGGCCCTCAGCTCTGTTTTGGGTCGAGCACGTCGCGCAGACCGTCGCCCAGGAAGTTGAAGGCCAGCGAAATCATCAGGATCGCGACACAGGGCGCCAGCGCGACCCAGTATTGGTCCAGAATGAACCGCTTTGCCGTGGCGATCATCGCACCCCATTCCGGGCTGGGGGGCTGCGCGCCCATGCCAAGAAAGCCAAGGCTTGCCGCTGTGATGATGATCGACGACATGTCCAGCGTCACCCGCACGATCAGCGACGGCACGCAAAGCGGCGCCACATGGCGGGCCACGATGCGCCAGGGCGATGCCCCCGTCATTGCGGCCGCTTCGATGAAATCGGCATGACGGATGGTCAGCGTCTCGGCCCGTGCGATACGCGCATAGGGCGGCCAGGCGGTCAGCGCGATGGCCAGGATCGTGCTTTCCACGCCCGGGCTCAGGGCAGCGACGAAGGCCAGCGCCAGGATGAGACGTGGAAAGGCGAGAAAGACATCGGTGACGCGCATCAGGCAGGTATCGACCCAGCCGCCGAAGAATCCGGCAACGGTGCCAACCGCCAGACCAAGTGGCGCCACCAGAACGACCACCGCGATCACCATGCCAAGGGTCACGCGCCCGCCATACAGCAGCCGCGACAGGATATCCCGGCCCAGCTCGTCCGTGCCCAGCAGATGCGCCGCGGATGGCTTTGCCAGCCGGTCGGTCAATTCCTGCACTGTCGGATCATAGGGGGCCAGCACCGGCGCCAGTGCGGCCAGCACCACACAGGCAAGGATGATCGCCAGCCCCAGCATCGCCAGCGGATTGCCTTTCAGCGCCAGCCAGATGCGATAGCGCCGCCCCCAGGCGGCCTGCCGTCGTGAACCGGCATCGTCGTTGAGTGCCCATCTGCGGAAGTCAGCTAACATGGTTTGGCCCTTATTTAACGCGCGGGTCAAACACCCGGTACAGAAGATCGGCCAGCAGGTTCAGCCCGACATAGACGCAGCCGATCAGCAGTGTGGTGCCGACCACGGGGTTCATGTCGCCGTTCATCAGCGAATTCGTCAGATATTGCCCAAGCCCCGGCCAGGCAAAGACGGTCTCGGTCACCACCGCGCCTTCAAGAAGACCGGCATAGGTCAGCGCCAGAACCGTGATCAGCTGCACCGCGACATTGGGGAAAGCATGGCCCAGAACCACGGCCCAAAGCGACAGGCCCTTGGCCCGTGCTGCGACGATATATTCGCCCTTCAGCGCGCCCAGCATGAACGCACGGGTCATGCGAGTGATATAGGCCATCGAGAAGTAGCTCAGGATACAGACCGGCAACGCCATGTGATGCACCGCATCCCAGAACGCGCCCGCATCGCCCGCCAGGATCGTGTCGATGGTCAGAAAGCCCGTGACTGATGGAATCATGCCCTCGTAGATGATATCCTGACGCCCCGGCCCCGGCACGATGTCGAGAAAGACGTAGAAGATCAGCAAACCAACCAGCGCCAGAACGAAGACCGGCACGGAATGGCCCGTAAGACACAGCACCCGGATCACCTGATCGGTGATGCTGCCTTGACGCACCGCCGCCCAGATGCCCAGCGGCACGCCGATCACGGCAGCCAGGATCAGGGCCACCGTCGCCAGCTCCATCGTCGCCGGGAAATAATGTGCGATGTCAGAAGCCACTTCGTTATGTGTCAGCACAGACCGTCCGAAATCGCCATGTGCCAGCTGCACCAGGTAGTGCCAGAACTGCACAATCAGAGGATCGTCCAGCCCCATGTCGGCACGTGCTTGCAACACCACGGACTCGGGGGCGTTGTCGCCAACGGCGGCGAGCACTGGATCGACAGGCATCACCCGGCCGATCATGAAGGTTACGATAGCAAGGCCAAGCAGCGTCACAAGGACGCTGCTGAGCATGGAGCCGAAGGATTTCAGTTTCGGGATCACGCTTTCGTGGTCTCCGCATAGCTGTTGCCATCCGGCAGCGGAGCAAGTTCGACGCCTGTGACATTCTTGCGGCAGGCCGCGGTGGTGGTCTTTTGCATCATGATCGCAAAAGGGCTGTTATGCGCGTAATACTTCTGAAGCTCGACATAAAGCTCGATGCGCTTCTTCGGATCACGCTCATCCCGGGCTGCCACTGCCATTTCGGTGATCTTGTCGTCCTTGAAGCTTGAGCGCCATGCGAAGGGCTTGGTCGCCGCATCCTCTGAGTTATCGTAGTTGATGCAGAACACGTCCGCGTTCGCGTTCGGGTCAAAGTAATCGGTGCCCCATGCGGACAGGATCATCTGATGTTCGCGAGCGCGCATCTTGGTCAGCACCTGACGGTTTTCACCAGAGATCAGTTCAGCCTTGATGCCGACTTTGGCCAGATCCGACTGGATCGCCTGCGCGACGTCCGGATAGGGCTGCGCCGAATAGTGATCGAAGGTGATCGTGAAACCGTCGGGATAACCTGCTTCGGCCAAAAGCGCCTTTGCCTTTTCGATGTCCTGGGTGAAGAACACCTCGTTCACGGCGCCGGGCAGACCTTCGGGAATGATGGACTGGTGGACGTCATGGGTGCCCGACAGGATGTTTTTCTGGATCGAGTCGTAGTCGATCGCCCATTTCACCGCTTCCCAGATTTTCGGGTTCGACAGCGTTTCGTTGGCAGCGTTCATCGACACCAGCATCAGCGACGCCTGTTTTTTGCGGATCAGATCGACGTCGGCATTGTCTGCCAGCGACTCGATCTGCTGTGTCGTCAGGTTGCGCGCGATGTCGATGTCGCCCTTGGCCAGCATCAGCTGCTGGGTGGACGGGTCGATGATATGGCGCAGAATGACGCGCTGCAGGCTGCCATCATAGCCGCCATTCGGGTTTACGTTCAGCGAAATCGTGTCTGACGGACGCCAAACTTGCAGCGTGAACGCACCCGAACCCGCAGAGTTCTTGTCCAGCCAGGCCGTACCCCAGTCGCCGTCAACGGCTTCGGCCTCAACGACGGCTTTTTCAACGACAGAACCGATATTGGCCGACAGGCAGTACAGCAGGAAGCCGATTGCGGTGGGTTCTTCGGTGGTGATGACAAGTGTCTGCGCATCGGTGGCGCGAATGCGCTCGACAACGTTTTCGGGGGTAAAGCCGAACTGAGTGATGATGAACGCGGGGCTTTTGTTCAGCGATACGACGCGCTGCAGGGACCATGCACAATCTTCGGCCGTCAGGGCCCCACCGGAAGCAAAGATCTGGCCCTGGGCAATTTTAAATGTGAAGGTCTTGCTGTCCTCGCTGGCTTCCCAGCTTTCGGCAACTTCGGGCAGAACTTCGTCGGCATTTTCGAGGCTCGGCTTCACCAGATTCTGGTACATGTTGCCACAGATCTCCGACCCGACAGCCTCAAAGCTGACATGCGGATCGAGTGTGGTCATGTTGTCTAGCTGCTGCGCAACAACAAGGATGTCATTTGGCGTATCCGCCATCGCTGCGTTCAGCGACAGGTAACTTACGGTCGGGAAAGCGGCTGCAGTGGCCAGAAAATTACGTCTTGTAAGCATACCAGAAGATCCTTTCAGATGATAAACGAGAGCAACGGCGGCCTTTCGGCAACTGTCGGTGGCCGTCACGTTTGGTTGGACCACGCGCTATCATGCCCACTTTTTGGTCATCCAATGCCGATTTAGGGATACCCCATGCATTTTCTGCATAGGTATTTATTTTCAATATCTTACTGATCCATACCTAAGAAGCTCAGATCATTGCCATACTTGCATTGCCGTTTTTACAGGCAGAGAATTGCGCTTATCCAATCGGAGCAATTTATGACGTCCTCAGACAAACTTCCCGTATTCGATGGTCACAACGATGCCCTGCTGCGCCTGTGGCGTTCTGGCGGGCCGGAGGCGAGTCGCCGTTTCATTGATGGGGAAGACAAGGGTCACATTGATTTGCCGCGCGCGCGTAAGGGGGGGCTGGCGGGCGGGCTGTGCGCCATTTATGTGCCTTCGGAACGTGTGCTGGATGATCAGGGCAACTGGCCCACACCCAGCCGCGAAGAGGCGCTGGATGTCACCACCTCGATGGCCGCCCTGCTGACGAGGATCGAGGCAGACTCGCAGGGCGCACTCAGTATTTGCCGCACGGCTGCTGATATCCGGGCGGCTCTGGCGCGCGACAGCTTTGCCGCCGTCATGCATCTGGAAGGGGCCGAGGCAATCGGCGCCGATCTTGATCTGTTGTATCTGTTGCACGCCGCCGGTCTGCGCACGCTTGGACCGGTCTGGAGCCGCCCCAATATCTTTGCCTTCGGGGTCCCGTTTCGTCACCCGCACAGCCCCGATATCGGGCCCGGACTATCAGGCCACGGAAAAGCGCTCGTGCGGACCTGCAATGAGCTGAAGATCATGGTGGATCTGTCGCATCTGAACGACGCAGGCTTTTGGGATGTCGCGCGCATTTCGGATGCGCCGCTGGTGGCATCACATTCCAACGTACATGCCATATGCGCCCACAGCCGCAACGTCACGGACGCACAGCTGGATGCGATCCGCGATACGGGCGGGCTGGTCGGCATCAACTTTGGCGTCAAGTTCCTGACACCCGACAGTCGCCTCGACCTTGATATGGACCTGTCGCAGATGGTGCGGCACGTCGATTACATCGTGGACCGCATCGGCATTGATCATGTGGCCTTTGGCTCAGATTTCGACGGCACGATGATCCCGGCCGCACTGCGCGATTGCCGTGACCTGCCAAAGCTGACGCAGGCGCTTCGCTCTGCGGGCTATGATGCGGCAGCGCTGAACAAGATCACCCATGAAAACTGGATTCGTGTGCTGGAGCGGACCTGGGGCGGCTGAGGCGAAAGCCTACCCTCGGGGTTCGCCGGGCGGCTGAGGCGAAAGCCTACCCTCGGGGTTCGCCGCGCAACACACTGATCCCCGCCGCGCCAGACAGCCAGTCGACAAAGGCGGGGCGGACTGCGCCGGTAAAGCTGACAACCGGGCGCGCCGCACAGAGGGCATTCAAAACCGCTGACGTTGCCCCCAACTTTTATCCAGCGTGAGCGAGACTCCGGGTTTGAGTTTTGCCGA
>NZ_AWWI01000072.1 GCF_002760615.1 Puniceibacterium antarcticum | reverse complement strand
AGTTGGCCCTGAACAAGTCAGAAACCACTGATTTTCCTTATCGATCCCACCAAAACTGTAGCGTGAAATTGCAGGGTTTTGTATACTGGGTTTCGAAACCTTGCAATTTCCGGAGCCGTGATGAAGCCTCATCCCCGCGCTGAAGAGCAGGATGATCTCCTGCGTCCCCGCCTGACCGCCATGATCGATCTGCGCCACGAATTGGCGAAGCTGGAGAAGCTGATCGACTGGGGGTTCTTCGAGACGGAATGGGCCGGTTTCTTTCCCTCCACAACAGGGCGGCCAGCCACATCGCCACGCCTTGTCGCGGGGCTGCTGTATCTCCAGCACGCTTACCGGCTGTCCGACGAGGCTGTGGTCGCCCGTTGGGTTGAGAACCCGTATTACCAGCACTTCACAGGTGAGGTGTTCTTTCAGCACCGCCCGCCCATCGATCCGTCCTCGCTGACCCGCTGGCGCAAACGGATCGGAGAGGAAGGGGCCGAGTGGCTGCTCACCAAGACGATCGAGGCTGGGCGCACCTCCGGTGCCGTTGATGACGGCAGCCTGTCGCGCGTCGCGGTGGACACGACGGTGATGGAAAAGAACATTGCCCACCCGACCGATGCACGCCTTTATGAGAAGGCCCGTCGTCAGCTTGTCGCCCTGGCCGACGACGCCGGGATCACGCTGCGGCAGAACTACAACCGGCTGGCCCCGCGCCTGGCAATGCAGGCCGGGCGCTATGCCCATGCGCGGCAGTTCAAGCGCATGCGCAAGGCCCTGAAACAACTGAAGGGTTACACCGGCCGTTTCCTGCGTGACATCCGCCGTCAGCTGGATGAGATCCCCGGCGGTTCTTTTCGCGAGCGGGTTCTGGACACCCTCGTGCTGGGGGGCCGCCTGCTGCACCAGGGGCCGAAGAGCCGCGGCAAGATCTACGCTTTGCATGAGCCGGATGTCGACTGCATTTCCAAGGGCAAGGCACGCAAGCGGTATGAATTCGGCAGCAAGGTCAGCCTCGCCACGACCATCGACGAAGGTTTTGTCGTTGGCATGCGGTCCCTGCCGGGCAATCCCTACGACGGCCATACCTTGGCAGAAGCCTTGGAGCAGGTGGAAATACTCACCGGCCAGATGCCCGCGCTGGCCGCCGTCGACCGCGGATACCGCGGCCACGGCGTGTCGGCGACGCAGGTCCTGATCAGCGGCACCCGCCGCGGCCTGACGCCAGCGCTGAAACGGCTGCTGCGACGGCGCAGCGCCATCGAGCCCGAGATCGGCCACATGAAAACCGACGGACGTCTCTCGCGCTGCCCGCTCAAGGGCACGTTCGGCGACGCCATCTTCGCCGTCCTCTGCGGCTGCGGGCACAACATCCGCAAGATCCTGGCTCACCTCAGGGCCTTTTGGGCGCTCATCCTGGCGGCGTTGTGCGCCGCCTTCATCCCGAAGAGCAGGCCCTCAAATTCCTATCTCTTCGGCGGATCAGGTTGTTCAGCCTGAACT
>NZ_AWWI01000071.1 GCF_002760615.1 Puniceibacterium antarcticum | reverse complement strand
CCGCAGGCCCGGCTGGCGCAGGCGGCGCGCGGTGGCGGCCGCGGTCAGATGGCCGAGGGGAGAGAGCAGCCGGGCGCGCCAGTCCAGCGCCACGGGGCCGGTGTTCCAGAATTGCGGTGCCTGCATCAATGTGCCTCCATCCGGTCGAAACGGTCCACCATCAGGTCAACCACCCGGTCGGTCATTGCCGCCCCTGCCGTCACGGTTTCCCAGCCTGCAAGGGCCATGGCGGCCGCGCGGTCGGGGGCAATGAGGTGTGACACGGCGGTGGCGAGCGAGTCGATATCGTTGACGATTCGCGCCGCCCCCGCCTCGGCCAGGCGAGAATACGAGGCAAGGTGGCGGCCCACGGCGGGGCCATAGAGGATGGCGGACCCCAGCGCTGCCGCCTCAAGCGGGTCATGGCCGGGCAGGCCGGGCACAAGGGAGCCGCCGACAAAGGCCAGCGGCGCGACGCGGTACCACAGGCCCAGATCCTCGGGTCCGGATGTCAGCAGGACCTGGGTGTCTTCGTCGGGCATTTCGCCGGCATCCCAATGGCATACGCGAAATCCGGCGGCTTCCACTTGTTCGGCCACAGCGTGCTGATCAGCGGGGTCGTCCGGCACGACGATCAGCAGCAGACGATGCGCCAGACGCGAGGCGCGGCCATGGGCGCGCAGGACAAGGCTGACCTCGTCCGGGTGCAGGCGCGCGGCGAGCCAGACGGGGCGGGCGACCAGCAGCGCGGCCATCTCCTCGTGCTGGCGGATCGAGCAGTCGAGCGGCACGGCAGCCTCGGTCAGGGGGCCCGCGACGATGAGGTGTTCAGGGGGGAAACCCATGCGGCGCAGGCGGCGTTCGGCGGCGGAGTCGGTGGCAAGAATCGTGTCGAAATGCGCCAGAGTCCCCGGGGCAAGATCGGGCAGCCAGCGCGCGCCGGGCGTGGTCCACTCGCGGTCATCGGCGTCGATCAGGGTTAGCCCGCAGCCGCGTTCAGAGGTCAGATGCAGCAGCGCCGGACGCAGGGCATGGCTGGTCCACAGACAGTGATCCGGCGCCCAGTGAGTCAGGAAGGCGTTGATTTCAGTAAGATTTTCTGCCGGAAGCTGATCGCGGGTCATGCAGGTGTCGATCACTGTGTCCGGGCCGGTCAGCAGCACGCCCAGATCGGGGCGCTGCTGGCGGATTCGCTGGCAGACAGAGATCAGCGCGCGGTTGCGCGACGGGGTGTCGCTGTGCACCCAGAGCAGGCGTCCGGCGGGGCGTTCGGCACGGTCTGAAAAGGCCGGGACCGCGGTTGCGCGATCCCGGTTCAGAGCCAGATAAGCCTTTAGGCTGAAGGGCTTGCGTGGCAAGTCTTAGTCCAGCTTTTCGGTTCCCGACGCGGCAGTTTCCTCGTCCCGCAGGCGGTGCAGATGGGCGATGAAATACCGCATATGGGCATTGTCCACGGTGCGCTGCGCCTCTGCCTTCCAGGCGGTGTAGGCGGAATCGTAATTCGGAAAAATGCCAACGATATGAATATCTTCGACGTTCTTGAACTGGTTCTTCGCGGGGGTGACGAGTTCCCCCCCAAAGACGAGATGCAGGCGTTGCATGGATGGTCCTTTCCGTTGAGGCTGACGGTCGCTGTGACCCTTAGCGATCCATGGGGTGAGGTCAAGCGAGCTGCGCCCATGTGGTTTATGGAACGCGTCTGGAAACCGTATGGTTTGCGTATGGCCGCGGCGCGCGGTGGGCCAAGGCCGGGTTAACCGCCAGCGGGCAGTCTGGTCCCTGCAAACTGGGCCCTGAAAACTGGCCCCTGCAAACCGGAGCAGACCCCATGGAAAAGAGCGACCCCACCAAGATGACCAAGGCGGAACGCCTGCACTTCAGTTTTGGCATCGATGCGCTGAGCATGATCGAGCACGAGCTGCTGGACCTGCACTGGGCGGCGCGCAGCTGTCCGCGCGACTGGCACGAGATTGCCCGCGACCGCGACCGGCGCGACGCCAAGCGTGTGAAGGTGACGATCAATCTGGATGCGGATGTGGTGAAATTCTTCAAGGGGATCGGCCCGGGCTATCAGCACCGCATCAACCGGGTGCTGCGCGCGTTCATGCATATGCGGCTGGCCAAGGTGGTGGACGGGCCGGACACCTCTGACCTTGTCCTGCGCCCCGAAGCGGTGCTGGAGCGCGTCCGCGCCCGCCGACCCGAATGGGGCGACTACGCGTTGTGGGAAGAAGACCGCAAGCGGTTCCTTGAGTCGGAGCAGGCTGAAGCCGACGGGGCGCGGGGCATGCGGGAGTGGGAGTGAGGGGGGTGATCTGTCGTTTGACGCTTGCCAGTTGGCCACTGGATTAATCATGTGTGAGTCACACCAACCGGGCGGGCAGCAGTTTATGTGTCAGAACGAAATTACTTTGGCCAACTACGGAGCTAGGGCTGGCGATTTCATTCGCAGCGCGAGCATACTTTGCACAAATTTTCACGACGGCTGGCTTCCGTCTGCTTGCCTCTTGCTCGGCTTCTCGTGCGAACTTCTGGCGAAGCGGCGCCTGCTGCGCACGGGGGTCGTCTCTGAAGCACAACTTCGTAAGAAGCCCTATGGCCACGATATTTCGCGGATGTGGCGGGTCGAAACGGAACTGTTTTCAGAAGCCGAATGCCTCACTTCGAAGCTCAAGCAAGATCCAGAGAATAACGGCGTGGATGCCCACTTTGACTGGGGCTTGCACTTCGATGAATTAGCGAAAGCACATTCAAGCGAAAGTGACTATTCGCTCCGTTACCACCACAGCGAGCAGATTTTCGCAGACCCAAAATCGGTTACGGTGGTGTTGGGAAACATCTGGCTCGCAGAACAGTAGAAAGCCCCAACCTGTGCCAGACAAGCTGATGATCTTGGCGCAAACCGGACCTTCGACCCACACCCCGACCCTGACTCAAGCCGCAGGCGCTCGCCCGGCGCGGGGTGCCCATTAGGAACGCGCGCCCCTCAGCCGCGGGCGAAGGTCCGCAGGGCGTCCGCGTCGCGCAGATCGATCCAGCTGTAGCCGATTTCGACCCAGCCTTCGGCCTCGAACCGTTTCAGAACAGAGTTGGCCGTATGACGAGAGACATTTGCCATCTCGCTCAGCTCTGTCTGGGTCATCTGGCCCCGGGTGCGCTGAGTCTGTTTGCCGGAAGCTGAGCGGTCATCAAGGATCCGGAGCAGCACAGAGGCGATGCGCAGGTCCGACCGGCGGATCAGCAGGTCAGAGACAGTGCGCGACATGGTTTCCTGATTGTATTCGGTCAGGGACATGAATTCACGCTGGGCATTCGGCAGGCGGCGGCGGATGCGGTCCACGGCCTGCAGCGACAGGGACAGCACGCGCGAGGGTTCCAGCGCGCGAAAGCTCAGGTAGCGGGGTTTGCCCCAGGTCATCGGCCCCTGCCCGAACCAGGCGCCGGGGCGGTAGATATGCCCCAGGACGATGCCAGCCGATTCGCTGCTGGCGTAGACGCCAAAGCTGCCCTCGGCCAGACCATAGATGCCGCCGGGGTCATCGCCGATGTGATAGGTGAACTCTCCTCTGGCGTAGGATTGCAGCTGCACCTCTGCGCGCAGGGCGGACTGAAAGTCCCCGCTGCGTTCGCCGAGCCAGCCGGTGCTGACCTCGTCCCAGAGATGATCTGCAGCCGCAGTGCTGTTTCGCATGCCGTGTCCTGTTCCTGCAATTTTCTCGTGCTCAAATGACAGCGTTTCGGGATACACCTGAAACGGATGTCCGGGGCGCTTGCTTCTGTCGCGCGTGAAATCCGACGCCCGGTGTTTTTGGTCAAGCCAGCCGCGCCTTATGGCAAGAAAATGAGGGGCAATGTCAAGTTTTGGACATTCTCGGTCGCTGGAGGGTGTATAAAAGGTGTTGGAGCGTTGCTCCGCAGACATTTTAATCAGTTATTTGATCAAGTGGTTTCGGACCCGACGGGCCGCGCAAGGGAGTTTTCCCGAGCGCGGTCCACTTTTTTTCGGGGGCGTGCGGTCCAGGGGGCTTTGGGGCGGACCTGATCCCCGTCGCGCAGCCCGGCCAGACCATTGCGCCAGACCCCTTTGGCCCCGGCCCCGTCTGCGGCGTTGATGCCGTTGAACCGCAGGCAGTGTCGGCCTTGTCGCTGATTCTTGCGCCCGCCACTGGCAGGATCAGGGCCTGGGCGGGGATGTTCCGTTTCGACGAGGGGTTTTGACCAAGAGGCTGAGGCGGTCGGCGCGCTGGGCTGTTTGTGTCGCGCTGCTGGAGATTAAAACGAATTTTACTCTTATTCTTCGGCAGCTTGGGATTTTGACTCTTTTGGGTGCAATACCTGTGCCACCCGCAAGGATTCGATGGCGAGAAATATGGAAATATAAAAATCCGGTTAATTCGAAATCTATTTATTGCCGTAGCGGAAACTGCTGATATAAAAGGCGAGTTGTAAATATTTTCCCGGCTCCGAGCTGGATTGTCCCGCTTGGCCGTTAATGTCAGGTATTTAGAAATGATTTTTAAAATCAAAAGACTATTCGGAGTCTGTGCCATTGCTCTTGGCCTGACGGCAGCACCTGCCTTTGCCACAACCTATAATGTCAACCTTGGCATTGGCGCGGGCAGCGTTCAGGGCACCATTGAGACTGACGGTACCGTAGGCACGCTGTCACAAAGCAATATCACAGACTGGCATCTGGATCTGTTCGACGGCACCTACAGCTTCACTCTGATCGGCAATGGCTCGGTCGGCGATAATTCCGATTTTCTTCTGATTGGTTCGCAGTTGTCTGCAACCCTGACACAGCTGACATATAACTTTATCAGCAGCGGAGTTGCTCTGTTCCAGGCGCCAACGACAGGGTCTGGCAAGACTTTCTTTTGCATCGAGGGCCAAGCCTGCAGTTTCGGGAGCAATCAGTTCTCGGTTATGGGCGGAACCGATATCAACACCTTACAACTTAGCGCGCCCCAGTCCGGGCTGGTGGTCTTTGGAACGGTTTCCGCTGTTCCGCTGCCTGCCGGCGGTCTGCTGCTGCTGGGTGGTCTGGCGGGGATTGCGCGTCTGCGCCGCCGCAAGGGCGCTGCCGCACTGGCCTGAACGGGCCTGACCTGACGCAGGGATTTCGCAAAGAGGCGTGGCGGGTGCTGCGCCTCTTTTTGTGGGCTTATGACCTGCGCAGGCCGTCAAGGACCTCTTGCCAGACGAACTCGGCGCCGGCGACGACCCCGTTCAGCTGGGGGTGTGGGTTGTTGAACTGCAGCGGTTCGCCGGTCTTGTCGCTGATCTTTGCTCCGGCTTCGGTCAGGATCAGCGCGCCGGCAGCGATGTCCCATTCCCAGCTGGGTCGCAGGGTGAACATGGCGTCATAACGTCCCTCTGCCACGAGGCTGAGGCGGTAGGCGAGCGAGGGGCGGTGGCTGCGCCGGAAATCGGGCACGGCGCCGTGCCAGTGGTGCGGGTCGAGGTTGGGTTTTGTGGTCAGCACATTTGCCGCGCTGAGCGTGGTGGGGGCGGCGACGGCGATGGCACTGCCGTTGAGCCGCGCGCCCTGCCCGAGGGCGGCGGTGTAGAGCTTGTCCTTGAGCGGCAGGTAGACGACGGCGGCGGTGATCTGGCCGTTGCGGGCAATGGCGAGGGAATGGGCCCAGGTGTCTTCGCCCGCGATAAAGGAGCGTGTGCCGTCGATCGGGTCGATGATGAAGGTGTGTTCGGCAGCAAGGCGGGTGGGGTCATCCACCGATTCCTCGGACAGCCAGCCGTAGTGGGGGCGGGCGCATTGCAGCCGGTCGGAGAGCAGGGCGTTCACGGCAAGATCGGCGGCGGTGACCGGGCTGTCGTCGGATTTGAGCGTCACGTCGAGCGGGCCGCCGATAAAGCGGGTGGCTGTTTCGGCAGCAGCGAGGGCTGCGTCGGTGAGAAGGGTCAGATCATTCGCCGGCAAGTGTCAGCCCCTGCACGAGAAGCGATGGCACGACGCGCGACAGCCAGGGGCGGGCATCGTTGGCGGGCTGTAGGGTTTTCAGCATGTCGCGCAGGTTGCCCGCGATGGTGACGCCCGACACCGGATAGGCGATTTCGCCGTTTTCCACCCAGAAGCCCGCCGCGCCCCGGGAATAGTCGCCGGTGTTGGGGTTGATGGTCGAGCCGATCATCGAGGTGACCAGCAGGCCGGTGCCCATGTCGCGGATCAGGTCCTGACGGGTCTGATCGCCCTGCGTGAGGGCGATGTTCCAGTTCGAAGGCGTGATGCCGCCCGAGGCAGAGCGCGCGCCGTTGCCGGTGGGATCAAGGCCAAGCTTGCGCGCGGTGGCAAGATCAAGCGTCCAGTTCTGCAGGACGCCATCTTCGACGATGTTGCGGGTGCGTGTGGGCAGGCCTTCGCCGTCAAAAGGGCGCGAGCCCATGCTGCGGGGGCGATGCGGATCCTCGGTCAGGGACAGGGTGGCGGGCAGCACCTGTTCGCCCATGGCAGAGCGCAGCCAGGAGGCGCCGCGCGCGACCGCAGCGCCGTTGATCGCCGAGAGCAGGTGGCCGATGAGGCTGGACGAAATGCGTTCGTCAAACAGCACCGGATAGGCGCCGGTTTTCGGCTTGCGCGGGTTCATGCGTTCCAGCGTGCGGTGTGCGGCAGAGGTGCCGATATCCTCTGGGCTGCGCAGATCTGCCTGAAAGATGCGGGAATCGCCGTCGTAATCCCGCTCCATCCCCGTGCCGGTCCCGGCAATGGCGACAAGCGAGGTCGAGCGCGAGGTGATGCTGTAGCCGCCCGAAAAGCCGTTGGTGGCGGCAAGGTGGATGTTGCGCGCACCATATCCGGCAGAGGCCACGTCGATCTGGGTGATGCCGTCCACGGCGCGGGCGGCGGATTCGGCGCGGCGTGCATCCTCTTCAAGCTCGGCCGGGGAGGGTTCGGCGGTGTCGTCGCTGAGCTGCAGCGCGGCCACGTCCCAGTCCCGGGCCAGCTGCGCCGGATCGGCAAGGCCGATATTCGGGTCTTCGGGGGATTCGCGGGCCATGGCGACGCAGCGGGCGGCCATGGTTTCCATCGCAGAGGCGCGCAGATCCGAGGAAGACACCGAGGCAGAGCGCTGCCCGATCAGGACGCGCAGGGCGATATCGGTGCCTTCGGAGCGTTCGGCATGTTCCAGCGTGCCGTTGCGCACATCGATGGACAGGGCGGTGCCGTCGATGGCCACGGCATCCGCCGCATCAGCCCCCGCCGCGCGGGCGGCAGAGAGAAGGGCTTGGGTCAGGGCGGGCAGATCATGGGACATCGGGGCCTCTGGTTGCTGTGTCGGGGGGTTGCACAGACCTAAGGCCAGAGCCTGCTGCGTGCAAGGGCGGGTGCGGAACACGGATATGGGGGGCGAGGCTGCATGCTGATATCAAAACGCCTCAGTATCCGAGTTTCTGGGCGAGGCCGTTGTCTGTCGGGAGGACCATCACGACGCGGGTGCCCCGGGGGCTGCTTGAGATCAACAGGTTTCCGCCGGATTGTTCTGTGAACCCCTTGACCATGGAGAGGCCAAGGCCCGAGCCTTGGCCCACCTTTTTTGTGGTGAAAAACGGTTCGGTGACGGAGTCCAGCAGATCCGGGGGGATGCCCGCGCCGTTGTCACGGATTTCTATCGCCCCGTAGGCGCTGTAATGTGTGGATTTGCGACCGACGCTTTTGACCTCTGCCACGGAGGCGCGGCGGCTGTAAATCTCGATCTTGCCACGGCCTTGCAGGGCGTCGCGGGCGTTGATCAGCAGGTTGAGCACGGCGTTCTGCAGCTGGCCCCGGTCGCAGAACAGGTTGCGAAGGTCCGGGTTTGCGGAAATGGTCGTCTCGATCGTGGCGGGCACGCTGTGGTTCATGATCTTGCCAAATTCGCTCCAGAACGAGACCAGATCGATTTTCGAGGCTTCGAGGCGTGCCTTGCGCGAAAAGGACAGCAGCTGGCTGGTGAGATCGGCCGCCCGGTCCGCCGCCAGTTTGGCATCCTTCAGGGTTGTCGCCACCTCTTCTGGGTCTTCTGCGAGTTCTGCCAGTTCGATGTTGCCGCGGATCACTGTCAGCAAATTGTTGAAGTCGTGGGCAACGCCGGCGGTGATCTGCCCGACAGCTTTCATCTTTTGGGTCTGGATAGCCTCTATCCGGGCATTGCGCAGCGAGACATGGGTCTGGATGTTGCGATACTGCGCGATCACGTAATAGCTGCAGACCCCGATCGTGCAGACGACGATGATCATGTCTTCGGTCATGTCGTGATCGATCCGGGTGTGATCGGTTTGCAGGATCAGGTAAAATCCCATGATCAGCCCGGCCAGGGCGACGATGACCGTGTCAAAGATGGCGGAGATGCTGCCGTGGCGGTGCCGGGAGAGATTGAACATCCCCTGCGCGACAAGCGCTGTGACGCCCAGAGCCCTGAAAGACATGTCATCGTGCAGGAAGACGTAGACTGCGCAGCTGCTGTAGGCGATCACCGAGGTGATGAACAACGTGGTCAGGCGCATGTAGACGGTGCGCGATGTCGGCGGCTTCATTTTCGTCAGGCAGAAGCTGTAGTAGCCGTTCAGGGCCAGAAAAATGATCAGCCAGATCGCGATGACCGGGCTGCCGATATGGATCGTCATGAAGAAGCCGCCGAGAATGACGGTGGTGTAGCGCAGGGCGAGTTCTGTCCAAGAGCCTATGTCGGCCTTGACCATGCTTTCGACCATTGGCCAGTAGTCTTCTGTTTCATGCGGATTGGCCAATCGGACCTCGGGTATCTGACCTGTGAGTCCGGTATGTTAGCTGTGAGGCATTGAGAAGCGGAAAATATGGCATGCGAATTTTTCGAAGATGCCGCTGGTGGAACACCACGGTTTTGCCCGGTGGCGGTTTGCGCGCTGCCGGGATGTCGGAGTCACAGGCGCCAATCCTTGCGGCGGGGTTCGCGATCCGGCGCAGTGCCTGACGGGCAGGTACTGCGCCGTGGGTGAAACCGGTGGGCGCGTTCAGGGTCAGGAGCCGCAGGCGTAGCCGAGCTGGACATGGCCGCGATCGACGCCTTCGACCACCACGGAACAGTCCCCCTCGACCGAGACGCTTTCGCCGACCGTGACCGACTGGGTGGTCAGGCCATTGACGGCGAGGCGCACCGCGCTGCCGTCTTCGGAGATGGCGGAGACAAAGACGCGGGTCTTGCCGTCATCGAACATCGCCGATTCGCCCGGGCCAAAGCCCGTGGCTGCGGGCACTTCGGCGCCACAGATACCCGAGATTTCGGCATGACCGCGGTCCACCGCATCAAGCGTCAGCAGGCAGTCCCCGACGGTCATCGTGCCACCGGTGGACAGGGTGGCCATTTCGCCATTCACCGACAGGCGGGCGGTGTCGGTGCCGACCATCGACACAAAGGCGCGTACGGCGCCATCGGCAAAGAGCGCAGATTCGCCCGCGGTGATGCCTGTGGGCGGGGTGGCGTTGTCGGCGGGGACCAGTTCGGGTTCGGGGGCGGCAGCAGGGGCTGCTGCGGCGCTGTCCCCGGAGGCGTCAGCCTTGGGGGCCGGGTGGGGTGGTGGCAGGCTGCTGAGCTGATCGCCGAGCTTTGCGAGGCTGTCGGAAATGTCGCTTTTGGTCTGGGACAGGCTGCTGCCGATTTCGCCCGACATCGCCTCGATCCGCTGGGCAAGGGCGTCGAGCCCTGAGGTGTCCGTGGCCGCATCGGCGGTTGAGGCGAGCGAGGTTTCCATCGCGTCCAGCCGTGAGTTCAGCGCGGTGATCTGATCGCCAAGACCGCTGACGCCGCTGTTGATCGCATCGCTCGTGGGGGCAAAGGCGCTGCCGATCTGGGTCTTCAGATCCCCCTTGTTTGGTGCGGCGATATAGCCCCCTGCAAAGCCGATGATCAACGCGACCAAGCCGGTGCCAATGAGTTTCTGATCCAATCTCTCTCTCCCTTGTCTGAACAGTCTTGTGTGACCGTTGATCGGCCTTCTTGTTTTAAGGAGACCATAACATGGGGGCATCGGAAAAGAGATTCTTAGGTCTGCGACACTTTATTCGTCGGATTCAACCACGCCGATAATCGGACCCATCCAGCGGCCAATGTCCGCGCGCCCGAGCTCTGGCGCATAGAGGCGTGAAATGTTGCCGTCCAGAAACAGCGCCTGCGGCACCGTGAGTCCGTCGCGAAAGAAGGTCGCGAATTCATAGAGGGTCACGGCGTTTTCCGAGATCACGAAATACGCCGTCTTGCCGTCATCCGAGGTGCCGACGCCGTTGCGGATATAGCGCGAGGTGCTGTCGGGCAGAAAGCGGGGATGCAATGCGCCGTCGATGACCAGCATCGGGCCGGACTGGGTGGCATAGGTGCATTGCGGCTTTTCACTGACAAAACGCAGGGTTTCGTAAACGTCGGCGCGGCCCTTGCCGATGCACAGGATGCCGTTGGGCAGCAGGCCAAAGTTGCCGGGGCCGGGAGTGGTGATGACGCGCATCTGTTCGCTGCCATCTTCGACGTAATGGCCGACCGGGGCGCGGTCATCGTGATACATGCCGCCGTTCATCGCAAAGGCGAGGTGTTTGCGCTGTGCGCGCAGGCTTGCATCGACCTGCTGGAACTGGCCGTAGGGCACGCCGCTTGCGTCATTGAGAAAGAGGCGCAGGTCCTCTTGGGTCATGTCGACGGCGCAGACCGTATAGCTGTTTTCGTCAAGGGATTGCGCCGTGCAGGTTACAGCAGAGGCAGCCTGTGGCCCGGTCAGGGCCAGCAGGGAGGCGCCGAGCAGAAGAGAAAGCCAGCGTGTCATGCGCAATCAGTCGTCCAGGTCGCGACGCACGTCTTCCTGAGCGAACATGCGGCGGGTTTCGTCGAGACGGTCAAACGTCTCGTCCAGACGGAAGCGCAGGTCGGGTGCAAATTTCAGGGTCAGCACCTTGGACACGGCATGGCGCAATTCGCCCTTGTTGCGCGCAAGCAGGCCGATCACCTCTTCCTTGCCCTCTCCGAACAGCGGAAGCACGTAAACTGTCGCGACCTTGAGGTCGTTGGACATGCGCACTTCGCCCACGGTGATGGACATGCGGTTGAGATCGGGGTCGTGGATGTCAGCCCGGTTGAGCACATCCGAAAGGGTGCGACGGATGAGTTCCCCGACGCGCAGCTGTCGCTGGCCGGGTCCTGCAGAATCTGAGGGTCTGTTCTTTGCCATGGCTCCCATCTAAGCGGTCCGGCGGGCTTTGCCAAGCGGGGCGGGGCAGGTTATGCAGGTTCGGATTTGGAATCTACGGAGGCGGCGCGATGAGTGGTCAGACAGTGGGCGATCTGCCCGGCGTGGTGGTGACCGGCGTGTCCGGACGCATGGGCCAGATGCTGGTGCGCGAGATCCTGGCGTCGGACCGGCTGCGGCTGGTCGCGGGGGTCGAACGGACGGGGCATGGTTGGGTCGGGCGTGATCTGGGTGCTGCGATGGGCGGCGCGGATCTGGGTGTGCCGGTGATGGATGACGCGCTGGAGGCGTTTGCAAAGGCGCAGGCGGTGATCGATTTCACCACACCCGAGGCCACGGTGGGCTTTGCCGAGCTGGCCGCACAGGCGCGCGCCGTGCATGTGATCGGCACGACTGGCCTGTCGGAGGCGGATCTGGCCAAGATCAAGGCGGCGGCGCGCCATGCGGTCGTCGTGCGGGCCGGAAACATGAGTCTGGGGGTCAACCTGCTGACGCTGCTGACCAAAAAGGTCGCGGCGGCGCTGGATGAGGATTGGGACATCGAGATCGTCGAGGCGCATCACAACCAGAAGGTCGATGCACCGTCCGGCACGGCGCTGATGCTGGGTGAGGCGGCGGCCGAAGGGCGCGGCGTGGCGCTTGCGGATGTCTCGGACCGGGGCCGGGACGGCATGACCGGCGCGCGCAAGCGGGGCGACATCGGCTTTGCCGCGCTGCGGGGCGGTGATATTGTCGGTGAGCATGACGTGATGTTCGCCACGGCGGGCGAGCGTCTGATCCTGCGCCATGTGGCCAGCGACCGGTCGCTGTTTGCCCGGGGCGCGCTGCGCGCAGCCCTTTGGGGGCAGGACAAGGCGCCCGGCGAATATGACATGCTGGATGTGCTGGGCCTGAACTGAGGGCGCTGGCCGCCTTAATTTAGCGTTGTTGCGAAACCTTTGCCCCGGTTTCACCGTTCCTTGATCAATGGTGCGCCATTCTGTGCGCCGGGATCGGAAAATTGGGGAACAACATGACGGGATTACGCATCGCCGCACTTGCGGCCCTTGTGACGATGGTTTCGGCCGAGGCCGCCCTGGCCGAATTTACCAAGATCAGCCAGCGCGACCAGTTCGTGCAGCTGGTGGATGGCAGGACCCTGTCGCGCACGCTCGTGTCGCTGCAGGTCACACCGGATGGCGCGATTTCGGGCACCGGGGCCGTGTGGGATGTGACCGGGCAATGGAGCTGGCAGGATGGATTTTTCTGCCGCAACCTGAACTGGGGCGGCGATGATCTGGGATACAATTGTCAGGAAGTCGCCGTAAACGGCGCGGCGATCCGCTTCACCTCGGACCGGGGGGCGGGGAAATCTGCGGATTTCCGGCTGCAGTGACGCGGGTTGCACCCTGCCTGTGCGGCGGCCGCCCGAGTTATGGTTGCCAGAGTTGTGGCTGCCAGAGTTGTGGCTGGCTGAGTTGTCGCAGACTGAGTGAGGGGCCAGCCCCTCACACTCCCCGGGATATTTAGGGACAGGTGAGGCTGGGGGTGCTCTGACTTTGACTGTCAGAAGTCGATGGCGAGGCCCTTTTTTTCCCAGTCGCCATAGCGGACCGGTTCGGGGCCGTCGCGCCCGCCCAGTTCGGGCGGGGTGGGGTTGGCGCGGGCCTCTTGCTCGGCCAAGGCGCGGCGTTCGGCGGCTTCGGCGAGGGCGCGCAGCGCGGCGGGGGGCAGATTTTGCGGGGTGTCGTCGGTGATATCGTCAGCGGGCATGCAACTGGTTTCCTTGGCTGTCTGCCCCTGATATACGCCGCTGAGGTTTGCGGGCAAGGTGGCCCGGCCCTTTCCCCCCGGAGTTTGCTGAATGTCTACACCCCCGTTGTCCGCCCGTCATGCCGCTGTCGATCTGCTGGATCAGATCCTGGGGCAAGAGAGGCTGATGTCCGAGCTGATGGGCGGCAACGCCTGGGCGGCGATGACGCCCGGGGATCGTGCGGCGGCACAGCGGCTGGCGGGCGACGTGCTGCGTGGAATGGAGCGTGCGGACCGTGTGCTGAAGCCGTTCCTGAAAAAGGCGCCGCCGCTGCGGGTGATGAATGTGCTGCGGCTGGCCACGGTCGAGCTGTGCGCCGGGGGGGCCGCGCATGGGGTGGTGAACGAGGCGGTGAATATCATCGCGCGCAGCGGGCGCACGGCGGGAATGAAGGGTCTGGTCAACGCGGTTCTGCGCAAGGTTGTGGCCCATGGACCGGCGGAATGGGCCAAGTTGCGGGTGCCGCGCATGCCCGGCTGGCTGCGGGATCCGCTGGTCGAGGCCTGGGGGCGCGAGGCGGTGATGGCAATGGAGGCGGTGCAGTTTGCCGGGGCGCCGCTGGATCTGACCCCGCGCGGCGATGCGGCGGCGGTGGCCGAAGCGGTGGGGGGCGAGGTTTTGCCGACCGGGTCAGTGCGGGTGGCCGGTGCCGGACAGGTCAGCGCGATGCCGGGGTTCGATGCGGGAGAGTGGTGGGTGCAGGATGCCGCCGCCGCGCTGCCGGTGCGGATGCTGGGTGATGTCGCCGGGCTGAGGGTGCTGGACATGTGCGCCGCCCCCGGGGGCAAGACGCTGCAGCTGGCAGCGGCAGGCGCGCGGGTGACGGCGGTGGATCTGTCCGAGGCGCGGATGGCACGGGTGGCCGAAAACCTGGCGCGCACGGGGCTTACGGCCGAGCTGCTGGTCGGGGATGCGCTGGAAATCGAGGGCCAGTATGACGCGATCCTTCTGGATGCGCCCTGTTCGGCCACGGGCACGATCCGGCGCCACCCCGATCTGCCCCATGCCAAGTCCGGGGACGGGATCGACGCACTGATCACCCTGCAGGGGCAGATGCTGGAACATGCCTTGTCCTTGCTGGCGCCCGGCGGGCGGCTGGTGTTCTGCACATGCTCGCTGATCCCGGATGAGGGTGAATGTCAGGTCGAAGCGGCGCTGGAGCGGGGCGGAGTCGAGGTCCTGCCAGTGGATCTGCCCGGCATCCCGCAGGCCTGGGTCAGTCTGGAGGGCGGGCTGCGCCTGCGCCCGGACTACTGGGCCGAACTGGGCGGGATGGACGGGTTCTACATGGCCTTGCTGCGCAAGACGGCGTGATCCAGAGCCCCGGGTCAGCCGGGGTTGGGGCTGGCCGGAGCGTGGCCTTGGACCCGTCCAGTCCCGCGGGTCACGGTTTCCGGCAGAGGCCGCAGGCAGCGCTGCCTCTGAACCAGAACTTTCTTTTTAGCGCTGCAAGCTCAGGGCGTTGACGTCAGGTGGCGATCCCCTGACGTGCCGGCCCAGAACTGAAACGCCTCAACCGGCAAGGGAGGTGCTGGCGTGCGGGTCATCATAGGTGTCCTCAGACCAGCCTTTCCTGGCTGTGGTGCCGAGGTTGAAGACGCCGACCGCCTGGCGCAGATTTGCGGCCTCTTCGGTGAGATTTTGGCTGGCGTCGAGCGTTTCCTGAAACAGGGCGGCGTTTGCCTGTGTGTCTGCATCCAGATGCGACACGGCGGTGTTGATTTCCGCGATGCCGATCGACTGTTCTCGGGCCGAAGAGGCGATGCCAGAAACACGCGAGGCAATTTCCGTGACCGAGGTGAAGATTGCGTTCAGCGATTCGCCAGTCCGTCCGACCAGTTTGACCCCGTTGTTCACCTGTTGTGAGCTGTCGTTGATCAGCCCGGTGATTTCGGCGGCGGCAGAGGCGGACATCTGCGCCAGTTCGCGCACTTCTGCAGCAACCACCGCAAAGCCACGACCGGCGGGACCGGCGCGGGCCGCTTCGATTCCCGCGTTCAGGGCGAGGATGTTGGTCTGGAAGGCGATGCCGTCGATCACGCCGACGATGCGGGAAATCTTGACCGAGGATTCCTCGATCTCCTGCATGGACAGGATCACGGATTGCACGATCTGACCGCTGAGCTGGGCATTGGCGCTGGAGTCTTTCACGATCACCTCGACCTCTGCGGCGCTGTCTGCTGAGAGCTGCACGGAGGAGGTGATTTCCTCGACCGCGGCGGCGGTCTGTTCCAGAGTGGCGGCATTGCGTTCCGAACGAATGGCGACGTTTTCGGCAGAGTTGCCAATGGTTTCACCCTGTGCGCGGATGCGGTCCGACGCTGCGCTGATAGTGCCGATCACGCTGGCCAGAGAGGCGACTGTGTCGTTGAAATCCCGGCGCAGCGATTCATAAGCCTCGGGGAAGACGGTATCGATGCTCACGTCCAGATTGCCTGAAGACAGGGCAGTGAGGCCCTTGGCGAGACTTGAGACAACCTGTTTCTGTGCCTCTGCATCAGCTTCGCGTTCGGCCTGACTGGCAGCGGCCTGCTCTTCGAGCGCGGCGGTGCGTTCCAGATCCTGCTGGAACACCTGCACGGAGCGGGCCATCTGGCCGACCTCGTCACGTTTGTTCACGCAAGGCACCGGACTGTGCAGATCGCCGTCCGACAGTTGATGCATGCGCAGGTTGAGTTTCTTGATCGGGCTGGTCACGCTGCGGGCGATCAGCCAGCTGACGACAATCAGGAGCAGCAGCCCGGCGCCCAGCGTCCACATAGCCATTTTTTCGATTCGCGCAATCTGCGCTTCCAGATCCTCGATATAGGTTCCGGTGGCGAGGATCCATTCCCAAGGCTTGAAGTCGAGCCCGTAGCTCATCTTCGGGATCTGTTCGGCATCCGCTTCAGCGGTGCGTGTCGTGCTGTAAAAGACGACGCCGCCGCCATCTTCCAGGGCGACCTTTGTCAGGTCAGCATAGATGTAAACCCCGTTCGGATCGACCCGGTCAGAGCGGTCCAGACCGATCGTTTCGGGCGAGCGGCCATGGGCCACAAGGACGTTTTTGTAATTCCAGGCAAAGAGATAATTGCCATTGTCATAGCTTGATCTGTTGATGATACGCACGCCCTCGGCCTGCGCCTCTTCAAGAGTAAGGGTCCCGGCCTTGACCTGTTCGTCAAGGGCAGCAAGCTGGCTTGAGACCACATCGACGACATCGCGCAGATGCGCCTCTCGCATCTCGTAGATATTTTCGACGAGGAATTCGTACATCTTGTACGCCGTGAAGCTGCTGACGAGTATCGACACAAGGATGATGGAATAGATCCGCCCTGCGATCTTCAGTCCAAATTTTTTCTTCATCCTTAAGGATCCTGACGTTGTCACACTGTTCAGCCCCTCAGATATCAGGCGGAAGTTTAATGCCGGGTTTAAGGCGGTGGATATTTCCACACAAATTCCAAACAAATGGCAGGCTGGCGAAGTCTTTGGCGGACAAAGGCTTTTTGAAAGGTGACATTGTCGTGACCGCGCGATAGCGTTGTCAAAAGACACGCCGAAGCGACGGCGAGGGGCTGGGTACATGTCTGAAACGGAAAGCTGGCAGGAGGCGCGGACGCGCCTGATGAACCGCGTGCATGCGCGGCTTTCGACGCGCGCACGTGCGGCGACCGGCTTTGTATCCTCGCCCGAGCCGCGCACCACGGGGGCGGTTGCGCGGGGCCGACAGCTGATCGCAGGAAATCTGATGTTCGCGGGGCACCTGATCGAGGCGCCGGGTGCGATGATCTGGGATCTTGATCCGCCGGATGCGGCTTTTGTAGAAGAGATCCAAGGGTTTGGCTGGCTGGACGATCTGGCGGCCGTGGGCGATGTGCGGGCACGCAAGGTGGCGCAGGACTGGCTTTGGGGCTGGATCGCGCGCTATGGCCGCGGGCAGGGCCCGGGCTGGACGCCCGAGCTGACCGGTCGGCGGCTGATCCGCTGGATCCATCACGCGCTGTTCATCCTGCGGGTGATGGACGGCGAAAAAGCGGCGCTGTTCTACCGTTCGCTGGCGCAGCAGACGATCTTTCTGGGGCGGCGCTGGGAGGTGGCGCGCCCCGGTCTGCCCCGGTTCGAGGCCCTGACCGGGCTGATCTATGCGGGGCTGTCGCTGGAGGGGATGGAGGCGCATGCCGCACCCGCCCTGCGCGGTCTGGGTGGTGAATGCCGCGGGCAGGTGGATGCAGAAGGCGGCATTCCCACCCGCAACCCGGAGGAATTGCTGGAGGTTTTCACGCTGCTGACCTGGGCGCGGGCGGCGCTGGAAGAGGCGGATCTGGTGCCCGATCCCGAGCATGTCGCAGCGATTGCCCGCATAGCGCCAACCCTGCGCAGCCTGCGCCATTCGGACGGGAGCCTGGCACGGTTTCACGGGGGCGGGCGCGGGCCGGAGGGGCAGCTCGATCTGGCGCTGGCTGCAAGCGGCGTGAAGAAACGCCAGAGCGACCGGCTGGTCATGGGCTATGCGCGGATGTCGGGCGGGCGTACGTCGCTGATCGTGGACGCCGCCGCACCCGCCAGCGGCAATGCGTCGTTTCATGCGCATGCCTCGACCCTTGCCTTTGAGCTGACATCGGGGCGCAGGCCGCTGATCGTGAACTGCGGGTCGGGTGCTGCCTTTGGGCGGGACTGGCGGCGCGCGGGGCGGGCAACGCCGTCGCATACGGCGCTGTGTGTGGATGGCTATTCCAGTGCGCGGTTGGGCAAGGCCGGGCGGATCGGCTCGCAACTGCGCGAAATGCTGGAGGAGGCGCCGCGCAACGTTCCGGCCCAGCTGTCGCCCGGGGAATACGGGCTGCGGTTCGAGGGCGGGCAGGACGGGTATGTCGCAAGCTACGGGCTGACACAGGCGCGGATGCTGGAGCTGGCCTTTGACGGGCGCGCCCTGATGGGCGAGGATCTGCTGATGGCGATAGAAGCGGCTGACAAGAAGACCTTTGATCGCCGCCTGGAAGCGACAGGCCTGAGCGGGGTGCCGTTTCAGCTGCGGTTTCATCTGCATCCGGATGTGGATTCGGCGCTGGATATGGGCGGGCAGGCGGTGTCGATGGCGTTGCGGTCCGGCGAAATCTGGGTTTTTCGCCACGAAGGGGCCGAGGCGCTGACGCTGGAGCCGTCGGTTTATCTGGAAAAGGGGCGTTTACGGCCCCGATCCTGCAATCAGATCGTTTTATCCGGGCGCGCGATGGAGTATGCGACGCGCATCCGCTGGTCATTGGCCAAGGCTCAGGACACCGCGATTGCGATCCGGGATCTGGCAATGGACGAAGCGGACTCCGATTAGCTGATCTCAGGAACCTGACCCATATGACCGATCTTTGCCCCGTCCGCCGCGCCCTCATTTCCGTCTCTGACAAGACCGGTCTGATTGACCTTGGCCGCGCGCTGGCCGCGCGGGGGGTCGAGCTTTTGTCCACCGGCGGATCGGCCAAGGCGCTGCGCGATGCGGGGCTGGAGGTGCGGGACGTGGCGGATGTGACGGGCTTTCCCGAGATGATGGATGGGCGGGTCAAGACGCTGCACCCCGGCGTGCATGGCGGATTGCTGGCGCTGCGCGACAACCCCGCGCATGTGAAGGCGATGGAGGATCACGGCATCGGCGCGATCGACCTGCTGGTGGTGAACCTGTACCCGTTCGAGGAAACCGTCGCCAAGGGCGCGGATTACGAGACCTGCATCGAGAATATCGACATCGGTGGCCCGGCGATGATCCGCGCGGGCGCCAAGAACCACGGTTTCGTCAATGTGGTGGTGGATGTGGCCGATTACGCGCCGCTGCTGGCCGAGCTTGAGGCCCATGACGGTCAGACGAGTTATGCCTTTCGGCAGAAACTGGCACTGACCGCCTATTCCCGGACCGGGGCCTATGATGCGGCGGTATCGGCCTGGATGGCGGATGCGCTGAAAGAGGCCGCACCGCGTCGGCGCGTATTCGCGGGTACATTGGCGCAGACCCTGCGCTATGGTGAGAACCCGCACCAGTCGGCGGCGTTCTACACCGATGGTTCGGCGCGCCCCGGTGTGGCGACGGCCCAGCAGCTGCAGGGCAAGGAGCTGAGCTATAACAACATCAACGACACTGATGCGGCGTTCGAGCTGGTGTCGGAATTTGCACCCGAAGACGGCCCGGCCTGCGCGATCATCAAACATGCCAACCCTTGCGGTGTGGCCCGGGGCGCGACCCTGAAAGAGGCCTATACCCGGGCGTTTGATTGTGACCGCACCAGCGCGTTCGGCGGGATCATCGCGCTGAACCAGGTTCTGGATGGTGCGACGGCTGAGGCGATTGCCGAGATCTTTACCGAAGTTGTCATCGCGCCCGGTGCCGATGAGGATGCCAAGGCGATCTTTGCCAAGAAAAAGAACCTGCGCCTGCTGGTGACCGGCGGGCTGTCAGATACCTCGGTCGGGGGGCTGACCTATCGGCAGGTGTCGGGGGGCATGCTGGTGCAGGACCGCGACACGGGTCGCATTTCCATGGACGATCTGAAGGTGGTGACCAAGGTCAAGCCGACGGAGGCGCAGCTGGCCGATCTGCTGTTTGCCTGGACCGTGGCGAAACATGTGAAGTCGAACGCGATCATCTATGTCAAGGACGGCGCAACCGTGGGTGTCGGCGCCGGGCAGATGAGCCGGGTCGATTCGACGCGCATCGCCGCGCAGAAATCGCAGGACATGGCCGAGGCGATGGGGCTGGATGCGGCGCTGACCCAAGGGTCGGTTGTGGCGTCGGATGCGTTCTTTCCCTTTGCCGACGGGTTGCTGACGGCAGCGGCGGCGGGGGCCAAGGCGGTGATCCAGCCCGGCGGGTCGATGCGCGATGACGATGTGATCAAGGCAGCGGACGAGGCGGGAATCGCCATGGTGCTGACCGGCATGCGGCATTTCCGGCACTGAGCCTGAGTCGGCGCCAGCGGAGAGGGCGGATTTTGCGTATTCTGAAAGAAAAGAAGCAGGGGATCTGCATGATGACCTTTGGGTGGGCGCCGTGAGGCTGGTGTTCTGGGCGGGGTTCTGGACCTTTCTGCTGGACCAGGCGAGCAAATGGGCCGTGGTGCACATGATGGAGTTGGATCTGCGCGGGCAGATCGATATCTGGCCGCCGTTCCTGACCTTTCGCATGGCGTGGAATTACGGCATCAACTTTGGTCTGTTGTCGGGGCAGGCAGATGTGACCCGATGGCTGCTGATCGCCGTGGCGCTGGCCATCATCCTGTTTGTGCTGGTCTGGGTGCGGCGCGACCCGCCGGGATACTGGGGGCTGGTGTCGGCCGGTATCCTGATCGGCGGGGCGGTGGGCAATGTCGTGGACCGGCTGCTGTATGGCGCGGTTGCGGATTTCCTGAACATGTCCTGCTGCGGGATCAACAATCCCTACGCGTTCAATGTGGCGGATATTGCGATCTTTGCCGGGGCGATCGGGCTGGTGCTGTTTCCGACCGGGAAAAAGGCGGGCTGACGCCCGGGGTGCAAAAGGCCCCGTGACCTTGTTGCCGAGATGGTCTAAGGCTGAACGGGACAAAATGGAGGCTGGCGATGTTCGGGCGCTGCATGATCTTTATGGCTGGGATGACGCTGCTGATGTCCTGTGGCGACGGGCGGCTGCGCGACGTGAGCACAAACCGCTCGACGCCCGAGGAATTCGCGATCGTGCCGGCCAAGCCGTTGCAGACACCGCCGAATTTCAGCGAGCTGCCGGCACCCACGCCGGGGGCGGCGAACCGTACCGATCCGTCGCCGCTGGGTGATGCCGTGGCCGCGCTGGGCGGCAATCCGGCGGCGCTGAATGACACGGGTGTGTCGGCTGCGGATGCCGCGCTGCTGGGAACGACGCAGCGGTTTGGTGTGTCTGCGGGCATCCGGGGCGATCTGGCGCAGGAGGACGAGGCCTTCCGCAAACGCCAGGCGCTGTTCAACTGGCGTCTGGTCAAGGACAACGAATACAACCGGGTCTATCAGGGCCAGCGTCTGGATGCCGGGGCCGAGATGGAACGGCTGCGCGCGCGCGGTGTGCGCACACCGTCCGCACCGCCCGAGGCACAGTGACCTCTGCCGCGCGCGGAATGGCGCGCGGCGGCCAAACCTCACAAAACTGTATAGCGCCTCTCGCGCATCGTGACTTGCAACCCTTGGCCCGCGACGTAGGTTGATCCCCAACTGTGTTTGGAGGACTTCTGCCCATGCTGAGACGCGCAACCCTTGCCGCCGCCCTGAGTGTCGCCGCCCTGTCGGCGCAGGCGCAGGAGTCGAAGGACCCGGTCACCACCTTTACGCTCGACAACGGTCTGGAGGTGGTGGTGATCGAGGATCACCGCGCGCCTGCGGTTGTGCAGATGCTCTGGTACAAGGCGGGATCCGCCGACGAGACGGCCGGATCGTCGGGTGTGGCGCATTTTCTGGAACATCTGTTGTTCAAGGGCACCAAGACGATTGCGAGTGGCGAATTCAGCAAGATCGTGGCGGCCAATGGCGGCAATGACAACGCCTTCACCAGCTTTGACTACACCGGGTATTTCCAGCATGTTGCGTCGGACCGGCTGGATCTGATGATGCAGATGGAATCGGACCGGATGGTCAATCTGCAGCTGGACGAGGCGGACATCGCGACCGAACGGGATGTCATCATTGAAGAGCGCAACATGCGCATCGAGAACGATCCCGGCGCGTTGTTTTCCGAGCAGCGCAGCGCAGCGCAATACCTCAACCACCGCTATGGCGTGCCGATCATCGGCTGGCGTCACGAGATGGAAGCGCTGGATCTGAAGAAGGCGCTGGGCTTTTATCACCTGAACTATGCGCCCAACAACGCGATCCTGATTGTGGCGGGCGATGCCACCCCCGAACAGGTGCGCAAGCTGGCCGAAGAGCATTATGGCCCGATCCCTGCCAACCCCGAGCTGAAACCGCGCGACCGCCCGCAGGAGCCGCCCCAGACCGCTGAGCGGCGGCTGATCTATCGCGATGCGCGGGTGTCGCAGCCCTATGTGATCCGCACCTACCTTGCGCCCGAGCGCGACGCCGGGGCACAGGAAAAGGCGGCGGCGCTGACCATGCTGTCAGAGATTCTGGGCGGCGGGCAGACCTCTGTCCTGACGCAAAAGCTGCAGTTCGAGACGCAGAAGGCGGTCTATACAAGCGCCTTTTACGACGGGACATCGCTGGACGACACGACCTTTGGTCTGGTTATCGTGCCGACCGAGGGTGTGAGCCTGCAGGAGGCCGAGGATGCGCTGGATGCCACCGTGGCGCAGTTCATCACGGATGGGGTGGATCAAAAGCAGCTGGATCGCATCAAGTTTCAAATGAAGGCCAACCAGATCTATGCCCGCGATTCGGCGGATTCCATCGCGCGGCGCTATGGGTCTGCGCTGACCGCAGGGCTGACGGTCGAGGATGTGCAGGCCTGGCCCGACGTGCTGCAGGCGGTCACGGCAGAGGATGTGATCGAGGCGGCGCGGTCGGTGTTTGATCGCAAGAAATCGGTGACCGGCTGGCTGATGGCCGCCAATGAGGAGGTCGGCCAATGAAATATCTGCTGACATGTGTACTGAGCTTTCTGATGGTGACGCCTGCGCTGGCGGAGATCAAGATTCAGGAGGTTACCTCGCCCGGTGGGATCACCGCCTGGCTCGTACAGGAGCCGTCGCTGCCTTTTGTGTCGCTGGAGATCCGGTTCCGGGGAGGTGCCTCGCTTGATCTGCCGGGCAAGCGAGGGGCGACGAACCTGATGGTCGGGCTGCTGGAAGAGGGCGCCGGGGACAAGAATGCGCAGGCCTTTGCAGAGGCGCGCGAGGATCTGGCGGCGAGCCTTGGCTACAGCGTCTCTGACGATGCGCTCAGTGTGTCGGCGCGGTTCCTGACGGAAAATCAGGATCAGGCGGTGGCGCTGCTGCGCGAGTCGCTGGTGGCGCCGCGCTTTGACGCAGAGTCGATCCAGCGGGTGAAGGGGCAGGTGATGTCCGGCCTGCGCTCTGATGTGACGGATCCGGATGAGATTGCCGGCGCGGCCTTTGACAAGGCGATGTTCGGCGATCACCCCTATGGATCGAAACTGGCCGGCACGCTCGAGTCCGTTGAGGCGCTGAGCCGCGATGATCTGGTGGACGCCTGGAAAGGCGCCCTTGCGCAGGACCGGGTTTATGTGAGCGCGGCGGGGGATATCACGCCCGAGGCGCTGGCGGGGCTGCTGGATGGTTTGCTAGGCGATCTGCCCAAGACCGGTCTGCCGCAGCCCGAGGACATCACCGTGCAGTCCACCGCCGGGGTCACGGTCATCCCGTTCGACACGCCGCAATCCGTGGCGATGTTCGGGCATGAGGGGCTTGCCCTGGACGATCCGGATTTCTTTGCGGCCTATGTAATGAACGTTGTTTTGGGCGGCGGCGGGTTCGAGGCGCGGCTGATGAAGGAAGTGCGCGAAAAGCGCGGGCTGACCTATGGGGTCTATACCTATCTTTCCAACAAGGATCATGCGGATCTGATGGTGGGGCGCGTTGCGTCGGCCAATGACCGCATCGCAGAGGCGATCCAGGTGATCAGCGATGAATGGGCCAAGATGGCGGAAGGCGGCGTGACGCAGGCCGAGCTGGATCAGGCCAAGACTTATATGACGGGCTCTTATCCGCTGCGCTTTGATGGCAACGGGCCGATCGCCAATATCCTTGTGGGGATGCAGATGGACGGCTACCCGATCGACTATGCCAAGACCCGCAATCAACGGGTCGAGGCGGTGACGCTGGAAGATGTCAAACGCGTGTCGGCGCGGCTGTTGAAACCCGAGTCGCTGCGGTTTGTTGTGGTGGGCACGCCCGAAGGGCTTGAGAGCACGCCGGGTCAGTGACGCGGCGCTGGCTGCGGGGCGCAACGCCCGAGAATTTTCGTACGAAAATTCTCGGGGTCCCGCTTGGATCGGGTGTTTGCGTCAGTTCAGCAGGCCTGCGTGACGCAGACCGGCATCGACCTTGGCCCGGGTTTCGGGGGTCAGCGGCAGCAGCGGTGTGCGCACCTCATCCGAGCAAAGGCCCAGACGCTGCATGGCGTATTTTGCGCCGCAGACACCCGGTTCGGTGAAGATCGCCTGGTGCAGCGGCATCAGACGGTCCTGAATCGCCAGCGCCGTGGCGTAGTCGCCGGCCAGCGTCGCCTCTTGCAGGTCCGCACAGAGGCGCGGCGCGGCATTGGCGGTCACGGAGATGCAGCCGACGCCGCCCTGGGCGTTGAAGCCATGGGCCGTGCCATCCTCACCCGAGATCTGCAGGAAGTCCGGGCCGCAGGTGATGCGCTGCGCGCAGACCCGGGCCAGATCGCCGGTGGCATCTTTCACCCCGATGATGCGCTCCAGCTTGGCCAGTTCGCCCATGGTGGCGGGGGACATGTCCACCGCCGAACGGCCGGGAATGTTGTAGATGATGATCGGCAGGTCGCAGCAGTCATGCAGCATTGTGAAATGCGCGATCAGCCCGGCCTGGGTCGGTTTGTTGTAATAGGGTGTCACCACCAGTGCGGCATTGGCCCCGACACGCTGGGCGAACTGCATGAAGCGGATCGCCTCTGCGGTGTTGTTTGAGCCTGCCCCTGCGATCACCGGGATACGGCCCGCAACGGCCTGGACGACGCAGTCAACCACGGCCTCGTGTTCGGTATGGGACAGGGTCGGGCTTTCGCCGGTGGTGCCCACGGGGACCAGACCATGTGAACCCTGCGCGATGTGCCATTCGACCAGCTTCTTGAGCGTGTCGAAATCCACTGCGCCGTCCTTGAACGGCGTGACCAGGGCAGGCATTGAGCCTTTGAACATGACACGCTCCTTTTTTCTGTACAGTTCTCATCCCACGAGGATCACCGGCACCTTCCCAAGAAAGTGAGTTGTTGCTACTGGGGGGAACGGTATCCTCTGGGCCGTGTCTATCCAGTTTCAGAGGGGAAATTGCAAGCTCATGTCGCGCCTGTTGGCCCTCATCTTTGTGCTTTTGACCGGGTTGGCGCCCGCGCGGGCGGCAGATTCTGCCAGCGACCGCCCGTTGGCGCGGGCGATGGTGGAGATAAAGCGGGGCAACTGGGCCGCAGCGCAGATCACGGCGCGCGGCGACGGGCAGCCTGCGATGGATGTGGTGATGTGGCAGTATCTGCGCGCCGGTCTGGGATCGGCCCGGCAGGTGCAGGATTTTGTGTCCCGCAATCCCGACTGGCCCGGCATGCCCTATCTGCGCGAGAAAAGTGAAGAGGCGATGGTCGAGGCGCCGCATGGCGATGTGGAGGCCTTTTATGCCGACGACCGCCCGCAGACCGGCAGTGGCGCGCTGTCGCTGGCGCGCGCCCTGATCGCGGATGGCAGGCGGGGTGAGGCCGAGGCGACAGTGGTTCTGGCCTGGCGCACGCTGGCGTTGTCTTCCGAAGAACAGGCGGTGTTTCTGGCGGAACATGGCGCCCTGCTGAAGCCGCATCATCAGGCGCGGCTGGACATGGCGCTGTGGAACGGCTGGGAGAGCACTGCGCGCGCCATGCTGGCACTGGTGGATGCGGATCACCGCGCGCTGGCCGAGGCGCGGATGGGATTGATGGACAGTGCCGCCGGGGTGGATGGGCTGATCGCCAGGGTGCCTGCCAGTTTGCAGCGCGATCCGGGGTTGGCCCATGCGCGGTTCGAATGGCGGCTGCGCAAGAACCGGCAGGACGATGCCATTGCGCTGTTGCTGGAGCGGTCAGCCAGTGCGGCGGCGCTGGGGGAGCCATCGGGCTGGGGCAACAGGCGCCGGTCGCTGGCGCGGGACAAGATGCGCGCGGGGGATACGGAGCTGGCCTATCGGATCGCATCGACGCATTTTCTGAGCGAGGGGTCGGATTACGCCGATCTGGAATGGCTGTCTGGCTATCTGGCGTTGCGGTTTCTGGACAAGCCGCAGCTGGCGCTGGAGCATTTCCAGCATCTGAGGCGTGGCGTGGACACGCCGATCTCCTTGGGGCGGGCCGGCTACTGGATCGGGCGCGCGCAAGAGGCTTTGGGGAATACTGCGGCGGCGCAGGAGGCCTATGGCTTTGGCGGGCAGTATCAGACCACCTTTTACGGGTTGCTGGCGGCGGAAAAGGCCGGACTGCCGGTGGATCCGAAACTGAGCGGGCAGGAGGTGTTTCCGCCGTGGCGCGAGGCGGGGTTTACCGAATCGTCGGTCTACAGGGCGGCGGTGCTGCTGCTGGCGGCCGGGCAGGAGGATCTGGCCGAGCGGTTCTTTACCCATCTGGCGGAATCGCTGGACCGCACGCAGATCGGCCAGATGGGCGATATGCTGGCCGAGATGAACCGCCCGCATATCCAGGTGATGCTGGGCAAGCGCGCGGCGCAGGCGGGGATCGAGCTGCCCGGGCCCTATTACGCGCTGCATCCGCTGGCGAACGAGCCGCATCCGGTGCCGACCGAGATGGTGCTGGCCATTGCGCGGCGCGAATCCGAGTTCAACCCGGGTGTGGTGTCGGGTGTTGGCGCGCGCGGGCTGATGCAGGTGATGCCGCGCACCGCCGAGGCGGTGTCGGGCTGGATCAACGAGCCCTATTCCCTGTCCGGTCTGCTGAGCGATCCGGAGTATAATGCGCGCATCGGGGCGGCCTATCTGGCCAAGCTTGCCCAGCAGTTCGAGGGCAATGTGGTGATGATGGCGGCCGGGTATAATGCGGGACCTAGTCGGCCGAGCGGGTGGATGCAGCTTTATGGCGATCCACGCAAGGGGCAGATTGATGTGGTGGATTTCATCGAGTTCATCCCGTTCCGCGAGACGCAGAATTATGTGATGCGCGTGGCGGAAAGCCTGCCGGTCTATCGTGCCCGTCTGGGCAAGGAAGCGCTGCCGGTGCCGTTTTCGCAGGAGCTGATCGGCGCGACCCTTGGGGGGGGCGGGTAGGGCTGGGGCTCTGTCCTTGTCAGGCAGGCGCGGGGGAGGTGTCGTGCGGGGGCTCTGCCCCCGCCGCCCTTACGGGGCGGCTCCCCCGGGATATTTCTGGACAGGTGAATGGGGGGCGCTTGTGGAGCTTCAGGCTTTTAGCGTTTTCTTTCGTGCGCGGGCGAGGGTGAAGAGGCCTGCGGCGACGATGATCAGCGCACCGATGGCCACGTTGGGGCGCAGGGTTTCGTCAAAGACGAGCAGGCCGATCCCGGCGGCAAAGGGCAGTTGCAGATAGGCAAAGGGCTGCACGGCGCTGGCCTCGGCGGCCTCATAGGTCTTGATCAGCAGGAAGTGCCCGCCCGCGCCGGTGACGCAAAGCACGGCCATCCAGACCCAGTCCGGGCCGCTCATCCCCTGCCAGTGGAAGACGCCGATGGCGGTGGCGAGGACCGAGCCGACCGTGCCGGTCCAGAAAAAGCTGGTGGCGGCGGTGTCGCGGCGGGCCACGTAGCGGGTGAGCAGGCCGTAGAGTGCGAACATCAGGGCGGCGGCCAGCGGGATCGCGGCGAAGGGCGAAAAGACGCCGTGGTCCGGTTGCAGGATGATCATCACCCCGACAAAGCCCACGGCAATTGCGGCCCAGCGGCGCCAGCCCACATGTTCGCCTAAGACAGGCCCGGAAAGGGCTGCGATCAGCAGTGGGTAGCAGGCAAAGACTGCGTGGCTTTCGACCAGTCCGAGGTAGACGAAGGCGGTGACCATGACCATGATCTCGGCTGTGAGCAGCACGCCGCGAAAGGCCTGCACCAGCGGCTGCACGGTCTTGGCGGCGTTGCGCAGGCCTCCGGCCTGACGCGAGGCGAGGGTCATCACGAAGGCGGCGAAGAACCAGTAGCGGATCATCACGACCATGTAGACGTTGTAGTTTTCCGCCAGATGCCGCGAGACCGCGTCCTGTGCCGAAAACACCATCGTGGTGGCGACCATGAGCAGGACGCCGCGTTTCGTGTCGTTACTGGTCATTTGTGTGGCTTTCGGGATCAGAGAGGGCTGGCCGGGGCCTTGCGGGCGACGGTCATGTGTCGCTTGCGTCCGTAGCCGGGGATGCGGGTGACCTCAAGCCCGGCGTCACCCAGAGCGCGGCGGATGTGGCCTGCCGCGGAATAGGTGGCCGCTGTGCCACCCGGGGCGGTGTGGTCTGCCACTTGTTTCATCAGATCCGGCCCCCAGAGTTCGGGGTTCTTGGCGGGGGAAAAGCCGTCGAGGAACCAGGCGTCGGCCCGGTGCTGCCATGCGGGCAGGGTGGTGCGGGCGTCGCCGGGGATCAGGGTAAAGTGCAGGTTGGGCAGGGTAAAATTTGTGGTGCCGTTTTGCCAGAAGGGGGCGAGGTTGTCTGCGATTTCGGCCAGTTCGGGAAAGGTCGCCTGCGCGCGGATCATGTCGGCGGCGGGGAGGGGGAATGCCTCGAATGTGGTGAAGTGGAGCGTGCCGGTTTGTGCGGTGCTGCGCCAGAGGTGCAGCGCGGCGAGCAGGTTGAGGCCGGTGCCAAAGCCGAGTTCGGCGATGTGAAAGCCGTCGGCAAAGCGGTCGGGCAGGACGTTGCCGGTCAGAAAGACATGGCGCGTTTCGGCCAGCCCGTCATCGAGCGAATAATAGTGATCGTCAAAGCGAGTCGAGACCGGCACACGGTCGTCACGCCAGCTGAGGGGGGTCTGATCGGGCATGGGGGCATACTCTGCTGCGTTTCGGGTTTGGCCTGAGGCAAGCGGCATCGGGCGTCGCGTTGGGCCAAAGGGAGAGACCGCGAATATCCGATTCAGGTTCAGGCCGAAACGCTATAGGGGTCTGCCCGGGATATGAAGAGGACGCGAGTGAATGGCAAGGATCGACGTGACAGTGCGCGGGGCGGGGATCTTTGGCCTGTCGGTGGCCTGGGCCTGTGTGTTGCGCGGGGCCAAGGTGCGGCTGGTTGACCCGTTTGGCGCCGGGGCGGGGTCGAGTGGCGGGATCGTCGGCGCGCTGGCGCCGCATGTGCCCGAGAACTGGAACGACAAGAAGGCATTCCAGCTTGAGTCGCTGTTGATGGCCGAAGGGTTCTGGGCTGGGGTCGAGGCGGCGGGCGGCGTGACTGCGGGCTATGGTCGGCTGGGGCGGTTGCAGCCTGTGGCGGATGCGCGGGCTTTGGAATTGGCGCATCAGCGGTCTGTTGGCGCAGCGGATCTGTGGCAGGGGCGGGCAGAGTGGTCTGTCGTCGAGGCGTTTGACGGCTGGGCGCCCCAGTCGCCCACCGGCTGGCTGATCCGTGACACGCTGTCGGCGCATCTGCATCCGCGCCGGGCGGTGGCGGCGCTGGTTGCCGCGCTTGCCGCGCGGGGTGTGGTGGTCGAGGCCGAGGCGCAGGACGCCGGT
>NZ_AWWI01000070.1 GCF_002760615.1 Puniceibacterium antarcticum | reverse complement strand
GCCTCAAAGGTAAAGCCCACCGCAAAAAGCACTCAAGTCACGAAAGCTTTGCGACAGAACCATCCAGAGTCTGTCGCCGCCCGCATCCGCCGTCCAGGTCAGATAGATACCGATAAGCGCGATCAGGTCGTAGCTCGAGACCTGCCAGACGACGTGATCGCGCGTGTGTCCGGTCCGGGTGGGGATTGGTGGCATTGCTCTTGTTCATGTCGAATATCGTCGGAATGACGCAGTCGCCCAACGTCGCGACGGTGATCAGTATCTAAGTCGTCAAAAGCATGTCTTTGTTCTATGCAGCAGCGGCTGCGATCTGCGGCCCCAGACCCGCGACGAAGCCGTCCATCGTATTCTCGCCCAAATCGACCGCCTTGGCTCCGCCAGCTGCGACGACGGTGACGTCGTCGATGCCGATGACGCTGAGAACGAGCCGAAGGTATTGAGGGGCTATGTCCCTGTCGCGGATCGGCGAGCCCTCGGTGTAGACCCCGCCCGATGCAATCAGGATGGTGGCCTTCTTGCCCGTCAGCAGGCCCTTGCCGTCGAACCCGAGTGTCATGCCCTTGCGGACGATATGGTCAACCCAGGCCTTGAGCACGGCGGGTACGTTGTAATTGTAGACCGGCGTGGAGATGACGATGTGATCGGCGGCGATGACCTCGGCGGTCAGCGTGTCCGATAGGGCGAGCGCCGCCTTCATCTCCGGCGTGTGCGCATCCGGCGGCGTGAAGTAGGCGTCGAGCCAGGGCGCGGTCACGAACTGGAGGCCTGTTTCCATGAGGTCGCGGTCGACGACCTCGCCCGAAGGATGCGTTTCACGCCACTCCGTCAGGAAGCGTTGCGTCATATGGCGCGAGACGGAAGATGCACCGCGCGGGCTGGTCTCGATGTTCAGAAGTCTGGTCATGTCAGGGGTTCCTTTGATTGATCTACCCGAAACGGAAGCCGGAGATGGGCTTGCCGAGAGCGTGTCCGTGAAAGTCGGTATGGCCCGGTTCGCCGGATGCGGCCCCGGCGGCCACCATCAGCGGCGACAGGTGATCCTCGTGCGGCTGCGCCTCACGGGCATCGCGGGCCTGCTCCTACACAGTGAGTGCGTCGTTGCGGGTCTCCGGGTGGGCCATCGCGGCGCGCAGCCAGCCATCGAAGGCTTCCGCATCGGGGACGGGCGTTCTGCCGCGCATGATACCTCGCATGTTGTGATAGGTCTGGCCGCTGCCGAGGATTAGCACGCCCTCAGTGCGCAGCGGCCGCAGCGCGCGCCTGATGGCCAGATGCGCCTTCGGGTCGAGGCCGCGCTGGAGCGAAAGTTGGACCACCGAAATGTCGGCATCCGGGAGAAAGACCTTCATCGGTACGAAGACGCCGTGATCCCAGCCGCGGGTGCTGTCTGACCCGCTATCGATACCCGTCGCCGCCAGCAGGGCTTTGACGCGGGCCGCGACTTCCGGTGCGCCGGGCGCGGGCCAGGTCAGCTCATAAGTAGGCGCAGGGAAGTCGCTGTAATCGAACAGGAGCGGCGGTGTCGCCCCGTCGTTGACGGTCGCACGCGGCTCCTCCCAATGACCCGAGATGACGAGGATGGCGGTTAGCCGGACCTCCAGCTCATGGCATCTGGCGCGCATCGGGCCGGGCTCCAGGAAAAAGCAAGGCCCACCGCCGTGATTGATGAAATATGTCGGTTGCATGCGATCTTTGTAGCCCAGGCATTCCGGTTGCGGGAGCGATCAAATAGTGATCATCTTCATCTTGAAAGGAGATGGAGAATGATCGGCAGTCTAAGTCTCGACCAGCTGCGCGTTCTCGTCGCGATCGCCGATGCAGGCAGTTTCTCTGCCTCCGGGCGCAGTCTTAACCGGGCGCAATCCGCGATCAGTCAGGCGGTTGCAACGCTGGAAGCAACGCAGGGTGTCACCCTTTTCGACAGGAGCAGCTATCGCCCACACCTGACCGAAACTGGCCGTGTGCTCGTCGATCAGGCGCGGCTGGTTCTGGCCAGCGCGGCGCGTTTCGAAGCGGTCGCGGCAGGGACGCGGGCGGGCCTTGAGGCCGAGCTTGCGCTCGCCATTGATCCACTTGTGCCGAGTGCACCGCTGATCAATAGCCTGCGGGCACTTAGCATGACCTTCCCGAATCTGCCCATCAGCTTTTCGACAGAGGGGCTGGGTGGATCCCTTCGGCGGCTTCGCGACGATTCAGCAGCGCTCGCAATCTGCCTGCTCCTTCCCGCCGTGCCCGAGGACATCGTGGCCTACCCGCTGCTCAACATTGCCATGTGCCCTGTGGCAGCCCCTGAACATCCACTAGCGTCGTTGAAGCGCCCGATTACACGGAGCGATTTGGAACCGTATGTACAGCTTGTTCTGTCAGATCCGGTAACGCCCGACACGGCGAACTATGGTTTGGTGAGCGCGAGGTTATGGCGCTTTGTCGATCTCGGGCGTCGTTTGGATTTCCTACATGCTGGCTTCGGGTGGTGCCGTGTGCCCGAGCATCTCGTCGCTGACTCGCTCGCCTCAGGCAAACTCGTCGCATTGCAGATTGAGGACGATTCCGCTCCCATTGCTGGACTCACGATTTACGCCGCACACCGCCGGGATCGCGTCTTAGGCCGAGGCGGGCGCTGGTTGCTCGAAACGCTACGAGCAGGATTGGACTCATCCTAAAACCTAGATCTGAACGGCTGAAATCCAAAGCCAGCTTTGCTGCGCTATGTGGCGTTAGCGCGGTCCCTGCTTCCTCAGGCTAAACCGCAAGACACTGATTAAACCGAGGGGGCTAATGAGCAGCTATCAGTGCGCTGTATTGGCCTTCTCATGGTCGGGCAGCCCGTTGAAAAGGCCTAGAAAATAGTCCGTGGGCGATTTGTCAGAGATGGCAATGTTCTCGTCCCACGCAATGAGGTTGACCGTCGCACGTTTTTCGATGCGGGGCTGCCCAGCCCGCGAACGCTTCCGGCGTAATCCAAAGGGTTAAACTGCCACCGCGACGAAGACCCGCCTGATAGTCCGCCCATTGTGTCACCCTGAACTTCATCTTTGCGATGCGATTGCCGCGGCCGACGTTATGTTTATGCGGCATGCGGGATCAATCAAACTATTGGGGATCTCAGCTGAATAGACAGGAAACGTTGAAATCTTATTCGTGCACCAATGCCCTGCCGATGGTACTCCTGTAGCGACTAAGCAGTTCCAGATAACGACGTCAGCGCTCTGTTCTTAGAGGCGGTCCGAGCGCCCTCAGGAAGAATTGCACAGCCTGCGCAACGAGAGCCTGTATTTCATGCGCCGCGATCTCCTCGCTGATCAAGCCTCTCAATTGTAGTGATCCGCTGATGCTGTCCAAAAACAGGCGCGCCGTAACCTCTGCATCCCCCATTACGATCTCACCTCGCGATGCGTGAAAAAGCAGAATTTCCGCGAATGCCGAATAGGCGCTCGAAGGCCCCGCGCGCATAAATTCTCTCGCCACATCCGGCAATCTGCCGCCGTCTGCGACAAGCAATCGGTGCAGCGCAAGCGTCCGCGGTTCGAGAAGCATCCTGACCAGCGCCTCTCCCCCCAAAGCCAACGACTCTTCAATCGTCTCCTGCTGCTGCATTGTCGCCTGAAGCTTGGAAATGCGTTCTGAGCAGAGGTCGGCGACAACGCTTTTGAAAATGGCTTCCTTGTCCCCGTAGAGGCGATAAAGGTCGCGCTTGGAGCCTCCGACAATGCGGTTAATTGCATCCACGGATACGCCGGCGTAGCCGTTGGCAAGGAAGAGGTCGGCGATCTGCCGGTAATGGGAGACCTGATCACTCGCGGGCGGATTCCGTCTTTTTACCATGGTTCGATTTCCGGATATTGGCAGCGGTGTATCTAATTCCATAGTCATTGGTAGGTAGTGTCCCAGCATGTGGTGTAATTTGTTATCGGGCTGGATATTGATCCGGTTTACAGGGCGGCGATTTTCGCCGGGTCCATAGTGTTATCCTCGCAGATGGCGGCGACGGTTTCCAGAGACATGTAGCGGCGTGTGACGGCCCACTCGTCGTTCTGCTCCAGCATCAGCGCACCGACGAGGCGTTTGATGGCTGGCTCGTTGAGGAGTGAGGAGGATCAGCAAACAGAGTGGGGCGCTGTTTGGCCTAAGAACCCGACGACATTGGCGCGCCGCTTGATCTCCTTGTTCAGGCTCTCAAGCGGGTTGGTAGAGTGGATCTGCCGCCAGTGAGCCTGCGGGAAAGTCTTGTAGGCCAGCACGTCATCTTCAGCGCGGAGCATCAGTTCAGCGAGCTTAGAATGGCGTGGCTGAAAGGCCTCGATCAGCTTGGCCCAGTGTTCTTTCGAAGCTGCCAGCATGTCTTGGTCAAAGGCCGTCCTGAGCGCCGCTTTGACAATGGGGCGGTCTTTCTTGCCGACAAAGGCCAAGGCCAGTGCATTGCGCATGAAATGCACGCGACAGCGCTGGATGGTGGCGCCCAGTACTTTGGCGGCGGCACCTTTCAGACCCTTGTGTTCATCCTCTGCCCGGCAGGGTATTGTGAAGCAATGCACGAGAGGGGGCAATGAGCAGCTTGACCCCACGCAGGGACCGATCGGCCAGAGCGCGCAGGAACTCGTCCCAGAACACCTCTGCTTCGCTGGGCTGAATGGCGATGCCCAGAACCTCGCGCCGTCCGTCCACTGCCCGGCAGGCGATTGCGCAGCAATCTGCCGAGAGGGGGTATTGACCGCAACCAGATATAGCCGCGACGCTGAAGATCCGCCCCGAGCGGCGGACCTTGATGTAAGCTGCGTCCAGCCAGAGGTAGGGCCATTCGCCCTCAAGTGGTCGGTTGAGAAAAGCGTCAACACGTTCGTCAATTTCGACGCACAGGCGTGAGACCTGGCTCTTGGAGACGCCTGTCATGCCCATTGCCTTCACCAGATCATCGACCGAGCGGGTGGAAACACCCTGAATGTAGGCCTCCTGGATCACTGCTGTCATCGCCTTTTCCGAGGCGCGGCTTGGCTCCAGAAACTCCGGAAAGTATGACCCCTTCCGAAGCTTTGGGATCTGAACATCGACGGTCCCGGCCCGCGTTCCCCATCGACGCATACGTCGACCGCTCACGATACCCATTCAGATAGTTGACCCATTCGGTGCTGCGCTCAAGCGTTCCAGCACCGCATCGCTGGTCCACATCCAGCGCCATCAGGCGGTCGGCAACAAAGCCAAGCATCTCGGCCAGTATCTGATGATCCGCGATCTCTGAAAGAAGCGCTCTCAGCGCGGCTGTTTCTGCCATCACGTCTTTGGTCATGGGGGATCTCCTTGATCGGTAGGCCAGTTTTGCAACTCAACCCTACCGGAGAACGTCCATGCCCGCTCAGAACCCGCGCGGGCTTCGCGTGAGCTACGCAGGGCTCAACTCACCCCGCGCTACCCTCGGAATTACACCACGCCCCGGGGCACTACCTCATTGGTATTGCACAGTACCAATTATTTCGCTAGGCGGTACTGATCGTTACCAATTAGGAGAAAGCCTATGGACCAGGAATTTTTGATCAAATGCGGGCACGTACTGACAATGGACCCGCATATCGGCGATTTAGTAGCAGGCGACGTCCGTGTTCGTGGGGATCGTATCGTTGAAGTTGGGACGGCACTGGCTTCCCGAGGGGCCGAGGTGATCGATGCGACTGGCATGATTGTGTTGCCCGGACTAATCGACGGTCATCGGCACGCATGGCAGAGTCTCTTGCGGGGCCAGGCTTCGGATTGGTCATTTCCGCAATACATGGTCGAGGCCCGCGCGTTGTACTGCGGTTGCTTCGATCCAGACGATGCCTATCTGGCAAACTACCTTGGCGGCTTGGAATCAATTACGGCGGGAATCACCACGATTGTCGATCATTGCCATCTCCAATCCACGCCGGATGTGTCGGACGCTCTTGCCCGAGGCCTTAAGGACAGCGGAATTGGCGGCGTTTTTTGCTATGCGCTTCAAAACGTTCCATATTATGTCGACGGGGATTCAATTGATCGCGACACCGTCCGCGATCTCCTGACGCGCGCTCCGGACGCTTGGCACGATGCCAATGCAGCCCGGTTGAGGGACACATATTTCGGATCCGGTCCGCTCTCTTTCGGCATTGCGCTACCGGAATCGACACCTTACATGCCGGCGCACTTAAGTGCCGGTATTCTGGCGCGTGGCGAGGCACTTTCCCCGAAACTGGTCACTGGCCACTGGAACGCGATCAGTAAGCCCGGGTTCTATCAATGCACGCTTGCCGATCTTCTTGATGTCGGGGCCTTCGTTTCACCGACCCTGCTCAGTCACAACAATGACTTGAGCGATATCGATCTGAAACGTATGGCAACCGCGAGACTTGGCTTATGCACCTGTCCAGACACAGAATGCGGCATGGGGCTTGGATCCTTGATAGCGCGCCGGTTCGTTGACATGGGTGGAGCGGCAAGTCTTGGCTTGGATACCACGTCGTTCGCACGGGCCGACATGTTCAAACAGGCGCGGCTCATGCTCCAGGTCGAGCGCAAGCGCTTGGCAGACGAGACGGGAAACATGCCGTCTGTTATAGGCTACAACACCCGGGCGGTGCTTGAGCTGTTGACGCTGACCGGAGCCCGTTCTCTGGGAATGGACGCAGAAATCGGCAGTCTCACACCGGGCAAACGCGCAGACCTGATACTCGTCAAACAGGATGAATTGACCAGGCGAGCGGATCCGGCAGCAACCCTTCTCTTCTTCTCTGATGCTTCAGACATTGACACGGTGATCATCGCGGGCGTGATAAGAAAGCGCGACGCAGATTTGATCGGCATCGACGTTGAGGGTTTGCGAGAGCGAACCACACGCGCCGTTGCGGCAGTTGGCGAAAGATACGCCAGACTCCCGCACAAACAATTGGCCGACGTCTGGGATGGAATATTTTAATGGGATATTTCAGCGACGGGCTCATATGGCTTCTGATTGCATTTTTCGTTCTGGGAGGCTTCGCGAATCTCGTGGGGCCTCAAGGCATCCGAGATGGATATATTCGTTGGGGATATCCCATTTGGCTCCGTTTTGTCGTCGGGATATTGGAAATCGCATCCGCAGCGCTCATGGCGACCGTACCGTGTCGGTTAGGGGGGCTCGTTCTAGGGGCTCTCATCATGGTCGCGGCGGCGGCAACCGTGATCTATCACCGCGAATGGTCGCATGCCGCGCCTGCCTCCATCGCGCTTGCTCTCATTGTCTTAACGATTGTCTCCTTGCTCGCCGGCTAGAACTTCGGTTGTATTAGGGTTGATTTCATGATTCCATTCAAGCGATTGTCGTTTGGGGGATTGCGTATGGGCAATCCGCCGTGGACTGGCAGTGAGATAGGCAGGGAACGGCGTCGGTGCAACGTTCAGCGACAGTTCATCATTCGGTCTTTGATGGGTCGCCTATTTAGTTTCTCCCGTTGAGGCTCGGTAACGAACGGATTGCGGGCGTCGGCAGGCAAGCATTCGGTTCAAAATGGCGACGCCGATAGCAACTTCTGTCTGTTGAGCACACAATGAACGAGCATGCATACGTGGCCCGATGACGCTCTTATATCGACTCATCGCGGTTTCAACCAAAGCCTGTTTGCCGTAGCGAGTACCGACCTGCCATTTCAGCTGGCCATCTGCCTGCACGCACTTTGTGTGGTCGTCTCTCTGGCTGCATGCTTGTGCATTGGGTCGTTCCACCGCGTTAGTGCGCGGTGGAACGACAACTCTCGCGCCGGCACTGTGACGGATAACTGCGTCGTAGGATGGATAGCCATCATAAGCTCCATCGGCAGTGAACTGATCGATCTCATTGTCTATCTGCTCTAGCAATGGCTCCAGCTGCGAGGCATCGCCGGTTTCCTGATCTGTCAGGCTATCCACGCGTCCGCGGCACAACCTCGATGCAGCCGTCAAATCCGTCCCCGCCATCCGCCATCGTAGTCTCCTTCTGAATGCTCAGAACGAAACTCGCCGCTAAGGCAGCATCGTGAAACCGCTGAAATCAATGGGGGCGGGAACGCCGCATACTCTTCAGCGGTCGTTATCAGGTTATTTCCGAGCGCTTGGATAAAGAGCTGATGCGGTAGTGTCAGGCGAGGCTGGCATCTCGGTTGTTGTCCCCAAGCCCATCACATCAAACGCCGCTGCACTTGGTCAGTTTGACAAAGCTGACTTCGCCTATGATCGCGACAAGGATGTCTACGTCTGCCCGGCGGGTAAGCCCATGACTTACAGATTTACCAGCCAGCAAGACGGCAAAGCCATCTCACTGCCGTCACAAAAAATAGATCTGTCGGGCTGATCTCTATCAGCTTGGACAATGCCCGAAGCTGATAGCGGTTTTGCAGTGGCGGAAGCCCAAACGGGTGTTTCTGGAACGCAGAACACATCAGAAAAAAACTCATGCTGTTGCCGAAGGGAGTGATCGACCTAGCGATCAACCGCTTCGGCGAACTGGACGTGCTCAAGTCCAAATGCCTGCCGATACCCGAGTTTGGGGCGGGAAAGGTGCTCATCCGGGTAAAATGCAACGATCTCAGTGAGAATATTGTGTGTACATTTATGCCACATCCTACGCCAGCCTTGGTTCGGAGACGGCAGTGTTGTGTCAAACCGAGAGTCCGCCGCTTCGTCCACGCAGATCAGAACTGCCCGGCTCCGATCATAATGTGCTTCGCCGACAAGGGCGCGCGCCATTGTGCGTGGATCGCTGCAGCAAACGCGTGGAAAGGTCTGCCTTAAGGCGGATAGTGGCGCGAGTGACGTTGGTTTCGGGCATACCCGGCGATCGTGCCACTCCGAAAAAACTACGCAATGTCGTCATTCGCTCGAAAACACTCATAGCAGTCAGGCCAGTCATGAGTTGTTGGCCTTCGACGGGCCTTTCTGGCTCCCTAATCGTTTTCTGATTGCCCCCCCCGGGCAATTGCACGGCAGCATCACTGCAAACGCGGTCATCTCACTTTGTGCGGTAGTGAAATCCATTTCTGAGATGATCGATTCACGCGGCAGATCCCTTTGCATGCCGCGACGCGAAATTCGCTTGAACATCAGGAGGAAAAACAATGACCCACCCAAAGATCCTTGCAGTCGGTGCCGCTGGAAAATTTGCCGGCGCTGTTATTCCTGAGCTTGCACGGCGCGGCGCATGGGTACGGGGACTTGTCAAGCAAGACGCTGACAAGGAGGGCGTAGTGGCCGCAGGCGCGTCAGAAGCCGTGACCGGAGATTTGCGCGACATCGAGAGCCTACGAGTGGCGCTGACGGGAATGGACTCCGTGTTCTACATCGCGCCCGCTTTCTTTCCCGACGAGGCAGAGGTCGGTAAAGCGGTTGTGGCCGCGGCCATGAAGGCTGGCATCAGTCGCTTCGTCTTTTCTTCGGTGATTCATCCCGTTCTGGGTCTGCCAAACCATGCGGCCAAAGCACCGGTGGAGGCGGCAGTGCTCAACAGCGATATGGAGTATAGCTTTCTTCACCCGACCCTGTTCTTTCAGAACTACGCCAGCACGTGGTCAAAGGTGTCACACAACGGAGTTCTGGCTGAACCATGGTCCAGCGAGACCCGCTTCAGCAGGGTCGACTACCGCGATGTTGCGGAAACCGCCGCGATCGCCTTGACTGAAGACCGTCTTCTTTTTGGTACATTCGAGCTATGCGCCGACGGATGGCTGAACCGACACGATGTGGCCGCGCTGATGGCCAGAGTTATGAGTCGCCCTGTCAGGGCTGAGCGCACCGATCCGGGCAGCCTCGGTCCCGAAGCAGCGCCAATGCGCCCGATGTTCGAACACTATGATCACGCAGGTCTTCTGGGCAATCCGCTGACCTTGCGTGCGGTTCTAGGCCGCGAGCCACGAGGTTTGCTGGCCTATTTCAACGAGCTTGAAAGCAGTTCGATAGAGGAGACCTGACATGGTCGATGTCAATGTCACGCCGTTCGAAATCGAGGTTCGTACCCGCCACGGCGATCTGGTGCGCGCCGACGTTTATCTGCCAAAGGGGGTGTCGGGTGCGGTCCCGGTGCTTCTCGGTGCTTCACCTTACCAGAAGGCGTTGCGGCATCTGCCAGTGCACTGGGTGTTTCCGTTCATCGAATACGGGCCGATGCAACTCTACCTTGATGCGGGCTATGCCTACGTCGCTATGGACGTGCCCGGCACCGGGCGGTCCGAGGGCACTTGGGACCCCGTTGCAAGGGAAGAGGGCGAGGCCATCCACGACATGATCGAGCATGTCGCGGCGCAAACCTGGTCGTCGGGCAATGTTGGAATGATAGGCATGTCCTACTATTGCTGGAGCCAGTGGAACGCAGCACGCACCCGGCCCCCGTCATTGAAGTGTATCGGAGCCTATGACGGTGCGACCGACATGTACCGCGACTGGATGTACCATGGTGGTATACCGACGCTCGGGTTTCTGAATTCCTGGCTCTTCGGTTCGGTCCTGCTGCAGCACCAGGCCCAGGGGCTGCCCATTGCGGGTCAGGGCCGCGGTCAGGTCATCTACGACATTTACGAACACATGTTCGACGATGAATGGCAACGTCGCCGCTCGCCCTATTGGGAACTGGATCAGGTCGATATTCCCGTGTTGTCGATCGGCGCTTGGGGCAAGGCATCGCTGCATTTGCGCGGCAACTTCACAGGGTTCGAAAAGGTCAGGGGACCTAAGCAGCTTCTGGTGGTCGGGGCGAACAGTTTCGCCGAGGCGCAGACCTATTATTTCGACGAGGCGTTTCACCGCGCCGAATTACTGCCCTGGTACGATCACCATCTGAAGGGCGAGGCTAACGGCGTCATGGAGCGTCCGGCTGTCCGCTACATGATGCAGGGCGCGCATGAGGAGCGGTCGGCCGAGGACTGGCCGCCCACGGACGTCACGGTGTCGGAGTTCTTTCTCAACGCTGAACACAGCGGTGTCGTCCAATCGCTGAACGACGGGTCTCTTACAAAAGACGCGCCTGATACGGATGGCGGTGCAACAAGCTGGCAATATCCTGATCCGCTGTGGATGGCGGGCGTCACCATGATGCGCCCGGACGGGATGCCTGACCATGTTGCGCGGGTTGTCACATACACCACGCCGCCCTTCGAGAGTGAACGCGAGTTCACTGGGCAGGGAATGCTGCACCTTTTCGCCTCTTCCGATCAAGCCAACATGGACTTCATGGCCAAAGTGTCGCTTATGCCCGCGGGCGATAGCGAACAGCCTTACGTCAAGATCACTCAGGGCTGGCTCCGCGCGTCACGCCGCGAGGAAGATAGCGACCTGACCACCGATATGCGCCCGTTTCACAAACATCAACGCGACGAGCCGATCAAACCGGGGACGGTCTACGCCCTGCGTGTCGAGTTGATGCCGATGTCCGTTCTGGTGCGTAGGGGTGAACGCCTTCGCCTTGAGATCAGCAACACCGAGTCGGCAATTACCGAGGCGCCGATGTCCCACTGGTATGGCCAGAAGGTTGGGACCGACACCTATCACCACGACGCGTTGCATCCGTCCCGCCTGCGGCTGCACGAACGCCCGACTCAAGACTATTCAAACAGATCAGGAGACCAATCATGAAGACCGACCGAACTGTTGTAATCACCGGCGCAGGCGGTGGAATGGGTGCACTCATCACCAAACGATTCCTTGATAATGGTGACACCGTCATCGCCACAGATAGTTCTGACGACGCGCTGAAGGGATTGGCGGAAAAGATTGGCTTATCAGATCGCCTCGCAACGATCGTCGCCGATATCACCGATGAGGCCAGTTGCACACGGATTGCCGCCCTCGCCAAGAGCAAGACGGGCCAGGTTGATGTGCTGATACAAGTTGCGGGGTTTTTCCCCATCGAGCCTTTCATGGAGATCACAGCCCAAAGCTGGCGCAAGATAATCGATATCAACCTGACGGGCACCGCGCTGGTGGCACAAGCCATGTTGCCGCTGATGGTGGGGCGGGGTTGGGGGCGGATTGTCAACTTCGGCTCGGCCTCGATCTACGGCGGCGTCGAAGGGCAGACACATTATGTGGCTGCCAAAGCCGGCGTTGTGGGCTTCAGCCGCAGTCTTGCCCGAGAGGTGGGGCGCGACGGAATAACCGTCAACATGATTGCACCTGGCCTCACGGTCACCAAGGCTGTGAAGGAACGGTTCCCCAAGGACATACTCGAAGCGCAAATCGAACGGCGCGCGATCAAACGTGAGCAGACGGCCGAAGATCTTGTCGGCCCGACGTTCTTTCTGGCGTCCCCCGACGCCGACTTCATCACGGGCCAGTCGATCATTGTCGACGGCGGCGCGTGGATGCTTTGACCAAGGAGACCGACATGACCGATCTTTTCTCATCCTTCGACATCCACGGGCTTGCCGTGCCCAACCGGATCGCGATGTCCGCGATGACGCGCACCCGCGCAACCGATGACGGCGTACCGACCGACCTCATGCGCGACTACTACGTCCAGCGGGCGGCTGCTGGCCTGATCGTCACGGAATGCACGCAAGTGTCCGATCAGGGCCACGGCGTGATCCGCTGCCCCGGCATCCACCGTCCCGACCAGATCGCCGGATGGCGCAAGGTAACGGAGGCCGTACATGCCGCCGGTGGCCGGATGTACCTTCAGATCTGGCACTGTGGCCGTGTGGCGCATCCCGAGATGCGTGGCGGCGCCGCTCCTGTCGGCCCCTCGCCGCTGCCCGCGACAGGCGACTTCTTTCTGCCGCGCGGACGGGTGGAGTTTCCCACTCCCCGGCCGCTGGGCATCGAGGAAATCGCGCCCATTGTGGAGACCTTTGCCCAAGCCACCCGCAACGCGCGGAAGGCGGGGTTTGACGGCGTGGAACTGCACGGCGCGAACGGTTATCTGCAGGACCAGTTCCTGCAAGACGGCAGCAATCACCGCGATGACGCTTATGGCGGGTCGGTTGAAAATAGGGCTCGCCTGATGCTCGAAACCGTGGAAGCCATGATCGGCGCATGGGACGAGACCCACATTGCTGTGCGTCTGTCCCCGTCAAGTTCGCTTTACGGCATGAAGGACAGCGCCAAGCTGGAAACGTTCGGATATCTTGTCCGTGCCTTGGACGCACTTGGGATTGGGATGTTGACCATGCTCGAGCCCAATGCAAAGGCACTGGAAGCAGGTGTCGAGATTGAGCGTGTAGCGGAGACGTTCCGCTCAATGTTCAGAGGTCCGTTCATTATCAATACCGGATTCGACAAGGCCAAGGCAAACGCCGTCCTTGCCGCAGGCAACGCCGACATGGTTGCTTTTGGCGTGCCCTACCTCGCAAATCCCGACCTCGTAGAACGCCTGCGTACTGACGCCGCAATGAACAAGCCCGATCCCGCCACGTTCTACGGCGAAGGGCCAAAGGGTTATACCGACTACCCGGTGGTCGCGGCATGACTCACTTCATCAGCGATCCCGACCAAGACATCAGGACGACCTTCTGGTTCACGCCAGAGGACAGCGCGCTGGTGCTGATTGACCACCAGGTAGGGACACTGCAGCTTGTCCGCAACATCGCGTCAGACCTGTCGCTGCGCAACACAGTTGCTCTCGCAAAGGCCGCGAAGGTCCTCGGCATGCCGGTCGTTCTGACGACGAGCCAAGAGGACAACGTGCAGGGGCCACTCGCGCCTGCGCTGCAGCGCATCCTTCCAGAGGCCTACAAGCGTCGCATCCAACGCAAGGGCGTTGTCAACGCATGGGCGGATCCGGCATTCAGGGCGGCAGTCGAGGCGACCGGTCGCCGCCAACTCGTCATGGCCGGGGTGACCACTGATGTCTGCCTTGTATTCCCCAGCATCAGTGCGGTCCGCGACGGCTTTGCGGTTCAGGCGGTGCTCGATGCGTCCGGCTCGCCATTCGATTTGTCAGAAGACATGGCGCGTCGGCGGATGGAACGTGCTGGTGTTGTGCTGACCGCGACCAACACGATGATTGCTGAGCTTGCCGGCGACTGGAGCGGGCCGACAGGAGCCGAGTTGGTGCCATTGATAGGGGCTCTCGCGCCTATGCAACAGGCTGACTGACAAACCTCCTCCTCCAACCCGAAGGAACATCGATGTCTGCCACCCAATGGAACGATTTCCGAACCGAGCGTATCGACACAGGCTCTGCAAACCTTGCCGTCCGGATCGGCGGGTCGGGTCCACCGCTCGTTTTGCTACATGGCTTTCCACAGCACTCGCTGATGTGGCGTCAGGTTGCACCGTTGCTAGCAGACCGCTTTACCGTGATTGTGCCTGATCAGCGCGGCATGGGTGCGTCCTCCATCCCAGAAAACATGGCGACAAAGACCGACCTCTCAAACGACTTGGCTCGGGCGCTGGACCATCTGGGCCACGCCCAGGCCTGTGTTGCGGGCTACGACCTTGGCGCGGGGGTCGCTGTTGCGTTCGCTCGCGACCACCCCGAGCGCGTGACGCGGCTGGCGGTGCTGGAGTTTGTACTGGCAGGGTTCGGGCTGGAAAGTGCAATGGCCCCGAAAGCCGGATGGAACGCGGGTTCGAACTGGCACTTTGCCGTCTTCGCCGCGCCTGACGTCGCCGTCTGGCTGTTCGCCGGGCGCGAGCGCGAAATGCTGGAGTGGTTCTTCTGGCACGAGTCCCATCAGGGGGCATCGGTTGTTGTCGCCGATGACCTCGATGCCTATGCGCGCGCTTTGTCGCGGCCCGGAGCGCTGCGGGCGGGCGCTGGCCATTATGCGTCAATCTTTCAGGACGCAACGGACAATGCGCCCCTCAAGTCAACGCCACTTTCCATGCCGGTCCTCGCCGTCGGGGGTGCGTCCCACGCAGGCCCGATGTTGCAACAGATGTGGCAAGCCGTTGCCCAAGACCTCAGCACAGCCGTGATCCCGGGCGCAGGCCACTGGCTCGCCGACGAAAATCCGGCCGATACCGCGCAAGCATTGCGAGAATTCTTCACAGAAACCTGACCCGAAAAGGACACGATCCATGAGCAATACATTTGCCGCCATCCCCCCGGATGACCCAGCGCGGGGCCTGACGCTGGTGCATGCGGATGATCCGCAGCTGCCTCATATCGGCATTGTTGGTGATACCTATACAATTCTCGTCTCTGGCAGTGACACCGGTGGGCGCTACTGCCTGATTGACATGCTGATCCCGCATGGTGGCGGCCCGGCGCCACATCGGCATGATTTTGAAGAGATGTTCACAGTTCTTGAGGGGGAATTGGAAATCATCTTCCGGGGTGCGACGAGAACTGCCACTGTCGGCACTACAGTAAATGTGCCAGCCAACGCGCCGCACGCCTTCAAAAACGTCTCGAACCGCCCCGTCCGCCTGTTGTGTCTCTGCGTTCCTGCAGGCCAAGAGGAATTTTTTGCATTGATCGGTGCCCCAGTCGATAGCCGTACGGCTCCCGCGCTTGAACTGGACGCGGCAGAAATGAAAGCGTTTGGCGCCAAGTCCGCTGCACTCGCTCCGAAGTATCGAACCGAGATTTCGAAACCTTGACCATTGGCGACAGCGTGAAAAGTGGTGAATCGTTCGACTAAACGCGCAGATGCTCCCGCGCCGAGACATATGGCGCGGATAAGGTCGCTCCTCTGAATGCAATGCACAACGAAGCAACTGTAAGGGCCACTTGGGTCGATCCGACCACCCGACGCCAATACGCAGCGATCCGTCGGGGTCGACCGCGGCGACCCTCGCAACCGAACGCCGGGTGCCGGGTCCGATCGCGATGCAGGTCGAATACT
>NZ_AWWI01000069.1 GCF_002760615.1 Puniceibacterium antarcticum | reverse complement strand
TTACTGGCCGACGGCCGCAGCCTGATCCTTGCCCGCCATTTCTGCGGACAGATAGATCGACCCCGGAAGATCTGGCCGGCAGTCCACGGCATTCGGCTCGCTGGTGACAGAGTTTTCAAAGACGGGTGCCTTGAATGTTTCATCTGTCGGCAGTGTTCCGCCCGTCGCCTCTGCCACCGCCCACTGGACCGCAAGACGAACGTTGTCATTGCCGGTGGCCACGGTGAACAGTTTGAAATCGGGGTTGTCGGCGGTGTTGTCAGCCCAGAAGCACGATAGCGAATTCCCGTCGGACGTGGCAATCGCGGGGATCGAGCGGTCGAACTCCTTGAACACCGGCAACGCGCCGACCAGAGAGGGGCCAAAATCGGACACGATCACGTCGATCTTGTCGTTCTTGGCGATCTCGGCGGACAGAACCTGCTGCGTCAGCGAGGGGTCCCAGTTGGTGACTGCAAAGGGGGCTGGGTTGATGAAGACGTAGCTGTCATCAAGCACGGATTTCATGCCTTCAAGCTCGTCGACGCCCTGGCTGTTGCCGGCGGGACCCGAAATGAACAGCAGGTTACCCCCGTCGGGCAATTGTTCCTTGATCCAGTTGCCCCAGTTCACGCCGTCTTCCTTGAACGACGATCCGATGAACTTGGTGTAGTTCTTTCCCGCCTCTCCACCGACGTTAACGCGGTACGGCACGACAATCGCACCCGCACGATAGGCGTTGGTCAGCGCTGGCAGGACCGCAGGGCCTGCATCACCGAAGACGACCAGAGCATCAATGCCGCGTGCGACCATCGAGTTTATATCGGAAATTGCCTTTTGCGTATTGCCCTGACCGTCCGAATACTCGAACTGCGTGATGCTGGGGCATTTGGCAACCTCCTCCTTGCCGGATGCCGTCGTCACCAACCGCCAGCTGTTGCCGCCGAAGCCGTCCAGCAGTGCAAGCGAGGCTTCGTTCGGGCCGCACCAGGACGGGGTGTCCTGGGCCATGGCCCCGGTCGCTCCCAGTGTCAGCGCCAGCGCCGACACTGCGATCTTCATCTTGTTATGCAGCATTGTCCGTATCTCCCATTTTGGACGTTTCCTTGATCGTCTTTTGTCGGCGCCACTGGATCGAATAGACTCCAATCCCGAATACGAGCGCCAAGGCCTGAATGATGGTCTGGGCCGAAAACGGCACCCCGACCGACAGCGCGAACTGGCTGAGCTGATTTAGGAAGAATGCGGCGATCACGGTCGAGATCGGAAAGCCGCGACCACCCAGAAGAGACGTCCCAGCCAGCACCACAACGGCGACCGAGGGCAATAAGAGCGCATCGCCCTGAAATGCCGTCGGTTCACGGGTAATCCCGGCGATCATGATCCCGGCCACGCAGTAGTGCAGCTGCGCCAGCACATAGGCCATCGCCTGATAGAGACGTACCCGCAGCCCCGCCGCCTGCGCGGCCAGAGGACTTGCCCCGATTACCTCGAATCGGCGGCCCTGCGCTGTCTTCTTCATCACGAAGGTCACGATGACGAGGATCGCAAGCGCGAACAGCACTGCATGAGGGATGCCAAAGGTCTTGCCCCCTGCGATCTGCGCCAGGAGCGGCGTAGTGGTGCGCGGCACGCCGCCGGAGACCGCGAAGACCACGCCGTAGAGCAGCGCATTCATTCCGATCGTCGCCACGATGGCATTCAGGCGCATGAAACCAACAAGAAAGCCATTGGCCAGACCAGTCACCACAGCCAGACCCATCGCGATCAGCACGGCGGGTAGAAGCTCTGCATTGTTGCCCGACGGCAGATGTGTGACCAGCACCACCGCCAGCGACACCCCGCCTGACAACGACAGATCGAAGCCGCCCTGTTGCACAACCAGCATCTGCCCCAGCCCGACGATGGCAATGACAGCCGCGAACGGCAGGCTGCCCGCAAGGCCACCGTAGGACACCGCCGAGGGAGCGAAGATCATGCACAACATGAGCAGCACCAAAGTCGATGCTACAACGGTGACGAAACCTCGCGCAAGCGGGATGGATGTCGCGCCAGTAGGCGGAGCGGTCATGTTGCCGGTGTGTGTCATTCTCTGCGTCCCCTCCCTTTGTCGTGTTGCGTCTTCAGTTTATGTTCAGCGTAACCTTGACGGCCTGCTGCGGGTCCTTGCCGAGAGCGAAGGCCGCGATTGCATCGTCGAGCCCGAAACTGTGGGTCTGGATCGGTGACAGATCGAGCCTGGTGCGTTCCAGAAACCTGATCGCCCCCGGCCAGACACCGGGCGAGCCAATGCAGCCGCGCACGGTCAGATCCTTGATCTGGATTTTGCCGAGTTCCACCGGGAACTTCTGGCCGATGTTGATGCCGACCATCGACACGAAGCCCTCTGGCCGAACGTAGTCGAAAACGTTAGCCAGCGATGCCGGATGCCCCGCGCATTCGACCACGAGGTCGGCGCCCCCCTTGGTCATCTCGTCGATGGCCTCGATCGGATCACCGTCAGTCGGATCGACAGTGGCATCCGCACCCAGCTTCATCGCGATCTCGCGCCGCAGGGGCACTGGATCGGCGACGATGACACGCGCCCCCATGCCGATGGCGGCCGCCGCCGACACCAGACCGATGGTGCCGCCGCCAGAGATGACGACAGTCTGCGACGCATCGACGCCGCCGTGGCGCAGCACCGCGTAGTACCCGCAGGTGAAAGGTTCGATCAGCGCACCTTTGGCGTCATCGACACCGTCAGGCAGCTTGTGCAGCCATTCCGGCCGGGCTGCGAAGTATTCCCTGTCGGCCCCGTCCATCGAAAAACCGAAGTGATGTATGCGCTCCGGCGTTTTGATAACGCACTCGCCAACCACCCGGTCGCCTACAGACAGGCCATGCACGTTACGACCGACCTCGACCACCTCGCCGACCCATTCATGGCCGGGGGTCACTGGATAGGAAATCGGGATTATGTAGTTGCCTGACAGCAGTTCATAGTCGCTGTGGCAGATGCCAACGCGGGACGTGCGGATCATCACCTCATTTTCAGTGATGCCGGGCGATTGCACGTTGGCCACCACCGGCTTGTTTGGTTCATCAAAGATCAGGGTTTTCATATCGTCTCCTCCCGCTGGCCGCTCAGGCTACGTGTTCGATCTTGCCGCTGATGGCTGAGGCGAAGACCGCCTCCAGCAGCGCTATGTTGTTCACCAGATGGTCGGCGGTGATTGGATAGATCTCGCGCCCTCGCACGGCGCGGGCGAAGGCGACCAAATTGTCCTTCACCGGCTCAGCCTTGCCGATTTCCACCGTTACGATCGGGCCGCCGGCCATCGCGGAGGTCACAATCCAGCCATCGGGACTTTCGACATGGGCCTTGTCGCGGATGTCGATCCAGCCTTTGGACCCGTAAACAGTGAAGCGCGACATGAACGGATTAGCGAGCGAGGCGGACACGTAAGAGGTACCGCCACCCGCGAATTTCACATAGGCCGCCACCGTGTCGCCCTGCGGAAGGTCGGACGACAGCTGCTCGCAGATGCACAGCACGCTTTCAGCGCGCCCCAGCAGGCGGACGGACAGGTCGAGCAGATGGATGCCGGTTGCGGTCATGCCGCCCGCCGGGGCTTGATCAGCCTTCAGCCGCCAGTTGTCTCGATCAAGGCTCAGAAACTTGTCGTGGCTGAAGTTGGATTCAATCTGGTGGATGCGACCCAGGGCACCCGCATCCGCCATCGCGAGCATGTCCGCGATGGGCGGTTCCCAGCGGCGTTCGTGCCCCATACCCAGAACGAGGCCTGCATCGGCACAGAGCTTGACCGATTTTTCCGCCTCGGCCCTGGTCAGTGCCAAGGGCTTTTCACAAAAAATATGCTTACCCGCCCCGACGGCCTGCGCGATCTGGTCGGTGTGCAAAGAATGAGGCGTCGCCAGAACAACCGCCTCGACCGCCGGATCGTGGAGCGCATCGGCATAGTCGGAAGTCAGGGGAATATCTTTGCCGTCGCAAAGATCACGCACGCTGGCGACGTTCGGCTCCACCGCGCGCACGACGCTGATATCGTCGGGCGCAGCCTGCAGGACGTTGAGCATTTTCTGCCCCCACCAGCCCATGCCGACCAGTGCAATGCCAACCGGCCCAGCCATCAGCGATTGTCCACGCGTTTGGCGAAGGGCCGGATTGAGACGGTCTTCCACAGGCCCGCATGATGGAACGGGTCGTCGCGATTGAACGCTTCCACCTCTGCCAAGCTGTCGGCTTCCAGCAGGAAACAGCTGCCGATCATGGTTTCTTCGTCGTCTGCGAGCAGCGGGCCGGAGACCAGCGTTTTGACCGTCGCGGCGGCAAGATAGGCTTTGTGCGCGTCGTAGTTGGCGAGCCGCTTTTCGACGGCACCCTCATAGTCTAGGCAATGGATCACGTAATGCATCGGTTCTGTCCTTCAGGCGGGGATGATGCGCTGGTCACGCAGCGTGTCGAACACGTCGTAAAAACTGGCTGGCGTTGGCTGGTAGGCATCGAAGCCCAACACGCGGCTGTTGGTCATATCGGTGAAGCATTCCAGCGTGCGGCTTAGGTCGGCGTCAGAATGCCACCACGACGCCAGCCTGCCGACCGGGATGTCCTGCAAGTCGTGTTTTGCCACGATATCGGCCCAGACATCGGCGGCGTCGGACATCGTCTCTTCCAACGGCGTCACGTCCCCTGAGTATTCGGCCACCGGCACATCGAAGTAATCGGCAATCTGCTGCCACAGCCACGTCCAGCGAAAGACGTCGCCGTTAACGATGTTGAAGGGTGTGTCGGCGGCCTCCGGGGTGGTCGCCGCCCAGTGTAGCTGTTTTGCCAGGATGCGCGCGTCAGTCACGTCAGTTACGGCGTTATACTGCTCCGGCGAGCCGGGATAGACGAAGGGTCGCCCCGCGTGTTTGCAGATCGAGGCATAGACGGCGAGCGTCACGGCCATGTTCATCGCATTGCCGACGACGAAGCCGATCATCGTGTGCGGTCGATGCACAGACCAAGTAAAGCCATGCTCCTTCGCCTTTTCGAACAGCACGTCCTCTTGCGCATAATAGAAGTTCGGTCCCGGCAGGCGCGGGCTGCTTTCCAGAAATGGGGTGTAGGGCGTGACATTGGCGTAATCGTCGAAGGATCCCAGGTAGTGCTTCAGCCCCGTCACTAGGGCCGCGTGCTGCAGCGGTGCACCGGCGATCCCGTCGAACAGATTGCGGATCATCTCGGCGTTCACGCGGACGTTTTCGTCCTCCGACGCCTGACGCGACCAAGTGCAGTAAAAGACGTGTGTGACGTCCTGTGCGTTCTTCAGCGCGGCCTTGGCCCCTGCGGCATCCTCCAAATCGACAGCAATGTGGCGGTCGGAAAAGGCGAGGTCCACGGCGCTGCGCGACAGGGTCACGACTGTCCAGCCCCGTTCCTTAAGGTGGCGGCCGGTGTAGCTACCGGACAGGCCGGTGGCACCGACAATAAGCGCAATGTTCTGTGCGGTCATGATCTTTGGGGCTTTCGTAGGGTTTGCAATATCAGGTCGTTACGAGGATCTTTAGATGCTGTCCGGTCGGATCGAGAAGCGCCTCGAACCCCTTTGCGACCACATCCTCGGCGGCGATCCGCGCGGTGATGACCTTTTCAACGGGAAAGGCGCCTACAGCGATCATCCGCGCGATCCGAGGCCAGATCTGTGTGGGGTAGCACCAAGTCGCCTCAACAGTGATGTCTTTGAGCGCCCAGAGCATCGCGTCTATGCTGGCAGGTTTCATGTGCAGACCGACCTGCACGACGCGGCCCTGACGGCGCACGGCATGCACGCAGGCGTTCAGCGATGCTTCCATCCCGACGCATTCTAGCGCCACGTCGACGCCGACGCCTTCCTCGGTCAAATCACGGACGATGGCGGCCAGATCGCTGCTGAGTGGATCAACGACATGGGCGTATGGCGCGATGTCGGCGATGATGCGACGGCGGTTGGGGTTGGGTTCGGACACGATGATCGTCGCGGCCCCGGCGGCACGGGCCGCTAGCACCGTCAGCGCACCGATGGGGCCCGCGCCGGACACCAGCACGGTGCTTCCTGCGGTCACGCCACCCCGGTCGACACCATAAAGTGCAACGGCAGCAGGTTCGATCATTGCGGCCTGTTCGTCGGTCAGGATGTCCGGCACCGGCTGTGCGTTATAATCCTTAATGACGGCCTTCTCGCCCATCCCGCCCCAGGCCCAACTCAGCCCGACGCATCCCATCGACGGCGACAGGTGAAACAGGCCACGCTTGCCGTAATAATCGTTGCGCGGTGACAGCAAGGGCTGGACGGAAATCCGGTCCCCGACTGCGACATGGCTGATGCCAGAACCGACGGCCAGGACCATTGCAGAAAACTCATGACCGAGGATCTGCGGGTTCGTTGCACCCGTGTAGATGTGCGGCTCTTGCGGGGTTACGATCGGTCCCGCGATATACTCATGTAAATCGGTGCCGCAGATGCCGGTCACGATGGGTGCGATCAGCACATCGTCGAAGGCCAGATCGCCCGACGGCTCGGCCACATCTTCGACGCGTATGTCCTTCGCGCCGTGGAATCGCACTGCTTTCATTGTATGTCTCCTCCTCCCGTCATTCGGCCCAACACATTCAGCGCCCAATGAGCAACTCACACTGCCTGACGACGTCGCTCCCACTCTCGCCCTGCTTAATGACCTTATCTCTCCGTTTCGGAGATTACCTCGTTGATTTATCCGAAGCGGAGAAATTGTCCTCCTGCCCACTGTGACCTTCGCGATATCCTCCGGCCGACGCAGACCCGAAGGAGCACATCGTGGTGATAGAATTAGACGCCGTCGCGGCGGCGCAGTACAAACTGTCCGCAGGATGGATCGGCGCGGGCAAGATGGGGGCCCCGATGATCCGCAACCTGCTGGCCCACGGCGTTGCAGTCGCCGTCACCGACACATCTTCTGCGGTTGTCGCAGACCTTGCCAAGGATGGAGCTACCGTTGCTCAGGACCTCGCAGCCCATGCCGAAAGCGATATCGTCTTTGCGACACTACCCAACGACCGGGCGCTCCAACAGGTGGTCATGGGGTCCGACTCTGCACCTGGCCTTGCCGCCAGCCTTCGCGCCGGAGCCACCTTCATCGAAATGAGCACCGTGTCGCCCGAATGTTCGGCGACTGTGGGAAACGCATTGACAGAGCGTGGTATTCTGTATCTGCGCGCGCCGCTGTCCGGCAGTACGGCACTTGCTGAAAAGGCCACGCTAACGATCCTCGCCTCCGGCGATGAGGCCGCATGGGACCTAGCCCAGCCATACCTTGCGCATCTCTCCGCCCGACGGTTCTACCTCGGTCAGGGCGAGGAGGCGCGCTACATGAAGCTTGTGCTGAACACCCTCGTAGGGGCCACTGCCGCGATCATGGCCGAGGCGTTGGCCCTTGGCGAGAGTGGCGGGCTGAGCAGGTCCGCCATCATGGAAGTCATCGGCGAAAGTGCCGTTGCGTCCCCGCTGCTGAAATACAAGACCGACATGATCGTTTCCGACGACTTTAGCCCGGCGTTCTCAGTCGATCAGATGATCAAGGACTTCACCTTGATTTCGGACGCAGCACATGCTCACGGCGTGTCGCAGAACGTAACTTCCCTGATCCTTCAACAATACCGTGAGGCCGCCTCAGCCGGGTTGAACAATGCTGATTTCTTCGCTTTGGTGAAATGGCGTGGAGGTATGGCGCAACTGTAAGGGGTCATTATGGATCAACAGGTACCGCAGCCCGCGCCAAAGGCCGAACTGACCAGCCACGAGCTATCGCGGATCGTCGATTTCTTACGCAAGCTGCGCGCCCCCTTCGATGACGGCCTGCCGGATGCGAAACCGGACGTGTTCTGGAACGTCGTCCTCGAGCTCGTCGATGCCCATTTGCGTGATCGCCCGATCGACAAGTCGGGCCTGATCGCTTTAGCCCGCGTCCCCTACAGCACCGGCAACCGCATGATCACCAAGATGCTCGCCGATAATCTGATACTGCAGGTGCCGCGCGGCAACGGGCTCAAGACTCACTTTCTGCAACCCTCCGACCGGTTGCTGACTGCGTTCATGGATTACGCCAACCACGTAAAGGCGCATCTGGCCAAGACTTTCGGCCTGCGCAAAGGGACTGAAGCGAACGAATACTACTTCGGCGGCAGCTATTTCGCTTCACAAATCATTTCACCGGTGCAGACTCAAGACATCGGCGGTACCGTGCCCAGCGACATCCGCTTTTTGCTGAACGACGACAACTACTTCGCCTCAATGCGTAACATGTGGTCGGACTTCCGTAACGATCTGGGTCGAAAAAGCAGTTTCGACCTTCAGCGTCTGCCAGACCTTTATACCAATGCGCTTGCCACCGGCCAGAGCCGTGCGCCCGCCTACGACGTCGTGTCTGTCAACATGCCTTGGCTGGGCGAGTTCGCCGAAAAAGGGCTGCTCGCCCCGCTGGATGAGCTGCTGAACGATGCCGCAATTAATGCGCTCGACTTCCATCCGTCTGTCTGGGGGACCGGCAACTGGAACGGCACGCAATACGGGATTCCGCTTTACTGCACGATAGAGATCCTTGCCGCGCGCCGCGATTTGTTCGAGGATAAGGGGCTGACCTACCCGAAGACCTTCGACGAGACGATTCGTGCCGCGCGCGAATTGCACCGCCCGAGCTCCGAATTTTATGGCATCGCATGGAATGGCCAGCGCGGCATGCCGATTGCGAACTCATTCATGTTCTTTCTGGCTGCCTGCCAGAAGACAGTGATCGACATGCCCCTGCACAATCAGGACAGCTGGCGTTTTGAGCGGTTCGAAAAGCTGAAACTGCAGATCGACACCGATGCCTCCCTCGAAGTCATCGACTACATGAAGCAACTGGTCGAGGTATCGCCCCCGGAGATCGCGAACATGGACTGGGAAAAGCGGATCGCCTGCTTCATGTCGGGTCAGGCCGGAATGGCCTATTGCTGGACGATGCGTGCCGCACGCTTCGAGCACGAGCTCAGCTCGCGGGTGGCGCGACGGGTCGCCCTCCCCCCCCCCGCCCGCCGCTTGGGCCGCATTGCCGCGCCGATCGGCGGGTTCCTGATGACCATTCCAACTAACGTATCTGCTGTCAGACAGAGGCAAATCATAAACGCGATTGCATGGATGGTGTCCCCGGAAGCCATGAAAGCCCATGTCAAGAACGGCTTTCCCGTGGCCCCAAGGTTTTCGGTTTGCGCCGATCCGGAGGCGCTGGCCTCCTCTCCTATCGTACGGATGGTGGACCAGATGGCCCGACGGAATGAACTCGTGACCTGGTCCAGACCTCCTGTGCCCGCCTTCAATCTGATTGAACGCACACTCGGTCAAGAAATCCATGATGCCGTTTTCAATGGAAAATCGCCACACCAAGCGATCCGGGACGCTGAAAATCGGATCCTACGGGAATTGTCAGCGGGCCACTGACCACCCAGCGCCTAGGTGTTTGATCCCACGGTTTGATGGTGCGATCCTTTCTCAGGCTTGGATGGAAGCATTCTGGGACAAGTTCGACACTGGAGCGCCATGACAACGCACGCCGTCAGAGCTGCAATACAGCGATCGCAAGCTTCGCTCGTGCAGTTAAGCAAGGAGTTGGGCATCAGCCCCAAGACCGTTGCGAAGTGGCGCAAGCGTGCGACGGTAGAGGATCTGAAGACCGGGCCAAAGGAGCCGCGTTCAACCGTTCTCACTGAAGCTGAGGAGGCGATGATTGTCGCATTCCGGCGGCACACGCTGCTGCCGCTGGAGTTCGAGCGTCAAGCAAACGATCTGGGGGATCGTTTGTAGCGAAGAACGCATCTATGCACTTCAGCCATCGCTTCCGCATCTGACCCGGTCGGCACTGCATCTTGCGTCGGGGAAAACGATCCCCCGGATCGTTTTCTGACCCTCCTCACCTTCAGCCGCACGGGATCTCTCGCTTGCCGGATGTCGAGGGCCCCTCTCGTGACATTGCTGCGCAATGCACTGCCGGGCAGCGGACAAGCCTAGGCGCCAGAAGTTCAAGCGTTACCCGATCAGCTTCTTTCATATCGATATCGCGGAAGTTCAGACAGTCGAGGGCAAGCTCTATCTCTTTGTTGGTATTGATCGGACCAGCAAGTTTGCAGTCACACAACTCGTGGATAAGGCAGACCGCAAGACCGCCTGGGAGTTCCTCGAGGGTCTGCTCAAGGCAGTCCCCTATCGCATCCACACGATCCTGAAGGACAACGGCATCCAGTTCGCCGAGCAGCCTCGCAACCGGAACACAGCATACTCGCGGCAGATGCGCTTTCACATGATCTGCGAAGTAAATGGGATCGAGCACCGGCTGACCAAGCCAAACCATCCGTGGAGCCGTGAGGATAAGAAAACAGTCCGGGGGACCGTTTTTCCGAAGGGCGGCCAGGTCGAGCGGATGAACCGAACGATCAAGGAGGGTGGGGCCCCAAGCCGATCCGGGGGATCGGCGACGGCTGAACGTGAAACGATACCATGGCGACAGCCATGATCAGCTGCGCACGCACCTCGCCGACGTCATGGACGCATACAACTTCGCACCCAGGCTAAAGACCCTGAACGGCCTCACACCCTACGAATACATCTGCAAAATCTGGACTTCAGAGCCAGATCGATTCATCCTAAATCCGATCCACAAGATGCCGGGATTGAGCACCTAAGCTAGAGTTTTGCCTAGGCGTTGATCACAGATCGCACAAGGAATTAACAATCTCGGCGAGGCGTCACATCGGCACACCCGCCGAAAAGATAAGATATTCGACCGGCTCAAATCATCAACACACACTCGGATGTTCCTCTCTGTCCATGATCGAATCGCGGTTCTCTTTCGCCATAAACGCGAGCGCCTCAACGCCGCCGACTGACACTGCACACGAACACATATCCATGACCTCTGGGTTCGTTACGTGCGCGAAATAGCCGCCTGAAGCTACCGCATCAGCTCCTTATCCAAACGCTTTGACATAACCTGACAATGTCGATTTGGGTGAATTTTGCTGAATATGCAGAGCTTACACTTCCAGAAGAGAGAAAGACACAGGCGACCGTCATTCGCCAGAGCCTGCGGCTTTATCAGATTCCTCGAATTTCACGCCCATATCGGCCGAACCCAGAAAATAGCCAAGTGTCTTCATGCTTTCTACGTTGTCACAGACGACCTTTACGATCACCAAGAAGGGCACTGCCATCAGGGCTCCTGCGATACCCCAAAGCCAGCCCCAGAATACGACGGTTATGAACACTGACACCGTATTCAACTCCAACCGGCGACCAAGAACTGAGGGGGTGATTATCTGACCCTCAAGCGTTGTGGCTGCTAGATAAAGCAGCGGTGCAATCGCTGCATGCCCCAGCGTGTCGAACGACAGGACAGAGTAAATCCCGACAAGGACAACGCCCGCGATGGCTCCGAGGAACGGCAAATAATTGAACACGAAGGCGACAAGGCCCCAGACGTACGGTTTGGGAAGACCAGCCAGCATCAAAAGCGCCCAGACTGCGAGTCCAAGCCCAGCGTTGATGAGTGTGATCGTCAGCAAATACCTCGAAATTGCACGCTCAACCCCGTATACAATTTTCAGGGCACGCTTCTTTTCACTCAGTGAGGGCAATACCTCTACCAGTTTGACCCGAAACATGTCTCCCGAGGCCAGCAGAAACAGTGCCAGAACGAGAGTCACGGCCAGTGTAGTGCCAGTGCTCGCCGCGTTGCTCACGGCGGAATTCAATATGCCGGGCTGTTGAATTGCCACCTTCTGAACCCGGTTGCTAGCCGCTGCTTCTTCGGTCAGTCCTTCGACTTCTTTGCTCGCCTCCTTGACCTTCTCGACTGACTCACTCAACCCTCGAAACTTTTCGCGCAGCTGCTCGCCCATCTCGGGCGCGTCTTGCATCCAAGTGCTGATGGGTCCGCTCACTGCATAGCCACCCGCCACCATTCCAGCACCCATAAACACGATCAGAAGTATGCCGCTGAGGGGCGCAGGAACGCCAAGCCGTCCCGCCCCTCGGACAATCGGGCTGAGCGTCAATGCCAACATCAGCCCCAGAATGATGGGCAACAGCACATCTTTGGCAAAGAAACATGCCATCACAAGCGCCAAGAGTGCCAAAAACAATAGAATACGGCGGATCTTGTTTAATTGTATAAGGCTCTCAAGTCGCCAGCTTTCGACGCTAAGGTTGTCAGGGTCGATCTGGTCTGCGGGCGGTAAACTGGACATGGCTATGATTGAACCTTACGCAACCTATCAGTCCGCATGGCGAGGTCTGCTCTTAGGTTATGCTTAATCTTAACGCCTTGGCCACAATTTTGATCCCTTGAAATATGTAGCTGCTTCAATATCCCCAAACCTCCACGATGAACGGACAATCCAGCGTGCCGTTCAGACGCAGGAGGTGGCTGGGGGTGATTTCCATAGTTGCAGCCATGACGTCATACTTTCCCTGAAAGGATTGACTGTCGTCCGAATCTGGCCCGGTCGTAAGCCTTCAAAACCTGCACCAGCCGTTTGATCCGCTAGTCCGCATCCGCGTTGCGGGGCCTGAGCATCTCGAGTTCACTCTCCAGAACGTCTGCGCGGGTATCTGTCCAAGATCAAACTGCAGTTCTCTTTCGCCCGAAACGCCAGCGCATCAACGCCGCCTACTACCGCCGCACACGAACAAATGCCCATGGCCTCTGGGTTCGCTACGTGGGCGAAATCGTCGCCTGAAGCTACCGCATCTACTCTCTATCCAAGCGCTGGGAAATAACCTGAAAATGCCGATCAGCCTCTCTGAGGCTGATGGCAGGGGGACATCGCAGACTTGGCGACATCCCCCGTCTTC
>NZ_AWWI01000068.1 GCF_002760615.1 Puniceibacterium antarcticum | reverse complement strand
ACCCATGTTTTTGAGCATATCATTTTTACGTCCGATAACGCAAGGTTATTGGACATAGAGCAGGGCGGTAAGAAGCGGCGCTTGGGGCGTTATCTAATGGAGACAAGCGCCGCGCGATTGAGCAGTATCTGCAGCCTGCAGATGTTATTGCTTCTGGGCAGGAAGACTAATGCCGCCGCCGTTGAGGCGGCGAAGGGACAAGTTTAGTTCTGTCTGGGCGGCTTGGATTTTATTTGAGGCTTGTCGGATATAAGCTAGATGTTCATGCGCGGCATGCTGGGCAGTCTCCGGATCTCTACGCAAGATCGCCTCCCCAATCGCATGGTGTTGGTTGCGCAGCACTTCTCGCATCTCAGGAATATTAAACATATGGCTGCGATTCTGGATTACGTCGCTTTTCAGGTTGCTCGACAGCGCTCGCATAATTTGCAACAGCACCTTATTATGACTGGCCTCGTAGATAACTAAATGTAGGGCGATGTCCGCCTCATCTTCTTGGGCTGGTTCGTTCGCAGCGTCAATCTGGCGCAGACAGTCTCTGATACGACCATGGTCAACGTGATTGGCACGCTTGGCTGCCATTGCAGCCGCGTGACTCTCAACGACACCACGGAATTCCAGATAGTCGTCTCCAATTTCTGGATGTTTGGCGAACAACGTGATCAGCGGATCCGTGAACGCTGTCGCCCCTAAGGTGGCGACACGCATTCCGCGCCCTCTGGCTCCAACAAGCAACCCACGTTCTTTTAAAATCATTAGCCCATCACGCAGCGTGGGCCGTGAAACATCCAATTGTGTAGCCAGCTCTCGTTCAGCCAACAGCGGCTCATCCGGGCGAAGAGAGCCTTCCATGATCAGTGCTTCAATATGACGTGCTACCCTCTCGGCCGCCGATTCAGCTTTTATCGGATATTCTGACATCTTTGGGCGCCTGAGTATTGGTTGATTTCTACAAAAATTAGATCAGATGTAACTCTATTGGTCAATAAATAAAAAAGTTTGACATCAGCGGTCAAAACATCTTACCAATAATCAGTTGCTCACGTAAGAAGGGAATGTTTGTGTCCAGCATAGCAATGCCCCCACCAGACGCCAAAATTATCGCTCGGAAAGCCGTGATCGTCGATCGCTTGCAAGCGGTTCTGACCCGTGGCGCAGTGATCCATGCGGAAAGCGAAACTCGCGCCTATGAGTGTGATGGGTTATCAGCTTATCGCTGCCCTCCATTATGTGTGGTGCTCCCGACTTCTACCACCGAAGTCGCGGCGATCCTTAGAGTCTGTTACGAAATGGGCGTGCCTGTGGTGCCTCGCGGCGCGGGAACATCGCTTGCCGGGGGGGCAATGCCTACGGCGGATGCGGTTATCCTTGGCGTGGCGCGGATGAATAACGTGCTGGAAACAAGTTACGAAGACCGAATTATTCGGGTGCAAACCGGGCGTACAAATCTAAGCATTACAGGAGCGGTGGAGGCCGACGGGTTCTTTTACGCACCAGATCCCTCTAGCCAGCTTGCCTGTGCTATTGCGGGCAATATCGCGATGAATTCCGGAGGGGCTCATTGTCTGAAATACGGTGTGACGACGAATAACCTGCTAGGCGTGACTATTGTGTTGATGGACGGCAGTGTTATCGAAATCGGTGGTGGCCATCTGGACGCAGGCGGTTTGGACCTGTTGGGCGTGATCTGCGGCTCTGAGGGGCAACTGGGCGTTGTGACCGAAGCAACTCTGCGCATTCTGCACAAACCCGAAGGGGCGCGACCTGTGCTGATGGGCTTTGACAGTTCCGAAGTGGCGGGTGCCTGCGTCTCTGACATCATTAAGGCTGGAGTTCTGCCTGTCGCCATAGAGTTTATGGACCGCCCTTGCATCGAAGTTTGCGAGGCTTTCGCTAAAGCCGGATACCCGATGTGTGAGGCGCTGTTAATCGTCGAGGTCGAAGGCTCCAACCTTGAAATCGACGAACAGCTTGATCTGATCAAAGCAATTGCGCGCACCCATAATCCCGTTGAGCTGCGTGAAGCCAAGTCAGCGGATGAAGCCGCTCGCATCTGGCTGGGGCGCAAATCGGCCTTTGGCGCGATGGGGCAGATCAATGATTATATGTGCCTGGACGGCACGATCCCTGTGTCTGAATTGCCTTATGTTTTGCGCCGCATCGGAGAGTTATCCAAGCAATACGGTCTTGATGTGGGAAACGTTTTCCACGCAGGCGATGGCAATATGCACCCGCTGATCTTGTATAACGCTAATATCCCCGGCCAGTTGGAGACTTGCGAGGCGTTGGGCGCCGAGATCTTGAAGCTTTGCGTTGAGGTGGGCGGGTGTCTGACGGGCGAACACGGTGTTGGTGTCGAAAAACGTGACCTGATGCTAGTGCAATATACGCCTTCCGATCTTGAGGCTCAGATGGCCGTGAAGGATGTATTTGATCCTGCGTGGCTACTAAACCCTGCAAAAGTATTTCCTCTCAAGTCCAGTGAAAAACGCCGCACCGCATAGGGGGCTTTGTTCCTCTTGACCTTTATGGTCGAATTTACACCAGAGCTTATAGGCTGAATGAAGATGAACAGGTTGCAAACAGAAGACGCCATTGCGGCAGCCATCAAAGATGCGAGCGGCCCCTTGCGTATTTTGGGCGGCGGCACCCGGCCTGTCGGGCGGCCCGTAACGGCTGAGGCGCTTTCTGTTGCGGGATTATCGGGAATCACGCTGTATGAGCCCGGTGCATTAACGCTCGTCGCCAAGGCGGGCACTCCACTGGCCGAGATCGAGGACGCTTTGACCGTAGCAAACCAGCGGCTTGCCTTTGAGCCGCAGGACTTTCGGGCTGTGCTTGGAACCACCGGGACGCCGACTATCGGCGGCATCGTTGCTGGAAACGTCTCCGGCCCGCGTCGTATTGCTGTGGGAGCTTGCCGCGATTTCCTGCTGGGTGTGCGTTTTGTCGATGGCAGCGGCCAGATCATCAAAAACGGTGGGCGTGTGATGAAAAACGTCACCGGCTATGATCTTGTAAAACTGATGTGTGGATCATACGGAACCTTAGGCGCGCTGACCGAGGTGTCCCTGAAAGTGCTACCCAACGTTGAAGCAGCGGCAACCTTACGGTTTGTAGATTTAGACATGCCAGAGTCAATTACATTGATGTCGAACGCGCTCGGCTCACCATTTGAGGTAACGGGCGCGGCGCGCTGCGGTACAGATACGTTGTTGCGCATAGAAGGTTTTACAGGGTCAGTCGCTTACAGAGCTGATATGCTGCAAAGCAGACTTAAGCTCTTTGGCTCGGCTGACCTGATAACAGACGCACAGACCCATGCAAAAATCTGGCTCAACATTCGCGATATGACCGAATTTGCGGAACATGATGCACTTTGGCGCGTATCCCTGCGGCCTAGCCATGCCGCTGCCTTTATTCAAATGATGCAACAGATGCATAGCTTTGATTATGCCCTTGACTGGGGTGGCGGGCTTGTCTGGGCCGCCGCGAAAACTGGCACCGGCGACCTTGAAGCCCTTCATACGGAGTTGCAGCACAACGCCAGCTTGATGAAGGGGCACTGCACCTTGATCAAGGGGTCGGACGCATTACGCACAACCTTGCCTGCATTCCAGCCCGAACATCCAAGCATCGCAGCCATAACTGCGGGATTACGCGCAAAGTTCGACCCACGTGGGATACTCAATCCAGGGATGATGACCTGATGCAAACGACATTTACGCCAAAACAGCTCAAAGACCCTGCTATCCAGCGCTCAAACGAAATTCTGCGGGCCTGTGTGCATTGCGGGTTTTGCACAGCCACTTGCCCCACCTACCTCCTACTTGGTGACGAATTAGATAGTCCCCGAGGCCGGATTTACCTGATCAAGGACATGCTGGAGAACGAGCGGGTGCCGGATGATAAGACCGTTGCACATATAGACCGCTGTCTGTCATGTCTGGCTTGTATGACGACGTGTCCATCGGGTGTTCATTACATGCATCTGGTTGACCACGCTCGCGCCTATATCGAAGATAATTATAAAAGGCCGTTATCAGATCGCGCGTTGCGTTGGGTCTTGGCGCGTATCCTGCCCTATCCTATGAGGTTCCGCGCGGCACTACTGGCGGCCAGGATCGGCAGGCCTTTTGGCCGCTTCATACCAGATGCCCGTATACGGGCCATGTTGGAAATGGCTCCTAAGCAAATTCCTCCCGTCAGTCGCAATGATGACCCGCAAACTTTTCTCGCTGTGCGGAAAAAAATGCGTGTTGCTTTGATGACGGGATGTGCGCAAAGAGCGCTGAATACCGATATCAATGACGCGACCATCCGCCTTCTAACCCGGCTGGGTGCCGAGGTCGTGGTGGCCGAAGGTGCTGGGTGCTGCGGCGCACTGACCCATCACATGGGTAAGGCAAGCGAAAGCCATGCCTCTGCCGCCAAGAACATCAAGGCCTGGGTGGACGAGATGGACAAGGGCCTAGATGCAATCGTCATCAACACGTCGGGCTGTGGGACTACTGTCAAGGATTACGGCCATATGTTCCGTAGTAACCCGGCCCTTGCCGCGGATGCTGCACGCGTGTCAGCCATCGCCAAGGATGTCAGCGAAGTGCTGATCGACTTGTTACCAGCGGATGCACCACAGATTGATCCAACGATCGCGATCTTCGAAGCCCCCGCCGCACAAATAAAAGTCGCCTATCACTCGGCCTGTTCGCTGCAACACGGCCAGCAAATCAAGACTTATCCTCAAGACTTGTTGAAACGTGCAGGTTTTGCTGTTCTGGAACCCACCGACAGCCATCTCTGCTGCGGATCGGCCGGTACTTATAACCTGATGCAGCCGGAGATTTCCAAACAACTGAAGTCCCGAAAAGTTAAAACCCTTGAGGCGCTCAGCCCCGATATCATCGCCGCTGGCAACATTGGCTGCATGATGCAAATAGGCAGTGCGACCTCGACACCTATTGTACATACCGTAGAACTGCTCGATTGGGCTACGGGAGGACCAAGGCCTCCTGCTCTAGAAGCGAGTGGTGAACCAACATCACGGGTGCCGATTCTGCGATGATTAATTGATGCGGTGGACGCCCCCAAACGGCATCAATGGCTAAAAACACAACTGCACCTGATCACATGTTCCGCAAGTTTGGGGTCTGTTCCGGGTGGGGGCGGAATCGTACACTCTCATGAGCGTTTTCAGGTTTCCTGACACTATTAAACTACCCGGCTGACACGGGTTCGTCAAAGATATAGCCTGTGCAGGCGCTGGAGACGGTGGCCGAACCGATGATTGTCATGCTCTCATCCGCGGATTGGTTACCGCCTGACCAAATTCGATACGGGTTACCTCTCTCTAAGAGCCTGATTTAAAACTAGTTGAGTAACTCCTATCAGCATAGGTAACATAAAGTTGCTCAAGGGCTAATATTTACTCGTTTGTCAGCTGCAAGAAGTAGTGAGAGCTTGCAAACTTAGTCAGCTTTTCGCTGTGATATGAAGTCATCAGTTAGTCTGAGTCCGACATTTTTAAAACCACCAGATAACCATTTAAAATTTATGAGTGGCGAAGATCGGACGAGGGCCATTTGAGACTGATGCTGTAATCGCCGAGCTGATTGGAAGTTGTATGGGAGAACACCTTTTAGACCAGTCCTATAGACCTACCATTCGATCAGATGGTCTAAGTTGGAGTGCAAAATATGCTTGAGAAAAACAAACTGTTGTTGAAGCAACCTCAATTGGAAATTTGTAAAATATGAGCTATTCAGACGTTCAGCTTTTTATTGGCGGCAAGTGGGGTCCGGGCGGCGAAGGTTTGGCCATGGATGTTTTGAATCCCGCTACCGAACAAATGATAGGTAAAGTAGCTGTCGCAACTAAAAGTGATTTGGATGCCGCTCTGGAATCCGCGCAGCTTGGGTTTGAGGAGTGGGGGGCTATGTCAGCTTATACCCGCTCGAATATATTGCGAAATGCCGCGATTATTCTGCGTGAACGCGCTGACATGATCGCCGGGATATTAACGCTAGAGCAAGGGAAACCATTGGCGCAGGCCAAGGCCGAAGTTCTAGCCGGTGCCGAATTCATAGAATGGAGCGCTGAAGAGGCGCGCCGGACATACGGGTTAGTTATTCCTGCGCGCAATGCCGAAGTGCTTCAGCTCACGTTACGCGAGCCAGTCGGGCCAGTAGCGGCATTTGCGCCGTGGAATTTTCCCATCAATCAATGTGTGCGCAAGCTGGCAGCGGGTTTGGCGGCGGGTTGTTCCTTTGTGCTGAAGGGGCCGGAAGATACGCCCGGCTCACCTGCTGAACTTGTGCGTGCCTTTGTTGACGCAGGCGTGCCGGGGAATACAATCAATTTGGTTTATGGCGATCCACCAATGATTTCTGGCCATCTGATACCGCATCGTGTGATCCGTAAAATCAGCTTTACAGGATCGACACAGGTCGGGCGGCAAATTGGGGCTATGGCTGCAAGCCATATGAAACGCATGACGCTGGAGCTCGGAGGCCACGCACCCGTTATTGTTGCTGAAGATGCCGATATCGAGGCTGCTGTGAAATTTATGGTGCTTCAAAAGTTCCGGAACGGCGGACAGGTCTGCACGTCGCCTACGCGCTTCCTGGTTCAACAGAAGGTCTTCGATCGTTTTGTTGAAAAGTTTGTCAAACAATGCGCAGAGTTGGTCGTTGGCGATGGGCTTGATCCCGCAACAGAAATGGGGCCGCTTATCAATCGCAAGCGGGTCGATTCAGTTTCCGAGTTGGTGGATGAGGCAGTGTCACTAGGCGCCAAGCTTTGCACAGGTGGAAATCGTATCGCCAACAAAGGGTTCTTCTATGCACCAACAGTTCTCACAAATGTCCCGATTGCTGCGCGTATTATGAATGAAGAACCGTTTGGTCCAGTTGCTTTGATCAATCCATTCAACACTCTGGATGAAGCGCTGGAGGAAGCAAACCGTCTTGAATTCGGGCTAGCATCGTATGCTTTCGCCGGAAGTGCCGCGACAGTTGCAAAGCTGGGCAAGGGGATTGCGGCCGGTATGGTGAGCATCAATCATCTAGGATTGGCTTTGCCCGAGGTTCCCTTTGGTGGGATCGGAGATTCCGGAGTGGGTACAGAAGGCGGAGCGGAGGCCGTCGCCCAGTTTTTGGCAACAAAATTTGTCACTCAACAAACGATCGGAGGATAGGATCTGACGCGTTGTGCGTCATATCAAAATAAGACTAAAATCAAACAGGGAGAGAAAAATGAAAACCAAGTTGAAATCATTAGCGCTGTCAGCCTTTGCAGCTGCGTTGACTTTTGGCCCCTTACAGGCGTCAGCAGCCGATGTTGAATGGCGCATGCAGACTTACGCGAGCACGGGGATGTCAGAATACAACTCGCTCGTCGTAAACTTCGCCAATCGGGTCGAGAAAGCCTCTGCTGGGCGTATGAAAATCCAGGTCTTTCCAGCAGGGCAAGTGGTTGCTTCGCCAGAAGTAACAGAGGCTGTGCGCGCTGGTGCGCTAGATCTCGGCAGCACTTTCTTACTCCATTACGCTGGTAAGGAACCTGCCTTGCAGGGGATTGACGAATGGCCCGCAGGTCTCTATGATCAGCAAGCCTTAGAATGGTTCTATTCCGGCGGCGGTAAAGAATTGCTTCGGCCAGTTGGTGAGCGGAACAACTTTTACTACCTAGGCGTTACGACACTGCTTGGCGAAAACATCTGGTCCAACAAGAAGATTGAGTCTCTTGAAGATTTTAAAGGTCTCAAAATTCGCACTGCAGGTTTGACCGCTGAATCCCTTTCCAAATTTGGCGCTTCTCCGGTTAGCATGGCATCTGAAGACATCTATACCGGCATGCAACGCGGAACGATTGATGCGTTCGAATTTGTATCCACACCAGTTCATTACGGCTTTGGTTGGCATGAAGTTACCAAATATGTCATTAACCCAAAATTCACGGTGGGCGGGGCTTCGGATTGGATTGTGAACCTGGATTCATGGAACGCATTGCCTGACGACCTGAAAGAGATTGTGGACAACTCTTTGCGGGCCGCAAGCGATGATTTCTTTGTGCAGTCACGTCTTGAAGAGGGCGAGATTGTGAAGAAGCTGGAGGAAGCGGGAGTTGAGTTTCTTACGTGGCCAGAGGGCGATATCGAAAAATTCGAGAAAGCCCGTTATGAAGTCGTTCGCGAAAAGTATTCGCCCAACTCAGAGGACTTTCGTGTGATCCAGCAGTCGCGCATGGATTTTTTGACCAAGCTTGGCTACGCTGTCGAAGCGCCCTGAAGCCTGAATATTATTGTCTGAACTAAGAAAAAGGGCCCGGGCAGTAATGCCCGTTCCCAACAATAAAAAAAAGGGAGGCGGGAGCGTGCAGAAATTACTTTCATTAGTGGATGGAACATCAAAATACCTGTCGTATTTGGCGGCACTTGCGCTGATCGCGGGGATGATAGCCGCATGTTACGAAGTTTTTGCGCGTTATGTACTGTCCCAACCTACGATATGGACGGGAGAACTTGTGCAGATCTTGTTCGGCTCCATTTTTCTACTATGTGCGGCTGACAACCTGCGCACGGGTGGACATGTTGCCATCGACTTTATCAACAGCCTTTTATCGCGCCGGATGAATTTGATCCTTGCCGGAACTGTTAGTCTGGTTATCTGCATATACTCGGCTATCTTTCTTAAAGTTATTTGGAAGCGTGCCACTGACTCCGTTTTGATGTTGGAGACTTCGAACACGCCCTGGGATCCACCTGTATGGCCTTTGTCGTTTCTCTTGATCGTGGCGGTCGGAACGATGTTCTTGCAGGCGTTAGCGTCGTTTATCCGAACCACACAGGGTAACGATCCCTCTCTGCCACAAAAATAACTCTTATTAACTGAAAAGAAAAAACCAATTATGGACCCTGCGCTCCTTACCGTTCTGCTTTTCCTATCGATAATCATCGTGTTGTTTTTCAGCGTGCCAATTGCCTTTGGAGTTGGCATTGTCTCACTGGCTTTCGGCTATTTTGTCTGGGGTCCTGCTTCGATCTTTATTCTGGGCAGTCAAGTTTACTCGGGGATGCAGAATACCTCTTTGGTTTCATTGCCGTTCTTTATGTTCATGGCATCGATACTTGTTCGAAGTGGTATTGCCGACGACCTTTATAGCGCAATGTATTTGATAATCGGCAAAGTCCGAGGCGGGTTGGCAATCGGGACAATTTTCGTCTGCGCTGGAATCGGCTGCATGTCAGGCGTCAGCGCGGTTGGTGTGATTACTTCAACCAAGATAGCTTTGCCTGCGATGTTAAGCCGGAACTATGATGAGAAAATCGCGCTGGGTGTCATTATGGCTGGTGGGGCACTTGGCCAGCTTTTTCCTCCAAGCATTCTTGCAATCGTCTTTAGCGGGTTATCAGGCGTTTCAGTGGGTAAAATGTTTGCGGTAGGCTTATCGACCGGTGCCGTGATGGTATTCTTTCTCGTTGCCTATATAGTCGTTCGCTGCTGGTTGGATAAAAATCTGTGCCCTGCGGCTGATGACAGTATGATGGGACATATCGAACCAAAAGAACGTGTGCGTATCTATTTGCGGACTGTGCCATCCGTTTTGGTCGTTTTTGCAGTTTTGGGATCCTTGTTCGCAGGCATTGCCACACCGACAGAAGCGGCTGCGATCGGGGCCGCAGCAAGTATGATCATCGCATTGATTTTGGGCACCATCGATCTGAAGCGTATTTTTGAAGCGGCGGTCGAGGCCGCCAAGCAAACGACAATGGTGTTGTGGATTGCCCTCAATTCATTGCTTCTGGTCTCTGTTTATTCAGGTATTGGTGGTGATGAGGTTGTGCGTGCCTTGATAGATAGCTTGGGAGTTTCACCGGGGGTCGTGATTGGGGTTATGCTTGCCACAATCTTTGTATTGGGATTTTTCGTCGACCCTATCGGTATTCTGTTTTTGGTCATGCCGGTGTTTTTGCCCGTACTGACTGCGCTTGATGTTAATCTGGTTTGGATCGGTGCCCTCGTCATTCTGGTTTTGGAAACCGCGTATCTGACGCCACCATTCGGATATAACATATTTTTCCTGAAGTCAGTGGCACCGCCGTCCATTAGTTTGCGAACAATTTACGCCGCAGCGCCGGCTTTCGTTTTGATGCAACTGGTGACCGTCGCGGCGTGTTTTACGATGCCTGGAATTGTTCTTTGGATCATTAACTAGGAGACAACGAATGAAAGAAAGTGCAATTTACGATTATATAATCGTCGGCGCGGGCTCTTCCGGATGCGCTTTGGCGGAACGCCTAAGTCGAGATGCGACAGCACGTGTGGCGCTGATCGAAGCGGGAAAGAGTGATAAATCCTTGCTCATCAGGATGCCTGCCGGGGTACGACTGCTCTATAATGGCGCGGCCTATAACTGGAAATTCTCGACCACGGCCCAGCCTGAGCTTGAGGCACGCAAAATTTATATACCGCGTGGCAAGGTGATCGGAGGATCGTCTTCCATCAATTCTATGATTGCTATCAAGGGTGCCCGTAGCGATTACGAAAAATGGGCGGCTGTTTCCTCTCCTGAGTGGGGGCCCGAAAACATGTATCGGGTTTTGCGTGAAATCGAAGATTGTAGCGCTCTACCCCTAGTGAGCCGTAACGGGCGCGGACAGGATGGGCCAATAAAGCTATCGCGGCGATTGACCGGCCATACCTTGTCCGAGGCCTATATTGAGGCTTGTGAGCAAGCGGGCATTGGGCAAAACGATGAAGGGTTCAACGGCGAAAATCAGGCGGGTGCTGGTTACTTTGATGTGAACATCGCGTATGGCAAACGCCATGGCGCGTCAATGTTCCTTAAGAAAGCGAGTGGTCGGAGCAACTTGACCGTTCTGTCCGGATTGCCAGTACGGCGGGTCCACCTAGAGAATGGTGCAGCTTGTGGTGTTGTAGTTAAAAAAGGCTCTGATGAAGTACTGCTCCGTGCCGATAGCGAAGTAATCTTAAGCGCGGGGTCAATTGGCACACCGCAGCTTTTGATGTTGTCCGGAATTGGGCCTTCGACGCATTTGCGCGAAACGGGGATAACCCCCATCATTGATGCTCCTGAGGTTGGTCAGAACCTGCGTGACCATCTGGATTGTTCAATACGTTGGGCGACGCAGGGCGTTGACACTTATACCAAATATTTTCGACCCTACGAGGGCCTTTGCCACAGCGCCCTAGCCGGCGCGCAATATCTTCTCAAAGGTACGGGAAGTGCTGCGACACAAGGGATTGAGGCGGGTGCCTTTTGGGGGACCGATCGTCCTGACCAAGCTGAATTTCAAACTCATCTTGTCTTGGCGTTAAAGTGGCCGCCGAAAGGAGAACAACATCCAAAGAACGGTTTTGCTTTGCGTGTTTGCCAGCTCAACCCACAAAGTGTTGGCGAAATCAGGCTAGCCTCCGCCGATCCGAATGATGCTCCGTTTATCGATCCGCGGTTTTTGTCCCATTCGAAGGATCTTGATATGCTGGCTGATGGCGTTACCCGTATGGTGGATGTCGTCGAAAGTGGAGCCATGCGGACATATCTAGATAAGGCGATTGATAAAGATGCATTAAGCACCGATCCCGAGGTGGTGCGTCGCTGGATCAGAAAAACCGCGGAAACCGTCTATCACCCCGTTGGCACATGTCGCATGGGTAACGATGATAGCTCTGTGGTTGATAGCGCCCTGCGGGTACGCGGCGTAGAAAACCTGCGTGTCGTGGATGCGTCGATCATGCCAACAATCCTGAGCGGAAATACCAATCTGAGCTGCATGGCTATTGGTTTGATTGCTGGCGAGACAATTCAGGCCAGTAGTTAACAGGAAGCTCCCCGGATTTTGACCGCCTACAACAGGTAGGGCACTCTAAATCTCCTGTTGTAGCCAAGACATGAAGGTAGGGAATAACGGATGGGTTTCAGTCGCTTTCGGTCGGATTACCGAAAAGGGGCAAACGATTGCTTTGTTATCACTGAATGCATGGGCAAGGCGGTTTGACGAGAATTCACGGTCCAGAAGGGCTTCGATTCCGATAGCTATTCCAAGCCCGCTCATGGCTGCTTCGTACATCATCGACGCGTTTTCAAACCATTGACCACGCTTTGTATCAACATGAATGCCATTTGCATTTGACCATCTTTCCCAATCTTTGGGCCGGGTTTCGCAATGTAAAAGTGCATTTTGCCAATCGGCAACATCGCTGATCAACGTATTAGGCGGGAGATAATCCGGCCGACATACCGGAACCAAATTCGTCTCAAACAACCGCGACGAAATATATCTTTGATCCTCTAAACTATCTGAAAGTATTGCAAGGTCGATGCCCTTCTGTTCGAAATGAATCTCATGACTAAGAGTGGTGACAATCCGAAGTTGCGCGTCTGGATGAGATTGCAAATACCGTGACCAGCGGGGGACTAGCCAGCTAACGATGAAGCTGGGGTAGGCGCATATAACAAGGGGTCGATCGGCATTTTTTCCGACAAGATTATGTGTGGCCAAACTAATTTTATCAAAGACGTCGGCTAGACTATCAGCGTAAATCCGTCCTTCGCGGGTTAAGGATATCTGTCGGTGCATCCGGCGAAAAAGGCTGCACCCCAAATAATCCTCAAGCGATTTAATCGAACGACTCACCGCTGCGGGCGTCACACTCAGCTCATTAGCAGCGCTGACAAAACTTCCTGTTTGCGCTGCCATGACGAAAGTACGCAGTGCATTTAGTGGTGGTAATTTAGGATCCATCGACGCAACCTAAGGTAACAAAAACTCAGCCAAAGACTAAGAATAACTTAGTTGTAAGTCAATAAATTAAGTTAAATAGTAAATTCAGTACAGCATTAATTGACGAATTATATGTCAAAAAATCCTTAAGGGGACAGCTATGACCGAGAGACGTAGAAAATTCTATGCTTGGGGCTTTGAGGATCAAAGCGCCACACCCGAAGAGATGAAGCCGGTTCTGGATACTTGGCACCGTACCTTCGCGGTTGATGCATTCGACGTAAAGGCCGCACCAACGCTTGATACCATCGATATGCCAGAGAGCAGAATTGCCAATTTTCCAGAGGCAATCAAAGATATTTGCCGCACAGATCGGTATGAGCGTGCGTTGCATAGCTACGGTCGGTCATTTCTTGACAGCGCCAAGATGTTTCGCGGTGATTTCCGCAATGCCCCAGATGTGGTTGCTTATCCGCGTAATGAAGAGGATGTACGCGCGCTTATCGATTGGGCGGGTGACATTGGTGCGGCGGTTATTCCTTTTGGCGGCGGATCGAGTGTCGTCGGCGGTGTGAATCCTGAAATCAACGGAACCTATGCCGGTGTGGTGACCATCGACATGTGGTACTTGAACAAGATTTTGGAATTCGACCCAGTGTCGCGTTCTGCGCGTGTGCAGGCGGGGGTGTATGGACCCGACCTAGAAACACAGCTAAAAACCCATAACGTCACTTTGCGTCACTATCCCCAAAGCTTTGAGCTTTCGACTCTGGGCGGCTGGATCGCAACCAGGGCTGCCGGTCACTATGCGACACACGGCACCTACATCGACGATTATGTCGAAAATATCCGCATGGTTTCGCCAAGCGGCATCAGCGAAAGCCGCCGTTTGCCCGCCTCTGGCGCTGGTCCGTCACCCGACCGTTATGTGATGGGCACAGAAGGATCCGTTGGAATCATCACCGAAGCTTGGATCAGAGTCTTGTCCCGTATCAAGCACAAGGCAAGCAAGACAGTTACCTTCGCTGAATACGATCAGGGCGTCGAAGCTGTCCGTGCGATCTCACAATCTGGACTTTACCCAGCGAACTGCCGCCTCATCGATGCGCTTGAAGCTAAATTGACCGGAGCTTTCGATGGTAGCCGTCCCATCCTAGTCTTGGGATATGAAAGCTCACATTACCCGGTGGATCAGCTGATGGACTTAACTGTTGATCTGTGCCGAGAATTTGGGGGAACTCCAGTGGATGAGACAGAACAGGGACGCAACAGCGTGGCTGGTCAATGGCGCAATGCCTTCATTCGCGGCCCATATTATCGTGAGCATATGACTTCGCGCGGAATATGTCGTGAGACCTTTGAAACGGCTGTGTGCTGGAACAATTTCAAAGAACTGCACAGCTCGGTCATCGAGACAGTGAATGCAGCGATCAAGCGGGTGACCGGTCGGGCGGGCACCGTCACTTGTCGCTTTACCCACGTCTATCCCAATGGCCCCGCGCCGTACTTCACGTTCCATTGCCTTCCAGACCGTGAGCGAATGGGCGAGCAGTGTATGGAAATTAAAATCGCCGCCTATGATGCTGTGATGAAGGCAGGGGGCACGATCACCCACCACCATGCCGTTGGCAGACTGCACATGCCTTGGTATGAAAAACAGCGCCCGGCGCCAATCGGCGCTGCATTCACTGCGGCAAAGAAATCACTTGATCCCAAGTCAATTATGAACCCCGGGGTGATCATCTCTGAACAGAGGGGAAACCCATGACTTTGCCGCTTGACGGCCTGCGGGTTCTTGATCTCTCGCGCATTCTTGCAGGGCCAAGTTGCACGCAGACCTTGGGCGATTTGGGGGCGGATGTCGTCAAAATTGAAAGGCCAGGCATCGGTGATGACATTCGCGGATGGGGCCCACCCTTCCTGAAGGATCGGGATGGAAACGACACCCGCGAAAGTGCTTATTTCATGTCCACAAACCGTAACAAGCGGTCTTTGACAGTTGATATAGGATCAGACGATGGCCTTGAAATCATCCATGATCTTATCGATAAAAGCGATGTTCTGGTCGAGAATTTCAAGGTTGGTGATCTCAAGCGTCGTGGACTGGATTGGGGGTCGGTCCACGCACGCAACCCACGTCTTGTTTATTGCTCGATCACGGGTTTTGGACAGACTGGCCCCTATGCCGAGCGGCCCGGCTACGATTTCGTCGTTCAGGGCATGGGTGGCCTGATGAGCATTACCGGAGAGGCCGCGGGACAGCCTATGAAGGTAGGGGTGCCGATCTCGGACATCATGTCAGGGATGTATGCGGCAGTATCTATCTTGGCCGCGCTCCGTGAACGCGACCAAACCGGTGTCGGGCGGCACATTGACATTTCGTTGCTCGATTGTCAGGCTGCGTGGTTATACAATCAGGCGTCCAACTACCTTGTCGGTGGTGTTCATCCGGGGCGTTTGGGCAATGCCCATCCAAACATCGTTCCGTATGAGACCTTCGCCACCGCTGACGGCCACATAAATCTAGCCGTGGGTAACGATGGTCAGTACCGACGCCTTTGTCAGGCCATCGGACGGCCCAATCTGGCCGATGATCCGCGCTTTGTCACCAACACCCTTCGGCTAACCAATCGTGACGCCGCTTTGATCGAGATTCGTGCAGAATTGGCCAAAAAACCTTCAGCCCAATGGCTTACAGATTTGCAGGCGGCCGGGATACCTTGCGGACCGATCAACACCATCCCCGAAGTGTTCGACGACCCCCACATCCAGGCGCGGGGTATAGTTCAAGAGATTAACCACAGCGCTGCGCCAAATGTGAAAGCAAAGGTAATGCGCACACCGATCCGCATGGAAGGCCATGAGTTTGGTGTTCGCCTGCCGCCGCCAATGCTGGGCGAGCATACGGACGAAATCCTGTCCAAAATGCTTAACTATGACCCCAAAAAAATTACAGATCTGCGTGAGAAAGGCACTATATGAGTGGCGCTGCTGTACCTCTTCCCGGACGCTTTGGGATACTTTGATCGATCGCTTTAATTGTTGGGTTTGGTGATGCAAGATCGCAAAACTCGATTCCGATTGACAACGATCAACGCAGCAAAATTTGGTTGCATCTGCAGGGATTACTCGTGCGCAGTTGAAAAAAACAAGTTCACAACTGTCTCCAAAGCCCTTTTAGATGAAATCGTTGACGCGTTCTAAGATAAATCCAGCCTGACGCTGGACCAAATGGGAGGAAAGTTGATGAGGTTAAAATTTGAACTGACTGTGGGCACAACGCTCTTAGCGAGCGTCCTTGCTCTGTCAACCGCAACGACGGCACTGGCCGAATATCCGGACCGCGCGATTCAGGCCATTGTGCCTTGGGGTGCTGGCGGCGGTGCAGATGGTATTGTTCGCAAGATCATGAGCATTGCAGAACGCGAATTACCCGTCTCTATCTTTGTAGAAAATCTGGATGGCGGCGTTACCTCAATCGGCATAAACCGCCTGATGAATTCACAGGCGGATGGTTATACTGTCGGCGCACTAACATATGACAGCGTCGTGACTGTGCCTTGGGAAGGTATGCTGCCCGGCTACAGTCTCGACAAGCTTGATATGATCGCCTTGGTGACGACTGAACCCAACGCGATCATCGTTGGCGGCAAAACCAATTATACGTCATACGACGACCTTATCACTGCCGCAAAAGAGGCAGAAGGAAAGATCAACGTTGGCATCATGGGCCTTGGATCGATGACTCACCTGACGCTTCTACAGCTTCAGGAATCGACCGGCACCCGTTTTCGGATCATCGCATATCCCGACGGTAGCCCGGGGCAGAAGGAAGGCATTTTGTCGGGAGAAGTTGACGCTGCCGTCACCAGCCTTGGCGATTTCGCGCCACTCTTAACGTCTGGCGATGCGCGCGGTCTGGTCGAGTTCAGTGCTTCCGAAAACCCAGGTTTTCCGGATGTGCCCACTAGTGAGGAAGTCGGACTGGATCTTCAGACCGGCAGCTTTTTGTTGTTCGCTGTGCCTACCGGTACACCTGACGAAGCCAAGCAGGTTTTGGGAAAAGCAATTGAAACGGCTTGGAATAGCGATGAGTTTCAGGACTGGGCCCGGAAAGTCGGTGTGACGGCTACGTGGATGGGCAGTGACGCTGTCACGGGATTTGCCATGGATTTCCAAGCCGATGTTTTTAAAACCCTTAAGGAGCTTACCGATCAGGGCATTCTTGAATAGGGCTGGCAAAAAAATCCGTAAACTATCCTAACCTTCGCCTCCGGCGCGTCGGCTGATCGACGCGCCAGAGTACAGCTATAAGGAGAATTACGATGCATACGAATCCTCCGCGCTTCCAATTCGGCGAGTTGATCCTTCCTCTCATTTTCTTCATCGCTACGACAGTTTACCTTTCCGATGCGCTACAAAACGGAGCAATTTTTCGTTTCGGGTTGCCAAGCGCGGGCTTCATGCCAATAGTCCTGAGTGTTGCAATGTATCTTGCTCTCTTGGCGGTGCTCATCGGACAATTGGGCCACCATCGAGCTAGAAATGACGCGGCATTGCACTCCCCCAAAACTGCCGAAGAGTTAACCGATCTCGAGGGCCTCGCTCCGTCTTTGAGTTTGGGCGCGCACGTCGCTATGGTCGCCGTGATCGCGATTTCTTTCCTCTATGTTCTGGCTTTCAGGCAGCTCGGTTTCGTACTGTCCACATTCCTGTACTCTTTGGGGCTGCAGGCGGCATTCCAGTTCGGCTGGTCGAGGGGCGTTTTTGGAATCGTTCTAAATCTTGTCGTCGCAGCGAGCATCTGTCTGATCGTCTACTTGTTCTTTGCCGTACTTTTCGGCATCCAACTTCCAAGAATTGGATTGCTAAAATGATCGAGCAGTTCCTGCACGTCCTTGGCGGTTTTCAGACAATAGCGGAGCCTGCGGTGTTCGGCTACCTGGTGGGTGGGTTCCTGATAGGAACAATCTTTGCTGCGATCCCGGGCCTGACCGGCACACTGGCGATCGCGCTGATCCTGCCGCTCACCTATTCAATGGACGTGACATCATCCCTTGTAATGTGCGCCGCGATCTTCATGGGTGGCCAGTACGGCGGCAGTATCACTGCAATTACAGTGAACATACCCGGTGCGCCCTGCGCCATCATGACGGCCTATGAGGGCAATATCTTGATGCGCCGTGGCGAAGGTGCGGTTGCGCTTCGCAGCGCCGCACTAGCGTCTATGGTGGGTGGTGTGATCGGTGCTATATTGCTGATGACGCTGGCGCCCGTGATTGCACAGGCCGCGCTTTATGTGCAAACACCAGGAAAGTTTTCGCTCATCTTGTTTGCCTTTTTCGTGATCATCATCTCGAATGAACGGTCAATTTCGAAAGGGATCGTGGCAACTTTGGTGGGCCTTATGGTGGCTACCATCGGTATTGATGTAGCAAGTTCGAAAGTGCGGCAAACCTTTGGATTTCCCGCCCTGATCGAAGGGATCGACCTGATGGCTGTGATCATCGGCGCCTTTGCTATAAGCGAGCTGTTCGTGCAGGTTACGGGTAGCTCAATGGAAGGTAGCGGCGCCACGAATAGCCCCTCCAAAAAGGTCAAGTGGAGTTGGCGTCACTTCCTTCCACGCTGGGCAGACTACCACATGATCGGAACCTACCGTTACTTCAAGTTCGCAGTGATCGGCTACTTTGTCGGGGTACTACCCGGCGCAGGCGGCAGTAGTGCAGCGTTCGTCTCCTATGCCGAGGCTAAACGCAGCTCTTTGCGACCCGAGGAATATAACAATGGCTCGATCGAAGGCATCGCAGCTGCGGAAACCGCGAACAATGCAATGTGTGGTGGTTCGTTGGTACCGATGCTGACCTTTGGTATTCCGGGCGATACAACTTCCGCCGTTATTCTGGGAGTGCTGATCATAAATGGACTGCAACCAGGGCCGCAATTGATGACGGACCAATTTGCCATCGTGACTCCGATGATGGCGGCACTCTTGGTCTCGGCGCTTTTGATTCCAATTACACTTTTGTTTCTTGGCCCTTGGTACATGCGCCTAGTTTCGATAAATAAGGCGGTGCTGTTCTCGACCATCGCAGTTATTGCGATGGTCGGTGCATATGTCTCGACCTTTTCCGTATTTCAAATGGGGGCCGCGCTTGTCGTCGGGATCGGTGCCTATTTCATGCAACGCGGTGGCTATCCCATGGTCTCCTTCCTGCTCGGCTTTATTCTCGGACCAGACCTTGAGGTCTATATGAGGCGAAGTCTGGCTATCACAGACGGAAGTCCATCTATTTTCTTCACCAGTCCGGATAGCCTGTTCTTTCTCGGGCTGATTGCGGTGTTCTTCTACTTCATGGTTATGCGCCCCTGGGTGTCATCAAAGCGAAAACGTCATCAGAAAAACTCAGTTTGAGTCCATGGGCGATCCGGTACAGCGTAGGAGATGCAACAATGACCACACATTTATTCACTTTGGACAACATCGGCCCGCGTGGCCCCACCACGGGCGAAGCCTTCGTCGCGCCCACGGCTGTGCTAATCGGCGATGTGCAGATCGAGGCCGACGTTAGCATCTGGTTTGGTGCCATCCTGCGCGCCGACGATGCCACTATCTATTTGGGCACAGGGTCGAATGTTCAGGACAACTGCGTGCTGCATGTCGATCCCGGCTTCCCCATCCATATTGGTGTCAACTGCACCATCGGGCATCGCGCGATGATCCACGGCTGCACCATCGGTGACGGCACGTTGATAGGCATGGGCGCGACCATCCTCAATGGTGCCAAGATTGGCAAAAACTGCCTAATTGGCGCAGGCGCGCTGGTCACCGAAGGCAAAGAGATCCCCGACAACACTCTGGTCGTTGGAAGCCCTGGCCGCGCGGTTCGTAAGATCGATGCAGATGGTGTGGCTGATTTGGAAAAAGCTGCGGAACTTTATCGTCTCCGCTGGCGCCGCTTTGCTGGGGGGCTCCAATCCGCCACCCTGCCCGTCGGCATCACCACCTTGAAAGGTCTTTGATCTGGTTGCGAGGCTTGATCGGTCGCGCTGGCAGCAATCTTTTCCTCGACGGCAGCAATCTGCGCCTGGGTCTCGGCGATGGCGATGCTGCGGTATTCATAGAGAGTACAGCAAAGTGCGGGGCCGGTGCCGCGTGCGGCTATTGATGGCACGTTCAGGATATGGACACTGTCTGTAATATTGTTCAGCTGAAGGTTCGGCTTTTGGGGATCAGTCCGATGATCTGGCGTCGTGTGATGGTCCCGACAACAATTACCTTACGCGAGTTGCAGGGGTAGTGTGTGGATGTATATGGACCCCGCCTAATTGCAACGGTCTGTTTGGTTCTGGTTTCGAGGTCGCGATTGCTGATGTATATCCGGCTTCTTTGGGCGGCCCGATATATCGTAGCCGCGAGCCCCGATGGATTTCCGCAAATATCCCAAGGCGGCGCTGTGCCTGCAAAAAGATCGCGAAGAACTCATGGCATTCTTCGACTTCCCCGCCCAACATTGGCAGAGTATCCGCACCAGCAACCCAATTGAATCCGCATTCGCCACGATACGGCATCGAACCAAGCGCTCAAAGGGCTGCCTGTCGCACGATGGTATGCTGCACATGATATTCAAGCTGGGGCAATGCGCTGAGCAAAACTGGCGGAAGCTACGCGGCTTTGATTACCTGGCCAAAGTCATCACAGGCGTCGCATTCAAAGACGGAGTTGAAACCACCGAACAAGGCCAGATCGCCGCATGACCCACAAGCCTCAAACACCAGATTTGACAATAACTCCGCAACAGCTTGTTCGATTGAACATGACTGTTGGTAATATGGCCGAAGCGGAACGTCTCATCAGGAGAACAGCAGCAACCACTAGAAAGACGAAGCAACACTTTCAAGTTAGTCATCTTGGACAAATGCTGAATGAGGCCAGAATCCTAGAAAAAGTGCGCGCGGATGCGACACACAGATCAAGACAACCCGATAGATGTCCAGGACGCTTCAGTCCGACTAGTGGAATGGGACTTGGTCTGCGGAACCCATCAGGGCCAGCGGTCAAATGTGCCGCGCAAACAGGCCGGACACAGGACTGCTTCTGATAAACGCGCCAATACAAAATATGTCTTGCAAAGCAGGAGCAATGGTATGGACCCCGTCGCCCCCAAATAGGGTAACCTCGGATAAGAAACAGGAGGATACGTACCATGCAAATTAGTAGGATCGGCCTCGATTTGGCCAAGTATGTTTTTCAAGTTCACGGTGTCGATGCTCAGGATGAGATCGTTCTGAGGAAGACATTGCGACGGGATGGCGTTGCACAATTCTTCGCCGAACTTGAACCTTGTATCGTCGGAATGGAAGCCTGTTGTGGTTCACACTATTGGGCACGGGTTCTGACGGACTTGGGGCATGAGGTGCGGCTGATCTCACCACAGTTCGTGAAACCTTATGTGAAATCGAACAAGAATGATCGCAACGATGCAGAGGCCATTTGTGAGGCTGTCGGTCGCCCATCGATGCGCTTTGTGCCACCAAAGTCTCCTGAACAGTTGGAAATACAGGCGGTCCATCGTATCCGGCAGCGCGTCGTCGCAAGTCGAACACGGTTGGTGAACCAGGTTCGCGGTTTGCTCGGAGAGCATGGGGTTGTGGTGGCTCGTGATATTACCCGCATCCGGCGGGCGCTAGGTGAGATCGCTGACAGCAACGATAGCGGCTTTGGGGATATCTTCATTGATATGTTGCGCGACATGCGCGACGAGTTAGGTGAACTGGATATACGGCTCGCTGGTTACAATCGTAGGATTAAAAACCTCTTCCGTTCGAACGAGATGTGCCAACGCATTGGTCGAATTGAAGGTGTTGGGCCATCGAAAACCTTTCAGGCGTCAAGAGTGGCTCCGCACCCTGCCATCACACCTTGTTCGGATTTAGCCATAGCGCCAAATCAGGACCAGAAGAGATCAGACAGCACTTCTTGTATTTTTTTCCCGAACCGCAAGGGCAGAAATCGTTGCGGCCCGGCCGCCCTGCCCCGCTCGGCGGACCCGGCATGTTCGCGGCAAACGGGAAAGAAATGGATGGTCTCTCCGGCGGCAAGGATTTGGTGAAGCGGTTCAGCTCAAGCACCAAGTCTGGGATCAGATCAGGAGCTTCTTCCGTAAGACGCGCCTGGCGGTCGGCATCGAGACTGCCATCCTCTGACCCTATCAGTGGAATCTCCAGGAGCAAAGAGAAGGCCGCCACCGCGTCTTGGTCACCGCTCTCCATGATCCGCTGCCAGCTTGCCGGACTCAGGCTGACGGCTCGAACGAACCCCTCGACCCAGTCCCCGAATATAATCTGGCCGGTTTTGAGGTCTTCATTCATCACTGGGCCATACGCGTCAGGTGGGGTCAGCAGTCGCACCACGTGACTTTGCAGCCTGGTTGGGTCTGGTGCCCAAGCAACATTCATCTGGAGGCAAGGAACGTTTGGGGCGGATGACCAAGGCTGGCCAAGCCGATATCCGACGCCTGCTGATCATTGGGGCAATGTCGCGGCTGGGTTGGCTTGGACGGCGCGCAATTACGGAGGGCAGCTGGCTGTCACGGATGCTGGCGCGTAAGAGGTGGTCCTGGATTTTCGACCAGTATGCAGCCTTGTTAAGATGGATCAGGATTTCATTTCAGGCCGCTAATCTCATTGGTTCTGTCTTGCTGTCATATGCCTCGTCAGGGGTCAAGATTCCGTGCGTGGAGTGCGGGCGTTCGCCGTTGTAATAGGCCAGCCACTTTCTGATACCAGCCTTTGTCTCTGAACCACTTTCGAAGGCATGCAGGTAGACGCATTCATACTTCAATGACCGCCACAGCCGTTCGATCATGCGATTATCGCGCCATGCGCCTTTGCCATCCATTGTCACTGTTCCCTAATTGATCAGAATCGTGCCTGAAATTGTCCCGTGAAATCAATGGCGG
>NZ_AWWI01000067.1 GCF_002760615.1 Puniceibacterium antarcticum | reverse complement strand
GTCCTTTCGGTTGGGCCAGAGTCTATCTCAAACTGGATTAGCTGCAGGGGGCAACGTCACTCATCATCATGCAGCACAGCCTGCTGTCCTTGTAGGCCTTGCCCGGTTTGAAAGGCTTGCCGTCGATCATGGGGACGGCATCTTTGAACCCGTCCTTAAACCCCTGAAAATCCCTCAAATCGGCGGGCGCGTGGATCGGGATCTTGCCGCCGAATTCCTCTGAATTTGCGGTGACTGTGCCAAGTGTTACCAGACGGGGTGCCGAGGATTTCTGCAGATCCTCACACATCAGATTGGCGAGAAGAAAATGCCCGCGGTAGTTGGTGGCCACGCTGATCTCATACCCTTCGGGGGAACGCATTGGTGCCTTGAACTGCGGCAGATAAGTCGCTGCGTTGCAGACCAGCGCGTCTAATGGCCTGCGCTGTGCCCGGAACGCTGTATGACAGGCGCGCACGCTCTGCAGCGATCCTAGATCAAGAGGCATGATTTCGAAGCTCTGCGCCGGAAAATTCAGGGACTTTGCGGCTGCCGCGGCTTTTTTAACGTCGCAACAGGCCATGACGACCTGCCAGCCGTGTTTGATCAGTGCGTGGGTGGCGTGCAGACCAACCCCGGAAGATGCCCCTGTCACGAAGCAGAGTGGATTGTTTTGCAGACTCATTTGTTTGCGGGTCTCGACTGTTGGAGCTTTTCAATTAAGTGTAAATCAAACTGGACAGTCGCACACAACTGGAGATCAAGATATGGAGAGAACCTGGATCAGGCCTGTGCTTATTCTGGGAGCCCTTGCGGCACTTATTACACTTAATATCATCGAATTCAGGGGAAAGCGAAAGCAGGACGCGCTGGACATGGCCGCTGTTGCGCGGTCAGATAATCCGGACACGATGCTTGCACACAGGCAGTATAGGCAGACCCAGAACATCGAACAGGTGCTGCATATCGTGAACTCTGTCCTGATCGCCCTTCTTTTTGCGGTGCTGACAGCATGAAGGTGGTGGTGTTCGGCGCGACAGGGGGGACCGGGCGGGCAGTGATAAAAATGGCCTTGGCGGCAGGACACAACGTCACGGCCTTTGCGCGACGGGCAGATCGCATTGCTCCGGCCGACGGGCTGAATGTCGTAGAGGGTGACGCGATGGACAAATCCGACGTGGTGAGGACACTGAACGGGCAAGACGCAGTTGTGATCAGCCTAGGCAATTCCCAGAATGCCTTTGCGCTGATGTTCGGCGCAGGTCGCACGACACCCAAGGACATATGCGAAATCGGAACCCGCAATATTCTTGAAGGCCTGCCGAAGGGCCGGAACATCCCCATCGTTGTCGTCGGAGCCTTCGGAACCGGGGACACGGCCCCAAACCTGCCGTTCATGTTCAAGCTGTTCTACCGGCTGATCCTGCGCGAACAGATGGCTGACAAGGAAAAGCAAGATCAGATACTGAAAGGCTCGACCGCATCTTATACCCTAGTTCAACCTCTTGCCTTGACTGACAAACCTGGCACCGGAACCTGGAATGTGTCCCACGATGGCATCTATGGAAAGACGGAAGTGCCCCGCGACGACCTCTCACAGTTCATCTTGGAAACATTGGAAGAAGGCGATCACAGCGGTAAAACCGTCACATTTTCGGGATGACAAACCGTTCATGGAGAGTTCGCGGTTACGTTCCCTCACCTGCCCCCCTGTTTCGCCGAACATCCTCAGATGGGTATTGCCAAGTTATTGACTGGCTTTGATAAAGTTAGGAAAAATAGATGAACATGGCAACCAAAGGCATTAGATAGATCGCATCGGGCGACATTTCGCGGATTGTATCCGTCGTGATCGTCCACTGAAATCCTTCACAATCTGACGCAAACAACTTCGCGCATTTCGCAGAACAAGCGTGTCCGGGTAAGGGGTTTTCCTCGTAAACTTCAGAAATTTGCGACAGAACCATTTTGCGGAGGATTACCGCGAATTCTTCTTCTAATTGCGACATTCTAACTCAGCGTGCTGCGCTACCGCATTCGCGCAGAAGCTGACGCTGTCGGCAGTTTCCAACCCTCGATCGGGGTGCCCTCGGTCTTTAGTCTGCTGGCAAAGTAATAGAGCCGCTGCGTCGCGGGACCCTTCGGCGCTGTCTCGAACCGCTGCTTGAGATAGTAGGGCGGAATGGCCTGGGAATAGAGCGTCGCCGTCACGGTGACTGCTGCCGGATCGGTCCCCTCGGGCAGGGTGATCCGGTAGTCGAGCCGGTCCTCTCCGGGGGAAAAATCTGGATCATGTGCAGCCTCCCCTTCCGGCATGGTCGCTTTCATAAAGGCCGCTGTCACTTCACTTTCCCCAAATTTGGCTTTGAAAGCGTCGGTGCCCGGTGTCAGCGCGCCATGCGGTGTCAGGCGGTTGTCCTTGGGGTGGTAAATGCGATGAATGAAACTAGTGGTGAATGCGCGATCGGCGTTTTGGGTCAGCTCTTCGTATATCTGTACCTGATCGGGGCTGTCGATCATTCGGTGATGCGGTTGATACAGCGCTTCGGTCGCGCCTTCCGGCACAACATCCAGAAACTCGGTCTTCAGCGGATTGCCGTCAGCGCCGACAATCACGCCGGCGTCGTTGGAACACCCCGAACACCAGAGCACCCGCTGATCCGGACCAATGGCCTTAACCTCAAGAAACGCGCGGCGGAACCCGACGCCCGAGGGCAGGCGGTGCCCGGTTAGGTTCTCGACCGTTACAGCAGCGACCAGCCCATCATCGCCAGCTGTCACATCGACCGAAATGGCGGCCGTCTCGCTCCTCGCCTGTAGCTCCATCGTGTCGATGGAAAGCTGCGCTCCGTTGTCGGCGTAGGTCATCGGGTCGGTCAGGCTCATTCCCGTCTCGTCGCTGAACTGTCTCACCATCTCGACCATATAGGCGTTGAGGCCCACAAAATTGTGCCGCTTGTACCCCTCGCGGAAGGGGACGGCGATGTCTTCGGTGGGCAGACGGTTTTCGACCTCGGGCATCATGCTGTCTTGAATCGTTGCGATCTGGGTGGTGATCGGATCAACCTTGATCGTGCCGTCGACGCTTTCGAAATTCCCCTTCATATGACAATCCTGACAGCTCTGCGCTGTGTCCGGATCGGCGTAGGAACTGTTGACCCATTCGATATAGGTGGCCTGTTCGACAGAATGCTGGAACCGGGTCAGGGGTTCGGGGAAAGTCACGCCGTAAAGGTCCTTCAGAAGGTTTGATCCGTTGACCGAGGCCTGATTGAACACCGCCTGATCAGCACCGGTATATCCGGGCAGAGGGGTATTCTGGTTGGCATCCACATTGGGCAGGTTGATCGTGTGGCACGCGCCACAGAGTTCGCTGTCCTTGATGTATGCGTCGTGCATCGGTGTGATGCCCATGGCATTCTGCATCGGCTTCTGGCGCACATCCTTGAACGGACCGATCAGCTGGTCCGAGTTGTTCAGACGAAACACACCCGTGGTGCCATTCATGAGGTATGTGTCGAGCGTGTTATACTCTGGCTGGCCCTCGGCGCGCTGTGGCGGGGCGATGTGGTGGCAAACGGCGCAGGAAATCCCTTCCCGTGCGAGGTTGCCGTATTGGTGATAGGCATAGGTGCCGTCGGCCAGCTGTGCCTCCTTTTCGGCCTGGGTCAGCGGGTCGTGCAGCAAGGTGTAGGCGACCTTGAAATTGTTCGGATCCAGTCCCGCATCGGGGTTGGCATGGGCGTCAATCTGCAACTGCCGCTGGCCCATTGCGCCGTGGCAGGACAGACAGGTCGTACCGACATTCGCCACCAAATCCCCATTGCCGGAGGCCTCAAGCAGGGCAAATTCGCTTTCCAACTGGGCGAAGAAGATCGGATCGCGCCCTGCCAGACCCATCGGCGACCAGCGCCATTCGCCATATTCCGAAATGTTGTAGCCGTCGCCATAGCTTGGTCCGTCCTGCAGGAACATCGTCGTGCCCGAAGGCGGGCCGCCAAGGCCACCATGACAGCCAACGCAATTGTCCGAGGTCAGGAAATGTTGCGGATCTTCGGGACGTGACGGCACGTGATCCAGCCATTCACTGGGCATTTTCAGCACCTGATCCGGGGGCAGGTTGATGCCACCGACGGGCGGGAACATTTTGGCAAAGACCGGGTTAACGTCCTCTGGCGAGTCGGGTGCAGCGGCGTTCATCTTGGCCAGCAGGCTGCGATTATGGAACTGATCGCCGATCAGCTGCGATTGGGAAACACCCATCGCCGGCCGCTGCCATTTCGGCAGGTTGAACGGCCCCGCCGGAAAATCTTCCAGATTGCGCCAGCTCTCATCGACGCTGAAAATCAGGGGCTCGCCCGGATATCCTTCGACATTCGATAGGGCGGAAAAGATCAGCTCGTTTGCCGCAGAGGCGTGGCAGCGCATGCAGGTGCCCGCCCCCGCCTGCCCCGAGGGCGGATTGAAAGGTGCGTCAAAACTGTCAACCTTTGCATCCTGCGCGACCGAGGCAAAAAACCAGCCACCGTGGCTGACCGCGCTATCCTTGACCATGACGGTCCAGTTCAGGTTGTTGTCTTTCCTGAGGTATTCAATCATCTCCGCTTCGACCAGCGCAGGGTCATCCGGGTGAATGTAGTCCAACATTTGCCGGTATTCATTATAGCGGGCAGCCGGAGGGCTGACCATTTCCTTTACCACCATCGCACCATCCGGCACCGCGCCCAGCCGCCCGCCTTCAAGCCAGTCGATCACTTGGGGCGAATAGTAAATCCGTACAGCTGGGTGAACACCATAAGAGCTCTCGAGCACGAATGGGCCAGTGTCGCGCCAGCTCTTGTCAGGGGTCCAGCCCAGGCCGACATAATCCCGTGCTGCTATAAAGGGATAGAGCGCGTTTTCATAATCAAGGAGTGGCATTTCAGACGGCAGCGGCAAGGCAGGGGGCTGGCCCTGAGCGAAAGCACCCTGAGAAGCGCCTAAAAAAAAACAGATACAAGTCATGAAACGCGGCATCTCAAACCCTAACACTAGATACACTAGGATCAGGATGCGGAGCGAAACGCTTTCTTGCAACTAAAAAGTGTGCAGTAGCGGTTTCCGGGGACTGAACGTTTTGGATGCAGTGGCCCTTGCTGCGCAAAATCCATGAGGGACCCATCTCGTGAATCCAGCGGGAATTGTCGTTTGTGGGCACGCCCTGTTTTGCAATAGTTTTCTTTATGATTTTAATCTCATTGCTTAGCGGTCATTCGTCCGGTCGGTTTGCGCGGTGCCAACGCCGCTGGTCCTGATGAAGTCCTCGAGCCGGATCCCATCAGGTTGCCGGGCTTTGACGTTCTGACAATGCCTCGGGGGGTGTTTTCGCTTTAACGCGCCGCGTCCGCAAATTGGCGTGCAGGTGCTGCATCAATCACGGTTGGCAGCAGCTTGCCATGCCTCAAGTGCTTTCAGTCAGTGGTACCGGATGGCGATTTCAAACAAACGACGCGCTGGTAGGGAGAAAGAATTGCGGTTTGCGGAGTGCCGTGAAACGAAGCGCTTTAGAATACAGGATGATCGGAAGCCCTGCATCGCCCACTCCCGTTCGCAAAACGGCAGAGGGCTGTTTTCGCCGCGGTTGCCGCGGTTATTGAGCAACTTTTGGACCAGTGTTTGAGGCCGGACGCGACCTCGCGCCTTTCGGCCCATACGAGCGCAGTTTGTACGCCGCCCGGCAGTGCATTCCAAAGAAATGTCACGAGAGGGAGTATGATCCTTTTGGGCACAAAGCGGTGGCGCTCGCAACTGAAGTTGTCAGCCTGCATCCATATCGACTACCCAAATCGTGCTCCAGCCGCCAGCTTCAGCAGGTTAATATGACAACACCTCTCGATACCATTCTCCGTCTCCTTCATAGGATATTTTGCTCGAAATAGAGCTGAAAAAAACGGGGCATGACCTTTGCGGAATCGTCTCAGTTCAATACCCTGGCGGATGATGCGGTTTGGGAGTGCCTATGGGAAGTTGGCGGCGCAGTTCTTCCACAAAATTCAGCAACAGCCCCGAATGCGGCACCCCCTTGCGCGTGAGTATCAGCGCGCGAACCTCGCAAGCCGGGCTGAAAGGGCGGGTAACAAGGCCGCGGCAGAGATAGGGCTCGGCTGAATAGGGGTCGACAACGGTCACTCCCATCCCTTCAGCCACCAGCGCGGCGGCAGTCTGGCAGTAGCGGACTTCGATGCTGGGCCGGTAACTGCCGCCACCCTGAACAAAGCCCCGCGAAACCAGCCGACCAAGCTGCGAGGCCTGATCAATGCCAATCACGGATCGGCCAGCAAGCATCTTCGGAGTGATAGAGGTCTCTGCAGCCAGTGGATCATTTGTCGGCATCAGAACGACCATCTGGCTGCGTGTCAGCAGTTCGGAGTTCACCGTTTCCAGCTTTTCTTCGTTGAGCACCAGTCCGATGTCCGCCAGCCCGGTTTGCACCGTATCTACCACGTTTTCCAGCCGCCGCACGTCATAGCTGACAGAGACGTCCGGACGGGCTGCATGGAAACTGCGCAGGGCCCTGACGCCCAGAGAATACCCAAGCGGGGGGGTGGAAATCACCCGCAAGCGTCCGATCTGCCCCAAACGCATGTTCTGTGCGCGCGTGGAAAACGAGCGAAGTATACCAAACAGCGGGCGTATCTCTTCAAAAAGATCACGTGCTTCCATGGTAGGGGAAAGGCGCCGCCCTGTCCGTTCGAACAGCGAAAGCCCAAGCTGAAGCTCAAGCTGCCGCAATCCGGCAGAGACGGCGGGCTGCGATATGCCGAGGAACTCTGCCGTTTCTACTGTAGTGGCGCACCTCATCATTCCGGCAAAGATCTCCAGGAGGCGTAGAGAGACGTCCGGGAGATCCCCTTGGCGCATCATCCCAGAACCGCGCCAAGCGCCATGGCACCACCAGCCATCACCGGGTCTATGATAGCAAGGCCTGTGTCAGCCGCCAGTCTTGCGCGGATCGGGGCCATGCCAGCACAACCCAGAACAATCGCGCCCGCACCCATTTCACCCAGGCGTTCCGCGGCAGCGCGGACTTCGGCGTAGACACTTTCGTCCCGGCCCGACGCCTCTGCCGAGACACCTGACAGGGCCAGTTCTCCAGCCAAGCGTGCCTCGACGCCCATCATTCTGATCTTGCGACGATGGCGCGGGACGGACTTTGGCCCAAGGGCAATGATCCCAAACAGATCGGCCCGGGCCATGGCGGTCAGGATACCGGCCTCTTGTATCCCGATGACAGGCTTGGCTGTCAGACTGCGGGCCAGATCCAGCCCGGGGTCCGAGAAACAAGCGGTGATGTAGGCATCAGCCTCTATCCGTTGCACCAATGCGCCGACACCAATTCCGGCGCGCGCGACATCTTCATCGCTGGCGATTGTCAAGGGAGCCTCTGGCAGATCCATGACCCGGAAGTGATCGCCCAAGGGGGCAAGGGCCGTGGCAATGCCCTGCGTGACGGTCACGGCGCTGTTGGGATTGATGACCAGGATCTTCATCTAAGTACGCTTCCAAAGTTCTGTGCGGTGTCGAATTCAGGCGCTGTGAAGCCCGGTTTGCCACGCAGGTCCACCGGGGCGCGGCCAAAGAACCGGCCCTGCCCTTCGCTGGCTTTCAGAACTCCGTGGGCGACGATGGTGCGACCGCGGTTCATCACCACTTCGGGCACACCAGTGATTTCCATCCCATCGAACGGTGTGTAGTCCATGTTGTCATGCTGATCCGCATGGGTGACGGTGCGGGCGACGTCCGGGTTCCAGATCGCGATATCCGCGTCCATACCCGGCGCAATGCGGCCCTTGGTGGTGCAGCCAAATGTCTTTGCCGCATTGGTCGAGGACAGTGCGACGAACTGTTCCGGCGTGATCCGGCCCTTTACTACGCCTTCGGAAAACAGGTAGGGCAGGCGGGTGGCGATGCCCGGCATTCCGTTGGCAATCTTGGGATATGCAACATCGGGCCCGTTCAGGAACTTGCCTGTTGCATCGGCACGGTAGGGCGCGTGATCCGAACTGACGCTTTCAAAGGTTCCCATCGCGATATGGTGCCACAGCGCCTCCTGTGTGTCGTGCCCGCGCAGAGGCGGCGAGCAGATGTATTTTGCCCCCTCCATGCCGGGCCGGTCGAGGTCGTCGCGCGTCAGGGCAAGGTATTGCGGGCAGGTTTCGGCAAACAATTTGGCACCGTTGAACTTTTCGCGTCGCACGATCTCAGCCCCGCCTGCGGTCGAGACATGTACGATGAACAGCGGTGCATCGACGAGCTTGGCCAGTTGAATGGCCCGATTGATCGCCTCTTCCTCGGCCAGCTGTGGGCGGGAAATCGCGTGATATTTCGGCGCAGTCAAGCCCTTGTCGGCCAGACGGCGGTTCATCCATTTGACCATGTCGTTGTTTTCGGCATGAACCATGGTGATCGCACCGTGGTGACGGGCAACTTCCAGAATATCCAGCATCCCCCCATCACCCAGATTCATCAGATCGTAGGTCATGAAGACCTTGAAGGACGTGATGCCACGGGCAAAGGCGCGGGGTAGCTGGTCGTGCAGCACTGCCTCAGTCGGGTCCGAGATGATCAGGTGATAGCTGTAGTCGATGACTGAGCGGGCGCCACGGGCGTCGTACGTGGCCAGCACATCATCGACACTCTGGCCGCGCTGTTGGGCGGCAAAAGGTATGAACGAGGAGTTGCCGCCGAAGGCCGCAGAGACAGAACCGGACAGGTAGTCATCCGCCGTCATCACGCCGGATGAGCTTTCTTGCGCGATATGAGCATGCGCCTCGATACCGCCCGGCATGACAAGGCGGCCGCCGGCGTCCACGCGTTCGACCCCTCCGTCAAGGACCTCTGCGACAGCGGAGATACGTCCATCGGTTATACCGATGTCACCCCTGAACTGCCCGTCGGCGGTGACGATCGTGCCGCCGTGGATGACTGTATCAAAACTCACTCCGAAGGCTCCTTCACACCGGTCTGAGACGCGATGAGGCCGTAATGTTCGATCCGGCGGTGCGCGTCAAAGTTGAACACTGTAGACTTGCCAAAGGTGCATTTGTCAAAGTCCGCTTCAGCGACAATCAGCTCGTCTCCTTCGCCCTGCGCCTTGGCAATCACAAATCCGTCCGGATCCACAATGATGGAGCCTGCAAACATGTGATTTCCGTCCTCCATGCCACATTTGGCAACCGCGATGGCATAGGTGGAATTCTGGTAGGCGCCTGCACAGACCGACAGCTCGTGATGATACATCCGCCGTTCGATACCCTCGTCCTTCGACAGGTTGTTCTGGGACGGGGTGTTGTAGCCGATGGACACCAGCTGCACGCCCTGCAGGCCCAGCACGCGCCAGCTTTCGGGCCAGCGGCGGTCGTTGCAGATGGACATTCCCATGATGATCCCCTGGCTACGGACCACGTTGAATCCAGTGTCGCCGGGCAGGAAATAGCGTTTCTCAAGGTGCTGATGCGTGCGCTCCGGTTCGAACTCGGCATGGCCCGGCAGATGGGTCTTGCGATAGCTCAGCAGGATCTCGCCCTTAGGTGAGACGATGATCGAGGTGTTGAAATGCTCGCCCTCCGGCGTCAGTTCGCAATAGCCAAAGGTAAAGCCCATGCCATACTCCCGGGCGCGCTCGAACAGCGGCTGCACGGAGGCATTGGGCATTTCGGTTTCGAACCAGTGGTCGAAGTCGGCGCGGTCTTCAACATAGAACCGCGGGAAAAAAGTTGTCAGCGTCATCTCGGGATAAGCGATGAATGCCACACCCTTTTCGTGGGCGTCGTCCATCAGCGCGATCATTCTGGCGACAACCTCTTCGCGGGTCTCGTCCTTCTGGATGCCACCGATCTGGGCACCGGCGATCGTCATCTTGGTCATTTGGGGGTCCTTTCAGGTCAGTTTACGGCCAGGCCGCGCTGGTAGCGGGACGTCACCCGAACCAGCGGCCAGAGCACAAGGAGGTAGAGGCCCGCTGCAAGCACAAGCGGCGAGGCGTTATAGGTGACGGAACGGGCCATGTTGGCCGAGTAGAGCAGTTCGGACAGCGACACGACAGAAGCGAGCGAAGTGAGCTTCACCACCTCCACCGTATTTGACAGCAGGTCCGGCAGAACGTTGCGCACGGCCTGCGGCAGGATCACATGGAACATCGCTTGTGCAGTTGACAGGCCCGTTGCACGGGCGGCCTCGGACTGGCCCCGCGGGATTGACTTGATGCCGGCCCTAAACACCTCGGCGAAATAGGCCGAGTTGTTCAGGAAGAATGCGACCACAACGGCCATGAAGGGGCTCATCTTGATGCCCGCAAACGGAAGGCCCGAGTAGACAAAGACCAGCAGAACCAGCGGTGGGAAGGCCCGGAAGAAATCAATCCAGACAACCGACACCCATTTCAGCAGCTTATTGGGCGAGAGAGCGGCCAGCGCCAGCCCCAGGCCCCCAATCAGACCACACAGGATGACGACTGAGCAAAGCTTCAGCGTCATGAACGCGCCCTTGAGCAGCAGCGGCAGGGCCTGGGCCATGATCTCGAAGTTGAAGAATGTGTTCAGAAATGCGTCCATGTCCGCCCCCTATGTCGCATATTGGTAGTGCCGTTCGATCCGGTGCGACGCGATCACGGCGGGGACAAAGATGACGAGATAGGCAATGGCGGCCATTGTCAGCGGAGTCGCGGAACCCGAAAAGCTTTGCGCGGAGGACGAAACCGACAGGATCTCTTTCACGCCTATGACAGATCCAAGGGCCGTCAGCTTTGTCGTGGCCAGAGTGCGGTTGACAAGCGGTGGAATTCCCATGCGGGCCGCCTGCGGAAAGGCGATGTAGAACAGGGTCTGCGCCCGGGACAGGCCCGTGGCCCGGCCTGCTTCCCACTGGCCCGCAGGCACCGCAGTCAGCCCACCCCAGAAGATCTCCTCGGCAAACGCAATCAGGACCGCTGACAGGACAAGATAAATGACCATCCACCCCGACAGGTTGATCCCGAGAGAGGGCATTCCGAAGTACAGGATCAGGATCAGGACCAGCGGCGGCAAGGCCCGCATCATGTTGGCAAAGACGATGATGAAGAAATTCACCCAACGGATCCCTGCCACACGCAAGCAGGCAAGCAGCGCGCCACCCAGGACGCCGGCGATGATCGTCGTCACGGCAAGGCCCAGCGTCACCCCCATCGCGTCGATCAGGTCGGGCAGGTAGTTTGCAATGACCTGCGTGTTGAAAAATGTCTCAAGGAAGCGCATCAGGCGGCATCCTCATCTGTGTTCAACACGCGCGCCAGAAAGCTCTTGAGCCGGTCAGATTTTGGATTGCCGAATACCTCGTCAGGGGTGCCCTGCTCCACGACATATCCACCATCCATAAAGATCACGCGGTCTGCAGCCTCGCGGGCAAAGGCCATCTCGTGGCTCACGACCAGCATGGTCATGCCTTTCGCGCGCAAATCCTTCATCACCTTCAGGACAGAGCCCACAAGCTCGGGATCAAGCGCTGATGTCGGCTCATCAAACAACATCACCTTGGGATCAAGCGCCAGCGCGCGAGCGATGGCGACACGTTGCTGCTGACCGCCCGACAACTCGTTTGGCATGGCATCGGCCTTGTGTCGCAGACCAACCTGATCCAGCATCTCAAGCGCGCGTGCTTCGGCCTCGGCCGCGGGACGTTTCAGCGCCTTGGTCTGGGCCAGCATGACATTTTTCACAACCGACATGTGAGGGTAAAGATGAAAGCCCTGAAACACCATGCCGACCTTGAGACGCATCCGGTCCAGATCCCGCCGGGGAATGTCGGTGATGCGCTGTCCGTCGATCATGATCGCGCCAGAGGTCGGCTCCTCCAGCCGGTTGCAGCAGCGCAGCATGGTAGATTTACCCGAACCAGACGGGCCGATCACAAAGACCATCTCGCCCTCACGAACCCTGAGATCAATGTTCTTCAGGACTTCGGTCTGATCAAATCGTTTTTCCAAAGCCGTGATTTCTAGCATGGTGCGGTCTGCGTTCATGTGGGTCGCCTTGGGGTTAGCGCAAATTGTGTCCGGCAGGGCCCACAGGTCCTGCCGGATCACTTGGATGAGACTGATGTTGCCCGTGCGGATCAGAACTCGCAGCTGACCGAATGTTCGGTGTCTTCGTATCCGTCAAAACCCGGTGTGCCATAGCCAGGGGTCGGGGTCACGATGGTCGTACCCTCGGTCGGAGTGACGTCGAACCACTTTTCCGACAGGGTGGCCATGGTGCCATCGGACTTGAGGCATTCGAGCACACTGTCGATCAGGTTGCGCGTGGCCACGTCGTCTTTGCGGAAAGGCAAGCTCCAGACCAAACCTGTAGCGTATTCAAAAGACAGTTCAACCTGCGGGTTCTTCTTGGCCGCCCAGGCTGAAGCTGTCGCTCCGGCCATGTTTGCTTCGGCGCGGCCCGACAGGACGGCCTGAATCGCATCCGTGTTGGTGCCATAGCTCACGATGGTCCATCCCATCTCGTCCGCTTTCTCCTCCAGAAAGCGTTCGTAGACCGAACCCTTGTTGACGGCGATGGTCATGCCTTTGAAATCTTCAAGGCTGTCGAAACCGGCGGCTTCAGACCCCTTGGGCACGACAAAGCGGAAGTTGGTGTCCATGAAACCTTCGGTGAAAAGAAGATTTTCGGCGCGTTCTTCGGTAACCGTGGTGGGGGCGACCAGAAAGTCATAGGTGCCCGCCTGCAACGCCGGAATCAAACCCGAAAACTGCGCGGCAGTGACCGTGACGGGCACGCCCAGCTTTTCTGCAATGGCGGCGGCGAGATCGATGTTGAAGCCTTCGACACCGCCGGACATCGTCGGCATGGCATGGGGCGCAAATGTCCCGTCAACAGCGACGGCGTAACCGTCTGCCTTAATCTGTGCGACCTCGGCAGAGGCAGCGCCGACAAGGTATAGAGTAGCCGTCGAGGCAGAGAGAAGATGTTTCAGCATGGCAGGTTCCTGTCGGTTGCGAGAAGCGGGACACGTTCCGGATCGCGTCCTCGATCGCAATTGGGCCGCCAGCGGGATGAACTTCCAGTATAAATATAGATTTATAATCGACTTATAATATAATCTAGGATTATACATAGGAGCAGCTTTGGAGACTGCAGGACCTGACAACTATTCCGTAAGATACTGACTAATATTCACATTTTTAGACAAATGGTGATTGTAGCATCTTTGAAATATTCATTTTCTCGACTGCTGTCAGCCGGATGATGCTCTTTACGGCCCGTGGGCCTTGCATAAGAAATAGGCAGACCGCCAGAGTTATCATGTTAACTCTTCAAAACCGGGGTTGCCGTAAATGTCGGCCACCCCAAACGATCCCGGCGACCTCCTTCCAGGTTTCAAAGCGCTGCAGCCCGCGGGGAGACCGATGGCGCGGCTGCGGGATTTTGCGCCCAGTGCAAATGGCACGGCAAAGATTTGGTGGCGCTTTGGTGAGCGACTTTTGACCTTGCGCCCCCAAGTGGATTTTCCAGTGAAATGCGCGTTTTCAGTGACTTGCAGGCCGCGCACACTTGATTGATCAAGTATTGTACGAGACTGCGAAGCCACCTCCCACTTCAGGATATCGCGGTTCTGAAACGTCAGACGAGGGCGGGGCTCGACCGGATGGATCGTCAATTGCCGAGCTGAACGCCAAGATCACTGTACGCAACCGCGACATTCTGTGCTCCACACCCGGGATTGGGGCTGTCGCACCCGCCGTCTTGTCAATCCTGCCGCAGGAGACCGGCACGCTTGTGCGCAGCCTGCCGCGCATCATCCGCCAGTCTGGTAAAGGGCAGGGCCGCGCGTTGATCGGGCGCGGGGGGCAAGCCATTGCGCGATGCGCTTTACATGCCCGCACTGGTTGGCATCATCCACAAGAGACCGTTCGCCAAGACTGAACAATCCACGTTCCAAAAGTTCGCGCATCTCCCAGCATAAATGTTAATAGTGAAAGGGTTTTCCTCATAAATTGCAAAAACTTACGACATTATCCCAATCCATATCTGCTCCGCGAAACGGCGCACCTTCGTATGATTCCGTAGGCACTGCTCCGCTTGCAGATTCCCTTCATCCAAAGCGGTGTCCACACACAAAAGGAGAGAACAATGCCAGCCGATCGTCTTCCACCACGGCTGGGACCTGTCTTCAGGCGACTGGGATGCGCAGATGCTGTATTTCGTCGCCAAAGGCTACCGCGTCGTCGCCCATGACCGGCGCGGGCATGGGCGGTCGTCATAGGTTGAAGGTGGCCACGACATGGACCCCTATTCTGCGGACGCCTCGGCCGTGGCCGAGTTCCTGAACCTCAGCAATGCTGTGCATATCGGCCACGCCACCGGAGGTGGAGAGGTCGCGCGCTATGTCGCGCAGTTTGGCCAGCCGCGCGGCCGTGCGGCCAAGGCGGTTCTAATGAGCGCCGTTCCCCCGATGATGCTGAAGACCGACGCAAACCCCGAAGGCACGCCGATGGAGGTTTTCGACGGATTTCGCGAAGCGCTGACGGTAAACCGGGCGCAGTTCTTTTAAGATGTAGCCGCAGGACCTTTCTATGGCTTTAATCGTGAGGGCGCGGAGGTGTCCAAGGCGGTGGTTCACAACTGGTGCAGGCAGGGCATGACGGGCAGCGCGCTGGCCCATTATGAGGGGATCAAGGCCTTTTCCGAGACCGACCAGACCGAGGATCTGAAGGCGATCAGCGTGCCTGTTCTGGTCATCCAGCGAGATGATGATCAGGTGGTCCCCTACAAGACCGCAGCAGTCAAGCAGATGGAATTGCTGCAGAATGGTGAAATTATGATCCATGAAGGTTTTCCAAATGGGATGCTCGCGACCCACGCACATATCATCAATCCATACCTGCTGGCCTTTATCCGGAAGTAAGCCAGGGCAATTTTTGCAACGATCTGGGCAGGGTCGACAAAGCCTGTCCTCCCCTTTGTTTTGCCCTAGGATCCGGAGGTGAGGCGGCCAGCGCCAGTGTCCAAAATGATTAGCAGGCGGACGTGTGGAATACGTATGGAAAGCATATGGTTTTCGTATGGCTAGAGATTGAAGCGGCTCGCTGCTGCGCGCGGGGCAGTCTGGCGAGCTGAACAAGGCAGACAGGCCGAGGTCAGGCGGTGAACGCCTTAATCGCGTCAAGCAGGGCGTCGGGGTCGTGCGGTTTGGTCAGGAAGGCGCAGGCACCGCAGGTCATGGTCTGCTGGCGCGCGGCGGAGGTCGGATAGGCCGTCATCATGATCACCGGCTTGGCACAGTGGCGGCGCAGCATCTCTGCCTGCAACTCGATACCGGACATGCCCGCCATGTGCAGGTCCGTCACCACGCAGTCAAAGTCGCCGAGGCGGTCCTAGTCCAGCAGCTCTTAGGCGGCGACAAAACTAACGCCGTCCATCCCCGCCGAGCACAGCAGCGAATGGACGCTGCCACGCACGCCGGATTGTCATCGAGGATGGCTATCAGAAGGGGCTGGGACATCAGGAAGATCAAACTCAGAGGAAGTCTGTGTGCCCGATAGAAGGGATGTAGTGCCTGAGCCGTGGCGGTGCCATCATACCTAGATGCTATACCGGCTGATGCTGTCGTCGCGCACACCCAGATGTTCGGCCATGCGGACCAGATCGGCCGGGGACTGCGCCACCATCTTTCGCATGACGTTGCCGCGGTGGATCTTGACCGTGATCTCGCTAAGGTCGAGCGGTGCGGCAACCTGCTTGTTCATCAGGCTGGTCACGACAAGGGCCATGACCACTTTCTCTCGCGGGGTAAGGCCGTTGTAATGCGCCTGAAGGTCGGCGATCTGGGCCAGTTCGACACGGCGCATACATCCGGTTGCGTGACCGTCGATCATGCCATCGCCCTTTCTCGCGTGTCGCTGACCCGCAGGCGCATCGTCACGCCGCCGTTTGCATTCTGCGACGCCAGCAGCGTGCCACCGTGCTGTTCCGTGATTGAGCAAGATGGTCACGCCCATGCCCGTCCCCGCGACCCGCATCGTCAACTTATCGGATCTTGCTGAAAAAGAGGTCCACACCCCGCTCAATCGGCCTGCACCTCACAGGTGATGGCGCCCCAGATGCTGTGAGCATCTGAGCGAGATTGTCGACAGGCTGGGGCGGATAGTTTGTGGCGGCGAGGGCGAAATACGGTTTGGACGTGATCGTGGCCAGACAAAAAGAGCTGTGTCTGGCCGGGCGATTTGAAGCGGGCCATGCATTGCCCGCCAGTGCTTTGCCTGCAATCCATGAGAGGGATCTTTTCTCGGCGCCGCGTCCGTCGATGTGAGCCTTTTGATCTGTTGTTTAGAGCGTCCCGCCTTTCAGCTGAAACACAGTCATCGCTTTTCGCGTTGGAAGCGCGGCCCACAGGTGGCAAACAATCGATTCACTTTTAAGGCGGCATAGTTTTTGCCAAATTTGGTAACCCACTTCCGGATCGTCTCGTAGTTCACGATGATGCGGCGCGCCGCAAGCAGATCCGCAACATCGCGCAGGCTCAAGGGAAACCGAAAATAAGAACAGACCGCGTGGGCACTGATCTCAGGCGCGAAACGGTGGCCTTTGACCGCGCCGGAATGTTGGCTTTTGTCCTATCGGTCGCTACGATTTCAGAGCAGGCCCGGCAAGTTGACGATGCCAGTCAACGTGACAACACCGGTGCAGGGTCACGTTTGCGGCAGGGCGATTGCAAGCGCTGCAAAGCTGGATTACGACTTGGGCATGAAGCGTAGCGTCACATGTCGGCATTGGTTTGCAAGCAGCATCGCTGTGCTTCTTATGCTTGTGGTGACGTTTGTCGGGACTTTCACACTCGACCAGATGGACATGTCTATGGCCGCTGGTCCGCATGACATGATGACGGCCATGGAACAGTCCCATTCTGATCATGACATGTCCACCGGTTTGGCCCATGCCGCCTGTCAGATCATCTGCGTCGGCATGACACCCGCTGTGTCGGCAGCGATGCCGGTCACCGCTTTTCGTCTGATCGCTGGCGACTACGCGTCCAGCATGACGCCGCTTCACGATGGCCGCAGCCCCGACCCCTCTCTTCGCCCCCCACAAACTGCTCCGATCGCCTGAGAATCGTCGCGCCTCGGCGCACATCTTCCCACGCCAGGTCCTCGAAGGACCAACGGAGCAACCATGACACATCATTTCACCCGCCGCGGCTTTCTGGCCGGCGGTGCTGCGCTGAGCGCCGCGCCCTTTTTCGCTAACACCGCCAAGGCGCAGACCTCCATCCTGTCGCTGACAGCAGGTAGCCGGACGCTCGACATCGGCGGTCGAGCAGCCACCGTATATGGCCTGACGAACGCCAGCGGCGGCGCTGGCCTGATCCTTGACCCGTCTCAGCGGTTCCGAGTTGATCTCAGCAACACACTGGACGTCGAAACCCTGATCCACTGGCATGGTCAGATCCCGCCCAACATGCAGGACGGCGTGCCGGACATGCCGATGCCCAAACTGGCGCGCGGCGAGATGCGCAGCTACGATTTTGCGCCGCAGCCCGGCACCCATTGGATGCACAGCCACATCCCCACACAGGAAATGCAATTGCTCGCCGCCCCACTGATCGTCCGCACAGCGGAGGACGTGGCCGAAGATCGGCAAGAGGTCGTCATGTTCCTGCATGATTTCTCCTTCCAAGCCCCCGAGGAGGTGCTCGCCCGGATTGCAGGAGCGATGCCGGGAGCCGACGTCCTGCCGGGTATGACCATGGATGGGTCTAACCATGGGGCCATGGATATGGGCGGGATGGATCACGGCAGCATGGGTGGCATGACCATGGGCAACATGGACCACAACGCCATGGGTGGCATGGCGATGGACCTCAACGACTTCGACTTCGACGCCTACCTTGTGAACGACCGCACGCTGACTGATCCGCAGGTGGTCCCGGTCGAGGTCGGCGGTCGCGTTCGTCTGCGGATCATCAATGCCGCGGCTGCAACCAGCTTCTGGATCGACACTGGGGCTGTCAAGGGCACCCTAAGGGCCGTTGACGGGCACGACGTGCACCCCGTGACGGGGCGGCGCTTTGGCATCGCGATGGCGCAGCGGCTCGATATCCTTCTTGATCTGCCCGCTGGTCAGGGCGCCTTTCCAGTCCTCGCCCGGCGAGAGGGGACCCGAGACCAGTCCGGCCTGATCCTTGCGACCAAGGGTGCCAACGTATCCCGCATCGACGAGCTGGGCGACACGCAAAGCCCGGCCTTCGACCTCGACCTGATGCAGGAACGCGGGTTGAGGGCCATGCAGCCTCTGGAAGATCGTCCGGTGGTCAGCGCCGAGATGGTCATGCTGGGCGGGGCGATGTCGCCCTACGTCTGGACCATAAACGGCCAGACTTGGGACAACCACGTCCCAATTTCCGTCCGAAGCGGCGACAGGGTCGAGCTGACCTTTCACAACATGTCGATGATGGGCCACCCTATGCACCTGCATGGCCATGTGTTTCAGGTCGTCGCGATCAATGGTCAGCGCTTTTCCGGCGCACGGCGCGACACGGTCTACGTCCCGCCGATGGCCCAGGTTACAGTTGCACTTGATGCCGGCGAGGCGGCACAGTGGATGCTGCACTGCCACCACATGCCGCATCTGGCAAGCGGGATGATGACGACTTTGAACGTGCAGCCCAAATCTACCTGACGTCTCTGCGCCGCACGGCAGCTGCCGTGCGGCGCAATTTCAAGGGAGAATGACGATGAACATAAGACCCGCCCTCTGGCATGGCGCCTATCAGCTGAAGCAGGAGCCAGAGACACGCTGGTTTGAGGCGCGGTCACCGATTTCTCTCGAACGGATCGCCGCAACGTTCCGCCGCGAACCCGCATCAGAAGACCTCTCCTTTACAGCCAGTTCATTGCGCCGCAGCGACGGGCAGCCTGTATCCGCCCATAAAACTCCGCCAAGTGTCCCGAAATGATCCAGACACGCCGACACGCGCGCAGAGCGACGAAGGTCTGGATGCGTCAGGTGCCAGAACGCCTTTGTCATGTTAGCGACGTGATCCCGCTGCGAGCATAGCGATCGCTGAGGGTCCGCCAAGTTTCACTACGACGCCTGAAGGACCAGCCGTTTACCCGTTCCATCATCTCTCAGGCTGTCTGGGCGCATCATCGTTTTGCCCTGAGCCTGCGCGATGTCGTGTGTGCTGAGCGTGATTTCGATCCCGGTAACAACCACTGGCTTTGGCGCGCCTTTGACGCGAACGGCCACGTCGTCCTTGGTTGCATTATCAGAGGTCTACCGCCCCCCTGCGGTTGATTGATGCCTGAGTGACGGCCCGTTTTGGACAGTCGTTTCTTCTTTGGACACGGCGTCACTGTCGCCTCAGTCCGACTGAGGCGGATCGGCATTGGCGCCAAGACGGCAGGATTTTTCCAACCAGGTGGCCAAAATACGCGCATCATGTGTGGCCGACGAAAGTCGTCTCTGTCAGCCTGCGTGCCTGTGTTAACCTTGTCCGCAGGGAGGACAAGCGGCATGGCAGAACGTCAGCACGTCGAAGAAATCGAACGGGTGCTGGGCGGCACAGCCACAGGACGTGATACATTCGTATCCGAGTCTTGGAGGCGCTGTGTCGAACTTTACGGTATGGATCCCACGCGCAGTGATCCGGCCTATATCGTGACCGAGACGGAACTTCGTGACCATCGCAAGCAGGCCGAATGGTTGATCAGTGCGGCCCGCTGCAGCCTGCAGAGCCTGTTCCGGCAGGTCACAGGACAAAGCTACGTCCTGCTTCTGACCGATGCCAAAGGGGTCTGTGTCGATTTCTTCGGGGATGATCTTTTTGTCGATAATCTGCGCGGAGCCGGGCTGTATCTTGGGTCCAACTGGTCCGAAAACCTTGCCGGGACCTGCGGGGTCGGGGCCTGTATCGTCACGCAGGAGCCGGTGACGGTGCATCAGGACGATCATTTCGGCAATGCACATACACCGCTGAGTTGCACGGCCGCGCCGATCTTTGACAGTCTGGGCGGGCTGGCGGCGGTTCTCGACATCTCGCTTTTGCGCTCGCCATCCCCGAAACGCAGTCAGAACCTTGCCATGAGCCTTGTCACCAATGCCGCGCGGCGGGTGGAGCTCGCCAACCTCATGGCCGAAAGCCGCCGCGACTGGGTGCTGCGGTTGTCAGACAGTCCCGAGTTTCTGGATGTGGATCCCGAAGCCGCCATCCGGCTGGACGGATCGGGCCGGATATTGGGTTACACGCGCGGGGCCCGTCGGCTGTTCCCCGAGGGGGGCGTGATCCTTGGGCGCCGCGTCGACGAGGTGCTGGGGCTGACGGTGGACGATCTGCCTGATCTGATGCGGGACCGGCGAACCGAAGACCGTGTGATCAGAATGCGCGACGGTGGCGCGCTTTTCGGACATGCGATTGCGCCTCAGGCCCCCCGTACGGCGTTGCGCAGCAGTCGGCAGGGCGGCCCGCTGACCGAGCTTTCTGGCAATGATCCGACGATGGCGCAGCTTTTGGCGCGGGCGGCCAAGCTGGCCGGGACCACCGTGCCGCTTCTGATCACGGGGGAAACCGGGACGGGCAAGACGAAACTGGCCCGCGCCGTCCATATGGTGGGGACGGCGAGCGGCTTTGTCACCCTTGAATGCGCAGGGCTGTCGCAAAACGCACTGGCAGATGCCTGTCGGGAGATCACTGGCCCCACCACGCTTTTGCTGCGCCGGATCGAAGAGCTGACGGAGGGCACAGGCGCTGCGCTGATCGCCCTTCTGGACAGCAACAGCGGGTTGAGACCGGTTTCAACCACCTGTCTGGACCCCGGTGCGCTTGATCTGCCGCGCGCGCTGTTCCACCGCCTTGCCGGGGCAACGCTGACCCTGCCGCCGCTGCGCCAGCGGCAGGATCTGGGCTGGCTGCTGGACCGGTTGCTGCGGCGGCGCGCGCCCGATGATATGCGCCTGTCGCCCTCTGCCCGCGCCGAGCTGCTGGGCCGTCACTGGCCGGGCAACCTGCGCGAACTTGAACAGGTGCTCGATGTGGCCGTTGCCCTTTGCGAAGGCCGGGTGCTTGATCAGCCGGATCTGCCGAAGCCGATCGACACGGCATCGCACAGCCCCGACACCGAAGAACCGCTGGAACTGGTGATGGAGGCCTGCGGGTGGAACATGTCCCGCGCCGCGCGCCGTCTTGGGGTCAACCGCTCTACCATTCTGCGCCGGATGCGCCGGGCCGGGGTGCAACCGCCCGCCTGATCCGTTGCACGGCGTTGCGCCCGCAACATGCCGCATCGCAGCGCCCATTATTTATGCATCTGGGCGCACGTGGCGGTGGATCGCAACGCGGATCCCCCACGATACTCTGCGACAGCAACACGCTCAGAGGAGGAGAGATGATGCTTGATTCAACCGTGACAACCCGCACGCAGGAGGTGCTGGACTCGCTTAACGGCGCGCTGGAGGCGGGCGACGTGGAGGGCGCCAAGGCGCTGTTCGCAACCGACAGCTATTGGCGCGACCTTGTTGCCGTGACGTGGAACCTGAAAACGGTAGAAGGCCCGGATGGCGTCGCGGACATGCTGACGCAGCAGTTGACCCACACGCAGCCGCGCCAATTTGAGCTACAGGCCGGTGAGGTCCCCGCCGAGGAGGGCGGCGTGACCACGGCATGGATCACCTTCGAGACGAAGGCGGGGCGCGGCTGGGGCCTGATGCGGCTGAAGGATGACCGGATCTGGACCCTGCTGACCGCGCTGCAAGAACTGAAAGGCTTTGAGGAGAACCGTGGCACGCGCCGCCCGATGGGCGCCGAACATGGTGCAAAGAAGAACCGCGACAGCTGGAAAGACCGCCGCGAGGCCGAAGAGGCCAAGCTTGGCTATGACACACAGCCCTATACGGTGATCATCGGTGGTGGTCAGGGGGGCATTGCGCTGGGGGCGCGGATGCGGCAGCTGGGTGTGCCGACCATCGTTCTGGACAAGCACGACCGCCCGGGGGATCAGTGGCGCAGCCGGTACAAGTCGCTCTGCCTGCACGATCCGATCTGGTACGACCACCTGCCCTATATCAAATTTCCCGACACCTGGCCGGTCTTCACACCCAAGGACAAGGTTGGTGACTGGCTGGAAATGTACACCAAGGTCATGGAGATCAACTACTGGACCCGCTCGACCGTTGAGAGTGCGCAGTTTGACGATTCCGAGGGCCGCTGGACAGTTGAGGTGATGCGCGACGGCGAACGCGTGGTGCTGCACCCGACGCAACTGGTGCTGGCCACCGGCATGTCGGGCAAGCCGAACCTGCCGGACTTTCCGGGCATGGACAGCTTCAAGGGCGAGATCCAGCATTCCTCGCAGCACAAGGGTCCGGATGACTGGACCGGCAAGAAGGTCGTCGTGGTGGGATCGAACAATTCGGCCCATGACATCTGTGCCGCCCTCTGGGAGGCCGATGCCGATGTCACCATGGTTCAGCGGTCCTCGACCCACATCGTGCGATCTGAGAGCCTGATGGAGATCGGTCTGGGCGCGCTTTATTCCGAAGAGGCGGTGGCCAGTGGCATGACCACGGAAAAGGCCGACATGGTCTTTGCCTCCCTGCCCTACCGGATCATGCATGAATTCCAGATTCCGCTCTATGATCAGATGCGCGAACGCGACGCTGCGTTCTACGCCGGGCTGGAAAAGGCGGGGTTTGATCTCGACTGGGGTGACGACGGATCGGGCCTGTTCTTGAAATACCTGCGGCGCGGGTCGGGCTATTACATCGACGTGGGCGCGAGCCAGCTGATCATCGACGGTGAGGTGAAGCTGGTCAAAGGTCAGGTCGATCACTTTGACGAAAATGCGGTTGTCCTGAAGGACGGCACGCGGCTTGAGGCTGATCTGGTTGTCATGGCCACCGGATATGGGTCGATGAACGGCTGGGCTGCAGATCTGATCAGCCAGGAGGTCGCCGACAAGGTGGGCAAGGTCTGGGGCCTTGGCTCGGACACCACCAAGGACCCCGGCCCCTGGGAAGGGGAACAGCGCAACATGTGGAAACCGACCCAGCAGGACAACCTGTGGTTCCACGGCGGCAACCTGCACCAGTCGCGGCATTATTCACTGTATCTGGCCTTGCAGCTGAAGGCCCGGATGGAGGGGCTCGATACCGCCGTCTACGGCCTTCAGGACGTGCATCACCTGTCGTGATGCAGCGCGCGCCCGGCGTTCTGTGGCCGGGCGCGCCTCAGGGTCCAGAAAATTCAAAAAGGGAATTCCATGTCACTTGAAGGAAAAGTCGCCGTCATCACGGGCGGCGCGCGCGGTATCGGTTTGGGCATCGCCATGCGTCTTGCATCGGATGGGGCGGCCATTGCACTGGTCGATCTGAACGCCGATCAGCTTGCCGATGCCGCCGCACAGCTGACGGCCAGCGGCGCAAAGGTCTGCACCATCACCGCAGATGTCAGGAACCGCACCGCAGTCATCGACGCAATTGAGACCGCGGCTTCAAAGCTTGGCGGCTTCGACATCATGATCAACAATGCGGGCATCGCACAGGTGCAGTCCATCGCAAAGATCACCGAAGAAGAAATCGACAAGGTCCACGCCGTCAACGTCAAGGGTGTGCTCTGGGGCATTCAGGCGGCGGCGGCGCGGTTCAAGGCCGATGGTACAAAGGGCAAGATCATCTCAGCCGCGTCCATCGCAGGGCACGAGGGCTTTCCGATGCTGGGGGCCTATTGCGCGACCAAGTTTGCCGTGCGGGCGCTGACACAATGCGCGGCCCGTGAGTTTGCCGCCGATGGCATCACGGTCAACGCCTACTGCCCCGGCGTGGTCGGCACCGACATGTGGACCGAGATCGACAGCCGCTTTGCCGAACTGACGGGCGCGGCCAAGGGCGAGACCTTTGACAAGTTCGTCGGCTCAATCGCGCTTGGCCGGGCGCAGACACCCGAGGATGTGGCGCGCCTTGTCTCGTACCTCGCCGGACCTGACAGCGATTACATGACCGGACAGTCGATCCTGATCGACGGCGGTATGGTCTACCGCTGAGCGTTTTGGCCTCTGCGGCGGTCCCTTGCGGCACGGCCGGGGCCGCCTTTACACTTGAAAAATAAAAGGAAATACCATGAAATCTGCACGCTGGCATGGAGTCAAAGATATCCGCGTCGAGGACGTGACCGAGCCGACAGCCGGCCCGGGAGAGGTCAAGGTCAAAGTCGCCTGGACAGGTATCTGCGGCAGTGATCTGCATGAATATCTTGCCGGGCCGATCTTTATCCCGGTGGGTACGGACCACCCGCTGAGCCACGATCAGGCCCCGATCACCATGGGCCATGAATTCAGCGGGACAGTGACTGATCTGGGCGAAGGTGTGAGCGGCCTCGCGAAAGGCGACCGGGTGGCCATTGAACCGATCTTTGCCTGCGGCACCTGCCCCGCCTGTCTTGAGGGGAAATACAACCTCTGCGACACGCTTGGCTTTGTCGGGTTGTCGGGCGGTCACGGTGGTTTTGCCGCCTATTCCGTGGTACCCGCCCGCATGGTGCACAAGATCCCCGACAGTCTGTCGATGGAACAGGGCGCGCTGGTGGAACCTGCGGCTGTGGCCCTGCATGCCGTGCGCCTGTCCAAGATCAAGGCAGGTGATACCGCAGCGGTCTTTGGCGCAGGCCCCATCGGCCTTTTGGTGGTCGAGGCGCTGCGCGTCGCCGGCGCCGGGCAGATCCATGTGGTCGAACCGTCAGAGGTACGGCGGCAAAAGGCACTTGATCTTGGGGCGACCTCGGCGCTGGACCCGTCAGCCTGCGATGTGGTGGACACTATCCGCAAGGCCACCGGCGGCGTAAATGTGGCCTTTGAAGTGACGGGCGTGCCCAAGGTGCTGCCGCAATGCATCGACAGCACCCGTCACGAAGGGCAGACGCTGATCGTGTCGATCTGGGAAGGCGACGCCGCGTTTCAGCCGAACACGGTCGTGCTCAAAGAGCGTCAGTTGCAAGGCACGATCGCCTACCGCAACGTCTATCCGGCCGTCATGGAGTTGATGACCCAGGGCTATTTCAGTGCTGACAAGCTGGTGACCAAGCGCATTGCCATTGACGATATCGTGGCGCAGGGTTTCGAGGCGCTTGTGGCCGATAAATCCCAGGTCAAGATCCTTGTCGAAGCCCCCGACTGACCCTCTGGGGTATGCGGCTGTTAATTTCCGCATACCCCGACCAATTAAAACGATCAAACCTAGCCAAAGCTGCAAGACCAACAGATCGGCGAATGGTCCCAAGGCCCAGGCAAAGACCCGACAGCCCTGAACCGCGTCGTCAAATTGCGGAGCCTGCTCTGAAATCCTACCGACCGACAGGATAGAAGCCAAACATTCCGGCGCTTTCAAAGGCCATCGTTTCCCGCCCGAGATCATTGGCTATGCGGTCTGATCTTGTTTTCGGCTTGCCTTGAGGCTGTGCGATGTCGGAGATCTGCTTGCGGCGCGCGGCATCATCGTGCGCTACGAGACGATCCGGAAGCGTGTTGAGAAATCTGGTACAAAGTATCCACCCCAGCCCGTCGTAAATCTCGCTTAGATGCTCACCGCATTTGGGACGTCATCACCTGTCAGTTGAAGGCCGCCTGACCGGGGGTGTTGACCTCCTTTTCGACAAGATCGGATAAGTTGAAGATGCCGCCTGGCTGAACCAGCCACCCGCCAAATTCTCACCCCCTGCCACAGGCTCGCGGTGATTGCTGCAGGCGGCGGTCCATCATCTGCGGCCTCTCAAGGCCACTTGCCACCTTCAAAAGGCCGATGGGAAACAGGAGCTTCCTTGTCAGCCTCTGCCACGGTAAGGCGGCACACCCTGATCTGGGATCCAAACTTCGTTGGGTGTCGCTCCGGTTTGCCAGAAAACATCTATCGGGATACCACCACGCGGATACCAGTATCCTCCGATGCGCAGCCAGCGCGGGGACAGCAGATCGACCAGACGCCGGGCGATTGAAATCGTACAATCCTCGTGAAATGCGCCGTGATTGCGAAACGCGCCAAGGAACAGCTTTAGGGATTTCGATTCAACTAGAAACGCGTCGGGGACATAGTCGATGACCAGATGCGCAAAGTCCGGCTGGCCGGTCATCGGACAGAGCGAAGTGAATTCAGGCGCCGTGAATCGCACGCAATAGGACACGTCGGCCTGCGGGTTCGCGACCCGCTCCAGCGTGGCCTCTTCGGGGGAGGCGGGCAATTCCGTCTTGCCGCCCAATTGCGTCAGGTTGCTGTAAATCGTTTCCATAGGTTTTTTCCTCAGCCGGGTCAGACCCCGCGTTTGTTGCCCCAGAGCAGGACGTGAAGTTGCGGCAGCACCCTGGGTGCGAACCAGCCGTCGGCCATGACCTTTTCGACCAGCCATAACAACTTGTCTGACAGGTCTTGCGGATCGACCGGAACAGCCGGATCAACCTCCAGATTGCCGGGCTGCAGATAAAGCGGCAGTGCGGGATACCTCTCTGCGGCCATTTGTGCCCAAGCATAGTCACGATCGTCGAAGATCACGATCTTCAGCACGATCAGCCCGGCCCCTTCTGCCGCAGTAAGGCAGGCCTCGAACGCCTCCCAGTCGACCGTTTCGCCGCTGGAGGGCGGTTTTGGGCTGAGCACAAGGGTATCAAGATCCGCAAACCAGGGTTTCGAGATTGATCCTTGGGTTTCACAGGCGAACCGGTAGCCTGCGCTGTGACCTCGTAAGATAAGCTGAGTGAAATCCTGAATGGCGGGGTTTCCACCCGACAGCGAGATGGTCAACGGCTTGCCCTTTGAAAGGCGCGTGATTTCCGCCCAGACGCCATCAGTGGTCATTGCGGCCCATGTCCGCCGATATGCCGGGTCCACCGCATGCAGGCTGTCGCACCAGACACAGCGATAATCGCAGCCGCCTGTGCGCACAAAGACGGTGGGTTCACCAATCAATGCCCCTTCACCCTGGATCGTCGGACCAAATATTTCAGCGATACGCAACTGGCTCATGGTCGGTATTCCGCCCATGTCTTTGGCGTTTCGCTGACCTTCACCGCTGTTGTTTCGGGCCAGCGCGCCACACACCATTCATAGAAATGCCGTGCCATGTTTTCGCCAGTCGAGGGGATATCCATCACGTCGTTCAGATGGCGATGATCAAAGGTGTCGTCGATATAGGTCTTCAAGGGCTTAAGCTCGCCGTAGTCCCGCACGAACCCTGCTGCATTGAGGGACACCACCGCAAGCTCGACCACGACCACATAGTTGTGACCATGTAGCCGCGCGCACTGGTGACCTTGCGGCAGATGCGAAAGCTGATGCGAGGCAGAGAAGTGGAATTCCTTTGTAATCCGATACATCAGCCAAAGGCCTTTCTTGCGACAGCCTGGATCCAGAAATCCGGGTCTTCATAGGTCGTGGGGTCAACCACATCCGCCAAGTCAAAGGCCTCGCGCCGTTCGACACAGGTCCCGCAGCGTCCACAATGCTGAGTTCCGCCCTTGTAACAGGACCATGTTTCGGCAAAGGGCGTGTTGTGGAGGGTGCCTGCGGTGACGATGTCAGCTTTGGTCCGATTCACGAACGGTGTGTAAAGCGACACGTCGGCATATCCGTCCAACGCGAACTTTTGCATTGCCTCGAAGGCCTCGGTAAAGGCCGGGCGGCAATCAGGATAGATGAAATGATCCCCGCCATGCACGGCTGTGGCGACGGCCTCATCGCCACGGGCGGCCGCGACCCCGAACGCCACGGCAAGCATGATTGCATTTCGGTTCGGCACCACGGTGATGCGCATGCTTTCTTCAGCATAATGACCGTCCGGAACGTCGATATCGTCGGTCAGGGCAGACCCCGTCAGGGCCATCCCGATGGCGCGCAAGTCGATGACTTCATGAGCCACATCAAGACGTTTTGCGCAAAGGGCTGCAAAGTCCAGCTCCTTGCGGTGACGCTGACCGTAGTCAAAAGAGACCAAGCGGGTCAGCTGATGTTCGCTCGCAACCATATGTGCAAGCGAAACGGAGTCCAATCCGCCGGAGCAGATGACGATGGTTTTCATTTTCATACCCTTGTTTTGTTACCCGGGTAGGCTGCGACCGGGAGTCGTCTGGTAGACGGAGTCGCAGTCCGTGCCAAGGGGAGGGCAAACAAAAAACACTGTTTCCGAGGGCTGCAGTTTTCAGATACTGGCGACGTTCAAACGGAAACTGCGTTCATGACCGGGCTACAAATCTGGTTCACGTGCTTCGCGACGAAATGACATCCGCAGAAGTTCGAAAGCCAAGAACCGCCTCCATGTTTACTTGGTGCGATATCGACCAACCCAGCGCCGCGTTACTGTCGAAATCAACCCTAGTTCGGGAACCTGTCGGTTTGCTTGAGTGTGCCATCGCTCTGTGTGCGACTGGGGCGCGTCGATAAACTGTCCCTATCGTCTTGTCTGACCCGAGCAATGACATCCAATAAATCGTGACGCAGGATCGGCTTGACCAGCCAATTGTCACTGGGAAGAACTCCTTGCATCTCAAAAACGACACTGCTTGCGTAGCCGGTCATGAAAATCACAGGCAGATCTGGCCGTATGCGGCGCAAAAGGAGGGCGAGATCGTTGCCCTGCACCTTGCCGGGCATCACAATATCAGTGAGCAAGAGGTCGAAATTCGGATCTTGTGTGTGGATTGCGAGAGCCTCGTCACCGGACCGTGCAGCAATGGTGGCATATCCGGCTGCGTTCAGGAGCTTTTGCAGAACCGTCAGGACGTCCGCTTCGTCCTCTACAATGAGGATGCGCGCGCTTTTGCGTTCGCTTTCATTTTCTGAAAGAATAAGTGGTTTTTCGGTTCCGGCTTGGGCCTCGGCGGTTGGAAAAAGGAGCTGAAAGGTGGTTCCCGAGCCCAGCTTGGATTGCACTGTCACAATTCCACCTGATTGCTTCATGAATCCGTGGATCATTGACAACCCAAGTCCAGAGCCCCTCCCAGGCGGCTTCGTTGAGAAGAAAGGTTCAAAGATCTTCGGCAGGTTCCGGTCGGGGATGCCTTCGCCTGAATCCATGACAGACAGAACAGTATAGTTGCCGACAGAAAGGTCACCCGCCAACTCGGCGGCTTTTGGGTAAGAAATCTTTTTTGTTTTGCTCATGATACGGAGTTGCCCACCCTCAGGCATGGCGTCGCGAGCATTGATCAGCAGGTTCAGGAGCGCGCTTGCAACCAGATTGCTGTCAGCTTTCACCATCTGTGGCTCTTCGGTCAGCTCAAGCGCGATATTGATCGTCGCGGGCAGCGTTCGGCCCGCCCAACTTGCAGTTTTGCGAACCAGATCGTTGATATCAAAAATCGACGGCTCCAGCCGGGTGCGCCGCGCGAAGGCCAGCATGCTTTGAGTGAGTCCAGCGCCTCTTTGGACGGCGTCGAGTGCCACATCTATACAACTCAGTTTTTCCTCAGGAGAGATCTCCTCTTTGAGCAATTCGAGATTCCCCGAAACAATCGATAAAAGATTGTTAAAGTCATGAGCGACCCCTCCGGTCAGCTTGCCAAGGCTGTCGTGTTTCTGAGCCTGCTGAGCAATCTGAGCCATTGAGGCGAGCTCGACTTCCGCAGAAACCTCGCGCGTGACATCGATAAGGACGCAGTCGCCTCTTAGCCTGTCCGACTGAACCCGGGACACAGTGCCTTTCATCTCGATCCACCTCGCAGTCCCATCTAGCGAAATAATTCGAAAGCGACCCTGCAGGCGTGGTTCGGATACCAGTTCGAGCGCAGCAAGCAATCCTACAGGATCCTCCCCACGCGTAGTTCCATCTAAAAGTGCAGGATTTCTGCAAATATCTTCGGGCCGGTAGCCCCACAGGGTTTCGCATCCGGCGGACACGAAGGTGACCGCGACTGCGCCTCCTGCGCCCTTTTCGAAACTCATGACCGCGCCGGGCAGATTGTCCGTCACGCTCAGGGCACGGCTCTTGACGAGATCTCGCTCCTCCTCCGCTTGCCGCTGTTCGCTAATGTCCTGAAAGATTCCAACCACGCGCCGGACACGCCCAAACTTCCACTCGGCCTGGCCCTTGACGCGCACGTGCCGTATCCGGTCGAGCACAGATATGATACGTGCCTCAAACTCGAAGTGCGCACCGTTTTCCGCTGCCCTGAGTCCGGCGCGCCAAGCGTTGCGCATCTGATCCGCAGCAAAGAAATGGGCAGCCGTCTCCACTCCAGGGGATTCCCCGACGGGCAGGTCGTGCAGCGCAAACATCTGGTCGGACCACTCCATGACTCCGCTTTCTAGAGAATATGACCACGCGCCAACATGGCCAAGGGACTCAACTTGACGGAGCCAGTTCACTTCCTGTTCTGCCGCGTCGCGCATCCCCGACTGAATCCGCTCAAAACGTCGCCTGTTGCCCGAGGGGACCAAGGCGAGCGCAATATTTCCAACGTCATCCAGAACGCGTCCGGTCATCAGAACGTCCCATCGACCGGTACCGGGACGCTGGATATGGAATGCAGTCTCCTCCAGCCGATGACTGATCTTCAGACGGGGCATAAGATGCATCTCAAAAAATATCTGAGCTCCGGGCGATAGAACGTCCATAAATTTCAGAATGCCGATTGCATTTTCTGGCGCCGTCCCGATCCAGTGAAGAAACTCGGCGTTGGCGGCACTGATCAAGCCGTCATGGCGTATCTGCACCAATCCGCATGGGGCATTGGCTGCAAGGTCCGGCACAGTATCTGAGCCGACTTCAGACGACATCTGTCATTCTCAGGCCAAAATTGTTTTTCAGAATACGCCTGAGCGCCGTGATTGTCGTTTGCGGATGGGTGATATGCGGGCAGTGGCCAGAGGCGTTCAGCTGAACAAGCTCACTGCCTTTAACCGCATCATGGACAAAGCGGATCGCCTCGTCAGGTGCAACCGGATCATCCAGACACTGCAGGATGACAGTCGGGATCTGGACCTTGGTCAACTCATCTCGGCAATCCGAAAAGAACGTTATCCGGGCAAAACCGCCGGCATATTCAGGATCGGTACGACAGAGGGTCTCAACAAATTTTTCGACATGCTCCGGACTACTTTGATTCCCGACAACAAGAGGCGCAAAAACCTTTGCCCAGCCAATATAATTGCTATCCATAAGCTCAATAAGTTCCTCTAGCATCTTCTTATCAAAACCGCCTTTGTAGGACGCTGTATTGAGGTAAAAAGCTGAGGGGCAAATCATAATTAAAGACGCGAAAAGGTCAGGGCGTCTGAGTGACGCGAGCGCGCCAATCATGGCACTTACCGAATGGCCTACGAAATGGACCTGCCCCGGATCAAGTTCGTCGAGCAAAGCGATAAGATCGTCGGCGTACCCGTGCAGTGACGAGTGCCGTTGACGGTCGTATATGAGCGGGTCGGCTTTGCCCGAGCCAGCCTGATCAAATACGATGGTTTTGGCTTCGTTCTCGAAAGCTGGTACAATGTCCTTCCAAACCATCTGATCGCATCCGAAACCATGCGCAAACATAACCGGTATGGTTCCAGATCCAAGGACTCTGGTATTGAGTTGATCAGCGAGTGTGCGCAATTTAATCTCCCCTCTTAAAAGACCACCTGAAGAAGAGCTTCGTCAAGGTATTTCAATGAAACCATTACACAAATGGAATGTCAGTCGCATCTCTCCTTTCCCCGGACGCATTTGGCACATGGCCAGAATGACGGGAGTGCTGAGCATTTTGAAGCGGTTGAGCACCGCTACTGGGACCCGAACCTCTGCGACACGGTCATTAAAGTTGCGCACCATGAGGCGATGGCCGAGGAGCTTCAGACATTTCATTTTGGTATAGCCGTGGCTCCTGCGGTGATAACCTTCGCGTCCTGCGCCATACTTCTGTCGGCATATGTTGCGGATATGGCATCCACAGCGGTGCCGATAAGCAGCGTGCGGCGGCGCAACTCGAATGTGATGAGTGGGCTCATTTGAGGCCCGTCCTGTCATTTTTGGGTCCGGCCACAGCCAAGGTTTGAGGCAGAAAGCGTCTTGTTCCACCTGCCGGTATTTGCCCGCCCCCAGGTTCTGCCGGGTCGTCACAATCTGGTCACCTGGGCGGACTGCAGGACAGGTTATCGACGGGATCATCCGGGATTGCCTCATGTAAGGAACCCATTCAGGAGCAGAGCTGCTCAGGAGATGACGCCAGACAAGCCGCCGCAAAAGTTCCGTTTCTGTCATGTCCAATAATTGCGTTGTCTGACGTGATAAGATATCCAACCCGATAGATGCAGTTCATCCCCGGGATCCTCAGAAACATGTCCCCATCCACCAAAACATCAGCCGCCACGCCGCAGACTCCGGCAGGCCGGATCGAGCAAGATCCATTCACCTTGCCCGCAGATCTGGCTGGCTCGGGCGCACTCGATCACCTTATCGAGACAGCCCGGGGCTATGCGCGGGCCGCTGCTTCTGACAACACGCTCAAGGCCTATGCCAAGGACTGGGCGCATTTCACCCGCTGGTGCCGGATGAAGGGCGCGGCCCCCCTGCCTCCCTCATCCGAGATGATCGGCCTTTATATCGCAGATCTCGCCGCGCCCACGGGCAAGGCCCCTGCCCTGCTGGTGTCAACGATTGAGCGCCGCCTGTCCGGTCTCGCCTGGAATTTTGCGCAGCGCGGGCTGCCGCTGGATCGCCAGAACCGCCACATCGCAACCATTCTGGCCGGGATCAAACGCCGCCATGCCCGCCCGCCGGTGCAGAAAGAGGCGATCCTGCGCGACGACATCCTGGCCATGGTCGCCACCCTGCCCTTTGATCTGCGCGGGCTGCGCGACCGGGCGATCCTGCTTTTGGGCTATGCCGGGGGACTGCGCCGGTCCGAGATTGTCAGCCTGGATGTGCACAAGGACGACACGCTGGACTCCGGCGGCTGGATCGAGATCCTTGAGGGCGGTGCCCTGCTGACCCTGAACGCCAAGACTGGCTGGCGCGAGGTCGAGATTGGGCGAGGATCGTCAGAGCAGACCTGCCCGGTGCATGCTCTGGAGCAATGGCTGCACTTTTCAAAGATCGACTTTGGCCCCGTCTTTGTGCGCAGCTCGCGCGATGGCAAACGCGCGCTGGAGGCCCGGTTAAACGACAAACACGTGGCGCGGCTGATCAAGAGCTGCGTGCTGGATGCGGGTATTCGCGGCGATCTGCCCGAGAAGGACCGCGTGGCCCTCTTCTCCGGCCACAGCCTGCGCGCCGGGCTGGCAAGCAGCGCAGAGGTGGACGAACGCTATGTTCAAAAGCAGCTTGGCCATGCCAGCGCCGAGATGACCCGCCGCTACCAGCGCCGCCGCGACCGGTTCCGCGTCAACCTGACCAAGGCCGCGGGGTTGTGAAACCCGCAAAAGCTTCCTTTGACGCTGAAACTCAGGGGCAAGATTAAATAATCCGTTGACGCTTCATACCCTCCACTGGACGGTAGAACTTGATGCGACAGGAACTTTGACACATTGTGAGTGCTGAGGTTTTTGTACTCTCAAGTAAACGTCACGGCTGACGCCGCGCTGTCCCACTAGGTCCGTGACATTCGCCCTGCTGAGTACAAAGCGATGGTACGCCCATACGGCGAAAGCGACAACTTCACGAGAATAACGAAAGCCTCTCAGGCACGGCATAGATTTAGGGATTTTTACATTGTGCCGCTACCCTTTGGCAGCGCGGCGTTCAACTTGGAAACGCCTTAGGATCCTCTTTGAGCGGCTTGGTGAGCTTGTTTTGGCGTGCCGCGCTCAATTTGCACCTCAAGCACTGGCGGCGCGTTGCCGCACGATACGACCGATGCACCGAGACCTTCCCATGCGCAAGAGCTTTGGCCGGAACGATCCTCTTCTGGCTGTGAAACTCAATGAGTCTGCAGCCTAGAAAAATTGCGACCCATGCCGAAAACGGTTATGTCTGATAGAACATATCCAAAGGAGCGCAGGCACAAATGTGCCCGCCCAAACCGGATCGCGATGGGACTTGCATGGCAGTCCGCGACTTTGGCATAGAGGTGAGCATGACAAACCCGACAGCCGCGCCCTCCTGCCTTCGTATTCGCATCCTCTTTGGTGAGGACGCGATGCTTGGCCCCGGCAAAGCCGATCTGCTGGAGCGGATCCGGGACACAGGATCCATTGCCGCTGCGGGGCGGTCGATGGCCATGAGCTACAAGCGGGCCTGGATGCTGGTCGAGGAAATGAACGGGGCATTCAAAGATCCCCTTGTGGATTCGACGCGCGGTGGATCAAAAGGCGGCGGGGCGCGATTGACTGAGACGGGAGCAGAGGTTCTGCATCAATATCGCAAGCTTGAAGAGATCATGGCCGAGGCGGGCGCAGCGCGGATCAACGTCATTCGCTCCTTGCTACGGGATATGTCCGATGAAAAATAGCGCTTGATCGCTTGAGACTCACTTGCGATATGTTTTCCCAACTATATCAGAACAGAGAGCTCACCGCATGTTCACGCCAACGCATCTTCGCTATGCCATCCGCCATTCTGCAGCAGCACTGTTCCTTGCCTTGGGCGTCCCTTCCATTGCCTCTGCGGATGAGATCACCATCTTCGCTGCAGCAAGCTTGGCCAATGCAATGGCCGAAATAGAAGAGAAGTTCGAAGCCGCGACCAACCATGACCTTGTCATTTCGCTCGCAGGGTCCTCGGCGTTGGCCCGCCAGATCCAGCAGGGCGCACCCGCGGACATTTTCATCTCGGCCAATACAGATTGGATGGACACGCTCGAGGCAGACGGTTTGCTGGAAGGCGGCACGCGCTTCGACTTGCTGAACAACTCCATCGTTCTGATTGCCAACGGCACCGGTGCCGCCCCAATCAGCATCGGGCCGGACATGGACCTGGCAGCCCTGCTTGGCGACGGGAGGCTGGCCATGGCGCTGGTCGATGCGGTGCCAGCCGGAATCTACGGCAAGGCGTCGCTCGAATCCCTTGGTCTCTGGGACGATGTCGAGGAGAAGGTGGCGCAAACCGATAATGTGCGCGCGGCGCTCGCTCTCGTCGCGACCGGCGAGGCTCCCTACGGCATCGTCTATGCCACAGACGCGGTCGCAGAAGATGATGTTACTGTTGTGGGCACTTTCCCCGAAGACAGCCATCCTCCGATCATTTATCCAGCCGCTGACCTTGCCAACCGTGATTTTCCTGCCGAGGCAGAGTTCCTCGATTTTCTCCGCGGAGCCGAGGCGAAAATGGCATTTGAGCGTCAAGGGTTTGTCGTCGTCTCGCAATAGGCAGTGGTGGGATGGCTTCGCTCAAAGGAGACTGATCCTGAACAGCCACGCTGCCCTCGCTGCCGCGAGGCATGTCTGCTGTATGCCTCCGGACCGTGACGGGCATGCGGACGCTCTGTCCCTGCGACCATCTCGCGCGCCAGCGACGATACAGCACCTGATCGAGAGCCCACCTAACTTCGTTCAAACAACATCTCCTCAATCTCGTGCGGGCTCAGATTGAACCGGACTTATAGCCTGACAAAATGAGCGATAATCTGGGCCGGAAAATGGCGACGCCTGTAGCTGCTGTTTGGTTTCTGCGTCGCGCCGCGTTAGCATGAAGCCGACGCCACGCCAACCAAAGGCTGGTTGATGTGACAACACGCGGCAGACAGGTGCGGGTTCCGTGATTAAAGCCGATTAGGGCGCCATCGTGCGTCTTCAAGACAGAGATGACGCGCTGTCCATCCGACGCGAGAGATGCCTTTCAAGCTGGACCATCGCGTCGTAGATAAGCACGGCAAAGAGCCCTACGATCAGCCCGCCCTGCAGCACAAAGGCGGTGTTGTTGGTGAGCAAACCGGCGATGATCACCTCGCCCAGCGTGCGGGCCGCAACTGTGGAGCCGATTGTCGCGGTCCCCAGTGCGATCACGACAGAGAGCCGGATCCCCGTCAGTATCACAGGCAGGGCCAGCGGCAACTCGACCCGGAGCAGAATTTGCAAACGGCTCAGGCCGATGCCGCGCGCAGCCTCCATCGTGGCCACGGGAAGGGTGGTAAGGCCGGTGATCGCGTTTTCGAAGATGGGAAGCAGGCCATAGAGAAAGAGCGCGACCAATGTCGGCCCCGCACCGAACCCGAGGGCTGGCACGGCCAGCGCCAGCACAGCGACAGGCGGAAAGGTCTGCCCCACATTGGTGATGGTGCGCGACAGCGGACGGAACGCCGCCCCTGCCGGACGGGTCACCAGTATTGCCATCGTCACGGCAACAACCGTGGCCGCCGCCGAGGCTGCCGCGACAAGACCAAGATGGCTGAGCGACAGAGACAAGAGTGACGCGCGTTCGTAGATCACCGGGCCACCCGCAGGAGCGAGCGGTCGGAACAGCGGGATAAACCACGTCGGCCGCAGTACCAGCGCAAGCAGAAGCGCAACCAGAGCCGGGCGCAGGAGCTTGCCGAAACTCATGCGTGCGACCCGATCCGCGCACGGATCGCATCAAGGGTCACCCGGCCGACAAGAACGCCATCGCGCTCGATGGGAACCTCGGCACGCCCTGTCCAGAGGCAGGCGGACAGCGCGTCTCGCAAGCTCGCCTGTGTCGACAGGGCCGCACCCTCGACACGCCCGTCCTCCATCACTTCGATCACCGGGATAAGAGACAAGAGCCGCAAGGGCCGTTCCACATCTCCGACCATGTTCGCTACGAAATCGGTGGCGGGCCGGGTGATGATCTCTGCCGGGGGGCCATGCTGAACAAGCTTGCCGCCATCCATAACTGCGACGCGATCCCCCAGACGGATGGCTTCCTCCATATCATGTGTCACCAGCATGATCGTCGATCCGAGCTTTTGCTGGATGCGACGCAGATCCTCCTGCGCCCGGTTCCGGATGATCGGATCAAGCGCGCCAAAGGGTTCATCCATAAGCAACAGATCCGGCCGGGACGCCAGCGCACGCGCCACACCCACACGCTGCTGCTGGCCACCCGAAAGTTCTGCAGGATAGCGGTCGCGAAACTGCGCGGGGTCCATAGAAAAAAGAGCGAGCAACTCATCTACCCGGGCGCGGATCTTGTCCCGGGGCCAGTTCAACAGGTCCGGCACGGCAGCGATGTTGCGTGCGACCGTGTGGTGTGGAAACAGACCGTGGCCTTGGATCGCATAACCGATGCGCCTTCGCAGGATATGCGGCCTGACCGACCGCGTGGAATCACCGTTGATGCGCACGTCGCCGGATGTCGGCTCTTCAAGCCGGTTGATCATGCGCAAAAGGGTCGTCTTTCCAGAACCGGATGTGCCGACGATCACGGTAATAGTCCCCGTCTCGACCGTCATGGAAACATTTTCTACGGCGATCTGGCCCTCATAGACCTTGGTGATGCGGTCGATCTCGATCATGAGATTTCTTTCCTTGCGGGACGCGCGAGGTCGACCAGAATATCCATCACAGTAGCGGCCGCCAGTGCCAAAGCCACCGTCGGCAAAGCGCCGAGAAGGATAAGGTCAGTCGCGGTCTGGTTAAGACCCTGAAAGACGAATGTGCCAAAGCCGCCCCCGCCGATCAGTCCGGCGATGACAGCCAAGCCTATGTTTTGCACAAGCACGATGCGCAAGCCGGTCAGGATGATCGGCAGGCCCAGCGGAAATTCGACCCGTAAAAGGCGTTGTCCGGGTGTCATGCCCATGCCGCGCGCGGCCTCGATCGCCGCCGCAGGTGCGGCAGCGAGGCCCGCGACTGTATTGCCAACAACCGGCAAAAGCGAATAAAGCACCAGCGCCAGAAAGGCCGGCGCGAACCCAATGCCGGCGATGCCGATAGCCTGCGCGCCCGGCACCGTGTCCCCGACCCATCCGAGGATCGGGATCATCAGTCCGAACATGGCAAGCGACGGTATCGTTTGCAGAAAGCTGAGCACCGGCAAGGTCGCGCCGCGCAGCTGCGCACGACGATGGCATAGAACCCCCAAGGGAAAACCGATCACCGCTGCCGCCGCCAAAGACCCAAAGGCAAGCCCCAGATGCCGCATGCATTCGCTCAGGAACGCGTCACGCCGCCCAGCGTATTCCTTCAGGACCGACAGGTCAGATAGGGCGCCGGACCAAAGAACAGCCCCCAGGACGACCAGCACTACCGCGAGCAAGGCCCCGCGTTGCAGCGGCCCCGGGCGCAGCGCAGCCAGCGCATCGGCCATGAGCAGCATGAGAACCACGAGCAGACACCAGAATCCCACGGCGGGCGACACACGGGCGTAATCCCCCGCACCGTCCAGCAGGGCCGGTGCGCCCTGCATCAGCAACCAGAGCAGCCCCGCCTGCCCAAGCACAGCGCCCGAAAGGCGCAGCCGCGTCCGGTTTGCCGACATCCCCAGCGTCAAGCCAATCAGCACCGCCACGATGCCAGGCACCGTGACGGAGGCCGGTGCAATATTCCATGCCGCGACCCCCGCGCCCTCAACGATCCGGTTGGCAGCCAGCGTCATGAACGGCGTCAGAAGTGCGCCGCCCCCCAAAGCCGCGAACAGAACACCCGGAGGAGAAAGCAGCGCCCCTATCGAAAGTGTGCGCCCGATCAGTCCAGCACTCCGGTTTGGGTCAGATAATCACGCGCCACGGCCTCGGTCGGCTCACCCCCGACCTGGATCCGGCCATTCAGTTTTTGCAAGGTTGCCATATCAAGTCCGGCAAAGATCGGATTGAGCACATCCGGGATTGATGGATATTCCGCAAGAACCTCGTCGCGCAGGATCGGCGTGGGTTCATAGACTGGCTGCACGCCCAGATCGTCCTCCATCACCACAAGGCCCGTCGCCCCAACGCCGCCATCGGTGCCATAGACCATCGCCGCATTGACGCCAGAGGTGCCGCGCGCGGCGGCCTGAATGGTCGCGGCTGTATCGCCACCCGACAGGATCACTGTCTGATCCGCAGACAAGGTGAAGCCATAGGTGTCCTGCATGGCGGGCAGCACTGCAGGAGAAGAGACAAACTCTGTTGAGGCGGCAAGCTTCACAGCACCGCCACCAGCGACCCACTCTCCAAACTCGGACATGGTGGTCAGCTTGTTCTGCGATGCGACCGGGCCGGTCACTGCGATGGCCCAGGTGTTGTTGGCCGGGGCAGAGTCAAGCCAGGTGATGGCGTTCTGCGCACCGTCCAGTTCAGCAGCGCGGGCATGGGCGGCAGAGGCATCTTTCCAGACGTCGCTTTCAGCTTCGCCGAAAAAGAAGGCCGCGTTGCCCGTGTATTCGGGATAGATGTCGATCTGGCTGGCCAGAATAGCCTCTCGCACCACCTGTGTGCCGCCCAATTGCAAACGGCGCTCAACTGGAAGGCCCGCATCTTCGAGCGCGAGCGCTATGATATTCCCCAGCAGGCCGCCTTCTGTGTCGATCTTGGAAGAAACTTTTATATCGGCGGCGGCGGCTTGCGAAGCAACGGCAACAGAAAGGCTGAGGGCTGCGGCGGCGCGTATGAAATGGGGTCTCATCGCTGGATAAGCTCCTTGAGAACGAGGGTTGGACACGACGCGGTGTCATCTTGGCCTTTAAAGGTAGCGAGGCATGCCAAGATGCCAAGCCCTTAATCTGTCCGGATGATTGGAAAAGGTCAAATCGACGAAAAAGATCCTTCCGCGTTCCATAAGTCTGCAGCCACTCTTAAGTCATTGACCACACATCCCACTGGCGTTGTCACCTTTTTAAGGATCATTAGCAGACCCACCTTGGCACATCGATGCTGTCGGGGGCGGTTACATCATCATAGCCTCCCGACAGCATCCCACCGCTGCCGCCATACGCGCCGAAACTCAACCCCATCGAAAACATCTGGGGCAAGCGGTTCGCCATCTCCATCTTCGAAAGCTACGGCAACATCGTCTCGCAATGCGGATACGCTTGGAGCTTCTACACGAAACACATCCCCACCGTGCGCTCAATCACAATCCGAGACTACCCAAAAACGATCAATAGATAACGACGTTGGGTTTAAAACTCCAGCTTCATCCCGATTTTAAGTCCATAGCTCTCATAGTCAGAAAGTCCGAGACCGTCATAATAGGTGTCGAAAATGATCAATCCCTGGTCGGATAGCCGATAGTTGAAGCCAAGGTTTACCCTGGCGCGAGGCCCGCCTGAGCCGCCGGATGTTTCGCTTGCGGCACCCGAATAAGTCATGTCGCTGGAAATGGCGCTGACACCTCCTGTCAGCGTTAGTTCGCCGCTGGCTTGGGGGAACGATGCTTCCGTCGCAAAGTCGAGGCCAATTTCGAGTTCTCTCAACGCGACGCCTTGGCTAGGGATTTCGTTTCCAAGGCTATCTTTGTAGGCGTCCTGGTCTTCAGATGCATAGGAAAGCTGCAGTTTCGGGGTCAGCGTCGTAACACGATACTGCACGTCACCCGAAATTTTCATCATCGCAAGAAAACGTTCTGTGCTCATCGAATCCGTATATGTCCCAAACGGTGAAATTTCGTTTGAGCTTTGGCCATACAGGAGTCGACCTTCAAAATAGAGATCTTTATTCGGTATCTTCGTTACCATATATGGCCCAACCATCCAGCCATGACCCGTGACATTGGACGCCCCGGTGTCCTGCTCCAGATAGTCATACTCAAGAAGTACCCCGCCCAGCAGGTTTTGATTGAGTTTGACGTGTGCACCTACAGCGCCCAGAAAATACGCGCTTTCAGTGTCATCATCCTTGGCCATCGAGCCTTGAAAGCTGGTCCAGATTGCGGATTTTGGGCTGGACGAGAATTTGAAACTTCCTTGGCTGCTCGTTATATTCGCGTTGAAGAGACTGCTCGTGTTCCCGGATAGAAAGCCTGTCAAACTCGGCTGACTGCCCAGCAAAAGACCAGCACGTCTCTCGATAAACCTGGTCAAGACTCGGGTCGTTTCAGTGACCGTGTTGCTCTGGATCGACAACGTGTTCGAGGCCAGATTGTCATTGCCAGACGCGTCCTGAGCCACATTTGCGGGCACGGAAACACTGGTTTCACCGCCACCTGTCGGACTAATCGTGATGACATAACTTGCGCCACTACCGGACAGGGCGGTTGCGTTTCCGTTGGTGACGGCGACATCCGTAGAGGTAAAACCGTCCACAGGTTCACTGAAGATGGCGGTCACTGCAAAAGTCTGGTCAGGCACGGTAGCCGTCGAGAGTGTCGAAAGAATGACCGACGGCGCAGTCACATCAAGGTTGCTCAGGGCAAATGTGACGCTGGTGAGCGCGCCGCTGCTTGCGGTGACGTTGTAGGCT
>NZ_AWWI01000066.1 GCF_002760615.1 Puniceibacterium antarcticum | reverse complement strand
CCTTTCGGTTGGGCCAGAGTCTATCTCAAACTGGATTAGCTGCAGGGGGCAACGTCAGCTTCGACACGACGCAGGTCGCGGCCATGGCGGCGGGCGGCTTCTTTCCGTGCGTTTTCCAAGGCGATGCTTTGGGTACGACTTACATAGGCGCGGGGCATGACGCCTGAGCGCGCTGCCGACGCTTATCTGGTCCTCTTCCCGCGCCGTCTAAAGCAGGCACATATTGCCCTGATCACATGGGCGGAGGAAGCAAACCCCGAAGGCTGGCCGACACCCAGAGATGTTTGTCAGTTCGCTCGGCTTTACGGTGTACCGCGTGCGGAACTCGGGGGGCTCGTGGGGATGCTTTCGATGCGTCCTAGCGTAGACACACGCGAGGTATGGGTAGACACAGTCCGCAACCCCGGCAAGGCAACCCCGCATTTTTATCCGCAAGCATGATAGGACTGTACTGCGGGCCTTTGGGTGGTTTCTACACACGGTTGACTTAGGATGGCTTCGACTGCCCATCTGCACATTGCATTAATGAGGTTACAAAATGGGGCAAATTCATCCATCTAGCGCAGTTGCCCGACATAGGTAGTCCACGCCATCCACGATGCGGATTGATTGGTCTTGTCAAAGCTCGCAGCTTTTAAAGAAGAAAACCATGACAATAAGCTGATTTACTTCAAGATGGAACAGCTAGTCCTAGCAACCTTAAATGTTTCAGAACGTCATTAGTAGCTGAACGTCCAGTTCTCGTGTCCGATGCACTGAATTTTGCGGGTTTAATTTCGGAAATTTTTGCCATTTCTGATATTTCTACGATACCGACCACAGCCTGATAAATAAAATCAAAACCGCCGTTAAAAATATCATAGTCTGCAATGAGCAAAGCATGATGTTCCGAGATGCAAATTCCACTAAATGACATTCCACCCTCAATTTTAGGAGAATCGGTCCTCTTAACTGATCCAACTAGTTGAAGTGGCGACAAATCACCGATGATGACTTTGGGTAAATAAAAGATGCATCCGTTCATACCAAAGGAATTGATAAATGCTCCATGCAAGATTTTTGCTATGAGTGCTGCAAAGAGATGTGGCTGCGGTAAAATTGTTAACGTCTTGTCCCACAGAGGGTATTTCTGGCAAAATTCCTGTTCTTCTATGTCATCTTTTCCGTGGATGCTCGCTATCGTGAATGCCCCATCATCAAAGATCTCCATTCTCCCACAAAGCACCCCAGCGGTACAAAGCTCGTATATCAATGCAGCAGTTAGAGCGTCCTTTGCGGGTACCGTAAAAGTTCGACCTAACGTGTCTCGATATACCCCGGGCTTACCCTTTGCTTTTTTATTGCGGCGACTTGGAAGACCAAGATTCCGCCTGAAATTAGCCAATTGAGAGCCCAGAACTCTGCTTTCGATCCTTGAGTTTATCGCTTTTGCGCACTCTGTACAGGAAGCCTTTTTCAAAATATCTGTCCCGCCTAGCGACAAGGGGAAGTAATGCTCATCAGTTAAGGAATTTAACGAGCCGCAATATATGCAAGCTCCAATCTCTCTCATGAAAGTAGCCACCAAATATAAAAAATTTCAACCTGATAGCACTGAACATCATCGGCAAATTGGGGTCAAGGCGGTAATAGCCAAGTGAGAATTTGCCTCTCACTGTCAGAACCCTGCAACCGGCAGTATCCGGGGTGCGGTTGGTGCCGCCCCCAGACGCCTGAAAAGATGGGCCGCGCCGGTTCGAGCCGGCGCGGCGTTTTCGGGGTGGCGGCTTATTCTGCCGCCACCGCAATCGGCGGGTCCTGCGGCGTTTCCACTACAGTCGTCGCCGCATCCTTTAGGTTTTCTGTAGCAGCCAAACCCGGGCGCATCGGCTCTGCCAAAGGCCATTCCGCGAGGCAGCGGTAGGTGCCCCCATCGGGATGGTGCTTGTGGAAGAAATAGAAGATGCGGTTGCGCAGCCGGTGGCTGAACCATTCCTCCCAGCTATCGTAAACCCGGCTGCTACCGCCGTGCTCGTTGTAGTGGATATGGGCATCGGGGATCAGCGGCTTAAGCGTCCGTGCCGCCTCGTCTGCCGCCACGCCAAGCTCTGCCAGCGAACACCGCTCTTCGATATAGTCCCACATTGTGAGACCCCGAAGGGCCGCCACTGCAAGAACCCAATGGCCCGTGGTGTCGATGATCTTGCGGCCTTCGCCGCTGCGCCAGTAGGTCGCCATAGTGAATCTCCTATGATGTGAAGTGCAGCGCCGCCCAACACCGCGCCGGGCGGCGCGAGGTTTCAGATGAAGGGGACCAAGGTCCAGCGGCCCCGGTGATCCTCGGTTAGGAAAAACTCATCCATCGCGCCTGTAACGACATCGGCGGCGGCTTCGACCGTCGCGATGTAGCCACTCAGCAGGCCGTCCGGTACGTCCGGTATCCATTCAACGCCGACAGCTTCATTGTCGCCGCAGATGAAGATGTACAAAGCATCGGGGTTGAGGAAGGTCCTCGCCGCGTTCAGCGCGTCCAGCGCTTCGTCAAGGGATAGTTCTGCCATCCGTATGGCTCCTTTGGTTTGGAGCGCTAGCAGTCGGGTTGGGCGGCATGGACGCACAAAAAAGCCGACAAGCCAGCGCAAATGTTTGCGATGATCTTTGTCGGCACCATTGGCGGTTTTCGGCCCGTAGGGGCCAACTGGCATCTATGGTTTCGGGACCCGTCCAAGGCCCGCCCGGCAGCTTCGGTTCGACCGCTTGCTGCTGATTGAAATTTACATCGGCATTTCAAAGTGAGTCAATCACGAGTTTACCCTGAGCAAGCGCCGCGTCGCAGCAATTCGAACAAGGCACTGTTGTTGAATGACTTTTCGCGTCGTGGGGCGGTGATGAGCCTAGACAGGCTGCACAGCAGCGGGTTAGACCGGACGTATGTTCACTTTTTGTTCATATCCCCGAGGCTCGCCATGCAACATGTCTGGCGGAGAGCTGGCGGTCCCACTCTGGGCCGCGCTGCTGCTACCGGTCATAGCCCTCCCGCTGCTGTCCCCTTGGGCATCCTACATCCTCGCTCCGGGCTTCGCCCTCTGCGAGGCGTTCTAAAACCTCGCCCGCGACCGGGCCCACTGGCGCAAGACTGAGCATGGCGCGACCGACCGACCACAAGATGCAGGACGCTTAGAGACATCCCGATGTAAATCGTTTAAAAACAAGCCAACTTAAAGGACAGAGACGTAATGAATTTAGAGGAATTGAGAGAGGTGCTTGGAAGCCCCGACCGGAGCGGCGACAACTGGGCCGTCTACCGTGGCGACTGCATGGATTTGCTGTCGGAGTTGCCTGAAGGAGCCGTGCCGCTCACGGTAACGTCGCCACCCTACAACATCGGCAAGTCCTATGAGGAGGTGCGCGAGGTCGGGGACTATATCGACTGGTGCGAGAGGTGGATTGAGCTTACTCATCGTGCAACCTCGCCCAGCGGAGCTTTCTGGCTCAACCTTGGATACCTGTCACTCCCTGGCCGCGCAAAGGCAGTCCCCATTCCCTATCTCCTCTGGGACCGGGTACCGTTCTACATGATCCAAGAGGTGGTCTGGAACTACGGTGCGGGGGTGGCCAACAAACACTCATTCTCGCCACGTAACGAGAAGTTTCTTTGGTATGTGAAGGACCCGGACAACTACACGTTCAACCTTGACGCCGTGCGTGACCCGGACGTGAAATATCCCAACCAGCGTAAAAATGGTAAGCTCAAATGCAATCCGCTCGGCAAGAACCCGACCGATGTATGGCAGTTCCCCAAGGTGACATCGGGCCGCAACCGCGCCTCCAAGGAGCGGACATCGCATCCCGCCCAGTTCCCCACTGCTGTAGTGGATCGGATAATCAGGGCGTGTAGCGAACCAGGCGATGTAATCCTTGATCCCTTCATGGGCTCCGGCTCGCTGGCTGAGGCTGCACTGAGGGCCGGACGACAGACTATCGGCTTTGAGATACGCGCGGACTACGTGGACCTCACGGCAGAGCGGCTCACGGCTGCCCTTTCTCAGCCAGCGCTGCTGTAGAGCCGCAATAGCTTCGCCCGGTCACTCCCCGGGCGGATGCGCGCCTGCTGACCGGTCGCCGCCGCCTGCCCAATCCAGTCGGTGTGGTCAAGCCAGCCGAAACGGACCAGCCGCACCTTGGGCAGGCCATCCTTGCTAAACTTCTCAAAGTTCACAGTCATGTAGTAGCCATCCTTGCTCTTGCCTGCGCCTTGCTGCGGTTGGGCGTAGCTCCGGTTTCCGAAAATCTGGGAGGCGTGCGAGGAGGTCTTTAACTCCACCGACAAGCCTGAGTCAGGGATGTACACTAGGTCTTTGTCTACCTTGTCCTTCTCAGGTCGCCATTGACCCGCATGCCGCGATTGTAGCTCAAGGGGGATCAACTCATGAAGCAGGAAGCCCATGATCTGGGGCTTAGGCTGTATATCGTGTCCGATCCTGAATTTGCCGCCTAGGCGTGATTCAAAGATCGCTGTCCAGCAGGTCAGCACAGTGTCAACGATGTCGTCCGGGTCGAGCGGGTGCTCGTCAATCAATTCTTGGGTCTTTTGGGCCCACTGGTCCGGGGCGAGGTCTGCGTATGGGCTGGGCACTGTGTAGGGGGACACTAGCTTCTGGACACAGCGTCTATGAGGGTGGAATCCAAGCTAACGTATTGGTGTGACATAAAATTTTGCCAAAAAAGAGGGCGTATTGCCCCGTTTGGATTTGGACGAAGTGCAGTGAGAATTGGCACAAAAGCGCGCGTTTCGGTGCAATTTCATGGCGATATAATCGCAGGAAGAGCGCATCTCGCCGCATTGGTGAGCAAATGCAGAACCTTTTGCAACCAAAGGCTTATAGCAAAGGCGAAGCTCTTCAGAGGCCAAAAAATAGTGATTTGAAGCAGCGTGGTAAGCTTAAAACTGAAACCTCAAGGTCTGACGCGACGGTCAGACCTTGAGGTCTGCGTCAGACCTTGAGAAAAGCAAACAATTTCAGTAACTTATTAAATATGAGAGACGTACTGGCGTTGAACCAAGGTCTGACCGTCAGGAAATCGAAAATTGGGGCATTTCCTGACGGCAAAGGCATCGGCCTTACCCGCTGAAGCCGAAGTTGTTGACCAGCAACTCGGATCGATCTGCCCCTCTTGATACCGGCCCGACCGTGTATCTGGCAGTGACTTCTGCCAGGGCAAAACCGGCAAAGGTCTGGCGGATCTCGGGGGTGTCGTTGATGGACATCAGGAAGTGGCCATTGAGCGCCGCCAGCTGGACTGCCAAGCGGGCAAAGTCAGCGCGGCTGAACATGTCCTTGCCGTAATCGTCCTCTGATCCGAAGTAGGGCGGGTCCAGGTAAAAGAACGTAGTTGGTTTGTCGTAGCGTGTGATGAACTGAGCATAGTCCAGGCATTCGATTACGACGCCGGACAGTCGGGTATGCAGATCTTCCAGCATCGGCTCAAGTGTCGTGAGGTTGAACCGGCCAGATCGGTCAGCGGACACGCCAAAATTCTTGCCCGAGACCTTGCCGCCAAAGGCAGTGCGCTGGAGGTAGAGAAACCGTGCTGCCCGCTCAAGATCTGTCAGAGTATCAGGCACTGTTGCCACCAGGCGTTCGAATTCGGCGCGTACCGTCAGCTGAAACCGAAGCGTGTCGAGAAACTGCGGATAGTGGCGCTGCAGGATGCGGAAAAGGTTGGCTATATCCCGCCCGAAGTCGTTGATCACCTCGGCCCTGGGCCGCCTGGTGCGGCGCAGAAAGATACCGCCCATGCCAACAAAGGGTTCGGCATATGTGGTATGCGGGATTTCGTCGATCAGGGCGCATATGCGTTTGGAGAGAATGCGTTTTCCGCCCAACCATGGCGCAATTGGACGGATGGGCGAGACGGGTTCAAGAGTGTCAGTCACGGCAGGTTCCTTGATGTTGATAATCGGAACATAACAGGAACATGCAGGGCCGTCTTGCCCTGATGCGGTCGCATCTGGCCGAATTCATGCCATCAAGTGCCAAACACTGTACAAAATGGCGAAAACAGGCATATATCGTGGTTTTGTACAGTGGGAGACGCTTTATGTCTGAATGGAAAGACCACCTGAAAGACGAAGAAAAGCAACGTGTTGAAGTAATCTATGAGCGGCGTCAGAGATTAAAAGCGCGAGATCGGGAGTTTACCGAGGAAATCCAGCGCATAATGAACCGGGCCATCAGGCGCATGCGGCGGGCGAAGGGGAAGAGCTAGTCGATTAAGCTATAAGAGGTTTTCAAGGCCCCTGTCCTTCAGATCTCGTTTGGATATCGTACGATATTCACAAGCGCATTGTGCAAGCCAGCATCCATCTAAGGGAATTCGTGCAAGACTTTCTGGCCCAAACAAGCCCATCGCGTTCATAGCCTTTGCCTTAGAGCAAGCACATACGTCATGGCGAAATTCGATGAACCGAAACCAGCGAGTAAAGTCCAAGTCAATGATCTGCTCTATACGAGCCTCTGACCAAGCCCATGAAATCGCTCTTCCAACGATAAGATTGACGAGCTCTTCGTCCAAGCCCTTCCACTCGTGAGCCTTAATGTAGTTACCGTGGTAGCGACGTACCGCAAACGAGACCAAGAGATCGAAGTCTATCTCTAGTTTGACCGGACATTTATCGAGCGCTTCACGCAGGTAATCCTTCAAATCGAATTCGCTGTCGCTAAATTGAAGGCGCGTATCGTAGACCTCTGACATCATGGCTCCCTGCAAAAGTAGACCACACGCCCGATCACGCGAAGCTGCGTTACACTATCTGCGGAGATGGTCTCGGTTGGACATAAAATATTATCTGAAACTAGCTCGATTGATCCGTCGAGTCTCCGTCTTATGCGCTTCATCAGAAGATCATCACCAACATTCAGCACGTATATACCGCCATCTTTTATGGTGGCCTGACTATGGTCTATGATGATGACAGCCCCGTCAGATATTGTCGGTTCCATGCTGTCCCCCCTAACGGAAATGGCAGAACACTTGTCCGGCTCGGTCCCAAGGCTGCGCAGGAACGCTTGGTCAAACGCTATAACGCCAGAGAGTGTCTCTGAGTCTGGTGCGACTCCAGGGCCAGCAGAGGCAGCTACGTCATAACGTGGTATGCGGATGAATTCATCCGCATCTTTGACGGATCGCTGTGCGAGAGATTCCCCGCAAATAAGCCAATTCAGATCAATACCAAACACCTTGCTGTAAGATCTTAGGACCTCAGCATCAGGGGTTCTGTCGCCGCGCTCGTAATGCGCAATTGTGCTTTTACCTATACCCAATCGAGCGGCCGCTACCTCGCGATCAAGATCGCCAGCGTTCACTCTAATCAACCTAAGCCTTTCAGCTAAAGGAGTTTTAGGCGCTGCTTCTGGTCTAGCCAATTTCACCCACAATAAATTACGTTTGCGCTTTACAAAAACGCAAACGTAATTTAACCTTATCTACAGGCCGCGCTAAACGGCCTTGTTTCCGACTTCATACCTTAAAAGACGCCAGCGTTGCAGCGCTGGCGCCCTCTTGGAGAGTCCCATGACCAAGCACGATCCGACCAAAGCTCCGAAAATGGACTGGGAGGCCATCAAGGCCCAAGTCCACCGCCAGGGCATGACCTTTACAGAGCTGTCCAAGCGTACCGGCGTTCATGAGGACGCCTGTGGTCAGCTCAAGACCCGCCCGAATTACCATGCCCAAAAGGCCGTCGCCGAATTCATTGGCGAAAAGCCCGAAGATCTTTGGCCGAGTCGCTATCCGCAGAAGCGTCCCCGCATCCTCGATACCAACAAATACACCCCGGTGGACAGTCAAAAACGCGCCCGGGGCGCTGACAGGATTGCAGCAGAATGAGCGCGGTGGTGTCAGAGAACGGCCAACCTCTGGACAAGGTGTTGGGGTTTGTCGAGCCGCATATCCTGCCGGTGTCGAAGGCATGCGCCGAGGTGGGCGCTGCACGACGGGTTCTGGGGTCTGCGGGGAAAGTCACAGATTCATCGCTGCGGGCGGCAACGAGCTATCTTCTGAGGCATGGTGACTGGATGGATGTGCAGTCGGCCCGCAAGATGTTGGCTGTGCTGGATGAGCGCGCCGCGGCTGAAAAGATCGAGGCGGTCTATGCTCCCGATACCATCGCTGAAGAGTTCCACGACATCGAAGATGACGGAACCAAGGGGGTCTGGAAGCCCGCACTGTGGATGAAAATCGCAGCGCTGGTGTGGGTCTCATTCCTTATCTGGATCGTCGCGCGCTGGTGGGTGGCATGACTTCTTCAGCCGCGCGAAACCTCACTCAGCTTTCGGAAATTGTAACCCTCGAAAGCGACAAAGCCGCCAATGCAGCGATGAAAGAACGGAATTTCCAGCCTTTCGGTGCTATCAAAACTGCCACTCGCATCCAAGGCATCGTTGTAGGCTTTGGCGTCCAGTGCGCGCAGGATGGGCGGTTCGTCAGCGCTGATACGGATCATTTGGCTATACCATCCGGCGCAAGTGTCGCTATCGGCGGATGGCGCGGCCTCGATCTCAGCCAAAAGAGAGAAGTAGTCGCGCTGCAAGGTCTGATGGTCCCGCGCTTGCCGACCGAAGTCGAAGACAAGCTGCAGCGCGCCGATGATGGCAACAGACATCCCGACCCAGTGTTGCGGAATGCCGTAGATTTCCACGACATTTCCGACTGCTGCCGCGCCAAGCACGACCACCATGAAGTTGAAGATCCGGCTCCATCGCTCCAGCGTCCGACGTCTTGCGGTATGGTAGAGGGCATTGCGCAAGACGTTGAAACGGATGTTTTCGCGATCAGGAGTCATAGTCAGCTCTTTTTGATTGGTGGTGTTGGCGGTGACTGTGGTTGTCGTGGGCCTGGACCCGTCCATGGTTTGTCGGGATGCGTTGCGAGCACCGACGGCTGTCTTGGCCCCACGCTCCCTAAGTACCTGCTCAGCGGTCCAGTGCTGCCAGATTTCATGCTTCCACTCATTCGAATCGTCTCCAATTGGCTGTTGCGGTTGGTGATGAAGGTCCCGGGTGGCGCTGGTAACGCCGCCCGGTTCCGCAAACTTACCACAACATTTGCTTTCGCGCCACGACGCACGGGGCAGATGTTGCTGAGCTGAACGTTTCTCTGGCTGGCGGCGGTCAACGAAAATCGTCGTCAGAAACACCAAGTTAAAACAGGCAAAACATGACAAATCAGATTTTTGATGTCGCCCTTGGCGAGATCACGATACCGGATACCCGCGCACGTGCGCTCGATCAGGACTGGGCCGATGGTCTGGCCGGGATCATCGCCGAACAGGGGCTGACCAACCCGATCACGCTGCGCAAGATTGCTGACGGTTACAGCCTTGTCACCGGGCTGCACCGCGTTGCGGCCTTTGAACGGCTTGAGCGCAGCCATATCCCCGCTCGCCTGTCCGCCGCCACCACCGATGACGAGGCGCGGCTGGAAGAGGTCATGGAGAACCTTGGGCGGCATGAGCTGACCGCACTGGACCGCTGTCATCACCTGTATGACCTGAAGCAGGTTTACGAACGGCTGCATCCCGAGACGAAGCACGGTGCGGCTTCACCAAAGACGAAAACTTTTCGTCTTTCCGAAAATGCTCAGGAAAACATGCAAATCTTCGGTTTTGCAGAGGCAACTGCCAAGGCGATTGGCCTCAATACCCGTACCATTCAGCTTGCCGTCAAGATTTGGTCCGACCTTGCGCCCGCCGTGCGCCGCCGTCTTGTCGGCACCCCCATGGCGCGTAAGCAGACCGAACTGAAGCTGTTGTCCGAACAGACTGCCAAGACGCAGGTCAAGCTCATGGATCTGATCCAGGACCCCGAGATCACGGCAGACGGAGTGCAGGCGGCGCTGGACCTGATCTCTGACGGGAACCCGATCAGCGAGATCGACAAGAAGACCAAGGCGCTGACCAAAGTGTTGAGCAATGCCGAGGATGCGGTGCTGGACGCTGTTGTTGAAGAGCATGCCGACCGTCTGATTGCTGCCCTCAAGCGGACAGGGCGGCTCTGATTATGGCGCGCTACCGCGACCCCCTCACGAAAGATCTGTTCGCCTGGGAGCCGCCCAAGGTGGCGGTCGGCTACGGATCTGACGTTGCGGGTCGCGGGCCGCTGGACAACCGCATCGCCCGCCTGGTGGCGCGAGCGCTGCGGGATGCACGGGATGACCGCAATATGAGCCGGGCCGATGTGGCCAAGGTCATGAGCGAGTTCCTCGGGCGATCGGTGTCCGAGGCGATGCTGCACAAGTGGTCATCTGAGGCTTCAACCGATCACCGCCTGCCGCTGGATGCCTTTGTGGCGCTGGTGCAGGCGACCGGAGCCATGGAGCTGCTGGGGTTCGTGCCCGGAGAGTTCGGCCTGACGGTGATCGAAACGGAATATGCCGATGTGATCGAAGAGCGTTTGCTGGACGATCATCTCGAAGAGATGGAGGCGCGCCGCCAGCTGTTGCGCAGCCGCCGGAGGTCCAACCGATGAGCTCTGATTTTTATACCGCCCGTGAGCTTGCCGATCTGGCCAAAGAGCTACGGTTGACGTCGTTTCCGCAATCTGAAAGCGCCGTCATTCGCCGGATCAAGCGGGAGGGCTGGAACGATCTTCCCGTCAGCTCGGCGCGCAAACGGGTCGGCCAACAGGGCGGCGGCGGGATGGAGTATCACATCTCCCTTCTGTCCGAGCGTTTTCGGGTGGCAATCCGGGGCAAATTTTCGCGCGCCTACCACATCAAAGACATCGCGAAAATTGCGGAGCGAGATTGCGAGCTGGCCAAGCAGAGCAATGTGATGTCCCTGAGAGCCCGTCAGAGAATGGCCATGGAGAGCCGCTCTGTCATTCTGCTGGCGTTGCGTGGATACCGGTTGGCCCATGGCCAAACCATGGCAAGCGTCGTGCGGACGTTTATGGCGGCGCAAGATGAATATGCAGCCTTTTTGGCGGCGGAACGCGAGCGTGACACCGGCGGGCATGTCGATCTTGACCAGGTGGCTCTGCTGGGGCGCGAGGTAAAACTGTTCGCCCCAATTCCCGAAGGGTTCGGCCTGACAGCCAAGACGTTGGCCACAGCCAATGACCGTGCGTCAGGATCGAGCAAGGTTGGCCGCAGCACGATCTACGCCTGGGCAAAGGCCTATGCGGATAACGGAGTGGCTGGCCTTGCCCCGGCAGTGACCAGGACCGCTGAGCCGCTGCCCGCCGGTTTTGACGCCTTCCTGAGATATTATGCACTGCCCACCAAGCCCTGTGTAACAGAGGCATTGAAGGACTATCTTGATGAGCTGGAAGATCCGTCCAAAGCGCTGACGCTGAAGCAGGTTCGCCATACCCTGAAGGTCAAGCTCAACAACATCGAGCGCAATGTCGGGCGCGAGGGTCTGCTGACCCTGCGGTCGCGTCTGGCCTTTGTGCGCCGCTCGACCGAGAACCTGCTGCCCACCACGGTTTACACGGCAGATGGCAAGACGTTCGATGCCGAGATTGCCGACTGGAAGACACACCAGGCAATGAAACCCGAGATCACATCGATCCTGGACGTGGCCACCCGCAAATGCGTCGGCTTTTCCCTTTCGCGCAAGGAAGATACCCGCGCCGTGACTGAAGCCCTGCGCAACAGCTGTGTCGATCACGGCATTCCGGCGATCTTTTATACCGACCGGGGTGCGGGCTACAAAAACAAGGCGATTGATGACACGACGATTGGTCTGATGGGCCGGTTGTCGATCACCAAGATGCACGCGCTGCCCTATAATTCGCAGGCCAAGGGGATCATCGAGCGGTTCAACCGCACGGTCTGGAACCCGCTGGCGCAAAAACTGCCCTCATATCTGGGCGCAGAAATGGACAAGGAAGCCAAACAAAGCTTTCACAAGGCCTCGCGCGCCGATCTGAAGGAGTTCGGCCAGAGCCGCCTTCTGATGCCCTGGGCCGATTTCCTGACGCTGTGTCAGGTGGCTGTGACGCGTTATAACGACACGCCACATTCAGGTCTTCCCCGCTATCAGGACCCAGAAACTGGAAACTTCCGGCATCTCACGCCAAACGAGGCTTGGGCGCAGCATGTGGCGGATGGTTTCGAACCGGTTCCGGTCGACGAAGACATTCAGGACGATCTGTTCCGCCCCTACGAGATGCGCATCGCGCGCCGGGCCGAGGTGCAATGGAACACCAACACCTATTTCCACCTCGCGCTTGAGGCCTACCACGGCGAAGAGGTGCTGGTCGGCTATGACCATACGGATGCCAGCAAGGTCTGGGTGCGTGAACTGGACCGTGAGCTTGGTCAGCCTGGAAGGCTGATCTGTGTCGCCAAATTTGCCGGAAACCGCACCGATTATATCCCACGCACCGCGCAAATCGCGGCGGAAAACAATCGCGTGAAAGGTCAGCTCAATCGCCTGGATAGGAAGTCGCGCGATATCGAGGAGCAACGGACCAGACCGTACCTCATTGAGCAGATCGATCCGGCGCCGATGCCGCTTGCAGACATGCCGATCCGGGAGCCAGTCAGCCTGAAGGTGGTTGCGGACGAACACGCACCCGCTGCACCCCAGCCCGCCCGCCGCCGCACCTTTGGCAGCGATGAGGAGCTGGCGGCCTTCATCCTGAGAAATCCCGAAGAAATGACCCAGAAACAGTCCGCTTTGTTGAGGGAATGCCTGCGCCGCGAGTCGGCGCGAGAAAAGTTTAGAATGTCAGGCATCGACGTGGAGGCGCTTCGAACCCTCCTCCGTACCGCCGTCGCCTGACATCCGAACGTAGAAACGAGAACTGAGGAGAGCATACTATGAAACCCGGATTTGTCGAGACGCGTAACGTCCGCAATTTCATGACCGCACTGTCGGCAGTCGAAGAACGCGGCGCGGTCGAAGCCAGCATGGTTGTGGTGGACGGAGAACCCGGCCTTGGAAAGACCACGATGGTCTCGCGCTGGGTGGCGCAGACCGGCAGCATTTACCTGCGGGCTGATGAAGGCTGGAATTACAGCTTCCTGATCAAGGAACTGCTCAACGAGTTGTCTATCAAGGACCCGCACCGGACCAAGTACGATCGCCATTTGCAAGTCAAGGAAGCGCTGAACGAACGGATCAGCGAGAATGAGATTGCCGGGAAGCAGTTCGGCATCGTGATCGACGAATGCGATCTGGTGTCCAGCCGCAAGGAAATCATGGAGACCCTGCGCGGGTTTTCGGATCGTCATGAAATCCCGGTGATCCTGGTCGGCATGGGGCGGTTGCGCGACAACCTACGCCGGTTCCCCCAGATCGAAAGCCGCGCCCCGCGCAAGGTGCGGTTCATGCCTGCGAACATCGAGGACACCAAGGCGCTGATTTCCGGTCGGTGCGAAGTGCCGGTGGCTGATGATCTCGCACGGTTTGTCTGCAAGGTCAGCCGGGGCTTCAACCGCGAGATCCTTGAGGCCATCGCCCATATCGAGCGCTTCGGCTTGCGGTCCGAGTGCGGCGCTGAGGGTGTCACGCTGGCCGACATGCAGGGTCAGGTCATCATGAGCGACCGAAATTCGGGTAATGCAATCGTTGTTCCGGAGGCCGCATAATGTCGGACGCTGCCCCACAAGTCAGTAAGGCCACACTCTTGCTGCGTCAGTTTTCTGACGGTGCGTCCCATCAGACAGCAGAGCTTGCCGAGTCCCTGAACACATCCGCAAGGTCCGTCTCGAATACCGCAGCGATCCTGATCGGCCATGGATATCTGACGCGGTCCAAACTGGGAGAGTATGTGCTCAGCCTGAAAGGGCGAGAGGCGCTCACACAGAACATCCTTATCACCTCCGGACCAAACGGCCCGAACAAGGTGGCGCGCAAACGCCGCGATACGTTTCGTACTCGCGCCTGGCGCGGCATGCGGGTGCGGCGCACGTTCACCATGGCCGATCTGATCAGCGATGCGGATGATGGCATTGGCAGCCATGTCAGTAATCTGTCGCGCTTTCTCGGCATTCTGCAGCGGGCCGGGTATGTTGTTGTTTCCGCCCGGCGTACACCGGGCGTTGCCAAAACCAGCCCAGGGTTCAAGCGCTATCGCCTAGTCAAGGATACCGGCCCGATCGCTCCGGTCCACGTCGCCAGGACGGGCATGCTGCACGACTTCAATCTTGAGGAGGACGTGCCATGTCAGGACTGACCGGATTGATGCTGGAAGATCCCGAATGGCTTGCCCTTTTGAAGGCGCAGGTCGCGCAGGGCCGCACCATAACGCAGGTGGCGGAAGAAATCGGCATGAGCCGCCCGTCACTGTCGATGCTGATCAGCGGGACCTATCCCGCGCGGCTTGACAAGGTTCAGGTGAAGTACGCCGGCATCATCCTGTCCAAGTACAAGGATCAGGTGTTTTGCCCGCATCTGCACACCGGCCTTCCCCGCATCATTTGCGCCCGACACGCCGCGTCTGAGCGACCCGGCAGTGCCGAGCGCATGCGCCATTGGCGCGCCTGCCAGAGCTGCAGCCAGAACCCGAAACCTCAAGTTCCTGAAACCCCGAAAGGAAAAGACCAATGAACGATCTCAAAGAACAGAGCTGGTGGGAAAACTCCCAGGGCCACCGCGTCCCCAGCGATCGGGTAAAGCCCGAAGACAAGATGAAAGACGAACTGTCCCGTCGCCTGATGGCAGGGGCGGAAAGTGTGCAGCAGGTCATCCGCCAGTTCAAGAAAACCGCGTTTGAGGAGACGCTGGCCGCTCAGCAACTGATTTTCGATCAATACGGAGCGAAAGTGGGCGGTGCTGGCGGCAACATCAGCTTCCGCAGCTATGACGGTTCGATCGAGGTGAAGGTTGCGGTCAACAAAACCACCGGCTTCGGCCCCGAGCTGGGTGCAGCCAAGGCGTTGATCGACGAATGCATCGAGTCCTGGTCTGAAGGCAGCAACGACAATGTGCGCGCTCTGATCAATCATGCCTTCCAGGTCGAGAAAGGCAACATCGACACGGCTCGCGTGTTGGGTCTGCGTCAACTCGACATGAAGGACGAGAAGGGCAATCCCGATGCGCGCTGGAAGCAGGCGATGGATGCGATCGGCAACGCGGTGATCGTCAAAGGCAGTGCCACCTATGTGCGCTTCTACAAGCGTGAGCCCGGCACCGACAAGATGGTCGGTGTGCCGCTCGACATTGCAAAGCTGTGAGCCAGGATATGGGTATTCCGTTTCACACAATGCAGGGCACCGTCGACCTCATGGCGTTGACGTCAGGCGACGTGGTGGCCACCGTGATCGCGGACGGGTTGTCCAAGATCAATCGGTTCAATGGACGCACTCCAGGGACTTGGTCGGTTGCGGCACATTCCGTGATTGTCTCGCGGCTTTGCCCGCCGGATCTGGAAGCATGGGGCCTTTTGCATGACGCGCATGAGGTGTTCCTGGGCGACATCACATCTCCCGCCGTTCATCTGCTGAAAGCTCCGATGACACCCGGCGCGGCAGAGACCATCGACTATGCCATCCGACGCGCGAAAATTGAACTCGACGAGCAGATCGCCGTCTTCTGGGGCGTTGAAAGCGCCTCCCTAGAAGAGGGTCTTTTGCTGGCGGACTGGGCGGCGCTGGAGGCCGAAATGCATGTCTTTTTCGGCGTTCCTATCCGGACAACCTATCCGGAGAACACCGATCTGGCCGAGCGCGCCGTTCAGATGATCCGTGAACTGCCCGCTGTCACCACGTGGCACGACGATCGTCAGACCTGGCTGGAAACCGCCAAGTCTCTGGAAGCGCGCGGCCTGCTGCGCCTGCCATCCTGACATTACCCGATGCCCCGCATTGTGCGAGGCACATCAACGCTCGGAGGATATCATGAGCAAAATAACCAAAGCCATCCTGATCGAAACCATCTCGCAAGATGTCGGTCTTCCCAAAACCAAGACGGCGGAAGTGGTCGACGCCGTCCTGTCACGCATCCAGTCCTACACCGACGACGGTGAAAAGGTTGCCCTTGCCAGCTTTGGTCAGTTCGAAGCGCGCACACGTAAGGCCCGCCAGGGCCGCAACCCTTCGACCGGTGAGACGATCCAGATCCCCGAGAGCCGCACCATGGTTTTCCGGGCCAGCAAGGCCGTCAAGAAATCCTGACACTTGACGCGAAACCGGCCCCAGCAGGGCCGGTCGGCGGGGTGTTGTGGCCCCGTCCTGATGAGCAGCTGGAGACAAAGTCATGACTGGATACGAACTGCGCGATCGAGCCGACGGAACCGTCGACCTCGTCGAGAATATTCCCACTGTAATCGCCACGTTTGTCGATCGCATCCATGCCGATCGGATTTGCGGCATCCTCGTGGAACATGGCGACGCGGAAACGCCCCCTTTCAAACTGGTGCGCAACGTAAGAATAGGAGGTGTACGCTACTCACATGACCCGTACCGGCCCATTTCGAAGCCGATGTGGGATGAATATGCAGAGCCCGCATCCCAACCCACAGAAGCGCCGCATGATCACGCCATGACCCGCGCCGAACTGCACGGATCGGTGGCTCAGGCAGTCCAGCCGACGCCGGTCCAGGACGAACCAGCAGGGCCTGTCGCGTCAAGCAGCCATGTTGATTTCGATCTGGCATTTGAGCGGATCGACCAGGGCGAAAAAATCGGCGCTGTCGCAGATGATCTGCGCGTCCCCCTTCACCTGCTCAAGAGCAAGTGGGCCAAACACATCGCAGACAACACACCGGCAACGATCGAAGACGTCCAGACCAATTTGCCGGCTGTTTCCGGTGAACCTGATCTTGAAACGGCATTTTTGCGGATACGCGCCGGGGAAACCGTCAAGGATGTCGCCGCCGATATGGGCTTCAAGTTTCCGTCACTGCGCGGAAAATGGGCCAACAAGCAACGCAGACGTTCGGATGGCGATACCGAATCATGCCGTCTGTGCGACCGGCAGTTCAAGCCCTGTGCAGACAGCGACGGCCTTTGCGCGCGGTGCACTCATGGGTGAGGATATTCGCAAGAAGATTGCCGCGCTGTTGAGCAAGGCTGGCAATGTCGGGGCTTCGGAGGCCGAGGCACTGGCAGCGGCCCAAAAGGCGGCGCAGCTGATGCTTGAGCACGGCGTCTCGCAAGAGGATGTCGAGTTCGACGAGCAGGCAGCCCCTATCCGGACCAAAGGTCATTCACCCCGAGATCCCCTTTGGGGCACGATTGGCCGATGCACCAACTCTGCGCCTGTATTGGACACCAGTTGGGACCCGGTCGTGACCTTCATCGGGCATGCGCCAGGGCCGGAGATCGCCTGCTATCTGGTTGAGGTTCTGAATCGGAGCATCGATCGGGAAATCCTGACCTTCAAGGCATCTCGCGAGTACAAGCGGCGCCGTACTGTCGGGACGCGACGCGCGGCGGCGCACGACTTTACCGCAGCTTTGGTGTTTCGCCTGCGTCAGCGCCTTTTGGAGATGTTCGCGGCCTCTGTATCGGATGAAGCCTTTGAAAAGGCAAAGGAGGTCCTGCAAATACGCATGCCGGGAACGACATCCTCCGCGACGTCGAGCAAGAAGATGCGTTTCGGCAGCGCTGCTGCAGCGGGATACGCGGCTGGCAGTCGTGTGAACATTTCGCGGGGTGTCAACGCCGGTCGCCCTGTGTCCCGCATCGGTTCGGACTGAACCATGAACCACAATGCCATCATCAACATCGCCAAAGCTCAGCTCGGTCTGGAGGAGGATGACTACCGCGCGATGCTCTGCCGTGTGACCGGGAAGGCTTCTCTGCGCGTCATGTCGGGCGGACAGAAGGACGAAGTGATCAAGGAGCTGAAACGTCTGGGGTTTCGGGTGAAGGCCGGGGGCAAGCGCCTGCCAGCCTCCACCCGGCCCTACGTGCGCTTAATCTGGGCGCTGTGGAGTTCCTGCAAAAAGCTTGATGTCATCCAGGACGGATCACGCACCGCCCTGCGGGCCTTTTGCCAGGGCATCGTTGCCCCGGGCGACACCACGATCACTATCGATCCGGATCTTCTCAGCTACGCCGAGGCCACCCCGGTGATAGAGGCGTTGAAGGCCATGGAACGTCGTGGAAAGGCCCGCAAGTGAGCAGCTGGCCCTTCCATCACGGTTTGCATGGCGCTGATCTCCTTGATCGGCAGGACATCTGTGATGTCTGAGAACCTTCCTGTCCGCATTGATGATATCCCACCGTCGCTGGTCGACGTGGCAGAGATCTTCGGAATGCCCGTGGCGTTGAAGCTGATGGCGCATTTCGGCGGACAGCAAAGGCGATTTCCGAAAGTTCCCAAGCCCGGCCACAAGATCATAGCAGCCCTTGGGGAGGAGCAGGCTCGCGCATTCTGCCAGTTTCTGGGAAGCACCGAAATCTACATTCCGCATGCGCGCGGTCAGTCCGTTAAACGTCAGATTGCTGAGTTGGAGGCCGACGGCCTCACTCGCAATGAAATTGCCGAACGCCTTGGCATATCAGGGCGGCATGTCCGCCGCGTGGCCAATCGGAAAGTCCGCACCGACAAGCGCCAGCTCAACCTCAATTTCTTTGAGGATTGACGGGCCGGACATAGGTCCGGTCCAGTTGCTGCGCCGCTTCAGGCAAACCTCGAACAGAGTCAACTCTGAACCGAGGAAACCCGATGTCCTTCATTTTCACCAAGCCAAACCGCCCCGTGAGCCGCGTCTTCATCCATTGCTCGGCATCGGATAATCCCGAACACGACAACGCGGCCACGATGGACCGCTTGCACCGTGAGCGCGGATGGAGCGGCATCGGCTACCATCTCTTCATCCGAAAATCCGCCCTTGTCGAAGATGGGCGCGACCTTGAAAAGGTCCCCGCCGCCCAGGGCGGAAACAACACCCGCACCATCGCGATCTGCCTGCATGGTCTTGCCGTGGACAAATTCACCCAAGAGCAGTTTGACGCTCTGCGTGACCTTTGCGATCAGATCAACCGCGCCTACCAGGGCAACGTCACCTTTCATGGTCATTGCGAAGTCGCAAACAAGACATGCCCGGTTTTCGATTATCGCAACGTCCTTGGTCTTGATATGAAAGGGCGAATGCCAATGCCTATGCGACCCATGGGTTGGGTGAACACCACCGAAGCAGCTGCTGGCACTGGTATCGGCACCCCTGACGTTCCGATTGGGCTCGTCAAATTTGGCGACCGTGGACCAAAAGTCCGCGTGTTGCAGCAGGAGCTGAAGGAACTGGGCTATCAGCCCGGCGCAATTGACGGCATTTTTGGCAAGCTGCTGCGCGATGCCGTGATGGCGCTTCAGGCGGATCATGACCTTGTCACTGACGGCAAGGTTGGACCTGTCACTGCCGAGGCCATTGCCGCGCAAGCCGTCCGCGCGCTGGCGCCGGAACGTACAGCGGCCTCGCTCCTGTCCCTTGCTGGCAATGGCAGCCGCATCGCCACAGCTTCGGTATCAAACGGCCTCGCGGGCCTGACCCTGACGGGCGGCGGTGTGCTGGCCCTGGTCAATGAACTGTCGGGCAAGGTGGATGAGGTCAATGCGATCGCAGGACCGCTCGCGGGTATCCTCAGCACCCATGGCCCACTGGTCGGCGGCGGCACCATCGCGGTCGGTCTCTTCGTCGCCTGGCAGTCCTGGCGCTCCGGCAGTGCCCGCGTCCAGGATCACCGCTCCGGAAAAACGCTGTAAGCTCACAGCTTGAAGAGGCCGCGTGCTTTGATCAATCCTCACCGGCTCGTTTCCAGTTTCCTCCGCCCCGCCATGCACCGGGCGGGGGAAACATTGCGTAAAGGACCTCGCATTGACCCGTGACGAAAAGCGCCGCAAGGCCCGCTCGGACTATGTTTACCGCCGCATGAATGGCACCACCATTGCCTTGGCGCATGGCGTCCACGTCGCGACCTTTGCGCGCTGGAAGAAAAAGGCCCTGCAGGATGGCGACAACTGGGACATCGCGCGCTCTGCCTCGATCATAGCAGGGGAAGGGATCGAAACGGTGGTCTCCTCGGTGGTCGAAGACTTCATGATGATGGCCCAGACGCTGCTGGAAGACATCAAGGGCGGAGAAGGCACAACGGAGCTGAAGGTCAAGCACCTGGTCTCTTTGGCCGATGCCATGACCAAGATGACCTCTGCCGCCGGAAAGCTAGCACCGAAAGTCTCCGAACTCGGCGTTGCGCAACACGTCCTTCAGGAGCTGCTGCGCTTCGTCCAAGAGAACTACCCCCAGCACGCATCCGCCATCATTGAGATCATCGAGCCGTTTGGCGATCGCCTCACGGAGCTTTACGCCACATGAGCAAGCCGCCGCGCCTCAAGGCCGCGATCAGCGCCAAGGATTTTCGCGAGTCACTTGCGGAGATGGCCGAAGGCTTTGCCCGCTGGATCGATCTGTCAGTTTCCGCCTTTCCCGCCGATGCGGCGGCACGGGCGGTGCGTCAGAAATCCGTCGCTGATCCGGATACTGGCTTCCAGTTCTTCATGGAGACCTATCTGCCCCATTACGTCAAAGGCGAACACAGCCTTTTTCACAAGCACATCTTTGCCCGCGTCCCCGAGATCCTTGCGAGTGCCCGAGGCGTCAGGGATCTGTTCATTGCGCCGCGTGGCTCCTCGAAATCGACCCACCTGTCCCTCGGGTTTGCGCTCTACTGCATCGTCACTGGCCGCAAAAAGTATATTCTTGAGGTCTGCGACGTCTATGAGCAGGCAGCGCTCCTGGTTGAAGCCCTCAAAGCCGAGCTGACCAGCAATGCCCGCCTGAAATACGATTTTGAGAACGCCTGCGGGGCCGGGCGGATCTGGCGGGAGGGTGAGATCGTCACCCGCAACGGCATCCGCATAGAGGGCCTTGGTGCGGCAAAGAAGATCCGGGGCCGCCGTCATGGTCCGTTTCGCCCCGACCTGATGTTCTTTGACGATCTCGAAAACGACGAGAACGTGCGCTCTCCCGACCAGCGCAAGAAGCTCGAAAGCTGGATTGCCCGTGCGGCGCTCAAGGTCGGGCCGCCGGATGGCTCGATGGATGTGATCTGGGTCGGAACCGTGCTGCACTTTGATGCCGTTCTGGTCCGCGCAGCAAAGTCGCCTGTCTGGAAGGTCACCGAGTTTCAGGCGATCGTCAGCTGGCCCGATCGGATGGACCTCTGGGATCTGTTCGAAGAGGTCTATCAGAACGAAGGTGAAGACGCGGCCCGCGCCTTTTATGCAAAGCGCCGCGACCAGATGGATGCAGGGGCAGTCGTTAACTGGCCTGCGGTGCAGCCGCTGCTGTTCCTCATGCTGGAACGTGCGGCCTCGCATGATGCCTTCCAGAGCGAATACCAGAACAAGCCTCTGTCTGACGGCAACCCGTTTACCAAACTGATCTATTGGTCTGCGCGCAAGCCGGATCTGGTCTTTTTCGGCGCGGTTGACCCGTCGCTTGGCAAGGCGGGCAAGGGCCGCGATCCTTCAGCCATCCTGGTAGGAGGGTATGATCGGATGACCGGGCGGCTCGATATCATCGAGGCGTCGATCCGCCGCCGCCTGCCAGACATCATCGTGTCGGACACGATTGCCATGCAGCGCGAATATCGCTGCATGCTCTGGTTCATCGAGGCGGTACAGTTTCAGGAATTTCTGCGAACCACTCTGATGACCGAAGCTTCAAAGCAGGGCGTCGGGATATCCGCCATCCCGATCATTCCGCACACGGACAAGGACCTGCGCATCGAGCGCCTGCAGCCGCCCGTCGCGGCCGGGCTTATCCGGTTCAACATGGGCCATACAACGCTGATCGATCAGCTCCAGCAGTGGCCGAATGCCGATCATGATGACGGGCCGGATTGCCTCGACATGCTCTGGCAGAACGCTCTGCACTATTCCGGCGGGGTCGCGGGTGGCGGTGGCGGGATCATGACATCGCAGTCGGGCAGCTCCGGCAGATTGGGAGACTACAGGCTATGAAGGTCACGAACGACAAACTGGGGAAATCCAAACGCAAGAACCTGTCGGCACAGTCCGGCACTCTTGTCGCGACCGCCCGGAACGACATCACGATTCCATACTTCAGCACGGTTCTGCAGCCGCTCGATGACACATTGCTGCAGCGTGGCGGGGGCAAGGGCCTCAAGCTTTATGATGAGATCGAGCGCGACACTCATGCCTTTGCCATGCTGCAGAAAAGAAAGAAGACCTTGCTGGCCCGGGAATGGGAAGTGAACCCGGCCTCGGACGCGCCTCGGGATGTCGAAGCGGCAGAGGTGGTGCGCGACTGCCTGAAGGCTTTGCCGTTTGATCGGATCTGCGAGGATCTGCTCGATGCGACGTTGAAGGGCTTTGCGATCTGTGAGGTGGTCTGGGGACGGGAGGGCAACCGGATCATGCCCATCGACGTTGTGGCCCATGATCAGCGCCGGTTCGTCTTTGGGCACGATTGGCGTCCGCGCCTGCTGACCCACACAAACGTCATGCTGGGCGAGGAGCTGCCCGATCGCAAGTTCATCGTGCATCGTCATGGCGTGAAGGGCAACAATCCTTATGGCCTCGGCCTCGGGACGCGCCTGTTCTGGCCGGTCTTCTTTAAACGCGAAAACATCGCATTCTGGCTGTATTTCCTCGAAAAGTTCGCAGGGCCCACAGCGATTGCCTACAGCCCTTACACGAATGACCCGGCTGAGCAGCGCAGGATGATCAACACCCTGAACGACATCCGCACGGCGTCATCGGTCGTCATGCCGCTCGGCTCTGACGTAAAGTTTCTCGAAGCTGCGCGCAGCGGCTCCGTCAGCTATCAGGAATTTCTGACGTATTGGGACAAGCAGATTTCAATCTGCGTCACCGGCGAAACACTGACCACCGATATCGGCACGTCCGGTTCCAAGGCCGCGTCTCAGACTCATGCCGATATGCTGGAGAACCTGGTCGACAGCGACGGGGATCTGCTGTCGGACAGCCTGCGCGAGCAGCTGCTGACGTGGATCGTCGATTACAACGTTCCCGGTGCGGCTGTGCCGAGCGTCTGGCGCACCCGCACCGAGAACGAAACTGAAGCTGCAACCACCCGCAAGGCCAAGGCCGAGGCTGCAATGGCCGGGGACGCTGCTTTGGCAAAGATTGTCGCGACCGCATCCCGGCTTGAACAGGATGACGATGCGCGCGAATACATCACCTCTTTCGGTCTGACGGATGGTTTGTCTGACGGGACGATTGATCGGCTGGTGGCGTCCCGCTTCAAGGTGTCCGCACCAAGTGAAACGTCAGCAGATCCGGCCCCTCAATTCGCCGATCCCTCCGATCCGCTCAAAAAAAAAGACCTGACCCATGTCTGCCTGGCGGATGAAAACGGGCCGGTCGCACAGATCACCAATCAGCTCATGGCGCTCAGCCAGGGTCACTTTACCCGCCGTCTGAAGGCCATTCGCACCGCTGTTGATATTGCGGACCCGGCGCAGGCCATGCGCAACCTGCTGGCGCTGGCCGCGCGCTGGACGCCCGATGCCCAGGCGCGCCTCCTCGGACAGGCGATGGAGCTGGCGGCATGGGAAGGCCGCGAGGCGGTGTTTCAAGATGCAGATGCCGCTGGCTTTGCGACAGAGGTCAGCGCGCAACCCTTTCTGGAGCAGATCGACTTCCTGCGTCAGAAACGCATCGCCCCATCGAAGACCTGGACGGACACCCTGCGCGGCGATCATGACCGCAAGTTCGTTGTGGCCGGTGCCACGGATCTCGCCCTGGTCGAGGATTTCAAGAATGCGGTGGCCCGCGCGATCGACACCTGGGATGAAAAGGCCTTTGCCAAGGACTTTGACGCGATCGTCGAAAAACACGGCTGGTCCTACAACGGCGGGCGCGACTGGCGCATTCGCACGATCTTTGCCACCAACATCGCCACGAGCCATATGGCCGGTCGCCTGCGTCAGATGCGCGATCCAGATGTGATCCGCCTGCGCCCCTATTGGCAGTATCGGCATGGCGAAAACGGAACGCCCCTCAATCCGCGCCCTCAGCACCTTGCCTGGGATGGACGGATATTGATGCATGACGATGTCTGGTGGGAGACGCACTTCCCGCCAAACGACTGGGCCTGCAGCTGCGGGGTTCGCACACTTTCCAAAGGCGATCTGAAGCGCCTGGGCAAGGATGGGCCTGACAGATCACCCGAGATCATCATGGAACCAATCCTCGACAAGGTCACAGGCCTGCCGTCAGAGAAGCCGAAGGGCGTTGGCTATGGCTGGGACTATCAGCCCGGCGACAAGTGGGAGCGCGGCCTTGTGCCCTCTGCGCTGATCGAAGAGGCGGGCGGGCTGTCCCTCACACATCCAAAGCTTGCTGTCGAAATCGACACGCCACAGCCTCTGGCCGATCTGCTGGCGTCGCCCATCCCCTTCACTTCAAAGCCAATGAAGGAAGGGCTGTCCGAGGAAGACTATGTGCGTGGCTTCCTGCAGCCGTTCGGGGCAGATATCGGGCGGGCGGTGCTTTTTGAGGACAAGGCAGGCGGGCGCATCCCGATTTCTGACGCGCTGTTCAGGAATGCCAGAGGAGACTGGAAGGTTGGCAAGCGCGAACGCGCGACACTGACGCCGCTGCTGGCCGAAGCCATCATGGACCCTGATGAAATCTGGCTTGGCGTGGCGCGCCGCCCGGACAAGGTGGACCGCGATCAGGAAGAGCTGATCGTCGATCGCCGCTACATCCGCACGGATGGCGCCAGCGGCCTGCTGATCGTCTATCAGATCGGCCAATGGTTCTGGGATGCGATCACGGCCTTCAACCCGACAAAAAAGAACGGCAATCCGGATTTGCTTGCGCTGGATAAACGCCGGTCAGGCAAACTCTTGTGGAAAAGGCCTAAAGACTGAGGGCCGAGGTGATCCGGCCCGCACGTCAGAACACTTCACTGGACCATCACCGGTCATCATCGAGTTGCTGACACCTGAAACATGCGCTGAACAGAGGGAGAAATCAAGATGACCGGCATCAGCATCACGGTTGAGATCGACAATGCAGAGCTGCGCGCCAAGCTGGAGAACATGATCGCCCGAATGGAAAAGCCGATCGGCTTTTACAAAAACGTGGGCGAGCAACTGCTGAACTCGACCCGCGACAACTTTGAATCCGAAAGCTCTCCCGAAGGCGTGCCCTGGGCGCAGCTGAAGCCCGCAACGATCCGCGCCCGTGAGCGGCGCAAACAAACCCCGATCAAGATCCTTCAGGCAACCCGGAACACCGGCTTGATGGCCTCGATCAACAAACGCACGATGGAGGTCGCAGACGATCAGGTGCGCATCGGCTCCCCCAAGGAATATGCCGCCATCCACCAGCTCGGGGGCACGATCAAGAAAGCTGCGCGCACGGCAACGATCTATCAGAGCTACGACAAGAAGACCGACACGTTCGATCCAACGTTCCGCAAGAAATCGAGATCCAACTTCGCGAGCGACGTGACCATCCCAGCCCATGAAATCACCATCCCGGCCCGACCGTTTCTCGGGGTTTCAAAGGAAGACGAGGTCATCATCATCGAGATCGCCGACGCCTGGCTGAACGACACCTGACAGCATGTCTAAAAAATGGCCCGCTGAGTGCAATTCACCCCCACGGGGGACCATTCACCCCGGAAAAGGCGAGAACCCCCGTTAAGTTGCCGTTATAAACGCTCTCAGCACAGGTTTGGCAGAACATCCGATATGCGGATGCCAGCGGCGGACATAAATTTGCAATAATTGTCCTTAAACGGGCTTGGCCGGACATGGGTCCGGGCCAGTCGCATTTCCAAATCTGTCAGTTTCCATCCAACGCCTCAGCCTGGATGGAACCAATGCCCCAACAGACACCCGCCACCGCCCGTATCGAAGTCTTCCGCCCCGGCACCTTCACGCCAATGGGTGGCGGGGCCTTGACCTATTCGGCAGCGGATCTGGCGGCGATTGCAGATGTCTACGATTTCGAGACCGCGCCTGCACCGATCGTCGTCGGTCACCCGGCGACCGATGCACCTGCCTTTGGCTGGATCACCGGCTTTGATTTTGACGCCACCGACGGGCGTCTGTTTGCCACCCTGGGCGAGATTGAGCCCAAGTTCTCGGATGCGGTGAGGGCGGGGCGCTACAAGAAAGTCTCGATGTCGTTCTTCCGTCCCGATCAGGAGAACAACCCGGTGCCCGGCACCTGGTATCCCAAGCATGTCGGATTTCTGGGGGGCGCTGCCCCGGCAGTGTCGGGCCTGAAGAACGTCAAGTTCTCGGCCAGCACGACTGAGGCGGCCACGTTCACCGCGGATTTCGGTGAGCGTGGGTTTCAGGAAACGGCCAGCCTGCTGCGCTCCTTGCGCGATTTCATCATCGACAAATTCGGCATGGAAGACGCCGACAAGGCCCTGCCCACCTATTCGCTGGAATGGCTCGACGACATGGAGCTGGACCGCAACCGCACGAGCTTCAGTGCCCCGCCAAAGCCCAAAACTCCCCCCGTACCTGCAATCGACCCCGAAGAGGACCCTGCCGTGCCCCCCAAACCCAATGCCGACTTCGCTGCCCGCGAGGCCGATCTCTCCACGCGCGATGCTGCTCTGAAGGCTCGCGAGGCCAAGCTGCGCCACACCGACAACGTGTCTTTCGCGGACAGCCTGGTCGCGGATGGCAAGTTGCTGCCCGCCTCCAAAGACAAGGTGGTCGCAATCCTCGACACGCTGCCCAGTGACGCCTCGGTCGCCTTTTCCGAGGGTGGCGAAAAGCTCAGCCCCGCCGATGCGATCCGTCAGGTTCTGTCCGAACAGCCCAAGGCGGTGTCGTTCGGGCGTCAGGATCTGGGCGGCGATCCCCGCAGCTCGACAGCCAGCTTTGCCTCTGACGGCAAGGAGGTCGATGGCGAGCAGCTCGAACTCCACGCCAAGGCCGCTGCTTACCAGCTTGCGCACCCGGGCACCGCCTATCTGGCCGCCGTGCGCGCCGTTTCCTGAAGGGACCCCAGACCATGATGACCTATCAGAACGTCCTCAACCGCACAGTCACCGCCACGAGCCTCTTCGATGCCGGTGATCTGATCAGCTACGCGGGCGCAAAAATCACCACGGACGATACGCCCGTGCTGGGCGTTGCCCTCAACCCCTGTACCGAGATCGGCCAGGACATTGCCGTTCTGGTGATGGGCTCCATCCGGATCAAGGCCACGGGTGCCGTGACAGCCGGTGCCAAGCTGATCTCCTCCTCCGGTGGCGGCGTCAAAGTGGCTGTGGCCGATCCCGCCTCGGCCAACGTCTTTGCCACTGCGCTGACCGCTGCGGCGGACGGTGCCTTCCTCGACATCCTCATCCGCTAAGGACCCCAGACCATGAACCAGACCGTTCTCAATACGCGTACCGCCGGGGTCATCGATCCGATCCTCTCGACCCATGCCCGGGGGTATCGCAATCTTGAATTCATCGGGCAGATCCTGTTTCCCCGTGTGCCGATCCCGAACCGCTCGATGCGGGTTATTCGCTTCGGCAAGGAAAGCTTCCGGATGGTCAACACCCGCCGCGCGCCGGGGGCTGACAAGAAGCGCGTCCAGTACGGCTACGCCTCCGATCCGGTGTCGCTCGTCCAGGACGCTCTGGAAGCGCTGGTGCCGATCGAACACCAGGAAGAGGCCCAGAGCATTCCGGGCATCGATCTCAGCGCCGGTGCCGTCGGCATGGTGATGGACGTCCTCGACCTCGGCCTTGAAAAGGAATGTGCTGACCTGGCGCGCAATGCTGCCAGCTATGACGGCAACCACAAGCTGGCCCTGACCGGCGGTGATCGCTGGAGTGATCCCACCAGCGACCCGGCGGCTGATGTGCAGGCAGGCAACGAGGCAGTCCGTCGCTCGATCGGGCGTTACGCCAACACCCTGACGCTTGGCCCGACAGCATTCAATTCCTTGAAGCGTCATCCGGCGGTCAAGGAGCAGTTCAAGTATACGTCCAAAGACTCGATCACGGTTGATATGCTCGCGACGTATTTCGACGTGGCTAAGGTGGTGGTCGGCAAAGCCGTCTACCTGCCCGAGTCCGCTGACGACACCGCCATGGCCACGGATGTCTGGGGGGATGATGCAATCCTGTCCTACACCCCCATGACCGGCGACAACTTCATGGTCCCGGCCTATGGCTACACATACGAGCTGCGCGGCTATCCGATGGTTGAGACCGGGTATTACGAGCGCTCCAACGACAGCTGGATCTTCCCGACTAAGGTCGAGCGGCGTCCCTATGTTGTCGGCGTCGAGGGCGGGTTCCTGTTCCAGAATGCCGGGGCGGCGGCAGTGTGATGGACACTCCCCTGAAACTCGCAAAGTTCGAGGTCACCCTGATCGCCCCCGCCAAGATCGACCGCGTCTGGCAGCCGGAAGGGGCAATTGTCTGGGTCACCCCGAAGGTGGCGTCTCAGCTCTTTGAGGCCGGGGCCATTTCCGGCACCGAAGGCGAAGTGCTGATCGGTGACGAGGTCGACGTCGCCTTCGAAACTCTGGTGGATGCCCGCGCCGAAAAGATCGCCAATGGCATCGTCGCAGCGGCAGTCGATACGGCAATGTCCGGGCTGACCGCCGAAAAGGACAAAGCGCTGGCACAGGCCGAGGCTGCAAATGCCCGTGCTGAAAAGGCAGAGGCGCGGATCACAGAGCTTGAGGGCGAGCTGGCCGATCTGCGCAAGCCTGACGCCGCCCCGGAGCCGACACCCGAGCAGAATACCCCCCCGAGCGAAGGCGCAAAGACCACCCGCAGGGGTGCAGCGCCAACCAAGAAGGGCTGACCCACAGCCCAAGGTCAGCAATGGCCCCCGGGCGGTGCGGCAATGCCGTCGCCCCGCTTTCAAACCCAGATTGATGGAAACCACATGAAGCGTTTGCTCACCTCAATAACCCTGGTCTCTGCCATTGCAGTGGCAGGCATGCTTTCCGCCTGCGATGACACCCAACCGGCAGGCATCGACCTTTTCTCGATGTCCGGGACCGATACCATGTCGCCGGAGATGGTCATCCCGGAACTTGCGACTGCCCCGGTGATCGCGATCACCGCCTCGGACCAGACCCTGACCACCACCCCCGATGCCTTAGTTCTCGCATCCCTGCCGACCGCCGTCATGGATCTGCCCGCCTCGCAGCAGCACCTCTGGCACACGCCGTTCCTGACGCCCGATCCGCGCGCGCCCGACAAGGTCTGATGCGCCGGATTTGAACAGGCCGCGAAAGCGGAGAGACCAAAGCACCAGGGCGCGGCATTTGCCCTGGTGTCTTCACCAAAGGAGCCTCTGAGATGACCGACACTCCGAACAAAGGCACACCCATCCCCCAGGCGCAGCTGAACGCGTTGATCGAAAAGCGCCTGATAAACGTTCTGGATGAGCTTGCAACCTATCCGGAAACAGACCAGCGCTGGCTGCAAATCGCCCGCACGGATATCGAAAAAGGCTTCTTGTCGCTCGACCGCGCTGTCTCTCAGACGACCAGGAGGGCGCTGCCGGATGAAAGTCTGAACCTGATCAGTCTTTCGTCGCTCACGGTTGAAAGCCTCGGTGCCCATCCGCTGCTCACGGATGTCTCGGTTTCTCTGACGAATGCGTCGTCGAAGCTGAATGAATGGATTGATAGCGGAAAGCCCGGCGCGGCGATCATTGTGCCGGAAGCCTGATCCGATGCCGTATGCCAACCTCACAGACCTGATCGAGCGCGCGGGCGAGTCGGAGATCCTGCAGATCGCTGATCGCGACGACGACGGCACGGCAGATCCGGATGTGATCGCCGCTGCCATCGAAGACGCCAGTACCGAGATCGACGGGTATCTGGGGGTGAAGTATACCCTGCCGCTGCCATCGACGCCCCGTCTGGTCACCACCTGGGCCGTGTCGATCGCGCGCTACCACCTGCACCGCGACGGCGCGCCCGAGCACATTGTCACCGATTACGACAATGCGATCAAAGCTCTCGATCGGGTGTCCCGTGGTCTGATGGTCATTCCTGACATCGATGGGGATCAACCGGACACAACCGAACGGCACATGTCGTCTTCACCTGCTCAGGTGTTCACACCCTGCGCCCTGCGAGGCTGGAGATGATTGCCGAGATCGTCCAGCGGCTTCAGGCGGAAGCGACGGCTCTGACGGCCGTCGAGGTGGCCGAGGATATCGAAGCCCTGGCGAAAAGCACCGCCGCTGATCATGGCACCGGCTTTGTCGTGCCCTGGCGGGAACGGGCACTGCCCAATCCGTTTGCGACCGGCGGCTTCCGTCAGAAGGTGAAGGTTCAGGTCGTCGTGGCTTTTGTCATTCGCCAGCACAACGACGCCCGTGGGGCTGAGCGCGCGCTGATGTTCGACGGCTTCAAGACCTCGATCGAGGATGCGCTGGCGGGGTGGTCCCCGTTCGACAGCAGTGACCCGTTCGAGCTGGTGGGCGGCGAAGGCAGCGCGCTTGGAAACAGCGTCACGATTTATGCCCAGACATGGGAAACCAGCAGATTTTTGACAGGAGCCTGACGATGGACAGACCAGCAACCGGGGGTCGCTTCACCCGCGATCCGAAGACCGGAAAGATCAAACAGGTGCAGAAAGCGACGAAACCCGCGCCCGCACCGGCCCCCCAAACCGCAACGCCGACCGAAGCCCCTGTAAAGGCTGACGCGGCCCAGAAGGGCGACTGACCATGGCCGACCGTTACGAACGCAAACTCGCAATCCTGCACAAGATCGAAGCCGCTTACGGCACGGATATCGCACCCGACACCGCTGATGCGATGATCGCCAGCAACGTCACGTTTTCGCCGATGGAAGGCGAGGATGTTCAGCGCGATCTTATCCTGCCTTATCTCGGCTCGCAGGGCATCATTCTGGCAGGGACCTATGCCCGGCTGGAATTCGACATCGAAATTGCCGGGGCAGGTGCCGCCGGGACCGTGCCGCGTTACGGCTCGCTGCTGCGCATCTGCGGCTTCTCCGAAACCGTGACCGTCGATACCGACGTCACCTACGAGATTATCGAGGAAGGCCGCGAGTCCGGCTCGCTCTATTTTGTCATGGACAAGGTCCGGCATATCCTGCTGGGCGCGCGCGGCAACGTCACCGAAACCTTCAACGCCAAGGGCATTCCACAGTTCCGGTTCACGGTCACAGGCTTGCTGGGCACGATCAGCGACCAGGTCTCGAACCCCGCCGTCAGCTCTGCGGGTCTGATCACGCCTCTTGTGGTGTCAAAAGCCAACACACTTCTGACGCTGCATGGCTGGACCTCGATTGCCGAAAGCCTGTCGCTGGATCTGGGCAACACTGTGACGCCGAGCTTCCTGATTGGTGAGGAAGAGATCAAGATTACCAATCGTCAGAGCACCGGCACAGCCGTGGTCAAGGCGACCGCACTGGCAACGGTCGACTGGTTCGCGATCGCCAATGCCCGCACACGCGCAGCCCTCTCGATGGTTCACGGCACGACTGCGGGTAACATTGTCGAGGTCACCGCGCCCAAGGTCGAGATCGGACGCCCGTCCCAAGGCGCAACCAACGGCATCGTCAACTATTCGCTGCCGCTGATGCTCTGCCCTGACGCCGGTCTGGACGAAAAGAAGATCGTCGTTCGCTGACCGCCTTCGGGCGTCACGACGCCCGGAGTTTCTGACACCCCCCTGACCCGGAGACCCTCCATGAATTTTGTCCTTACCGATTTGCAGCTCTACTGGTGGCCCGTTCCAGTCCGCATCCCCGATCCCGACAATGCGGGCAAGATCCTCGAACAGACCTTCAAGGTCCAGTTCGAAGCACAGAGCCAGGATGATGCCGTTGCACATACCGATGGCTATCAGGCCCTGTCCTCAGCGAAAGAACGTGCCGATCACGAACGTGCCTGGCTTTGCCGGGTGGTGCGCAATTGGGATGACGTTGTCGGGCCTGATAAATCCCCTATCCCCTTTAACGACCAGACCTTTACGGCGGCGCTGCAGCAAGCCTGGTTCCGCACCGGGATTTACACCGCCTACCAGGAAAGCATCAACGGTCAGGAAGCGCGCTTGGGAAACTGACGGCGGCGGCGCGGGCGTGGGCCTTCGCGTCACTGGGGCGGGTCGACCAGAACAGGCCCGTCACCGCCGATGATAAGGTGCTCAGCGATTTTGCCGAGATGGGTGTGACTTTCGAGACGGATGCACCCGCGCAAGACGACGGTGACGCCTTTGCCGTCTGGGCCCGCAACTGGGACAGCCTGCTGGCCTTCCTGAACTGCCAGACCCAGTGGCGCACCGCTTCGCGAAACAATGGCTACGTGCATCTGGGTCTGGATTACGTCGCCGTTGATGTCGTTCTGCGCCGCTCGGGCGCTGACGACGGGGTCTTCGCAGACCTTCAGGAAATGGAGCTGGCCGCACTGGCCGCATTTGGGGAACTGACGTGACAGCTGATCGGCAACTCAACTTCGATCTGGTTTTCCGGGGCAATGCGTCCCAGGCGAAAGCTGCGTTGGCCGATCTCAAGGGAGACGTCGAAAAGGCGACGGGTCAGACCGACAAATCCAGCGGTGCCGTCAAAGCCCATACCGAGACGCTCGAAAAAGACACCACGGCCACCCGCGCCGCCGCTGATGCCGCACGCGCTCTTGCCAAGGCCGAAGATGAAGCCCGTGCCGCCGCGCATCGCGCCAACGGCGCACGGACGCAGGCTCCGGCGATCTCACCGGCAGTGCCTGGCGCTGGTCCCCAGTCCAACGGACAGCCGGGTCCCGATCCCAAGCAAATCGACGATCTGCGGGCTAAATATTCCCCGCTCTATGCGATCCAGCGGGACTATGCGCGCGAACTGGAGACCATCAACAAAGCTGAGCAGGTCGGCGCATTGAGCCGCAAGGAACACGGCGAGGCATTGGAACGCCTGCAAATGGGATACGAGCGCTCCGTTCAGAGCATCGACCGCAACGATCGGGCGCTGAAGTCCAGCTCGGGTACGATGAAGCTGACGGCCTATGAAGCCCAGAACCTGCGTTTCCAGATCAGCGATACCTTCCAATCGCTTGCTCTCGGGATGCCGGCGTTGCAGGTGCTGCTGCAGCAGGGGCCGCAGATCACCGATCTTTTTGGCGGTGTTGGTGAGACGTTTCAGGCTCTGAAGCAATTCCTGACACCGGCGCGTCTCGCACTTGGCCTCACGGCGGGTGCGACAGTGCTCGCGGCCAGCGCTTTCGACAGCTATCTGAAATCCGTCAAGGCGGTGGACATCGCCAGCCAGGGCCTCGGGCGGGCCACGGCTGGCAGCTCGGCCGAGATGGAAGCCTCGGCCCGGGCAGGAGCTGCGGCGGCCGGAATTTCGCTGCAGGCTGCGCGCGCCATGCAGGCCGGGTTCCTGAACACCGGTCGGATTGGATCGGATCATTTCGAACGCCTGATTGCCATGTCCGAAGATTTCGGCGCCACAATGGGGCTGGATGCTGCAGCGGCGAGCAGTGCCCTGTCCGAGATGTTTGCCGATCCCGCCAAGGCGGCAGATGCGCTCTATCAGAAATACGGTCTGATCGATGCGGCCACGGCGCGCCAGGTGCGCAACCTGGCCGCCCAGAACCGCGAGAGCGAAGCCCAGGCGCTGCTGCTGGACAAGCTGCCCGACCGGCTGGCCTCTGCGTCCGAGGCGACGAGCGTTCTGGGGCGCGCCTGGCAGGATGTTCAGGCCATGGCGTCGAATGCACAGGACGCGATCGGGTCCACGATGAACACAATCTTTGATCCGCCGCGCATTACAAATGATGACCGCCTCAACGGGCTAGAAAAGCAATTGCTTCGTCTTCAGGTAAAACCGCCAACTGGAGCGGTCAAAGAAGAAATCAAACGCCTGAAATCGGAACGTGATGCGCTGCTCGCCGAAATCGGCCAGTCCCAAGACAAAATCCAAAAAAATGAGGCTGACCAGCAGGCCAGAGAGCAGGCGCGCCTGGGGGATATGTCTCTCACCATCGCCAAAGGCTCTGACGTCAACAAAACCCCTCTGAGGGAAGAGGAGCTGCGCAATCAGATTGCAGCCCTTCAGGCCGGGCAGAATGTGCCGGGTCTCGACAGCACCCAGCAGTCCTGGATCACCTCCGCTATCGAGGGCAAGTCCAACGCCCTGCAGGGGCTGATCGACCGTCAGAAAATAGCCTCAGATCTCGATCGCATCGACATCGCCATCCAGAATGAACGCAACCCTCTTCTGAGGGCGGACATGGAGGCGCGCCGGGTGCTCCTGCAGATGGCGGGCGATGAAGTGACAGCCGCCAAGATTGCGATTGAGTCGGAACGCGCCCGGTCCCGCTCCCTCGGCGCCGCCCTGGGCGCAACCGAAGCGCGGATTGCGGTATCGCAGGACGAGCTGGATATCCGCCGCCAGCTGAACCGACAGGTATCGGCGGGAACGCTGACGGCAGAACAGGCCAACCGCACCCTGCAGCAAGAGCTGGAGTTGCGTCCCCTGATCGCGGCGGCCGCCGCCGCTGAAGGGGCGGAAAAGGTTCGCCTGACCGGCATCATTTCTCAACTGCGGCAGGGCTATGCCGGACTGGCGGAACTGGACCAGCGTGCTGCCGCTGACAGCTTCGTGCGCGGTCAGACGGAAACGCTAGAACGGCTGCGGGTCGAAGCTGCCTTGCTGGGGGCGAGCGCAGACCAGCGCACACGCACCATTGCCCTGTTGGATGCCGAGAAGGCGATCCGTGAGGCTGGCATTCCGGTTCACAGCGCCGAAGCCGATCGGATGCGGCAAACCGCAACGGCCATTGCCGGGCAGACGCGCGAGCTGAACCGCCAGATCGATGCCTGGGACAAGGTGCGCTCGGCTGGCGAAGGGGCCATCGACAGCATCGTCGACAAGCTCGCCAGCGGCGATATCGGCAGCGCTCTGGAAAGTGTCGCCAGCGATTTTCAGGGCATGCTGCTGGAGATGGCCGTTAAAAACCCGCTCAAGAATGCGATCTTTGGCGCAGACAACGGCACCCTTGCGGATGTCGGGGGGCTGGGCGGTATCTGGGATCGTCTGACAGGAGCAACGGACACACGTACGCCCGAGATATCCTCGAAATCCATGGATGTCGGAGCGATGACCGTCACTGCCGCCAGCGTCACGATTTTGGGTGGGCTGATCGGCGGTGGGGCTGCCAATGTTAACGGCAGCGGGCTTAGGGTGCCCGGGGTCAGCACCGGCCCGATCACCGCCAATCTGCCAGGCAGCGAAGCGGTGCAGGATCAGGCTTGGCAGTTCTTTGCCAGCAAGGGCCTGAAGCCGCATCAGATTGCCGGGATCATGGGGAACGTGACTGCGGAAAGCGGTTTCAACCCCGCCGCGATCGGGGATGGCGGCACGTCCTTTGGCCTGTTCCAGCACCACGCCGGGCGCGGCCAGGGGCTGCTGGATGCGCTCGGCGGGCAAGGCAAGCTTGGCAATGTCTCCGGTCAGCTCGACTACGTTTGGAAAGAGCTTCAAACGTCAGAAAAAGGCGTGTTGCAGAAGCTCATGGCCTCCAAGGACGTTCGCGAGGCGACTGGCGCCTTCGCAAGTTTTGAGCGCCCGCAGGGCTGGTCAGCTGCAAACCCCGAGGGGGCGATGCATTTCGACAAGCGTCTGGATGCGGCGCAAAAGTCGGTCGAGAAGTTCGGCACCTCCGCAAATGCCGCCACTGAAAACCTTGGCACCCTTGGCAGCGGCTTTGATGCCTTTGGCAACGCCCTGCTGTCAGGCCTGCAGGGCGGCGGTGGCATCAACGGAATTTTGGGCAGTCTGGCTGGCAGCTTGGCCGGTGCGATCGGCATCCCGGGGTTCTCAGCGGGTGCAGCCACCACCGTGCCCGCCAAGGGGTATGATATCGGCGGGGCCACTGGCGGGTCAGATCCGAACAAGATCGCAGGGTTCGTGCACGAAAAAGAATACGTCTTTGATGCCAAAAGCACGGCCCGGATCGGCGTCTCAAATCTGGAAGCCATCCGCAAAGGCGTGATGGGCGGCTATCGCAAGGGCGGCTATGCCAGTTCCGGCCAGACCTTCCCGAACAATGTCGGCGATCAACGCTCAAATGACAGCGGCGGCTTTGGCAAGATGGCCATCGTCGTGAACGATTATTCCGGCCAGAACGTCGAGGCCGAGGTGCAGCCCGACGGTCGCGGTGGTCGCCAGATGCTGATGTCCATCGGTCAGCAGGGGGCTGCAGCCATGGCGCAGCCAGGCAATCCGATGAACAAGCAGCTCGCCCGCCTCGGCGCCAAGAAGGGCCCGACGCAGCGATGACTGTCCTGACTTGGCCAACCGAGCTTCCCCGTCCGGAGCGCAACAGCTGGAATGCCAGCTGGCAGGACCCCCGTCAGAAACGACGTGGCGAAACCGGTGGCCCGCGCTATCGGCGCCGGTTCTCGGCGGTGTCGAAGATGGTGTCGCTCTCAGTTCTTCTGAGCCGCGCCGAAAAGGGCATTTTCGACAGGTTCCTGAAGCAGGACACCGATTTTGGCTCCCGGCTGTTCTGGATGCCTGACCCGACCACCGATGGCTGGGCGCTGCTGGATGAGGCGTTCGCGCCGCTGCTCGATGAGGCCGGAGGGCCGCTTCTCATGTCGGCGCAGTGGCTCTGCGTCTTTGGTGATGATTTTGCAAAGGAGACAATCGTGGGCACAGATTTTCGCATGACGTTTTCCGTGGTGGTGTTGCCATGAGGCGCGTCTCTCTCAATGCGCGTCAGATGATCGATGCGGAAATGTCGGAAGAGCTGCCGGTGGTGCTGATGGAAATCACCCATCCGCTGCTCGAAGCCCCGATCCGGCTGTCTTCAGACAATGCCGATCTGATCGAAGTGATCGACACGGCGCAGATTCGGGGGACACGCTCCACCTGGCGCGGGGCAGACCCGGAGAGCGAGCCCTACCTGCATATCATCGCCTCGGTTCTGCTGCCGTCCGACCTTGAAGACGCACCGGCTGCCGGCACTCTGGTTCTCGACAATCTCAGCCCGGAAATGGCGAAGCTGCTGCGCTCCTATACCGACCTCGCCACGATCAGCCTGGCGACCGTCATGGCTGACATGCCGAACGATCCGATCGAAGAGAACATCGGCCTGCAGATCACCTCATCCGTGATCACCGCTGCCGAGATCACCATCACCTACACCTACGAAGAGCGCGAGAACGAACCCTTCCCGAAGGGCCGAATGTCGCGCTCGTTTTTTCCGGGGCTGCACAGATGACTGACTGGTCCAACCGCTTTATTGGCATTCCTTATGAGCAATTCGGACGCAGCGAGATCGGCGTTGATTGCTGGGGGCTGGCCTGCATCGTCTATAGCGAAGAACTCAACATCACCTTGCCCGAGTATCTGGGCGAAGGTGCCAGGGGTGAGAATGCTGAAATCGCAGCCTTGGTCGCCGGAGAAGCCGCGTCGCCGCTCTGGGTGCCCGTCACAGGTCCGGCTGTCGCCTTTGATATCGCAGTGTTCAAGCGTGGCCGCTGGGATGCTCATGTCGGTATCGTCATCCAGCACGGTCTGATGCTGCACGTTGCGGCAGGCGACTGCGCGAAGGTCGAGACCTATGCGAAGGGCCTTTGGAAAACCCGGCTGACCGGCGTCTACCGGCATGTCGAGCTGATCAGGCTGGCCGCACAATGAGCGATAACCGCAAGATCCCCGTCCTCGCAGTCCCCATGTTCAACCCCGGCAAGGGCCGGATCGATCTGGAACTGCCCTGCGATATGACGATTGCCGAGATCGTCGCAACGGCCCTGCCGGGTCTGTCCGAGTCTGCCCGCCGCCGGGTGCGGGTGATGCTGGTGACCGACCGCGGCATGCAGATCGTGCCGCTTTCGGTCTGGCATATGGCACGGCCTCTGCCCGGTGTTCAGGTGGTTCTGCGCGTCGTGCCCGGAAACGGTGCGCTGAAATCCATCCTGACCATTGTGGTTGCGGTCGCTGCCGTGGCTCTTGCAGCCACATTTGCAGGGCCTCTGGCTGCTGCCCTGAGTATCAGTCCTCAACTCGCGAGCGGTATTATCGTTCTCGCAACCACTGCCATCGGAAACCTTGCGATCAGCTCGCTCTTTCCGCCGCCGGAGCCGGACAGCGTCAAAAACCGTTATGCCATCGCGGGGTTTCGCAACGAGATGCGCCCGGATGGCGCTGTTCCCGAAATTATGGGCACGATCCGCTATTCACCGCCCTTCGCCACCTCCACCTGGAGCGAGATCATCGGGGACATCCAGTATGTCCGAACCGTCTTCCTCTTCGGGGGCGGACATGTGGCGCTGAGCGACATTCGTCTCGGCGACACCTTGCTTGAAGAATTTGACGAGGTGGAAACCGAGGTGCAGACCAATGTGAGCGGAGACACCTTGCTTGATCTCTATCCCTGGCAAATCGTCGAGGAGCGGTTTCAGGTTGAGCTGGTGCGCCCTTGGCCCACAGATGACGCTGGCAATAAGGTGGATGGTCCCAGCGTCGAGACGCCGATCATCCGCACGACCGGCAGGGACGCGGCTTCGGCCTCGGTCATCTTCTACTTTCCGGGCGGTCTCATCGGCTACAACAGTGACGGTGACAAGAAAAGCTGGGGCGTCAGCATCAGGATCGAACAGCGCGCTGATAACGACGATCCTTGGGAAGAGGTCGCGACGCTCAGCTTCCGAGCAAAGCAACTCGAAGCCTTCTTTCGCCAGCACACTTGGAATTTGCCGTATCGAGGCCGCTGGAAAGTGCGCGTCATCTTTCTGAGCGATCCCAAAGAAGCACCACGCTATACGCAGAAGTGTGCGTGGGTCGCGCTGCAGACCATCCGTCCGGAAAAACCGATTGCCTTTACCGGCCTGGTGACAAAGGTAGGGTTCCGCGCCCGTGCGACCGCGCAGTTCAATGGCCAGATCGACAATTTCAACGCGCTCGCCTCGCGCATCTGTCTGGATTGGGATTATGAGACCGAGGCCTGGGTGGAACGCGCCACGAGCAACCCGGCGTCGCATTACCGCCTGGCGCTACAGTCGCCCGCCAACCCCAAACCCGTTCCCGATGACGAGATCGATCTCGTGCAGCTGCAAGACTGGCACGACTTCTGCCGCATCAAGGATCTGAAGTTCGACTATGTCTTCGAAGACGAAGGCAGCAGCCTGCGCGATGCACTGACCATGATCACGTCAGCCGGTCGCGCATCGCCACGGCGTGATGGCGTGAAATGGGGTGTGGTCATTGATCGCCCGCAGACGCGGATCATCGGCGAACTCAACCCGCGTGTTGCAGACGAGCTGACGTCGACCCGGAGCTACTTTACGCCGCCTCACGCCTTCCGGATCAAGTTCAAGGATGCCTCTGACGATTACAACGATGCGGAGCGTATCGTGCGCTGGCCGGGTTACGAGGGGCTGATTTCTCTGACGGAAGTGCTGGAAATACCCGGCAAGACAGACCCGGCCGAGATCGCCCGCGAGGCCACCCGCCGGGCCTATGAGCTGATCTATCGCCCCGATATCCACCAGGCCATTCAGGCGCATGGCGTAGGCGCGGCAACGCGTGGCGATCTGATGACCTTCAGCAACCATATCCTGAGCGAAGAGCAGTCGGCTGCGCGTGTCCGGGCGGTCGAGGGCACAATGGTGGTGCTTGACGATCGCGTCAGCATGCAGGTCGGAAACGACTATGTGATCCGGTTCCGTCACTATCCAGAAGCGGCACTTGGAGAGGAAGCGGATACGGCGGGGCAGTCCGTTGTGCGTCCTGTCCGTACAGCCCCGGGCGAGACATCGACCCTGCTGCTGCTGGGGTCCGGTCTGATGCCGGTGGTCGGGGATGTGGTGCAGTTCGGCCCGGCTGCAATGGACAGCTTCCCGGTGGTCGTGCGCGGCATCGAGGCGGGTGAGAACTTCTCTTCCATCTACCACATGGTGGCCCATGCCCCGATCATCGACGAGATGATCGACGCCTATGTGCCACCTGCCTGGACCGGTCGCGTTGGCGACGAGGTGGCCTATCCCGGAACGGTGCCGACGGCGCCCAATTTCGTGTCGTTGCAGTCCGGTCTGGAGATCATTGACGACGAAACCGTACCTCCGGCATCTGAAGAACCTGTCCCGCGCGACATCCGGCTTCAGCTTTTGCCAGGCAAAGGCTCTGTGGCCGTGATGAACCAATATCGTATCGAGCATCGCCTCACCGGGGCAAGTGAATGGAGCACGCTTACAGTTCCCGTCTCGGAAGGTGGCGCCACAATTTCAGGGTATTTGACGGGCGCGGATGTTTCCTTGCGCGCTTTCGGTATATCGATCGGTGGCATCGAAGGCCCGGCCTCGGCGACGGTTGCGATCACGGTCGGTCAGGATGACCCCGCCTTCCCTGCGGCTCTTGCAGGGGATGCAGTCACCGTCACGGGCGGTCTGGGCACCTCGCACATTTCGATCGTCACGGGATCGGATAGCGTCACCACCGGCATCCAACTCTACCGGGTTCCTGACGGCACAACACTGGATCGCGATCTGCATGCGATCGGCGCCCCCATCCCGACATCGCCTGGCACGACGCTCAATTACGCAGATGGCGACGCGACACGTACCAACCTGCTGGCAAACTCGGTCTTTGATTCTGCGGGCGCCTGGACGCCCGATGCCAATTGGTCGGTGAGCGGCGGCAACGCGCAGCACAGCTCCGGTACCTCGGATACCATCCGCCAGGCTGTCACTCTGACGGCGGGTAAGGTCTATCGCGTAGCTTTCTTCGCGACGGTTACAGCCGGGTCGGTCACCCCGGTGCTCTTCGGCGGCACGGATCAGCAGGGCAACAGCGTCACATCAACGGGTACGTTTACTGACCGTATTGAGGCTGTATTCGGCAACGCGGCCTTTGGCTGGCTGGCGAGCATCACCGCAGAGCTGCTCGTCGATGACGCAGTCTTGTTTGTCGAGACATCGGGCTGCATCAATGCCGGAAGCTACACGTATTTTGCAGAGCCTGTCTCAGTTGAAGGTGTGCCTGGCGCGCTCTCCGGACCCTATGCGGCAGAGATCTTGTGACGGCGCCCATCCCCCAAACCCCCGAAATCATCCGCGCACCCGCATGGGCGCTGCGATCCCCGTTGAAACAGGAGAATTAGAATGGCTGCCTCTGGTGAGAGAACTGTCGACAAATCATACCTTGACGCCGTCGATGACCTGTTGGGCCACAGCGATAATACAGTGGGTCGCGTTGCTGTGGACCTGCTTTCCACGCGTATCGCGGCTGCAGGACCCTTGGCAGAGGCTCTGGCGGCCAAGGTGGGGACGGATGTGACGGATGCGCTCGACACCCGCACGACAATCCTTGAGGCCGAGTCAAATGATGCCCGTCCATCTGTTGATACGACAGCGGAAGGGATTGCGGCAACATCGACGGGACAGGAGTTCCGCCTTGTTTCTAACGATCTGGACGTTGCGTTCTACCGTTATCGCAACGAGGCAGGTTCCGCCGTGCTCATTGAGACCGTCCCGTCTGTTGCCGCGCTTGTTGCCAAAGCTGACGCTGCCGATCTCGCGAGTGAAATTGATGTCCGCAGCGCTCTGATCGACTCTGCCGACGGTACTGAGATGGTCGGTTTCGAAGACCAGAACGGGTATGTTCAGGGCTATATTCAAGGAGACGGAAGCTACGACGTGCTTGAGGTATACTTCGGCACTGACGGAATCCGCACTCCGCTCTACGAGGTTTATGACGACGGCATTGAAGATGGACGGGTGGTCCACATCGATAAATTCGGGGTTGTCCTGCAAGAGTACCCGGAAAATCCAGCCGACGCATCGGGCGGGGGATCTGAGCCTGCCGTTCTGACCGCTCAGCCAAATGCAACCTATGGATTGCTGCGCAAGTTGGCCGGGGATCAGAATGCAAATATCCTCGTTTGCTCTGACAGTACCGGTGCCGGGACAGATCGCTGGGTCTATAAGATCTCTGATGCGATCGCCGCGTGGGATGGAAGCGTGCGGGTAGAATATCGCGCGTGGGACGACAGTGCGAAAAACTACGCGACGGCTATCGTCGTTTACGCTGGATCGGGCGGCGCGACCTGCACGATCTGGAATGCCGCCGTCGCTGGGCGGCAGCTTTATTACCTGCACGGCGAGCATTTCGATGCGGCGTATGGTCAGACCGCAGCCGACTGGCTGATCATCAACCACGGTCACAATCATGACCACAATTGGACGCCGGAAGTGCACGCCGCCATCCTGATCGGAGGCGGGCAGCAGATCGCGATGCGTCACCCCTATGCAGGCGTCAGTATCGTCGCGCAGAATCCACGGCTGGACAATACTCAGGGCACAAATCGCAGCCTCGGCGCGCAGTTTGCTGCGCGGTCGATGGGCTGGTCGCTTGTCGATGCTTTCAGCTTGTTCCAGCAGGCGGGTAAGCCGCCTGCCTGGTATGACGACGATGGAACGGACCCGATACACCCCTCTGTTATCGAAGGCGGCGGCGATGATGAGATTGTCCAGACCCTGATCGCACCGCTTATCAGCAACCAGATCAGCCTCTCTCAGGCGCGTGATCCGACGCTCTATGATCGAGTGCGCAATCTCCTGAGCAATGGTCTTTTGTCAGACTGGACAGCATCGGTCCCTGACGATTGGGAGTTGGTCAACTGCACATCTGCCGAGGAGACGACCATATATGAAACCGCTGCCATTTCCGCGCGGCTCACAAACAACACGGCAACAGGCGCGCAGCTGCGTCAGACGATGACAGGCGACAAAGTCCGGGCTCTGCGAGGCCGCTATGTGACGGCAGCTTTCCGGGCTTGGATACCGACCGCGACAACATCCGGTGTCGCCGGAACAGACATCAAATCATCGAGCGACGGCGGAGCGACATACGGCTCATCATCGCGGGGTTGGAGTGTCACAAACACCAATGGTCGCGGCGGCTGGCTTTGGATGTGCCAGTCCGCGCTGATCCCGGCTGACGCGACGCACATACAGATCAGCAGCCCGGGGCAAAATATCGGCGCGGCAATGGACATCATTATCGACCGAGGCATCCTCGTCCCCGGATCGCTACCCAAAGACATGGAGTTCTGACATGACGACTTTTATCAAACACACGCGCGCGAATGGCTTGGCAACTGCGCGAAAAATCAATCCGCCAGTCACTGACGGTCTTGTAGGTGTTTTTATTTTTGGCGGTACGCTTGCTCAGTCAGTGCGAAACCTTGCCACGGGGGTGACTGATGCCTCCGTCATAGGTTCACCTGCCATTGGGGAGAGCTATCTTGACCTGACAGGCAACAGCACGGCATATATCCAAACCGCGATTGCACATAGCGAGGATCTCACTTGGATCTCTGCCTGCCGCCCGCTGACAGATACCACCGCAGCCCTGATCAGCAATTACTGGTCGAATAGCCAGAGCTATGGCGGACAGACAATCGGCGGAAATCTTATCCTCTCTGAGAATACCGTGGCTGATGGTTTGGTCTCGGCTCAATTTACGCAGGCTTTTGACGCGGCTGGCACGAGCACAGCAGCGCAGGCAAACACCGGCGCTCCGGGTTTCGCCATCGGCGCAGACTATATTATTTCGGGCCGCGTAGATCAGATCGACAGGACACGGAGCGTCACGAATATCACGACGGGCGCGTCTGGAACAAATAAGCCAGCGCTGAACCCAGCAGACCTCGGTGGGCCAATCCGCATTGGGAGCGCGTACAATAGCCAGTTTGCAGGGCAGGCGCGCCACTATGCGGCGATCTTGTATGACCGAAAGATTTCCGATGAACAGTTGACCTTGATGAATGACTGGCTAGCGATCATCCTAGACGCACGTGGGATCTCTGTCTGATCATGAAACCGCTTCTGCTGTGGATCTGGCACCTCGACACCCGCCTCACTGAAATTGTCCTGGGCAGCGTAAGCCTTGCGCGGGGCGTCACGCTGGCCTTGCCGGGGGACATGATGACGGCAGATGCATACCGCGCCTTCGACCTGCTGCCAGAATCTGCCTGGGCTGTCCTCTTCACGGCCTTCGGACTGGCGCAGCTCGCGGCTGTGGTGATCAATGGCCGCTGGCGCCGGTCCCCGGCGATACGCGCCACCGGCGCGATCTTCGGCGTCTGGTCCTTTACCGCTTTGACAACGGGTTTTGTCGTCTCCGGTGGCCTCAGCCTGGCATCCTGCCAATATGGCATACTGGCTTTCTGGTCAGCCTATTGCCTGATCAACATCTCCAGCAAAACGGCAAGACGCCTTCATGTTTGAGTTTCTGAAGAATGCCCTGTCGCCGGAGCTGGTGGTCGCCTTCGGCTCCGCCCTTGCCGCCGTGATTACCGCAGTGCTCGTCAGGGGCAAAGCACCCTCAAGCCCCTCGGCTGCCAGCATCGTCCAGCAGGCTATCCGACCCGAGACCGAAGCTGAGGTGCGTGCGGCAGATGCTCTGGAAGAGATCTCGGCGGCTGTCAAAAAGATGGCGGAGAGCGTGGATCGTATCGAGCGATCAACTTTTGTCCTGGTCGATCGAAGCGGGCGGCCACACTGAGCGTCAGAGAGTTGGGCGTATGTGTAGATCTCTGACGCTTGAGTTCATAATTTCTGTCCAGATTACCATGTCAGTCCGTCCAGAAGCTGACGGCGCGCCACACACTGTACATGGTCTCCCTTTAGGGACCAATTCATTGCAGAGTGGGGCTAAGTTGCCAAGCAGATTAAGAAAAGTGGCGATCCCGGGAGGAATCGAACCCCCAACATCCTGATTAGAAGTCAGGTGCTCTATCCAGTTGAGCTACGGGACCGTGGCTCTGTGATAACGGTTCGGAAAACGGTTCGCAAGTCGCTGACGTTCTCCTAACCGTCTGTATTTCTGCCTTCTTCTGGCCCCAGACCTCCGGCTTAGAAGTCAGGTGCTCTATCCAGTTGAGCTACGGGACCGCATGGCGCCGCTTGTCGGTCATACGCGCCGCTTTGGCAAGACCGTTGGCACCCTGAAAATAGCGTTCAAGACGCACAAAACCCAGCCAGCTTGTAAAAAAGGCACCGCCCCGCAAGGCGATGCCATCTTCTAATTCTCGCCGCTGCCGGGCCTGCACCCGATCAGTCAGAACAGATCAGCTGGGACCGATCATGAAACAGGTCACCTGACGCGCCTGCAGGCGACGGCAGGCCAGATCAGCCATGTCACGGCTCAGGCCCATGAAATTCGCGTCAAACCCGGAATTGCGATTCACAACCTTTCGCAGCGATCCGTCCAGGCTTGACGTCTCGGACAGGGCGGTCTGCAAGAGCACCTTTTCGGCGGCGTATTTGCTGGGATAGCGGCCGACATTGATGCCCCAGTGCCGCCCGCCAGAGGTCGAAAGCCGCTCGACCACCTCAGCTTCGGCCGGGGCTCTCGCCTGCACCGGCGCCGCGCTGGCCAGAACCACCTCTGGTGGGCGCCGCACCGGCTTGGTCGATTCGGCGGGTGCGACCTCGTTGGCCACCTGCACAGGTTCGGGTGCCGCAACCGGGGCCGTCGGGGCCGCCACGGCCTTTACTTCGGCGGCCTGCACCGATTCGAGGATCGTGTCGATATCGGTGCGCACCTCGGCGACCAGCAGCGCTGGTGTCGCACCACCGCGTGCCATCGGCCGCAGGCTTTGCGTCACAGCAGCAGAGGCAACGCGGATCGCCTTGCCCCGTGTGCCCGGCGTCGGTTCAGAGTTGCGCGCAACCAGCACATCGACATTGCCGCGTCCCATATACGGCGGCTTACCCGGCGCGCGAAACGCGACCTGGCTTGGCATACGCTTGAACCCGAGGTCCATCAGCTCGGCCACCTTTGCGTTGCGCGACGCGGTCGAAGCCCCGCCAAACACCGTGGCAATCACCCGTTCGCTGCCCCGCTGGGCGGATGAAACAAGGTTGAAACCGGCGGCATTTGTATAGCCGGTCTTGATCCCGTCCGCGCCCGGATAGCTTTCAAGCATGCGGCGGTTGGTGTGGCGCACCTGCTTGATCCCTGCATCCGCCGTCTCGCGGGAAAACAGGTTGTAATACTCAGGATAGTCATAAATCACGTGCCGCCCAAGAACAGACATGTCGCGGGCGGTGGACAGATGCCCAGACCGGGTCAGACCGTTGGCGTTCTTGAAGGTCGTGCGCGTCATGCCCAGCTGCTTTGCGGTCCGGTTCATCCGCGCGGCAAAGGCCTCTTCCGACCCGGAAATCGCCTCGCCTATGGCGGTCGCGGCGTCATTGGCGGATTTCACCGCCGCGGCGCGCACCAGATAGCGCAGTTTGATTTTCTGCCCCGCGCGCAGGCCCAGCTTGGACGGTGGCTCTGCTGCCGCGTGACGCGATATGGTCACATCCGTGTCCATGCTGATCTCGCCGTGCTCGACCGCCTGAAAGGCGATGTACAGCGTCATCATCTTGGTCAGAGAGGCCGGATGTAACGGTGTGTCCGCATTGTCGGCCAGGATCTGTTCGCCCGTTCGCGCATCCATGACAAAAGCCGCATACGGCGCCGCCCATGCGCTCAGGGGCACACACAGTGCCAACCACGTAAAAGTCATGAAATACAGGCCAAAGCGGCCCGGCTGCCAACGCCGTCCCTTCACGATATCTCGCCTTCTGCTGCCTCGCGTTCCCGATATTTCGGTGAACTCTTTTATTCTTGATTGATTAGCGTAAAGCTAACACATCAAGTGCTGCGGATAAACCTTTATGATGGCTTGCAATTCCAGATTTATTCGCGCGGCATTAACCAGATATTGAGGTTCTTGATAATCGAATCGCTAAACCGGCGATTTCCGCCGGTTTTCGGACGCCTTCCGGCAAAATTCAGCCGATGTCACGGACCAGCGCGGACAGATCCCCCAAATGCTCCAGGCTGTGAAACCGGATGGATTCGGGTGGCTCGGCATGCTCCAGATCCCAGGACAGTTCTTGCGGCACGAAGACTCCCCAGCCGCCCGCCGCAATCGCCGGAACCACGTCGGATTTCATCGAATTGCCCACCATCATCGCCCCCGCCGCCCCGCCGGGAGCTGCGCCAAAGATCCGTGCATAGGTTTGCGGCGTCTTGTCCGACACGATCTCGACCCCGTCGAACAGATCGCCCAGGCCAGACTGCGCCAGCTTGCGTTCCTGATGCAGCAGATCGCCTTTGGTGATCAGAACGATGTGATGCGTTTCGGCCAGATCCCGCACCGCCGCCTCGGCATGGGGCAGCAGTTCCAGCGGATGCGCCAACAGCTCCTGCCCCGCGCTCAGCAGATCCGAAATGACATGTGCGGGCACCCGCCCCTCGGTCACCTCGATCGCGGTTTCGATCATCGACAGCACGAATCCCTTCACCCCGAACCCATAGTGTCCAATATTGCGCCGCTCAGCGGCCAGCAGACGCGCATCCAGCGTGCCCGTATCGGCGTGATCGGCCAGCAGTTCGGCGAATCGCGCCTGGGTCAGCTTGAAGAACCGCTCGTTCTGCCAGAGCGTGTCATCCGCATCGAAACCGATTGTTAGCAGATTCTGCGCCATTGTTTACCGTCTTACCCCTCTTCGGCCCTTTTCTAACGGGCCCGAGAGGTTATATAGAACCTCTGATGCTGACACCGCAAACCACATTGGCTTTCATGAAACACGGAACCACCGTTTCCCACCGCTCCATGAGCAATGACACCACTCCGCCCCCGGGTGGCGTGGATGATGTGGATGTGGTTGTCGATTCAAAGCCCAAGACAAAGCGCCCGCCGCTGTACAAGGTGTTGCTGCTGAACGATGACTACACGCCGATGGAATTCGTCGTGCATATCCTCGAACGTTTCTTTGGCATGACTCACGCGCAAGCGTTTGAAATCATGCTGACCGTACATAAAAAAGGTGTCGCAGTCGTGGGTGTTTTCAGCCACGAGATTGCCGAGACGAAAGTGGGCCAGGTCATGGATTTTGCCCGCCGTCATCAGCATCCGCTGCAATGCACCATGGAAAAGGAATGACGCCCGCGCAGGCGCGGTGTCCCTGAAATTATGGCCACATCCCGACTCACGACCTGCCTGGAAGATGGCAGCCTGTTGCTGCCGCCCGAAGGCACGATTGCCCTGTTCGGTGCAACCTCCGATCATGACCTCTCTGCGCTTCCCAGCGACCGCTGTCAGGTGATCCAGACCTTCCGCCCCGACTATGATGCGCTGATGGCGCGCGGCTTTGACTGCGTGACCGATCCGGCCGGCCCCTATGCCCTGTCCGTGGTCTTTCTGCCCCGCGCCCGTGCGCAGGGTCAGGCCATGGTCGCCGCCGCCTGCGCCGCCACCCCCGGCGGCACGGTCATGGTCGATGGGCTCAAGACCGACGGGATCGAGCCGATGATCAAGATCTGCCGCACCCGGGCCGAAGTGCAGGGCCATATTTCCAAGGCCCATGGCAAGGCTGCCTGGTTCCCTGCCACGGATGCCTTTTCCGACTGGACCAGCGCCGGACCCAGCCGCATCGCCGATGGCTTCCTCACCGCGCCCGGCGTGTTTTCCGCCGATGGGATCGACCCGGCCTCTGCCGCGCTCGCCGCCGCCCTGCCCGCCAAGATCGGGCAGAGCGTTGCGGATTTCGGCGCCGGCTGGGGGTACCTGTCCGCACAGATCCTGACCCGGACCGACATCGCCGTGCTGCATGTGATCGAGGCAGACCATACCGCCCTGACCTGTGCCCGCGCCAATATCGACGATCCCCGGGCCAAGTTCTACTGGGCCGACCTGCCCGGCTGGCAATCACCCGAACGGCTCGACACCGTGATCATGAACCCGCCGTTTCACACCTCGCGCAGCGCCGAAACCAGCCTGGGTCAGGCCTTCATCGCCGCTGCCGCCCGGGCGTTGAAACCCACGGGGCATCTCTGGATCGTCGCCAACCGCCATCTCCCGTACGAGGCGACTTTGGCTGAACATTTTGGCGAAACCACAGAGGTCAGCGGCGACAAAAGCTTCAAGGTGCTGCATGCGCAACGCCCCTCTCGCCCCCGGCGCTGATCTGGGCTAGGCTCGGCGCTGCACAACAGTTCAAGGCTTTCTCCTCCATGTCCTTTTCGATCGAAGGCAAGACTGCCATCGTCACCGGCGCCGCGAATGGTGTCGGCCTTGCCATCGCCCGGCATTTCGCCCAGCGCGGCGCAAATGTGATGTTCGCCGACATGGACGAGGTGCGCCTCTCCAAGGAGGTGGGCGAGGTCCGCGAAGATGGCAACATGCGCTACTTTGCCGGCGATCTGCGCGAACGGCTGACGCTCGCCAATCTGCTTTCGGCCACGCTCGACGCCTATGACCGCGTCGATATCCTGGTCAACGGCAGCCGACAGATGATTCCCTCCGATCCGCTGGATATGGATGACACCTCGGTCGAATCGCTGCTGGATCAGAACCTGATGACCGCCCTGCGGCTCAGCCAGGTGGTGGCAAAGCGGATGATCAAGCAGGCAGGTGACTCCCCCGAAGGACAGGTCGGCGCCATCGTCAACCTCTCCTCCATCGCCGCGCGCCGCACCCACCCGGACCTGCTGGCCTATTCCGTGTCCTGCGCAGCCCTCGATCAGATGACCCGCTCGCTGGCCGTGGCGCTGGCGCCCAACCGCATCCGGGTCAACGCGCTGGCCTTCGGATCGGTCATGTCGGCCAGCCTCAAGGGCGCGCTCAGGGATCATGCAGACTACCGCGACCAGATCATAAGCCACACACCCCTCGGGCGCATCGCCTCTCCGGTAGAACTGGCCGAAGCGGTACAGTTCCTCGCCTCCGAAGGGTCGTCCTTCATGACCGGTCAGGTGATGACCGTCGATGGCGGCCGCACCCTGCTCGACCCCGTCGCAGCTCCGGCGCATTAAAGCGTTCCGGGTTCGACCTGAAACAACGGGCAACGGATTTCGCGTTCGACCAAAGAGAGAGACCGCGAATATCCGATCCGGGTTTAACCCCAAACGCTGTAAAGTATTTTGGGCTTGCAGCTGACACACTTTTCTCTGCCTCAAGTGAACGCCGAAGTGCTGGGGCCCATTGCGGCGCGCGATCATGGTGTTTCGGCCTTCCCCTCGGATCAGGTCATAGTGCGCTCAGTCACAGTCCGATATTCAGCCCGCAGCGCCCGGGCACGCGACAGACCTGCGGACAACGCCGCCCCAATCCGGCAACGGGTCGCACCGCTACGCCGAAAGGGCATAATTCATGTCACTCGCTTCATGCTTCATATGCTCTGTGGTTTCGGTTTCATCCAGTAGCTGAAACTTGCCGGTCAGCTGAATGAGGTTCGATGTGTCCCGCTCCATCTGCCGTATCGCCAAACCTGATTTCTGGACCATCGCCGCATTGTGCTGTGTCACCTGATCCAGCTGGCTCACACCGATATTGATTTCACTCAACCCATTGGCCTGTTCAAAGGTTTCGCTGGCAAGGCCGGAAATCAGCTTCGCAATCTCAGCAACCTGCACCACAACAGAAGAAAGCGACTCCCCCGCGCCGTTTATCTTGCGAACACCATCCTCAACCTGCTGAGAACTGGCATTGATCAGCGCCTTGATTTCATTTGCGGAATCCGCTGACCTCTGCGCAAGCGCACGAACCTCAGAGGCGACAACCGCAAAGCCGCGCCCGGAGTCTCCGGCCCGCGCCGCCTCGACCCCCGCGTTAAGCGCAAGCAGGTTTGTCTGAAAGGCGATATCGTCAATCACCGCAATGATGCGCGAAATCTGATTGGACGAGGATTCGATCTCGCGCATGGCCAGAACGGCACCTTCGACAATTTTGCCGCTGGCTTCGACATCCCCTCGGGTATGATCGACCGCGGACTTAACCTCCTTGGCATTTTTCGCCGCCGCATTGACACTGTTGGTAAGCATTTCCAGCGCCGCTGCGGTCTCCTCCAGTGTCGCCGCCTGTGTTTCCGTGCGCTGCGACAGATCCTCTGACGCTCCGTTGATCTCGGCAGAGCGGGCATCAAGGCTCAGGCTGACCTGCACAACCTGCGTCATCAGCGAATTCAGCCGGTCGATCGTTTCGTTATACGACTGACGCAGGGGTTCATATTCAGGGACAAACTTCTGCTCAATGTAGCCGCTCAGATTTCCGTTCGCCATCTCGGCAAGCCCCGCCGCAAGGCTTTTGATCACCAGCTCACCCTGCTTCTTCTGAAGTTCCTGATCCTCCATCGACGCGACGAACCGATCCGAAATGCGGTCCACATCCCCCGCGATCCGGCCCAGATCATCATCGCGCATACTGTCCCGGATACGTAGCCCCAGCTCCCCCTGCGCAACCTGCGTCAAAGCGGATCGCAAACGGTCAAACGGCTTCAGGACAGACAGGGACACCGTTCTGGCGTTATAGGCAATCAGCAACGCGCTCAGCGCCACAGAAGTCAGCACAAAATAGATGAGGGTTCTGGAATTTCGTTTGACTGCGGATGAAACTTCAACCGATTGCAGCGCGATCATGTCACCCAGCGCGGCAAGGTCCACCTCAAGCCGGTCGAACATGGCCAGAAACCCCGGCAGGGCCGCACGTCCGGCCGCCTCATTGCCAAAGGATGTTTCGATCACCTGTTCGGCACTGCTTATGTATTCCTCGACCACGGGAATGGTTTTCGCCACCTGAACATGTAATGCATCCGGCAGATCCAGATCCATCAGAGCTGCCATGTTGCTGCGGAAAGTCTCGGAATCCCCGGCAAAGGCAATCCGTTGTTCGGCCTTTGCCTCTTCGGACAGAGTCGCGCCGCTGATGACAGCAAGCGCCACATTCGCGACAAGACCATCATGCATCATGTCGCTCATCATCTGATGCCTGACGGTCTGGGTCACCATGATCTGCTGATCAAGATCAGACGACCCTTTCCACAGACTGTACAGCACAATGGCCCCCAGCAGCACTACGGTCACGATAGAGATCGCGCCGGACAGGTAGAGACGATATTTGATCGGAAGTGTCCGAAAAAAAACCTTGATGCCGGATTGAACCATGTCTGCCACTTTCACTGTCCCGACATTTCGATAGCGGATTCGGCTTAACAATTATGAAAATGATCTGGACCAACTATTTTGCCTGCATCATCGGGGCATTGTCGCGCTCGCAGCCGCCCTCCGGACGCTTGCCGGGACCCTGCCCCTGCCCTGCGCCAGATCCGCAACTGCCCTGCACGCCCTGCCTGCGGATGCTTCACGTAAACGCCGAAAGGCGTTAGAGCTGTGTCAATCAGACAGGACAGAGACATGACCGAAGACCTCATTCCCCAGAAAACCCGCGCCGCCGCCTGGTTCCGCGATCTGCGCGATCAGATCGTTACCGCCTTTGAAGGGCTGGAAGCCAGCCACACCTGCGGCCCCCTGTCAGACAGGGCCCCCGGCACCTTTGAGCTGACCGAGACCAGCCGCAGCTCCGACGATGGCTCGGATGCCGGCGGCGGGTTGATGAGCGTGATGCGCGGCGGCCGTGTCTTCGAAAAGGTCGGCGTCAACATCTCTACGGTCTATGGCACCCTCGCACCGCGTGCGCAGGCCGCCATGGCCGCGCGCAAGGGCATCCCCGGCATGTCCGACGATCCCCGCTTCTGGGCCAGCGGCATCTCCCTTGTCGCCCATCTGCAAAACCCCCATGCCCCGGCGGTGCATATGAACACCCGCATGTTCTGGACCCCGCATGCCTGGTGGTTCGGCGGCGGCTCCGACCTGAACCCCTGCCTCGAATATGCCGAGGATACGGCGCATTTCCACGCCACGCAGCAGGCGCATCTCGACCCACACGGCGCGGGCCATTACCCGAAACTCAAGGCATGGGCCGATGAATATTTCTACATCCCGCATCGCAACCGCGCGCGCGGCGTTGGCGGTATCTTCATGGATGACCACAGCACCGGCGATTGGGAGGCCGACTTTGCCCTCACCCAGGACATCGGCCGCGCCTTCCTTCCGGCCTACATCCCGCTGGTGGAAAAACGCCGCGCCACGGACTGGAGCGATGCGGACAAGGACACCCAGCTGGTGCATCGCGGCCTCTATGCGGAATACAACCTCGTCTACGACCGCGGCACCAAATTCGGGCTTGAGACCGGCCATGACGCCAATGCCGTCTTGATGAGCCTGCCGCCTCTGGCGAAATGGATCTGACGCCCCCACCCCTGACCGGCCCCCGCGCATCATCTGCCCTCAAATATCCTCGGGGGGCCGGGCCGCAGGCCAGGCGGGGGCAGACAGCCCCCTCTGACCTCACGGCACGCGCCAACGCCAGATCAGAGCCATACGAAAACCATACGGTTTCCATACACTTTCCAGCCAGTCTAAATCGCCCCGTCGATCCAGCGTCCCGGGGCGATCCCCTCCAGTGACCAGGCGCCCACCGACCAGCGCACCAGCCGCAGACAGGGCAGCCCCACATGCGCCGTCATCCGCCGCACCTGCCGGTTACGCCCCTCGGAAATCGTGATGCGCAGCCAGCCATCCGGCACGGTCTTGCGAAACCGCACCGGCGGGTCGCGCGGCCACAGATTCGGCTCTGCAATCTGTGACACTTTCGCGGGCCGGGTCAGGCCGTCCTTCAGCACCACGCCCCGGCGCAGATCGGCAATCTGCGCCTCGGACGGCATGCCCTCGACCTGCACCAGATAGGTTTTTTCCAGCTTGAATTTCGGGTTGGCAATCCGCGCCTGCAGCGCCCCGTCATCGGTCAGCACCAGCAGCCCCTCGCTGTCACGATCCAGACGACCGGCGGGGTAAACCTTTGGCACGGTGACATAATCCGACAGGGTCGCCCGCGTGCTCCCCTCGGTGCCCTTGTCGGTGAATTGCGACAGCACACCATAAGGCTTGTTCAGCAGGATCACCCGTCCCATTCCCGCCTCACCCATGACGCCGCTCCGCAAAAAAGTCCCGCAACAACGCCTCTGACGCCTCAGCCCCGATGCCGTCATAGACCTCGGGCACATGATGACACTGCGGATGGCTGAACACCCGCGCCCCCTGCGCCACGCCGCCGGATTTCGGATCCCCCGCGCCGTAATACACCCGCCGGATCCGCGCCGCCGAAATCGCCGCCGCGCACATGGCGCAGGGCTCCAGCGTCACATACAGATCGTGATCCACCAACCGCTCACCCCCCAGCGCAGCGCAGGCCGCGCGAATCGCCACGATCTCGGCATGGGCGGTCGGATCATGCCCCTCCCGGGTCCGGTTGCCGCCCGTGGCAACCACACGGCCCGCGGAGTCGACCACAACCGCCCCCACAGGCACTTCTCCGCGCAGACCAGCGGCCCGCGCCTCGGCCAAAGCGGCCTCCATATGGCTGGTAAACGTCATAGTGTGTCCCTTGCGCAGCAGCGCTCTTTCCCAAAGCCGCAATATAGGCTAGCGCAGGGAAATGAGCAAAGACACACACCCCAAGCCCGCCCCGGCCCATTCGACACCGGCCAAATCCGCCCCTGAGGGGGATCGCATCGCCAAGGTGCTGGCCCGCGCAGGTGTGGCCAGCCGCCGCGAAGCCGAACGCATGATCGAACTCGGGCGGGTCTCCGTCAACGGCAAGGTCATCAACCGCGCCGCGCTGAACGTCACCGACAAGGACAAGATCACCGTCGATGGCAAGCCTCTGGCAGCCCCCGATGCCGCACGCCTGTGGCTTTATCACAAGCCCACGGGACGCGTGACGACGACAAAGGATGAACAGGGCCGCCTGACCATCTATGACGACCTCCCCGAAGAGATGCCGCGCGTGATGTCCGTCGGACGGCTCGACCTCAATTCTGAAGGTCTTCTGCTGCTGACCAACGACGGCGGGATCAAGCGTAAGCTGGAACTGCCCAGCACCGGCTGGTTGCGCAAATACCGCGTGCGGGTCAACGGACGCCCCACGGACGAGATGCTCAAACCCCTGCGCGACGGTCTGGTAATCGATCGTCAACGATATCTGCCGATGATCGCCAGCATAGACCGCCAACAGGGCGCCAATGCCTGGCTCACCATAGGCCTGCGCGAAGGCAAGAACCGGGAAATCCGCCGCGCGATGGAAGATATCGGCCTCAGTGTGAACCGCCTGATCCGCACATCCTACGGGCCGTTCCAGCTGGGCCAGCTGAAACCCGGCGCTGTCGAAGAAGTGCGCCGCAAGATCGTGCGTGATCAGCTCGGCCTCGACGGCCCGGTGCCGGATGCCCCCGCAAAACCGCTGCCGCAACGACGCCGCCGCAGCGGTCCGCAGTCGGATGACCGCTAAGTCGCTAAAATTGATTAATTAACATTAACACTTTGTTTACCCTCGTAAATTTTTACGCGCGATAATTCCAAGCCTGCCCCTTTTTTGCCAGAATCTCGGCGCAGAGCAAAGGGCATGATATTCACTGATCTTGCCATAGCCGTTTTGGCCCTCTCGACCCTGATGGCCCTGTCGCATTTGCGTCCGCTGATGCGCGACACCGTGCAGGCTTTGCGCGCAGCCACGACGCGCATCCTGTACTCGGGGCGGGCCCGGCAGAATCTGGCATTCGGCGCACTCTGGATGCTGATTTTCGTGATGTCGCTGCCATGATCGCACCAACAGGACCGCGTATGAACCACCTCTTTACAAAACCCTGCAAATGCAAGGGCCATGTCCCCGCTCTCAGCCTGATGTTCCTGTCCGCCAGCCCGCTGGTGGAATGGCTCATACACGGGTGCGAGTCGGGCTTTGTCTTTGTCTCCACCCTGGCAGTTTTCGCCCTGGGCCTTGCTCTGATCTCCGCAGGTCACTGTCGCCAAGCCAACTATGATGCAGCCGAAGTCGCCCGCAAACCGCATCTGCCGCGCAAGCTTCTGGGAACCCTGATGATCGGGGCCTTTGTCTTTTTCCTTGGGTGGGTCGAATACGACAATCTCTGGGCTGCGATGGCCTGCGGAACGCTCGCGACAGGGCTCAGCCTCGTGGCGTTCGGCTTGGATCCGCTGCGGGACAAGGGCCACGAAACCCCCGAAAACCAGCTGCAGCAGCGCGTGCATCTGCTGACCCTCGCAGCCGAACGGACACTGGACGATCTCGTGCTGCGCATTGGTCGGCTGGATGATCTCGACCTCATCAAACGCACCAAGGGCGTGCAAAAAGCGGTCAGATGCCTGCTGGGGGCCCTCGCCCGCGACCCGGCGACCATCCGGTCGGTGCGCAAGCCTCTGATGAAACTTCTGCACATCGCCGCACACGAGGCTGACCGTCTGGACGAGGCCTGGGATACCCCGGATCGCGCCTTCGCCCGGCAGCGCTACATCGCGAATCTGTCCGCCATGGCCATCGCATTCGAGGTTCATGCACGGCTGAAGGGCACTGCCCTGCGCGAAGACGGGCTCGAGTTCGAGGCAGATCTGCTCCTAGACCGCATGACGCAGGAATTCGCTGCCTGAGGGCGCTGTTTTGCCTTTCCCCCTAGCAAGCCTGCAGTGATTCACCTAAGTTCAAACACAGTTGCAATGCCTCAGGGGGTGACATGTCTGGCACCAGCCTTCAGAAAGTGGCCTATGTCCTTCTGATAGTTCTCCTGTTCGGGGTCTCCTCAGGCATTCTCGGGGGACTTTAGAAAATGGCGCAGCGTTTCGGCGGCAAATTCAGCCCGGATGGCACGGGTCCCTCGGATCCTGACCGCCCTGCCTTTGACGGCGCGCGGGTCGATCCGGTGGGCGCACGCAGCAACCTGCTGTTTCTGCCACCCATTCTGCTTGCCTTCACATCTCTCACCGCCGGGGCTGCAGGGCTGGCTGTCGGCCTGCTGGGCGCCACATCCCTGACCCTTGGCGCCTGGCTGCTGCGCGATGGCCTGCGGGCAGAGGCAGAATATGCCGCCCGCCGCGTGGCCCGCCGCCCCGCGCTCCCCCGCAAGATCTTTGCTGCCGCGCTTGCGGGCATCGGCGCGGCCCTTGCGACGTTCAATAGCGATGCCAGCCTTGCCGCGCCGGTGATCTACGGCATTGCCGCCGGTGCCCTGCACCTTGCCGCCTTTGGCATAGACCCGCTCGGCGACAAGCAGATGGAAGGCGTCGATACCTTCCAGCAGAACCGCGTCGCGCGGGTTGTGGACGAGGCGGAAAAATACCTCGCCGCCATGACAGAGGCGGCCACCCGTTCCGGTGACCGTCAGGTGGCCGCCCGCGTCGAACGGTTCCAGATCCGCGCCCGTGAACTGCTCCGCACGGTCGAAGAAGACCCCCGCGACCTGACCGCCGCGCGCAAGTTTCTGGGCGTTTACCTGATGGGCGCGCGCGACGCTTCGCAGAAATTCGCGGATGTCTACGTCCGCACCCGTGACGCCAAGGCCCGAAGTGATTACATGCTTCTCCTGAGCGATCTGGAAGAGACGTTCGGCGCCAAGACCAAAACACTGCTGCTGGACACCAACAGCGATCTCAATGTCGAGATCGAAGTCCTGCGCGACCGCCTGCAACGCGAAGGGGTGCGCCTCGGCTAGAGGCCCCTTCCCCGGAACAAGGATTTACCATGTCTGAGAATGTCCGCGCCAAGGCGCAGGAAACGCTGGCTCTGGTCGATGAAGTCAACGCCATGGTTCTGAGCGACCCCAAGGCTGCTGACGCCGTCACCCCGCTGTCCCAGGCCGACGCCAACCTTGGCGAAGAGATCCGCTCGCGCATGGACGAGATCGACATGACCGACACCCAGTCGATCATCTCTTTCGGCTCCGGCGCTCAGACAGAACTGCAGGAAATCAGCCAGGCGATGCTCGCCGATGTGCGCAACAAAGATGTCGGCCCGGCCGGCGATTCCCTGCGCTCCATCGTCAGCACGATCCGGGGCTTTTCGGTCTCCGAACTCGACGTGCGCCGCGACCGCAGCTGGTGGGAAAAACTGCTGGGCCGCGCCGCGCCCTTTGCAAAGTTCACCGCCCAATATGAAAAGGTGCAGCTGCAGATCGACCGGGTGACCGAGGATCTGCAAAAACACGAATACACTCTGCTCAAGGACATCAAATCGCTGGATCTTCTTTATGAAAAGACCCTCGATTTTTATGACGAACTTGCCCTCTACATCGCCGCAGGCACGGAAAAGATCAAAGGTCTGGACGAGGCCGACATTCCCGCGAAAGAGGCCGAAATCGCCGCCGCCGCCGAACAAGATCAGGTGATGAAGGCGCAGGAACTGCGCGATCTGCGCGCCGCCCGCGACGATCTGGAACGCCGGGTGCATGACCTGAAACTGACCCGTCAGGTGACGATGCAGTCCCTGCCCTCGATCCGTCTGGTGCAGGAAAACGACAAGTCGCTGGTGACCAAGATCAACTCGACCCTCGTGAACACCGTGCCGCTCTGGGAAACCCAGCTGGCGCAGGCCGTCACCATTCAGCGCTCTGCCGAAGCGGCCAGCGCCGTGCGCGAAGCCAATGACCTCACCAACGAGCTGCTGACCTCAAACGCCAAGAACCTGCGCGACTCCAACAAGGTGATCCGCCAGGAAATGGAGCGCGGCGTCTTTGACATCGAAGCGGTCAAGCAGGCCAATGCCGACCTGATCGGCACGATCAACGAAAGCCTGCAGATCGCGGATGAGGGCAAGGCCAAGCGCGCCAAGGCCGAAGAAGAGCTGCAGAAGATGGAAAAGGACTTGCGCGACACGCTCGCCTCGGCCAAGTCGCGCCGGGATGGCGTGGGCGATACGTCCGGCACCTCGGTTCCGAAGGCCTGACATGATCCGACGCGCACTCCTGTTCGGGCTGGTCCTGCTGACCCTCGCGGCCTGCGGCTTTCGCCGCTCCGGGCAACCCGATGTCACATCCGCAGCCCCGCCCTCGGGCATGGCCATACCTCCGGCGATCAAACCGCAAGCGCGTCACCTGCCTTCACCGGAAAGGACCGCGCTGACCCGCTATTACGCACGGGTCCAGTCAGAACAACTGGCGCAGGGCCTGCTGCGCACAGACGGCGGCGGGGCCGACACACCCTTTACCGACACGATGCTTGAACGCAACTTCGAACAGATTGCCCTGGCCGAGGAGTACGAACGCGGGCAGGGCTTTCGCCCCTCCTCGGGACAGCTGGGCCGGATCAAGAAATGGGTCCAGCCGATCCGGGTGGCGGCCGAATTCGGCCCCTCTGTGTCTGACGCGGACCGCCGCAGGGACACTGCCGTCCTGTCGCACTATGTCGCGCGTCTGGCACGGATCACCGGCCATCCCATCACCATGTCCGACAACGACCCGAATTTTCACGTGTTGTTCATGAGCGAGGATGACAAGGCGCTGGTTGCCCCCCGCGTTCTGGAACTTGTGCCCGACATCAATCAATCCTCGCTGCGGATCTTCGATGACACGCCGCGCTCGATCCACTGCCTTGTGATCGCCTTTTCTCAGGATATCGGCGGCTACAGCTACGGCCAGTCCATCGCCCTGATCCGCGCCGAACATCCCGAACTCCTGATGCGCTCCTGCGTGCACGAAGAGGTCGCACAGGGTATGGGGCTAGCCAATGACAGCCCGCAGGCGCGTCCGTCGATCTTCAATGACGACGACGAATTCGCCCTGCTGACCAAGCAGGACGAGATTATGCTGCGCATGCTCTACGACCCTCGCCTGACGCCCGGCATGACCGCCGAAGAGGCCCGCCCCATCGTGCACGAACTCGCAGTGCGCTATGCAGGCGGGTCAAGCTGATCCAATGATCGACAGGAGACCATGACATGGGCATTTTCGACTTTCTCAGCGGACAGTTCATCGACGTCATCCACTGGACCGACGACACCCGCGACACCATGGTCTGGCGGTTCGAGCGCGAAGGCCATGAGATCAAGTATGGCGCCAAGCTGACCGTGCGCGAAGGTCAGGCGGCGGTCTTCGTGCACGAAGGCCAGCTGGCGGATGTGTTCACCCCCGGGCTCTACATGCTCGAAACCAACAACATGCCGATCATGACCTCGCTGCAGCATTGGGATCACGGCTTTAAATCGCCCTTCAAATCCGAGATTTACTACGTCAACACCACCCGCTTCAACGACCTGAAATGGGGCACCAAGAACCCGATCATCGCGCGGGACCCGGAATTCGGCCCGGTCCGCCTGCGCGCCTTCGGCACCTATTCGATCCGCGTGACCGATGCGGCAAAATTTCTGCGCGAAATCGTCGGCACCGACGGCGAATTCACGATGGACGAAATCAGCTTTCAGATCCGCAACATCATCGTGCAAGAGGTATCGCGCGTGCTTGCCTCCTCGGGCATCCCCGTGCTCGACATGGCCGCCAATACCGGCGATCTGGGCAAGCTGGTGGCAGGCGAAGTGTCGCAAACCATCGCAGACTACGGCCTCACCATGCCAGAGATGTATATCGAAAACATCTCCCTCCCCCCTGCCGTCGAACAGGCTTTGGACAAACGCACCTCCATGGGCCTCGCCGGGGATCTGGGCAAGTTCACGCAATACTCCGCCGCCGAGGCAATGACAGCCGCTGCCAACAATCCCGCCGGGGGCGGCATGGCCGCAGGCCTTGGGGCCGGAATGGGCATGGCCATGGCCGCTCAGATGTCGCGGCAGGGCCCCTGGGGCGCCGCGCCCGCGCAACAGCACCCCACCCCGTCAGCGCCGCCCCCGCCCCCGGTCGAGCATGTCTGGCATGTGGCCGAAAACGGCCAGACCAAAGGCCCCTTTTCGCGCGCCGCCTTGGGCCGCATGGCCGCAAACGGCGAACTGACGCGGGAAAGCTATGTCTGGACCGCCGGTCAGGACGGCTGGCTCCGGGCTGAGGACGTGACCGAACTCGCCCAGCTCTTTACCGTGCTGCCACCCCCTCCGCCCCCCGGCGCCTGAGCCCCGGTTTCATCTGCCCTCAAATATCCCCGCCGGAGGCATAAAAGTTCATGTCCGACATCCCGCCTCCCGCTCCGGCCCCCCCTCCGGCCCCGGTTCAGGAACACCGCTTTCCCTGCAACGCCTGCGGGTCAGAGATGCGCTTTGACCCCGCGCAGGGCCTGCTGATCTGCGACCATTGCGGCAATACGGCAAAGGTGACGGGCACAAGCGGCCCCTGGGGCGGCGGCATCAAGGAACTGGATTTCCGCAAGGCCCTGGCCAATCTGCTGCCCTTGCAGGAGATCGAGGAGACCCGCGTTTCCACCTGCCCCAATTGCGGCGCGCAGGTGGAATTCAACCCGGATGTTCACGCCACCGACTGCCCGTTTTGCGCCACCCCCGTGGTGGCCGACACCGGCACCCACCGCCAGATCAAGCCGCGCGGTGTGCTGCCCTTCGAACTGGACGAACCCAAGGCAAAACAGGCGATGACAGACTGGCTCGGCGGGTTGTGGTTCGCGCCCAACGGCCTCACGGACTATGCCCGCAAGGGGCGCCGGATGCAGGGCATCTATGTCCCCTACTGGACCTATGATGCCGATACGAAATCCGCCTATCGCGGCGAGCGCGGCACGATCTATTACGAAACCCGCACCGTGATGCGCGACGGCAAGCCGACAACCCAGCAGGTGCAGCAGATCCGCTGGCACCCGGTCTCGGGCCGCGTTGCGCGCTTTTTCGATGATGTGCTGGTGCTCGCCGCGACCTCTCTGCCCAAGCGCTTCACCGATGCGCTGCAGCCTTGGGATCTCACCCGCCTAGAACCCTACCGCCCCGAATTCCTTGCCGGGTTCCGCGCCGAAGGCTACACCCTCGATCTCGACACCGGCTTTGCCGAGGCGCGCGCCCTGATGGATCAGCAGATCGCGCGTGACGTGAAATTCGACATCGGCGGTGACCGTCAGCGTATCCACAGCGTCGATACGGATGTCAGCGCCGTGACCTTCAAACACGTGCTCTTGCCGGTCTGGCTCGCGGCCTACAAGTATCGCGGGCAAAGCTACCGCTTTGTCGTCAACGGCCAGACCGGCCGCGTGCAGGGGGAACGCCCGTGGTCGACTTGGAAAATCGCGCTCGCCGTGGTGCTGGGCGTGATCGTGGCAGCCGGTGTGGGCTATGTGATCGCCATGAACCAATAGACGCCCCGGCGCTCTGCGCATAATCCCGCCCGTCAGACTAGCGCAGCCCCTTGCCCCCACCGCCCCCACAAGGCAGTTTAGCGCAAACATATTTTGGAGGTTCCCATGATCCTGTCCTGCGGCGAAGCCCTGATCGACATGCTCCCGCGTGAAACGACAGCGGGCGAACCGGCGTTTTCGCCCCTTTCAGGCGGCGCGGTGTTCAACACAGCCATCGCACTGGGCCGACTCGGCGCCCCCTCGGGCTATTTCGGCGGGTTGTCGACCGACCTCTTTGGCACCCAGCTCTGTGCCACGCTGGACCACTCGCATGTGGATTATTCCCTCTCGCCGCGCAGCGAACGTCCCACCACGCTCGCCTTTGTCACACTGACCGACGGCCATGCCAAATACGCCTTTTATGATGAAATGACCGCCGGGCGCATGCTCGCCGCCCATGACCTGCCGGCGCTGCACGACACGGTCACGGCGCTGTTCTTTGGCGGCATCTCTCTGGTCAGCGAACCCGCCGCCGACAGCTATGCCATGCTCTGCCTGCGCGAGGCCGGCAAGCGCGTGATCATGATCGACCCCAACATTCGCCCGAATTTCATCACGGATGAAGCCGCCTATCGCAACCGCCTCGGCTCGATGCTGCCAAAGGCCGACATCATCAAGGTCTCGGACGAAGATATGGACTGGCTCGGCACCACTCCGGCAGATCTGATCGCTGCGGGCACCGCCCTTGTTCTGGTGACACGCGGTGCCGAAGGCGTCGATGCCACCACAGCAACCGAAACCCTGCGCGTGCCCGCAACCCGGGCCACCGTTGTGGACACCGTCGGCGCAGGAGATACGTTCAACGCGGGCCTTCTGGCGGGTCTGGCCCGGGATGGGCTGCTCAACCGCGACGCCCTGCGCTCAGCCACGCTCGAAACTCTGAAATCCGCCGTCGAACTTGGCGCTCAGGCTGCCGCAATCACCGTCAGCCGCGCAGGCGCGAACCCGCCCTGGCTCAACGAGCTGTGAGGGCACTGCTTCAGCGGGTCAGCCGCGCCTCGGTCTCGGTCGATGGCGCGGTGCTGGGGGAGATCGGCCCCGGCTTGCTGATCCTGATCTGCGCCATGCAGGGGGATTCAGAGGCCGAGGCGGACCAGCTCGCCGCCAAGATCGCCAAGCTGCGCATCTTCACCGATGAGGCAGGCAAGATGAACCGCTCTGTCACCGACATCGGCGGCGCCGCACTGGTGGTCAGCCAGTTCACCCTTGCGGCCGACACCTCGCGCGGCAATCGCCCCGGCTTTTCCAGCGCTGCCCCGCCGGATGAGGGCCGCCGCCTCTACGACTATTTCGTCGACCGCATCCAAAGCCTGAACATTCTCACCGCCACGGGGCGCTTTGGCGCCGACATGGCGGTGAGCCTCATCAACGACGGCCCGGTGACAATCTGGGTGGATACAGCGGACTGACCCCTGCTTCTTCTCTTTGCAAATACGCAAAATCCGACCGCGCAACAGGCGCCAGACTTCAGGATTTCTTGACGAACTGCGTCAGGATCACGATGCGCTGACCTTCGACGCGGCCCTCGATATGCTCTGCATTGTCAGCAACCAGAGAAATGCCCCGCACCGCGGTGCCCCGCTTTGCGGTAAATCCCGCGCCCTTCACGGTCAGATCCTTGATCAGCACAACCGTGTCACCCTGCGCCAGCACGACGCCGTTGCTGTCACGATGCAGCAGATCCGGCAGGGCACCGACGCCCGCCTGTGCCCAGTCCAGATCGTCGGGTTCCAGATACGCGATTTCCAGCAGCTCCTTGGCCCAAAGCGCGTCCAGCGTGTTCAGCAGCCGCCAGGCCAGCACCTTGGTCGCAGCATCCTCGGACCAGATCGCCTCGTTCAGGCATTGCCAGTGCGGCACGTCCTGCGGGCCAGTCTCGATCCCGACGCGGCAGGTGTCACAGACCGGTACCTCGATATCCTTTGGTGCAACAACGATCCCGCGCGCGTCTTCCGCGCCGCACAGTACACAGGCCATCTCGGCTCTCCCTCTGGTGAATGCAGTCACCTGCTAACGCCCGTGGCCGCCCTTGGCGACCCACAATCGGCCGGGATCAAAGCTTTGAGGCCAGAACCACCGCCTGCCCTGTCAGAGCCGATTCCTGCGCCGCCAGCCCCATGCGCACGGCGGCAAAACCGTCGTTCAGGCTGACCTCGGGCACGCCCTGCCCGCGCACCACATCCAGAAACCGCTGATGCTGGTAATAGGTCGATCCGTTGTGATCGCCCGCCGCCAGCAGGGCGGGGTCCACCGGGATATCAATGCGGTGCGGCCCCTTGGGGCTGCGCGGGCTGACGATCAGCTGCGGCACTGGCGGGCTGCCCAGCGCCACAGGCCAGAACCGCCCCGGGCCGGGCACCAGCGCCTCGATCTTGCCCATGGGTCCAACGGCGCTGACCTCCTCTTGGTAACGACTGCCTTCCGCGAACATGCACAGCTCCAGCATGGCACGCGCTCCGCTGGCGAAATCGACAATGACATAGGCATTGTCCCAGATGTCGGGCACCTCACCGCCATAGGCTTCGTCCTTGTGATTCACCGCCTGCCCGGCGCTTGCCATCACCCGCACCGGTTCGGACTCAATCACCAGCCGCATGAGGTCAAAGAAATGGCAGCATTTCTCGACCAGAGTGCCGCCGGTATTGCGGTTGAACCGGTTCCAGTCGCCGACCTTGGGCAAAAAGGGAAAGCGGTGTTCGCGAATGGTCAGCATCCTCACCCCGCCCGTGGCCGCCTGCGCCTGATCCAGCAGCGCGGCGATCGGCGGCATGTAGCGATATTCCATCGCCACCCAGACCGGCGCGGGATATGTCTCCAGCAGGCGCTGCACACGACCCGCATCCTCGGTCATCGTGTAAAGCGGCTTTTCCACCAGCACCGGCAAGGGGCGGCGCGCCGCGATCAGTTCCAGCTGCGCCACATGCAGATGGTTGGGCGACACGATCACCAGCGCGTCAAGCTCGGGCAGCCCCAGCAGCGCCTCGACCGAACTCACAAGCTGCGCGCCCGGCACCAGATCCAGCGCCGCCTGCGCCATGGTGGCATCCGGCTCAAAGATCGCGGCGACGCGGGTTCCTTCCAAAAGGGCGATGTTGCGCAGATGCTCTTGCCCCATCATGCCGCAGCCAATGAGGCCATAATTGATCGTCTTCATCTCGGTGCCCTTACCCAAGGCGCGCCACGTAACGCGCCACATCCGTATCGATCCAGTTGCGCGACACCTCGGCGCGCGCGCCGTCCTGCCCCCAGCTGATCCGCTCCACCATCACGCAGGGCGTCCCCGGACGCGGCCCAAAGACATCAGGCGCCCAGTCGGGGACCGCACCCAGCCCGACGCGATCCTCCACCCGGGTGATCCACAGCCCCAGCGCACTGCGATAATAGAGGTAGAGGGATTCCGACATCTCAGCGGGATCCAACCGGTCGGCATAGGACCCGTCGAGCCAGATCTCTTCCAGCACCGCAGGGGTCGCATTCAGCCGACGCAGCCGCCGGATGCGATGCGCTACGTCAGATGTGCCGAAATCCGGCAACCCCACGCTCTTGTCCGCCCTGGACACATCCAGCAGTTCCGCACGGGGCAGTCCGCCACCTTCCAGCAGTTCTACCCGAAAAAAAGCATAGACCGATTTGGCGTCCGGTTTGGCGCGCACATAATTTCCAGACCCCTGCACCCGCTCCAGCAGGCCCTTGTCCGTCAGATCCGCCAGAGCCTTGCGCAGCGTGCCGACGGCGGTGCCCAGCTGCACTGCCATCTCCCGCTCGGGCGGCAGACGTTGGCCGTTGGCCAGCCGCCCGGCGTTGATCTCGCGAATCAACATCTCACTCAGTTGCACATAAAGCGGAAGGGCGTCGCGGTCGGCAGTCACATGGCGTCCAGAGGTTAAATTGATACACTATTGATTTACATCAATGACACTGCTACGCAAGAGTAATCCTTGCCGCCCAGAAAGTTGCCAATGACAATCGTTCCTATCACTTCGCCCGACCTTGATGCCGCCGAAGTGTCGTGGTTCTCGGCCCTCTGCTCGGACGATTATGCCTATCTGGGGGTGCCCGACGGGGCGCTGCGGTCAAGCTGGCCACACTGCTCGGACATCGTGAAAGAGGCCGAGGCACAGGGCTTTCGCAACATCCTTTGCCCGTCGTCGTATCAGGTGGGTCAGGATACCCTGTCCTTTGTTGCCGGCTGCGCGCCGATCACCGACAGGATCAACCTGCTCGCCGCCGTGCGCTGTGGCGAGATGCAGCCGATCATGCTGGCCCGCACCATAGCGACGCTGGATCACATGCTTGAGGGCCGCCTGACGGTGAACATCATCTCCTCCGACTTTCCGGGGCAAAAGGAACCCTCACCTTTCCGCTATAAGCGCTCACGCGAGGTGGTCGAGATCCTGAAACAAGCCTGGACACAGGACGAGATCAACTATTCCGGCGAGGTTTATGATTTCAAAGGCCTGACCACCGATCCGGTCAAGCCTTACCAGACTGGCGGTCCTTTGCTGTATTTTGGTGGCTATTCGCCGGATGCGCTGGAACTTTGCGGTCAGCACTGCGATGTCTACCTCATGTGGCCCGAAACCAAAGACGCACTTGCCCAGCGGATGCAGGATGTTCACGCCGTGGCGGCGCGCCATGGCCGCACGCTGGATTATGGCCTGCGCGTACATGTCATAGTGCGCGATACCGAAGCTGAGGCGCGCGAATACGCGCAGCATCTGGTCAGCCAGCTGGATGACAATCAGGGCAAAACGATCCGCGACCGCGCGCTGGATGCGGGGTCGCTGGGTGTATCGCATCAGGCCAAAAACCGCGAACTCGCAGATATGGATGGCTTTATCGAACCGCACCTGTGGACCGGTGTAGGGCGCGCACGGTCGGGCTGTGGCGCCGCATTGGTAGGATCGACCGACCAGGTTCTGAGTGAACTAGAAAGTTATCAGAAAATGGGCATCCGGGCCTTCATCCTGTCGGGCTATCCCCATATAGAGGAATGCCGACACTTTGGCAGCCGAGTATTGCCACAGATGAAAACATGCTCGCTACCGCAGGCCTATGGCCGCGTGCCCGCAACGACCCCCTTAACGCCGCTTGGCGCAGGAGAAAGACGCTGATGGACCGCATTGCCCTGACACCGGACGTGACCCTTAGCCGCCTTGTCTATGGCATGTGGCGGCTGGGCGACGGCGACGATCACTCCCCGCAAGAGGTGCGTGCCAAGATCGACGCCTGCCTGGATCAGGGCATCACAACCATGGATCAGGCCGATATCTACGGCGGCTACATGGCCGAACAGATTCTGGGCAACGCCCTGCCATCAGAACTGCGCCAGAAGATCGAGATCGTGACCAAATGCGATATCGTCGCGCCCGCCGGGCGCTATGCGGAACGCCGGGTGAAATACTATGACACCAGCCGCGCACATGTCCTTGCTTCGGTCGATCATTCGCTGCGGCTGATGAAGACCGACTATATCGATGTGCTCTTGATTCACCGCCCCGATCCGCTGATGGACCACATTGAAACCGGCGCCGCGCTGGACGAGGTTGTCGCCAGCGGCAAGGTCCGCGCCGTGGGGGTGTCGAACTTCAAACCCTGGGACTGGACACTGCTGCAATCGGCGATGAAGACGCAGCTTTGCACCAATCAGATCGAAATTTCGCTTCTGGCCCATGACCCCTTTACCAATGGCGATATCGCCTTTCTGCAGGAACGCGCCATTCCACCGATGGCCTGGTCGCCGCTGGGCGGCGGATCGCTGTTCTTTGACACCCGACATGCCAAGCTGCTGACCGCCCTGAAAGAGGTCGGCGCGGCCCATGGTACCGATGAAACCGCAGCGGCGATCGCCTGGCTCTTGGCACATCCCGCGCGCATCCTACCTGTCCTTGGCACAAACAATCTGGACCGCATCGCCCGGATCGGCGACGCGGCCAGCATCAACATGGATCGGGAGACCTGGTTTGAACTTTACACCCACGCGCTTGGCGAAGAAGTGCCATAACATGTGCCGGATGACAAAGGCCCCTTCATGACCGCACACCCGCTCAGCTTTGATCCGGCGACCGAGGATGCCCGCGCCTTTCGCGAAGCGCTGGGCCAGTTCGGCACCGGCGTCACCATCGTGACCTGCGCCACGGCCGACGGCCCGCTTGGAATCACCGCCAACAGCTTTGCCAGCGTTTCGCTGGATCCGCCGCTGGTGCTCTGGGCACCGGCGAAATCCTCGTCGCGCTATCCGTTCTATGCCGCAGCCGAGCATTTCGCCATTCATGTGATCGGCGCGGATCAGCTGGATCATTGCAAGGGGTTCGCGCGCACAGGGGATGCCTTTCACGAATTCGACTGGACCACAGGCGCCCATGGTGTGCCACTGCTTGACGGCTGCCTGTCCTGCTTTGAATGCGAAAAGACTGCAGAACATGACGGCGGCGATCATACAATCATCGTGGCACGGGTGACGCGCGTGACCACACGGCCCGGAAAACCGCTGCTGTTTCATGGCGGCGCTTACGGTGGCTTTGCACCAGCGTCATGAACCGCCCTTAGAGACAACAAACCGGGGGCGTAGAGGGAGGAGAGGGCCGATGGCCATTTTGCTGGGGATCCTGCGCCCCCTGCAATTCGTGCTGGACCACGTGCTGCGGCTGGGCCGCGCGCTGGCCATCGTCGCGATTGCGCTGATGGTGGTCTGCATCCTGTTGCAGGTGTTCATGCGCTACGTTCTGAACAACGCCCTGCCCTGGCCGGAAGAGGCGTCGCGCTTTCTCATGCTGTGGATGACCGGGCTGATCGCGCCCTCTGCCTACCGCCGGGGCGGATTCGTGGCCATCGACATGCTGAGCGCGCAGCTGCCCCGCAGCCTGGGCGCGGCACTGTCGCTGGTGCTATTGCTGCTTTCGGGTGCGGTGCTGGTGATGGGGCTGGAGCTGGGGCAGAAACACGTGACCTCGGGCTGGATGTTCGCGTCGTCCTCGCTGCGACTGCCGCTGGAATGGATCGGGATGAAGGGCTTCAAGATTAAGCTCGCCTGGATGTACCTGTCGCTTTACACTGGGCTGATCCTGCTGCTGGCAGTGAATGTGGAACTGATCCTGCGCACCCTCATCGCCCTGCTGGGGCAGGAAAAGCGACTGCGCCCGGTCATGGATGTCGAATTGAGGGCCGAATAGATGCTGGTCTTCTTCCTTCCCCTGTTTCTGCTGTTCCTGATGATCGGCCTGCCCGTGTTCTTCGGCATGCTCGCCGCCCCCGGCATCCTGCTGTTGCTGAACGGTCAGGAACGCGATCTGTCACTGCTCTATCGCAATGTCTACAACGGCATGGACAGTTTCCCGCTGATGGCAATCCCATTCTTCATGCTGGCGGGCGAGCTGATGAATCGCGGCGGCATCACAATGCGCCTTGTCGAATTCTCGCAAGCCATGATGGGCCATTTCCGGGGTGGGCTTGCCCATGTGAACATCCTCAGCTCCATGCTCTTCGCGGGCCTTTCGGGGTCTGCCGTGGCGGATACCTCGGCGCTGGGGTCCATGCTGATACCGGCGATGGAGAAAGAGGGGTACACCCGCCGCTTTGCCGCCGCGATCACCGCCGCAAGTTCGGTCATCGGCCCGATCATCCCGCCCTCTGGCATCATGATCATCTACGCCTACGTGATGGGTGAATCCGTCGCCGCCCTGTTCCTTGCGGGCATCGTGCCCGGCATCCTCGTCGGTCTTGGCCTGATGCTGATGGTCAAGGTCATGGCCAACCGCTACGATTTCCCGGCGTCGCGCGCCAAGGCGACATGGCCCGAACGCGGGCAGGCCAGCCTCAAGGCCTTCTTTCCCCTGCTCACCCCGGTGATCATCCTCGGTGGCATCCTTGGCGGTGTCTTCACCCCAACCGAGGCGGCCGCCGTCGCTGTTGCCTACGCCATTGTGATCGGCGTGTTCGTGCTTCGTACGCTGACCCTGCGCGACCTTCCGGATGTGCTCGGCCGTGCCGCCACCACCTCGGCTGTGGTCCTGCTGCTGGTGGGGGCGGCTATGGCGTTCAAGACCGTGGTCAGCCTCAGCCACGCGCCCGAACATCTGGCGGCCTTCATTCTGGGCCTCAGCGACAATCCTCTGATTCTGCTCTTCCTGATCAACCTGCTGCTGTTCGTTGTCGGCATGTTCCTCGATGCTGGCCCTGCGATCATCATCCTTGGGCCGATCCTGGGGCCGATCTTCGTCAATCTCGGCATTGATCCCGTGCATTTCGCCATTATCATGTCGGTGAATCTGACCGTCGGCCTTGCCACACCGCCCATGGGACTGGTGCTGTTCGTCGCCAGCTCCGTTTCCGGCGAACGGGTCGAGACGATATCCAAGGCGATCCTGCCCTTTCTGGCCGTCGAGGTTGTGGTGATCTTCCTGATCACCTTTATCCCCGCCATTTCGCTGACTGTCCCGCGTCTTTTCGGGTTCGTCCAATAATCAACCGACCATCACGCATAGGGAGTTCACAGAATGCTCAAAGGTCTTACAAAGGCAGCCCTGACCGCCGCTCTTCTTGCCGGGACAGCGCTCAGCGCCGCCGCGCAGGATTACACCATCCGCGCCACGGCAAATTCCAACGAGAATGACGAAGATTACGACGGCCTTGTCGTGTTCAAGAACTATGTCGAAGCGGCGTCGAACGGCAAGATCGCGGTCGAACTGTTCATAGGCACACAGCTTTGTGCCGGTGGCGCGGAATGCCTGCAAGGCGTGGCGGATGGATCTATCGACGTCTTCGTGACGACCTCTGGAGGCGCCGCAGGCATCTTTCCCTATGTGCAGGTGCTCGACCTGCCTTACCTCATGTCGTCGGACCGTATCGCCGAAGCTGTGCTGTCGAGCGATTTCACCCGCACCATGCGGGACATGGCACTGGCAAGCTCGGGTGATACGATCCGCGTGATGACCATCGGCAACACCGGCGGCTGGCGCAACTTTGCCAATACCAAACACCGCGTCACCAAACCCGAAGACCTGGCCGGGCTCAAGATCCGCACCGTTGTCGCCGATCTGCCGCAGGAACTGGTCAAGGCGATGGGCGCTTCACCCACCCCCATCAGCTGGCCGGAACTGTTCACCTCGCTTCAGACCGGCGTGGTCGAAGGGTCCAAAAACGGCATCACCGACATCATGAACATGAAATTCCCAGAAGCCGGGCTGAAATACATGACGCTGGACGGTCATGCCTACATGGGCGCGATCTGGGTCATGAACAACGAGAAATTCCTCGGGATGCCCGAGGATATGCGCCGCGTCGTGGTTGACGGCTTTGCCGAGTTGCAACAGGCGACCTTTGCCTCACCCAAGCGTAAGTCGATCCAAGCCTATCAGGACTTCGTGGCCGAGGGCGGCGATCTTTACGTGCCCTCCCCGGAAGAGAAAGAGGCGTTCCGCGCCGCAGCAGAGCCTGTCTATGCGTGGTTCCAGGAAAATGTCGAAGGCGGCCCCGAGATATTCGACGCGCTGAGCGCTGCCGTGTCCGCCGCCGAGGCCGATCTCAACGCAGGTTATGCCAGCGATCTGAACTGAGCACCGCCCCAGAGTCCGCAGCCCAGACTGCGGCCTCTGGCACACACAAGACAGCTGACAAAAAGACAGCTTGCTAACCCTCGTCACTTCACCCTCTATACAACCGGCCAAAGAAGGACTAGGGAACGACCCTTGCCCGGGCCACGTCCGGACCACCCGTTTCCAGGACGCCCCGCTACATGATCCAGACTCTCGCCGACGCACTCGCCGAAAAAGGCTTTACCACACTCACCCCCGTACAGGAGGCCGTGACCGATCCCGCACTTTCGGGACGCGACCTTCTCGTCTCAGCCCAGACCGGGTCAGGCAAAACGGTGGGCTTTGGCCTTGCCATCGCAGAGACCCTGCTGGACGGCAGCGAAAAGATGGGTCGGGCCGGTACGCCGCTCGCCCTCATCGTTGCCCCCACCCGCGAACTGGCCTTTCAGGTCATGCGCGAAATCACATGGCTTTATGCCCGCACCGGCGCCGTTGTCGCCACCTGCGTCGGCGGCATGGACATGCGCGGCGAAAAGCGCACGCTTGAACGCGGCGCGCATATTGTTGTCGGCACGCCGGGCCGTCTGGTTGACCATATCAAGCGCGGTTCGCTCGATATGTCGGGCCTGCGCGCCGTCGTGCTAGACGAAGCGGACGAGATGCTTGACCTCGGCTTTCGCGAAGACCTTGAATTCATGCTGGGCGAGGCCCCTGCCGACCGCCGCACGCTGATGTTCTCGGCCACCGTGCCGCCGATGATCGCGACGCTGGCAAAGCAGTACCAGAACAACGCTGAACGCGTGAACACCACCACCGGTGCAAAGCAACACGCCGACATTTCCTATCAGGCGATGGCCGTGGGCGAACGCGACGGCGAACATGCCGTGATCAACCTGCTGCTGTTCCATGATGCCGAAAACGCCATCGTTTTTGCCAACACCCGCGCCATGGTCGCCCGTCTGACGGCGCGCCTGTCCAATCGTGGCTTTGCGGTTGTGTCCCTGTCGGGCGAGCTGTCCCAGACCGAACGTACCCATGCGCTGCAAGCAATGCGCGACGGACGGGCCAAAGTCTGTGTGGCCACCGACGTTGCTGCACGCGGCATCGACCTGCCCAACCTCGACCTCGTGATCCACGCGGAACTGCCGACCAACTCGGAAACCCTGCTGCACCGCTCGGGCCGGACGGGTCGCGCTGGTCGCAAGGGTGTGTCTGCGATGATCGTACCGCAAAAGGTACGCGGCAAGGCGATGCGCCTTCTGAAATTCGCCAAGCTGGACGCCGTATGGACCGTGCCGCCCTCGGCTGACGACATCGTCGCGCGCGATGAGGAACGCCTGCTCAACGATCCGAGCTGGACCACCACGCCGAACGCAGCCGAATCGGCCTTTGCCAACCAGCTGATCGAACGCTTCACGCCCGAACAGATCGCAACCGCCTTCCTGCGTCTGCACCAGTCCCGCCGCTCGGCGCCCGAGGATCTGTCGGCCCCCGACACAAAACCCGACCGCAAGCCGCGCGAATTCGGCCCCTCGGTCTGGTTCAGCCTGTCCGCAGGCCGTGACCAGAATGCCGAACCGCGCTGGTTGCTGCCGCTGCTCTGCCGCGCCGGTAATATCGACAAGGACAGCCTGGGTGCGATTCGCGTTCAGGAAACCGAGTCGTTTGTCGAGCTGCGCGCCTCTGACGCCGACAGCTTCATGGCGGCAATCGGCCCCGATGGTGAACTCGAAGATGGCATGACGATCAAAAAGCTGGACAGGGCCCCCGACATCGGTGCCCCGCCCCGCCGCGACAGCAAGCCTGCGCGCAGCCCCCGGCCCGATTCGAAACCCCGAGGCGAGTACAAGCCGAAATACGACCCCAGCCCCCGGGCCGCCGAAGACGCGCCGCGCCCGGCAGCCCGTCCCGCAGGCGAAGACGCCCCGGTGACCCCGCCTGCCTTTAATGACGCGTCGGACGCCCCCGTGCGCCCCCGCGCTGCAGCGGCAAAAGCCCCTTACGCTGCACGCGAAGATCGCGGCGACCGTCCGGGCAAGCCCAAGCCCTACAAGCCGCACCGTGATGACGAAGACCGCCCGCGCGCCAAGCCCTACAAGGCCCATGACGACAAGCACGACGGCGCCAAAGGCCCTTACAAGGGCAAGCCTGCGGGAAAACCGGCCGGCAAGTTCGGAAAACCCGGTGACAAACCGTATGGCAAATCTTCCGAAGGTGGCAGCAAACCCTTTGGCAAACCGGCAGGAAAATTTGGCAAGCCCGGCGGAAAACCCGCAGGAAAACCCTACGGTGAAACCAAGTCCTATGGCGAGGGAAAGCCCAAACCGGCCCCGGCCAAGGCGGGTGACACCTCCAAACGCTTCACGCCTCCGGGGGCAAAGGCCAAACCGCGCGCAGCCAAACCCGCCGGTCGTCCGGGCGGCAATGACGTGCCCCGGCGCAGCAAGGACTGATTGCTGTCCCTGAGAGTCTGATCAGAACGCGATGACATTTCCAGCGGGGCCCATGACTTTGGGCTCCGCTTTTATTTTGACCTCTTCAATAAACGGACAAGGCGCGGCTCAGCCGCGCGCGGCGAGGTAGCCGTCCAGCAGTTCTTCAGCCGCCGCCGCCGCCGTCATCTCGCCCCGCCCGACCTTGTCGGCTAGGACAGACATGGCGCCCTTCACCGGCTCACGCCTGAGCCGCGCCAGCAGCCCCTCGCGCACTTCCGAAAGGAACCAAAATCGCGCCTGCTCCGCCCGCCGCCCCGCCCAATGTCCCGTCTCGCGCCGCCAATCGGACAGCACCTGCATTTCGTCCCAGGCCTTCACAAGGCCCGTATCCTCCAGCGCCGATACGGTCAGCGCCTTGGGAAAGCCATCGGGGTCCTGCGGACGTTTGCGCAGCAGCCGCAGCGCCCCGGCATAATCCGCGCAGGTCCGCATCGCCTGGGGCCTCAGATCACCGTCTGCCTTGTTGATCAGGATGATATCCGCCATTTCCATAATGCCGCGCTTGACCCCCTGCAGCTCATCGCCACCCGCAGGCGCCAGCAGCAGCAGGAACAGATCCGACATCTCGGACACAACCGTCTCGGACTGGCCCACGCCGACCGTCTCAATCAGGATCACGTCGAAATCCGCCGCCTCACACAGATCAATCGCCTCTCGTGTGCGCCGTGCCACGCCGCCCAGATGGGTCTGGCTGGGCGAGGGGCGAATGAACGCCTTCGGATCGCGGCTCAGACGTTCCATTCGTGTCTTGTCGCCCAGGATCGACCCGCCCGACCGGGCCGAACTTGGATCGACCGCCAGCACCGCCACGCGCAGCCCCAGACCCGTCAGCATCAGACCAAAGGTCTCGATAAAGGTCGATTTTCCCACCCCCGGCGTGCCAGAAAGCCCGATGCGCAACGCCTGACGCTTCAGCGGGCGCAGAGATTCCAGCAAGTTGGTGGCAAGGGCACGATGATCTGCACGTCCACTTTCGACGAGGGTGATGCCCCGCGCCAGTGCGCGCCGCTCTCCCGCCGCGATTCCCCGCGCCATATCCTCGATATCCATGCCACCCGGACCTCCTGTCACTGAGCAAAGTGATGCCCTCCCGCTCCCGACCTTGTCCACCCCCCAACACCAAAGACCCAAATCGCCTTCATCTGCCCCCAAATATCCCGGGGAGCGCGAGGGGCTGGCCCCTCGCTGCGAACCTCTCGGCACAGACCGACGCCCGCCACTTGCCGCCCCATCGCCAATCCAGCATAACCCACGCGATGATCACCCTCCCAATCGACGCCATCCTGCCCGACCTGATCACCGCCCTGCGCGCCCGGGGTCGCGCTGTGCTGCAGGCCCCGCCGGGCGCGGGCAAGACGACGCGCGTCCCACTCGCCATGCTCGATGCCGGTCTCACGCGCCAGACGATCCTCATGCTGGAACCCCGCCGCCTTGCCGCCCGCGCTGCAGCTGAGCGCATGGCCGAAACCCTCAGCGAAAACATCGGCCAGACCGTCGGCTACCGGATCCGGGGCGAGGCGAAGGTATCTGAGCAGACCCGGATCGAGGTGGTGACCGAAGGCATCCTGACCAGACGTATCCAGTCCGATCCGGAACTGCGCGGCGTCGGTGCGGTGATCTTTGACGAATTTCACGAACGCTCGCTCAACGCCGACCTCGGTCTTGCGCTCTGCCTTGAAATCGCGGGCGCGCTGCGGGACGATCTGATCCTGCTCGCCATGTCCGCCACGCTGGACGCCGCCCCGGTGGCCGCGCTGATGCAGGCGCCGATCCTGACCTCTGAGGGGCGCAGCTATCCGGTTGAAACCCGCTGGCTCGACCGGCCCCTGGCCCGCGATCAGCGGTTCGAACCGGCGATCGCCGATCTGATTGTCAGTGCCGCACAGAACTCAACCGGCGGCATCCTTGCCTTTCTACCCGGTGAGGGCGAGATTCGACGCACCGAAGCGCTGCTGAAAAGCCGTCTGCCCGCAGATCATCACATCCACCCGCTGTTTGGTGCCATGGATTTCAGCGCACAACGCGCCGCGATCCAGCCCGCAAAACAGGGTCGCAAGATCGTCCTTGCCACCGCAATCGCCGAAACCTCTTTGACGATCGAGGATGTGCGTGTGGTGGTGGATGGCGGGCGGGCGCGGCGGGCGCGCTTTGATCCCGGCTCCGGCATGTCGCGCCTCGTTACCGAAAGGGTCACCCGCGCCGAGGCGACACAGCGCGCAGGTCGCGCCGGACGGGTCGCCCCCGGAACGGCTTACAGGCTCTGGACCAAGGGCGAAGACGGCGGGATGCTGCCCTTTCCCCCGGCAGAAATTGAGGCGGCAGACCTTGCTGGTTTTGCGCTGGAACTCGCCCTCTGGGGCGCACAGGCCGAGGCTTTGCCGCTGCTGACCCCGCCCAACCCCGGCGCCTTGGCCGAGGCGCAGGCGCTGTTGCAGATGCTGGGCGCGCTGGATCACAGCAACGGCATCACTGCCCATGGCCGCGCGCTGTCCCGCTTGCCGCTGCATCCGCGCCTTGCGCATATGCTCGCCACGGCTGGGCCTGACGCGGCCCCCATGGCCGCACTGCTCGCCGACCGCGACCCGCTGAACGGCGCGCCGTCAGACCTGACCCTGCGGCTTGAAGCACTGCGCGATCCGCGTCGTTTCACCGACACGCGCCCTTATGGGCTCAACCGCCCCGCGCTAAGCCGCATCCAGACCGAAGCAAGCCGCCTGTCCAAGGCCGCCAGAACTGTCTCGCAGACACTGTCCCCGGCGCAGACCGCCGCCCTTGCCTATCCCGACCGCATCGGCCTGCGCCGCAAGGGCGACGCGCCGCGCTATCAGCTTTCTGGGGGCAAGGGCGCGGTGCTGAATGACAGTGACACGCTGGCTGGCGCGCGGCTGATCGTCGCCACAGATCTGGACGGCAACCCGCGCGAGGCTAGGATCCGGCAGGCGATCCAGATCAGCGAACCGGAACTGCGCGATCTCTTTGCCGACCGCATCACTTGGGAAAACATCTGCCTCTGGTCGAAACGCGACCGTCGCGTGACCGCCCGCCAGCAAGAGAAACTGGGTGCCATCGCGCTGGACGACAGGATCTGGAAAGACGCGCCGCCAGAGGCCCTGTCCCGCGCCATGCTGGACGGGGTGCGCGACCTTGGCCTCACGCTGTCGGACCCAGCACGCCGGTTCGTCGCGCGCGTAGATATCGCGCGCAGCGCTGGCCACGATCTGCCAGACATGTCCAATGAAGCCTTGATGGAGCGGCTGGACTATTGGCTGCTGCCCTACCTGTCCGGTGTCACGACTGCAGATCACTGGAAACGGTTCGACCTGCTGCCCGCCCTGCGCGCGCAATTGGATTGGGACGCGACGCAAATACTGGAAAGGGCGGTGCCGGGCAGTTTCACAACACCGCTGGGTCGCCAGATCCCCATCGACTATTCTGGCGAAGCCCCCGAAATCTCGCTCCGCCTGCAGGAAATGTTCGGCCAGACAACTCATCCGACGGTGGGCAAGACGCCCCTGCGCGTGACACTGCTGTCCCCCGCCGGACGCCCGGTGCAGACCACACTGGACATCCCAGGCTTTTGGGACAGCTCTTACGCGGATGTGCGCAAGGACATGCGCGGACGCTACCCCCGCCACCCCTGGCCCGAAAACCCCCGAGAAGCGGACCCGACCCTGCGGGTCAAACCCCGAGGCACCTGACACAAGGCCCCGGGCCCAAGACCTATCTCAGACTTCGAGACACCAGCGCATGATCGCCTTTTGCGCATGCAGGCGGTTTTCAGCCTCGTCCCAGATCACCGAATTCGGGCCATCCATCACGTCGGATGTCACCTCTTCCTCACGGTGGGCAGGCAGGCAGTGCATGAACAGCGCATCGGGTTTGGCGTGATCCATAAGCGCACGGTTGACCTGATAGGGCCGCAGCATGTTGTGGCGGCGTTCCCGGGCCGATTGCGCGTCATGCATGCTGACCCAAGTGTCTGCGATGATCAGGTCGGCGCCTTCGACCGCCTTGGCCGCGTCGCGTTCGATCGTGACATTCACCCCGGCGTTACGCGCCAGACCGACAAATTCCATCTCTGGGTCCAGCTGAACCGGGCCGGTAAATGTGAAATCACAGCCGAACTGCGCAGCCGCATGCAGCCAGGAGGCGCAGACATTGTTGCCGTCACCCGCCCAGACCACCTTCTTGCCCTTGATCGGGCCGCGATGCTCCTCGAACGTCAGGATATCGGCCATGATCTGGCAGGGGTGGGTGCGGTCGGTCAGGCCGTTGATCACCGGGACGGTAGCATATTCCGCCATCTCGGTCAGCACAGCCTCGTCAAATGTACGGATCATGATCATGTCGACATAGCGCGACAGCACGCGGGCGGTGTCGGCGATGGTTTCGCCATGCCCCAGCTGCATGTCGCTGCCCGACAGCACCATGGTCTGGCCGCCCATCTGGCGCACGCCGACATCAAAGCTGACCCGCGTGCGGGTCGAGGGTTTTTCAAAGATCAGCGCGACCATGTGATTGGCCAGAGGCTGCTCGGCGTCCGGCGTTGCCTTGGACGCACCGTTGCGGGCGGCCTTCATCGCGGCGGCAGTGTCGATCATGCCCCGCAGAGCAGCGGGATCGGTTTTATGGATATCAAGGAAATGGTTCATTGTTCTGGCTTTTCTTTTCAGGACTTCGGGGGCATCACCCCGAAACCCAAGAGAGTTTGACCCGGAGAAACGAGACCTCTCAGGCCGCTTCAACGGCGGTGGCGGCTTTGTCCAGACGGTTGACCGCCTCGGCAATGTCAGCGTCGGAAATGTTCAGCGGAGGCAGCAGACGGATGACATTATCTGCTGCCGGCACGGTGATCACCTGCGCATCATAGCCTGCCTTGACCACATCTGCATTCACCGCCACGCATTTGAGGCCCAACATCAGACCCTGCCCGCGCACCGCCTCGAACACCGTCGGATGGGCGGCAACCAGCCCTTCGAGCTTTTGACGCAGCGCGCCGGCCTTGCGGTTCACCTCGTCCAGAAAGGCGGGATCGGCGATATGGTTCATCACGGCGATGCCCACGGCGCAGCCCAGCGGGTTGCCGCCATATGTCGAGCCATGCGTGCCGGCCGTCATGCCACTGGCGGCCTCTTCGGTTGCAAGCACCGCACCAAGGGGGAAGCCGCCGCCGATACCCTTGGCAACCATCATGATATCGGGCGTAACGCCCGACCATTCATGGGCAAACAGACGACCTGTCCGCCCCATGCCGCACTGGACTTCGTCAAAGATCAGCAGCAGTCCGGTGTCCTCGGCCATCGCCTTCAGCCCCTTGAGACACTGATCCGGGACCGGGCGAATCCCGCCCTCACCCTGCACGGGCTCGATCAGTATGGCAGCGGTGATGTCGCTGACGGCAGCCTTCAGCGCCTCGTGATCGCCCCAAGGCACATGCACGAAGCCGGGCAGCAAAGGGCCAAAGCCCTTGGTCATCTTTTCCGATCCGGCAGCGGCAATGCCAGCGGAAGACCGACCATGGAACGAACCCGAGAAGGTGATGATATCGGTCCGGTCGGGCTGACCCTTGTCGTACCAGTATTTGCGCGCCATCTTGACCGCCAGTTCGCAGGCCTCTGTGCCGGAGTTGGTAAAGAACACCGTGTCGGCAAAAGTGTGCTCCACCAGCAGATCCGCCAGCTTCTGCTGCTGCGGGATCTGGTAGAGGTTGGACACATGCCAGACCGCATTCGCCTGCTCGGTCAGGGCCGCGACCAGATCGGGATGGGCATGGCCCAGCGCATTGACCGCGATCCCGGCGCCGAGGTCCAGAAATCGGCGTCCATCCGCCTCGATCAGCCAGCTGCCTTCGCCTTTGACAAAGCTGAGGGGGGCACGGTTATAGGTCGGAAGAACGGAGGAGATCATGGGTCTACCCTTTGTAAGAAGCCCGATTGGTGCCAAGCACGCCGGGCCAAGTCAAGTTATCAGGGGATATGAACAGGCAAAGCACCCGGTTTTCCGGGCACAGGAGGGGACTCAGGCGAGTCGTCGGATATGCAATGCGCTGTTCATGCGACCGCTCATTACAGCGCTTTGCACACATTGCAAGCTTTTCTGACAAATCTCTGGCGAAGAGCCCGAAAACGCGCTGGAGAGCCGAACTCTCGCACCTGAAGCGTCCAGCGCGCAAGCCCTGTCTTGCGCGGAATTCAGCCGAGATAACGTTAGGTAAATCTAACGTCATGAAACTCTTTGGTCGTGTCGACCGTTCTGAAGGGTATGAAACATGTCGCAGATTTCTCCATGACCGCACCCGACATGGCAGCGGCGGACCGGTTCCGGACCACCGGCTTTGTCACGGGCAAGACGCGGTCGCGCCTTTTTGCAAATGGTGCGACCGCGCTATTGCCACCTGTCGTCGGGATGACGGTCACGGACAACGCTGCCTCCAAAGGATTTCTGTCATGAAAAGCATCACTCTGGATCTCCAGACCTTGGCGACACGTGCTGCACGTGCGCGAGGGTTTGAAAAGCCCCAGGCCGAGACATTTGGTCGTGCCGCAGTCCGGCACGTGGCAGAGGGTCGCAATTGCGAGGCGCTGCTAAGCGCGCTGCGGGATCCCGATGACAGCCCCATCCTGCGCCTGCCGCTGATGCTGCGCGACCTTTTGGCGGCCTGTGCCGTATTGGACGGAACGGTCGAGATGACGCTGAACCAAAAGGACGCCGATCTTGCAAAAAGCTATGCGCAGCTTCTGCCAGTGCATCTTGATGAATTCGAGGTTGTGCACCGCGCCGATCTGCGCCGCCTGCGCATCGTCGCAGATACGACCCGGCCCGCCAGCGCAGAAATGCCGCAGGTTTCAGCGCCGGATGCCCTGATTGAAAGCCTCAGGCGGATGGCAACCCGCAGCATGTAACGCAGCGCGCCCGCCCAATACGACGCAAGAGTTACCCGACATCCGCACCGATCAGACGAACGGATCCTCTGGATAACCGACCGCCATCAACGCGAGCCCCTGCGGCGGCGCCACCGGGCCACAGGCCGCACGATCCTGTGCCGCAAGAGCTTCGCCGACAGCCTGCGGCGTCCAGCCTCCAGATCCGACACGTTCCAGCGTTCCAACAAAGCTGCGCACCTGATTGTGCAAAAACGACCGCGCGCGCACTCGGAATTGAAATTCCGTACCCGCATCTGTTTCCACCGCAACGATATTCAGTTCGTCCAGCGTCTTAATCGGCGACTTCGCCTGACAGGACATGGACCGGAAAGTGGTGAAATCATGCAGCCCCACCAGATGCGCCGCCCCTTCGCGCATGGCCGACAGGTCGAGCATATGGTTCACCCGCCAGACCAGTCCGGCCTCCATCGTGGCCGGCGCCCGGCGGGACAGGATGCGGTAAAGATAGTGCCGCTCGTTCGCCGAAAAGCGCGCATGCCAGTCATGAGGTGCCAGCGCGGCGGAAACCACGGCCACCGGAGCAGGCTTGAGGTGGAAATTCAGGGCCTCGGACAGGCGGAAAGGGTCCCACTCCCTGTCCAGATCGCAGTGGCAGACCTGCCCGCGCGCATGCACCCCGGCATCGGTGCGCCCCGCGGCGGCAATTGTGTGCTCACCCGGCTCAAGCCGCGCCAGCGCCGCCTCGATCGCACCCTGAACCGAGGGCTGCTCAGACTGCCGCTGCCAGCCGGAAAACGGCGCGCCATTATATTCGATTCTCAGGGCATATCTGGGCATGCTGCCTGTTATAACGCCCTCAGGCCCCAGACAATCCCCCTGCAGGCACTGGCACCCGCGCCCGCGCATGTCTATCTTGAAACCGGACAGCAAAACGAGGGAACCGCCACGTGGTCATAGGAACCATCGCCGACAGGCTGACGCGCAGCATCGAAAACGTGACCGGCACCATGTCCGGCGCCTTTTCCGATACGGTGATCCGGCTGGGTGTGACCGGGCTTGCACGGTCGGGCAAGACGGTGTTCCTGACCTCACTTATTGCGAACCTGCTGGACAGGGGCCGCATGCCCGGACTGCTGGCCGCCGCTGACGGCCGCATTCAGGCCGCCTATCTGCAACCCCAGCCCGATGACACGATCCCGCGTTTCGATTACGAAGACCACCTTGGCGCGCTGACAGCCCGCATGCCGCACTGGCCCGAAAGCACTCGCAACATTTCTGAGTTGCGTCTGTCACTCAAGGTACGTCCTTCGGGCCTGCTGGCGGGGCTGCAGGGACCTCGCACCGTGCATCTGGACATCATCGACTATCCCGGCGAATGGCTACTCGATCTCGCGCTGATGGAAAAATCCTATGCAGACTGGTCGCAGGAAACGCTGGCGCGCCTCACCACCCGCCCCAGCGCCATGCAGTTTCTGGCACAGGCGCAGGCCGAGGACAGCACGCAAGCCTTCGAAGAAAGCCGTGCCAAACACCTTGCGCAATCTTTCACCGCCTATCTCGAAGCGGCGCGCAAGGACGGCTATTCCGACCTGACCCCGGGGCGGTTCCTGCTGCCCGGCGAAATGTCCGGCTCTCCGGTGCTGACATTTGCGCCCCTCCCGCCACAGGACAAGGCACCGCGCAAATCGCTCTGGCGCGAGATGGACCGCCGGTTCGAGGCGTATAAATCACAGGTCGTGCAGCCGTTCTTTCGCAACCATTTCGCACGGCTCGACCGGCAGATCGTGCTGGTCGATGCTCTGGGTGCGATCCACAAAGGCCCCATCGCGATTGAGGATCTGCGCCGCACCATGGCCGATCTGCTTTCGGCCTTCCGCCCCGGGCGCAACGCCTTTCTGACGCAGCTTCTGCGCGGCAAGCGGGTGGAAAAGATTCTGTTTGCAGCGACCAAGGCTGATCATCTGCACCACACCCAGCACGCCCGCCTGAGCGCGATCATGGAGGCGCTGACCCGCGACGCCCGCGACCGCGCCCGCTTTGCCGGCGCGGAAACGCAGGCCATGTCGCTCGCCTCTCTGCGCGCGACGGTCGAAGAGACGCTCCAGCACAACGGCCAGACCCTGAACTGTGTGCGCGGCAGGCTGCTCGACACCGGGCGGGAGGCGGCGTTTTACCCCGGTGAACTGCCCGAGGACCCGGCGCATCTGCTGGGTCCGGCGCGGGCGGGGGCGGAAAGCTGGCTGGATCAGGATTACCAGATCATGTCCTTTGCCCCCGCACCGCTGTCCCTGAAACCGGGCGAAGGCCCGCCGCACATCCGGCTTGACCGCGCCGCACAGTTCCTGATCGGGGACAAGCTGTGAGCCTTGTGCTGCGCCCCGCCCGTTCGACCGATGCAGGCAAACTCGGCGCGATGCTGACTGCTGCCGTGCTTGAAAATCCATGGAAACCCCGGCTGCATTCGGGTGCCGAAGATATCTCCTTTGTTGGCGTGATGATCGACAGGGGATGGGTCACCGTCGCCGAAGACAGTGACGAACAGGTGCCTCTTGGCTTTATCGCCCGCGACCGGGACGAGGTGAATGCCCTGTTCATCGCCCCCCCTGCCCGCAACTCAGGTGTAGGGCGCGCGCTACTGGAGCATGCAAAAGCAGCCTCGGACGCGCTGACGCTCTGGACCTTTCAGGCCAATGAGGGGGCGCAACGGTTCTACCGGCGCGAAGGCTTTATAGAACTGCGCCGCACCGACGGGCGCGACAATGAAGAGCGGCTGCCGGATGTCCTGCTGCGCTGGCAAAGACCCACCATGCATGCAGCCCCCCGTCGTCCCGCCTCCGCAGCAAAGGCAAAGTCATGATCCCCCCCAAAGGTCCCGTCCTGATCAACCTTGATGACAGCGACACGCCCCGCCCCGGCCCGTCCGAGGCCCCTCCTGTGCCAGATCTCGACACTGCGCCGCCCACGGGTCAGGCAATGGCCACCGCAGCAGCACTGGCGGCGCGCCCCGGATCAAGGCTCGCCCGGTGGTTCTGGGCCCTGCTCAGCGGGATCATCGGCACAATCGCTTCCATCGCCGCATGGGCCTTCGTTGCGAACCTGATCGCAAGCGTGCCCCTGCTGGGCTACGCGGTGGCGGTGCTGTTTGCGCTGTTCCTCGCCGTCGTGCTGATGATCGTGATCAAGGAACTGTCGGTCTTTTCCCGCCTCAAGCGCATCGACCACTTGCACCGCGCTGCGGCATCCGCCCTTGCAGCCGAAGATCTGAGCGCCGCGCGCAAGGTGATCGACGACCTCACCGGCCTCTACACGGGCCGCGAGGATACGAAATGGGGCCGCGAGCGGCTGGCAGAACGGCAGGGCGACATGTTCGATGCCGTTGCCCTGTTCGATCTTGCGGAACAGGAACTGCTGGCGCCGCTTGACCTTGCCGCGCGGCGCGAAGTCGAGGCCGCCGCCCGGCAGGTCGCAACCGTGACCGCCCTCGTGCCGCTGGCCTTTGCCGATGTCGCCGCAGCGCTCAGCCAGAACCTGCGCATGATCCGCCGCATCGCCGAAATCTATGGCGGGCGGTCCGGCACTCTGGGGAGCTGGCGGCTGACCCGGGCGGTGATGTCCCACCTTGTGGCAACTGGTGCTGTGGCCGTGGGCGAGGATATGTTGGAACCCATCCTGGGCGGCGGTGTGCTTGCCAAGCTGTCCCGCCGCTTTGGCGAAGGGCTGGTGAACGGCGCTCTGACTGCGCGGGTCGGCGTTGCCGCGATGGAGGTCTGCCGCCCCCTGCCCTTTGGCCGCAAGGCGCGCCCCTCGGTGCGCAGCATCATCCGCACGGCCCTGTCCGGGCTGTTCACCTCTGACAAGGGATAGCACCGTGGAAAGCTTTGCCGCAGATCTTGCCACATTGACCCGCACCCCGCTGCACGACAGCCATGTCACCGCCCTGCACAAACATGGTGAGCGGCGGGTGCTGGATCCCGGGGACATCGTGCAGGACGGCGGCGCGCCGGTCACCCATTTCCCCTATGTCCTGTCCGGCGAACTTGAGGCGTTTGATCCCAAGACCGGCAAACGCTACGGCGGATTCACCATGGGGGCGACGCAATTTGTGGGCGAGCTCGGATTTCTGCACGGCACAAAGGCGCTGCTGGGCAGCCGCGCGGTGCAGCGCTCGGAAATCCTGTTTGTCCCGCGCGAGGCGGTGCTGCGTCTGATGTCCGAAATCCCCGAGATGTCGGACATCATCGTCTCGGTCTTTGCCGCCCGCCGCCGCCGCATGCTGGAAAGCCAGGAGGTCGGCCTGACCCTTGTCGGGCTCGATCAATCGCGTGGGCTGCGCCAGATCGCCGCCTTTGCGTCGCGCAACCGTCTGCCATGGCGTGACGTGGCCTTGGGCAGCGAAGAGGCTGAGGCGCTGGCGCTTTCCTGCAATATTCCGGCGGGGACGCCCATGGTGGTGCTGGGGCAGGACATGGCCCTGACAGATCCGACACAGTCGCAGGTCGCCGAGGCGCTGGGGATGGATCTGCCCATCGCCTCAGGCGATGTGTTCGATGTGGTCATCGTCGGCGCGGGTCCGGCAGGTGTCGCCGCAGGTGTCTATGCCGGGGCCGAGGGGCTCAAGGCTCTGGTGATCGAGGATACCTCGATCGGCGGACAGGCCGGCACGTCAAGCCGGATCGAGAATTACATGGGCTTCCCCACGGGCATTTCCGGATCGGATCTGGTGGGCCGGGGCGAAATTCAGGCGATGAAATTCGGCACCCGCTTTGCCATGCCGCGCCGCGTCACCCATCTGTCGCATGACGATGCGGCCCTGTTCCATCTGACACTCGACAACGGCAGCGACGTATCCACCCGTGCAATAGTGGTGGCAACCGGCGTGCAATACCGCAAGATGCCCCTTGACCGGCTGGAGGATTTTGAGGGCAACGGCATCTACTACGCCGCCACCGAGATCGAGGCGCGGTTCTGCCGCGACAGCGATGTGGTGATCATCGGCGGTGGCAATTCCGCAGGGCAGGCCGCGATGTACCTGTCGCGCAGCGTGGGGCATGTGCATGTGCTGGTTCGGGGCGAAAGCCTCGCCTCTTCCATGTCGGACTACCTTTTGTCTCGGCTGAAGGCGCATCCGCGCATCACCATCCACACCCGCACCGAGGTTATCGCCCTGCACGGGGACGAGGCGCTTGACGCGGTCACGATCTGCGACAAGGCCTCGGGTCAGGACTGGCGCCTGAAAACCGGCGCGTTGTTCGTGATGGTGGGCGCGGCGCCCAATACCGGCTGGCTGTCGGACTGCGTGAAGCTGGACAAAGGCGGCTTTGTGCTGACCGGCGCGGCGGCGGGCGGCGGCACTGACAGCCCCTATGCCACTTCGCGCCCCGGGATCTTTGCCGTGGGCGATGTGCGCGCCGGATCGGTGAAACGCGTCGCCTCGGCCGTGGGCGAAGGGTCGGTCGTGATCAGCCAGGTCTGGGCACATGTGCATCCCTGAGCGATCCGCGCAATCGCGACCTTCCCGCTGCAGACAAACGCGCCCGCCCTCTGGACGCTGCCCTGCCGCAGGCCTATAACGCCGCGCATGATACGCAGCTTTGCGACCCTCATTCGAATTACATGCCCGGCGCCGTAACCTTACGATGCGCCGGGACAAGGCGTCTGGTCCGCCGCGCCGCCCCTCACCCATAAATTTTGTTGTATGCCGAGGACGCCCGAAATGTGCGCCGACACGCCCGAAACAGTTGATTACAAAGACACCCTGAACCTGCCCCAGACCGATTTCCCGATGCGCGCGGGCCTGCCCAAGCGCGAACCGGAGTGGTTGGAGCGTTGGGAAAAGATCGGGGTTTACGAAAAACTCCGCGAAAAGGCAGCCGGCGCCAAGGGCACGCCAGAGGCGCGCAAGCCCTTTACCCTGCATGATGGCCCGCCGTATGCCAACGGTAATCTGCACATCGGCCATGCGCTGAACAAGATCCTCAAGGATATGGTGGTCCGCTCGCAGCAGATGCTGGGCCGCGATGCACGCTATATCCCCGGCTGGGACTGCCACGGCCTGCCCATCGAATGGAAGATCGAGGAACAGTACCGCGCCAAGGGGCTGGACAAGGACAAGGTCGATGTCGTCGACTTCCGTCAGGAATGCCGCAAGTTCGCTGAGGGCTGGATCGACATCCAGCGCGAGGAATTCAAACGCCTTGGTATCACCGGGACGTGGGATAATCCGTATCTGACGATGAACTTCCGCGCCGAGCGTATCATCGCCGAGGAATTTCAGAAGTTCCTGATGACCGGAACCTTGTACCAAGGCTCCAAACCGGTGATGTGGTCCCCGATCGAGGAAACCGCCTTGGCCGAAGCCGAGGTCGAATATCACGACAAGGAAAGCTTTACCGTCTGGGTGAAATTCCGCGTGGCGAGCTTTGATCTGCCCGATGTCGAGCTGTCTGATGAAGAGGCGACCGATGGTGACCGCGAGGCCGTGGCACAGGCGGTGGCGGACACCTCTGACGACATGGTCGGCGCCTATGTGGTGATCTGGACAACAACACCCTGGACCATCCCGTCGAACAAGGCCGTCGTGTATGGTGCCGGATTCGACTATGGACTTTACGAAGTCATCGACACGCCCGAGCAAAGCTGGGTCAGCACCGGAGAGCGCTATATCCTCGCTGACAAGCTGGCGGCACAGACCTTTGCCCGCGCCCGTCTGGAAGAGGGCCAGTGGCGACGTGTGCGCAGTGTGACCCCGCCGCAGCTGGCCGGAATGACGCTGACCCACCCGCTGCAAGGTGTCGAAGGTTCGAACGGCGAATGGGACGATCCGCGCGACTTCCGCGCCGCCGATTTTGTCACCGACGAAGAAGGCACCGGTTTCGTCCATTGCGCCCCGTCCCACGGGATGGAGGAATACGAGCTTTACCGTGACCTTGGCATGCTCGAACAGGTCATAACCTACAACGTGATGGACGACGGCTCCTTCCGCGAAACCCTGCCGTTCTTTGGTGGCAAGCGCATCCTCAAGCCCAATGGCAAGGAGGGCGATGCCAACACCGCAATCATCGACAAGCTGGTCGAGGTTGGCGGCCTGCTGGCGCGTGGCAAGATCAAACATTCCTACCCGCACTCATGGCGTTCCAAGGCGCCGGTGATCTACCGCAACACACCGCAGTGGTTTGCCGCCATCGACCGCCCCGTCGGCGACGGGCAGGACACCTATGGCAAAACGATCCGCGAACGTGCGCTGACCTCCATCGACCAGCTGGTCACATGGACGCCCCAGACCGGGCGCAACCGGCTTTATTCCATGATCGAAGCGCGCCCTGACTGGGTACTGTCGCGTCAGCGCGCCTGGGGTGTGCCGCTCACCTGCTTTACCAAAAAGGGTGCTTTGCCCACCGACCCCGATTTCCTGCTGCGCGACCCGGCGGTCAACGCCCGCGTGCTGCAGGCGTTCGAGGAAGAAGGCGCCGATGCCTGGTACAAACCCGGCGCCAAGGCGCGGTTCCTCGGCAATGACTATGACGCCAGCGAATGGGAACAGGTGTTCGACATTCTGGATGTCTGGTTCGACTCTGGCTCGACCCACGCCTTTGTGCTGCGCGACCGTGAAGACGGCTCTGACGACGGGCTGGCCGATCTCTACCTCGAAGGCACCGACCAGCACCGCGGCTGGTTCCATTCCTCCATGCTGCAAAGCTGCGGCACGCAGGGCCGCGCGCCCTATCGGGGCGTGCTGACCCACGGCTTTACGCTGGATGAAAAGGGCAACAAGATGTCCAAATCCGTGGGCAACACCGTCGCCCCGGACAAGGTCGTACAACAGTACGGCGCAGATATCCTGCGGCTTTGGGTCGCCCAGGCGGATTACACCGCCGACCTGCGCATCGGGCCGGAAATCCTCAAAGGCACCGCAGATGGCTACCGCCGCTTGCGCAATACCATGCGCTTTCTGCTGGGGGCCTTGTCCACATTCGAGGAATCGGATCGCGTCGCGCCGTCGGAAATGCCCGAACTGGAACGCTGGGTGCTGCACCGTCTGGCTGAACTCGATGAAAAGGTCCGCACCGGCTATGCGGTCTATGATTTCCAGGGCGTGTTCCAGGCGCTGTTCAACTTTGCCACGGTCGAGCTGTCTGCGTTCTACTTCGACGTGCGCAAGGATGCGCTTTATTGCGATGGCGACACTGCGCGCCGCCGCGCCGCACGCACGGTCATGGACATCCTGTTCCACCGTCTGACCACATGGCTTGCGCCAGTTCTGGTGTTCACGATGGAAGAGGTCTGGCTGGAACGCTTCCCGGGCACAGAGTCCTCGGTTCATCTGGTCGACATGCCCGAAACACCGGCAGACTGGCTGAATGCTGATCTGGGTGCAAAATGGGCCAAGGTGCGTCGCGCCCGCCGCGTCGTCACGGCAGCGCTTGAAATGCAGCGCATCGACAAGGTCATCGGTGCCTCGCTTGAGGCTGCCCCGGTTGTTCATGTCGAAGACGCCGACACCCTCGCCGCGCTGAAAACCGTCGCATTCGAGGATGTCTGCATCACCTCGGACATCACGCTGACAGCGGACCCCAGCCCCGCCGAAGCCTTCCGCCTGCCCGACGTTCCGGGCATCGGTGTGGTCTTCGAACCAGCAGAAGGCGACAAATGCCAGCGGTGCTGGAAGATCCTGCCGGATGTGGGCACCCATGCCCATACCGGCACCTGCGCGCGCTGCGATGCCGCGCTGAGCTAAACATCCCCCCCAGCCCGCCTTTCTCCCGAACGGGATGGGCGGGCTGGACAGCGCGTGAGGTTTTCGCGCATCTTGCGGCATGCCCCGCTGGACTTTGCCCTCCCCCCTCGGCCTTCTGACCGTCACTGAGACGGAAGGCGCCATCACCACCCTTACCTGGGGCGGGACAGGCACGGACGAAACCCCGCTGCTGCGCGCGGCGGCGCGCCAGCTTGCGGCCTATTTCAGCGATCCCGCGACAGTGTTCGACCTGCCGCTCCACGCGCCGGGATCGGATTTCCAGCGCGCCGTCTGCGCGACGATGTCGGCGATTCCCCTTGGGGAAACCCGCACCTATGGCGACATCGCAAAACAACTCGGCGCGCCCGCGCAGGCGGTCGGTCAGGCCTGCGGCGGCAATCCGATTCCGATCCTTATCCCCTGCCACAGGGTGCTCGGCGCTAGCAGCCTGGGTGGATTTTCGGGCGTCGGCGGGATCGAGACAAAGGTCTGGCTGCTGCGGCACGAAAAGGCGGCAGGACTCCTGATCTGATACCTTCGAAACAGTACGGCATAGCCGGGGGCCAAACCAGCCAGACCTTGCGAGACGGCCCATAAGGCGCGCGGCCCCACCGCAGCACGAAGCGTCGGGAAGCGCGGCAACCGGTGCCGGGGGCGCTGCCCCCGCCGCCTTTCAGGCGCCTCCCCCGGGATATTTGGGGACAGGTGAAACGGGGACCAGCCCGCTTCTTTTCTTTCAAGACAGGCCCGCCCGAGGCGCAACCGGGCGTGCGGCGCCGGATGTCAGTCGCGGCGCGGATCGCGGGGATAGGTGCCGAGGATTTCCAGCCTGTTGGTAAAATAGCCGAGTTCATCCAGCGCGCGCTGCACCGCGGGATCCTCGGGGTGGCCTTCGATATCGGCGTAGAACTGCGTCGCCGTGAAGGACCCCCCGGCCATGTAGGATTCAAGCTTGGTCATGTTGATGCCGTTGGTGGCAAAGCCGCCCATCGCCTTGTAAAGCGCCGCCGGGATGTTGCGCACCTGGAACATGAAACTGGTGATCATTCCCTGCGTGCCGCGCCGCGACATGTCCGCCATGCGCGACATGATCAGAAAGCGGGTCGTGTTGTTGCCCTGATCCTCGATATGACGCGCCAGCACGTCAAGCCCGTAGATTTCACCGGCGAGTTCCGAGGCCAGCGCCGCAACCGAAGCATCGCCCATGGCGGCCACATCCTTGGCGGAACCAGCGGTGTCGGCACCGGTCAGCCGATCAATGCCATGTTCGGACAGAAACCGGCGGCACTGACCCAGCAGGACCGTGTGGCTCATCGCCTGCTTGATCTCGGCGATTCTGGTGCCCGGAAGCCCCAAGAGGTTGATGTGCACGCGCACAAATGCTTCGTCGATGATGTGCAGGCCGGACTGCGGCAGCAGCGTGTGAATGTCCGCAACCCGCCCATAGGTCGAATTTTCGACCGGGAGCATGGCCAGTTCGGCATCGCCGGACCGCACCGCCTCGATTGCGTCTTCAAAGGTGCGGCAGGCCAGCGCCTCCATCTGCGGGCGTGCCTCGCGGCAGGCCTGATGAGAATAAGCACCTAATTCACCTTGAAAGGCTATCCGACCGTACATCCTTGCCTCATCCATGCTATTCTGCCCCATGGGCGTTTGGTCGCGGCTTCTACACCTTGCCAGACTTGAGGGGAAGCCGTAGATATCTGCGTCAAGAGACAACCGACAGACATGAGACGGACACGCGATCAATGCTTGATACAATGACCTTCACCAAAGTGCTTGGCGGCTTTTGCGGCGCGCTTCTGATCTTTCTTCTGGGCAACTGGGCCGCGGAAAGCCTGTACCATGTGGGCGGGGGGCACGGCGAAGAGGCTCAGGCCTATGTGATCGAGGTCGCCGATGCCGGCGCCGCGACGACCGAAGACGAACCTGTCGATTTCGAGACGCTGATGGCCTCTGCGGATGCCGCAGCGGGCGAAAAGGTCTTTGGCAAGTGCCGCGCCTGCCACAAACTGGAGCAGGGTGCCAATGCAACCGGCCCCTACCTGTACGGCGTCGTGGGCCGCCCCATCGACACAGCTGAGGGATATGGCAGCTATTCCGGCGCCCTTCTGCAAGTTGGCGAGACCTGGACCCCCGAAAACCTGTTCCACTTCCTGGAAAGCCCGCGCACTGCGGCACCGGGCACCGCGATGAGCTTTGCAGGGCTGCCCGATCCGGAGGATCGCGTGAACCTGATCGCCTATCTGGACTCGACCGACCAATAATCTGCACGCGACGTGCACATTAAAAGGCCGCAGCCCCCGGGTGTGCGGCCTTTTTGCTGACCAGATCACGTAATTGCTGAGAAGATCACGGGCCGCTCCCGGTGATTTGCGACAGATTACACAAACGTAACTTGAATGTGACGCCTCCTCGCTCTTAGCTTATGCCACCGGACTGACATCCTATCCGAGCTGAAGGGACACCCATGACGACGACACAAGCCCGGGCCTTGACCATCAGGACACCCGCGATCCGCCGCCTCACCCTGACCGCGCTCATGGCGCTTGGCCTTGCGTTTGCGGCCCAAGGCCTGCGGGCCGAGGAAAAGGTGATCACTGCGCATGGCGTGTCGACCTTCGGAGATCTGAAATACCCTGAAGGATTCGCGCATTGGGACTATGTCAATCCCGACGCGCCAAAGGGCGGCGAATTTTCGACCTGGGCCTTTGGCACCTTTGACAGCCTGACGCCGTACATCCTCAAGGGGAACGCGGCGGCGATGTCCTCCATTTTCTACGAAAGCCTGATGACCGGCAATCTGGAAGAGCCGGATTCGATGTACGGGCTGATCGCAGAATCGCTGGAATATCCCGAAAACCGCGAATGGGTCATCTTTCACATGCGCCCAGAGGCGATGTTCCGCGATGGCACGCCGGTGACCGCGCAGGATGTGGTGTTTTCCTACAACGTGCTGGTGGACAAGGGGCGCCCCAGCTTCAAGATCAGCCTCAAGGATTTCAAAACAGTCGAAGCGCTGGACGATCATACGGTCAAGTTCACCTTCAACCCGGATGGCCCGCTGCGCGAATTGCTGATGACAGCCGGCGGCTTGCCGATCTTCTCAAAGGCTTATTACGACAAAGTCGATTTCACTGAATCGAGCCTTGAGCCGCCGATGGGGTCGGGTGAATACGAACTGCTCAGTGTCGATCCCGGCCGCTCGGTCTCCTACAAGCGGCGGGATGATTACTGGGGCAAGAATCTGCCGGTCAATATCGGCCAGAACAATTTCGACGTGATCAAGTACGAATATTTTGCTGATTACACCACCGCGTTCGAGGCGTTCAAGGCAGGTGCCTACACCTTCCGCGAGGAATACCAGTCCAAGATTTGGGCCACGGGCTATGAATTCCCGGCCGTCAAGAACGGCCAGGTCAAGACCGAAGAGTTGAAAGATGGCCGCCCCGCGGGAACGCAGGGCTTCTGGTTCAACCTGCGCCGCGACAAATTCAAGGACCCGCGTCTGCGCGAGGCAATCGGGCTGGCCTTCAACTTTGAATGGTCCAATGAATCGCTGTTCTACGGTGGCTATGAACGCACTGACAGCTTCTGGGAAAATTCCGACACGCTGCAGGCGACTGGCATGCCGTCAGAGGCAGAACTGGCCCTGCTTGAACCCCTGCGCGCAGATATTCCTGAAACGGTGTTCACGCAACCCGCCTATGTTCCGGAAAAGTCGAACCCCGATGATCTGGCCGACCGCAGGGCGCTGCGCCGTGCAGGCCAGCTTTTGGAAGATGCGGGTTGGATCGTCGGCAACGACGGCATCCGCTACAAGGACGGGCAAAAGCTGACCGTGACGGTGCTGAACGACAGCCCCAGCTTTGACCGCATCATCAACCCGATGATCGAGAACCTGAAGCGGCTCGGGATCGAGGCTGACGCCACCCGCGTCGATGCCGCCGAAGCGCAGGAACGGGAAAAAACCTTCGATTACGACATCGTCACCCAACGCTTTGCCATGTCATCGACCCCCGGGGATGAGTTGCGCCAGATCTTTGGTTCGGAAACCGCCGAGGTGCCCGGTTCGGCCAATATCGCGGGCCTAGCCAACCCGGCGGTTGATGCGCTGGTCGACAAGGTGGCCACCGCAACCAGCCGCGAGGAACTGGACACGGCGGTTCATGCCTTGGACCGGGTGCTGCGCGCGATGCAAATCTGGATCCCGCAATGGTACAAGGGCACGCACACAATCGCCTATTTTGATCAGTACGACCGCCCCTATACCGACACTCCGCCGCCCTTTGGCATGGGCGAGATGTCGATCTGGTGGTACAACGCCGAAAAGGCGCAGGCGCTTCGGGACGCGGGCGCACTCTAGGCAGGCAGGACGACCGACATCATGGGCGCATATATCCTCAGACGGCTTTTGCTGATTATTCCCACATTGCTCGGGATCATGATCATCAACTTCGCCCTTGTTCAGTTCGTGCCCGGCGGGCCGATCGAACAGATCCTCGCACAGGTGCAGGGCGAAGGCGACGTGTTCGCAGGCATCGCGGGCGGCGGGGGTGAAATCGCATCGGGTGGCGGAGCCGAAGGTTACGTCGGCGGGCGCGGTCTGCCGCCCGAATTCATCGCCAGTCTGGAAAAGGAATTCGGCTTCGACAAGCCGCCGCTGGAACGCTTCCTGAACATGCTGTGGAACTACATGCATTTCGATTTCGGCCAGAGCTATTTCCGCTCGATCAGCGTGATTGATCTGGTGCTGGAAAAGATGCCCGTGTCGATCTCTCTAGGGCTCTGGTCCACGGTCATCGCCTATATCATCAGCATCCCGCTGGGCATCCGCAAGGCGGTCAAGGATGGGTCAACCTTCGACACATGGACCTCTGCCGCGATCATCGTCGCCTATGCAGTCCCGGGCTTCCTCTTTGCGATCCTGCTGCTGGTGCTGTTTGCCGGTGGGTCCTACTGGCAGATCTTTCCGCTGCGCGGGCTGACATCCGACAACTGGGAACAGCTGTCCTGGGGCGCAAAGATTCTGGATTATTTCTGGCATATCGCGCTGCCGGTTCTGGCCTCGACCATCTCGGCCTTTGCCACTTTGACGCTGCTGACGAAAAACTCCTTCCTTGACGAGATCAAGAAGCAGTACGTGATGACCGCCCGCGCCAAGGGCCTGACGGAAAGCCGCGTGCTTTACGGGCACATCTTCCGCAACGCCATGCTGATCGTCATCGCAGGCTTTCCGGCGGTGTTCATCGGCGTGTTCTTCAGCGGCAGCCTGATCATCGAAACAATCTTTTCTCTCGACGGTCTTGGCCGTCTGGGGTTCGAGGCCGCGGTGGCGCGCGACTATCCGGTGATCTTTGGCACGCTGTTCATTTTCGGCATCATTGGCCTTGTGGTGGGAATCCTGTCTGACCTGATGTACGTGCTGGTCGACCCCCGCATCGACTTTGAAAAGAGGGAGGGTTAGACCATGGTCGCCCAGCCCGACATCACCCCGCAGCCGATGCCCGGCAAACCGGTGGCGCCCCAGCCGCCCAAGGGTCGTTTTGCCCTGTCGCCGCTGAACCAGCGCCGCTGGCGGAACTTCAAGAAGAACCGCCGCGCGCTATGGTCGCTGTGGATCTTTGCGATCCTGTTTGGCCTGTCGCTCTGTGCCGAATTCATCGCCAATGACAAACCGATCCTCGTGAACTATCGCGGCGACTATTACACCCCGATCTTCAACTTCTACGCCGAGACGGATTTCGGCGGTGACTTCAAGACCGAAGCCGCCTACCGCGACCCCGAAGTGCGCTGCCTGATCGTTACCGGGGGATTGGACACCTGTTTCGACACGCCGGACGAGCTGATAAATCAGGTGAATTCTGGCATCAGCCCGGATGGCGATTTCCAGAAGGGCTGGATGATCTGGCCCATTATCCCCTATTCGTTCCAGACGCCGGTCGACCGCCCCGGTGCGGCCCCCCTGCCGCCCTCGGCGCAGAACTGGCTGGGTACGGATGACACCAAACGCGATGTGGTGGCGCGGGTGATCTATGGCTTCCGCCTGTCGATCCTGTTCACCCTGATCGTCACGGTCTGCGCCTCGGCCATCGGTATCGTGGCCGGCGCCTTGCAGGGCTTCTTTGGCGGCTGGCTCGATTTGATCTTTCAGCGGGTGATCGAAATCTGGTCCTCAACACCGTCGCTGTACATCATCATCATCCTCTTCGCGATTCTGGGGCGCAGTTTCTGGCTGCTGGTCTTCCTCACCGTACTCTTTGGCTGGACCTCCCTTGTCGGCGTAGTCCGCGCCGAATTCCTGCGCGCCCGCAACCTTGAATATGTCCGCGCCGCCCGCGCCCTGGGCGTGTCCAACACACGGATCATGTTCCGCCACATGCTTCCCAATGCGATGGTCGCGACGGTCACCATGTTGCCCTTTATCGTCACCGGCACGATCAGCACGCTCGCGGGGCTCGACTTCCTTGGCTTTGGCCTGCCCTCATCCGCGCCCTCGCTTGGCGAACTGACACTGCAGGCGAAACAGAACTTACAGGCGCCCTGGCTTGCCTTCACCGCCTTCACCGTATTCGCGGTGATGCTGTCGCTGCTTGTCTTCATCTTCGAGGGCGTGCGGGACGCGTTTGACCCCAGAAAGACCTTTTCATGAGCGCCACACTTGAGGTCAAAAACCTCACCGTTTCCTTCCGTCAGGACGGGGCCAGCACGCAAGCGGTCAAGGGCGTCAGCTTCACCGTGAACAAGGGCGAAACCGTCGCGCTGGTCGGGGAATCCGGATCGGGCAAATCCGTCACCGCCCTGTCAACAGTGTCCCTGCTGGGCGATTCTGCGCAGGTCGGTGGTTCGGTGACCTATGACGGGCAGGAAATGATTGGTGCCTCGGATGCGCTGCTGCGCCGCGTGCGCGGCAACGACATCTCCTTCATCTTTCAGGAACCGATGACCTCGCTCAACCCACTGCACACGCTGGAAAAGCAGCTGAGCGAAAGCCTTGCCCTGCATCAGGGTCTGCAGGGCAAGGCCGCGCGCGCCCGCATTCTGGAGCTGCTCAATCAGGTTGGCATCCGCGATCCCGAAAGCCGTCTGGGCGCCTATCCGCACCAATTGTCCGGCGGGCAGCGGCAGCGTGTGATGATCGCCATGGCACTGGCCAACGGGCCGGAGCTGCTGATCGCGGATGAACCGACCACGGCGCTGGATGTGACCATTCAGGCGCAGATCCTTGAACTGCTGGCGGATCTGAAACGGGCGCAGAACATGAGCCTGCTGTTCATCACCCACGACCTTGGCATCGTGCGCCGCATCGCTGACCGCGTCTGCGTGATGAAGAACGGCGAGATTGTCGAAACCGGCCCCACATCCGAGATATTCGCCAACCCGCAGCACCCCTATACCCAGATGCTGCTGAGCGCGGAATCCACCGGCACCCCCGACCCAGTGCCTCAGGGGGCCGAGGAGATTGCCCGCACCGATCACCTCAAGGTCTGGTTTCCGATCCAGCAGGGGCTGATGAAAAAGACCGTTGGCTATGTGAAGGCCGTGAACGACGCGACCCTTTCGGTGCGCGCCGGGGAAACCATCGGCATTGTTGGCGAATCCGGCTCAGGCAAGACCACGCTCGCGCTGGCCATCATGCGGCTGATCCAGTCCGAAGGCGGCATCACTTATCGCGGCGAAGATATGCGCAAATGGTCCACCAAGGAATTGCGCCGCCTGCGCTCGGAAATCCAGATCGTGTTTCAGGACCCGTTCGGATCCCTCTCGCCCCGCATGACCTGCGAACAGATCATCGCCGAAGGGCTGGGTGTGCACGGCGCCCCCGATGGCCGCCCTCATCGCGACCATGTGGCCGATGTGATGAGCGAGGTCGGCCTCGATCCCGCCACGATGCACCGCTACCCGCATGAATTTTCAGGCGGTCAGCGCCAGCGCATCGCCATCGCCCGCGCCATGGTGCTGCGCCCCCGTCTGGTGGTGCTGGACGAACCGACCTCGGCGCTCGACATGACGGTGCAGGTGCAGATCGTGGATCTGCTGCGCGATCTGCAACGGAAATACAACCTCGCCTATCTGTTCATCAGCCATGACCTCAAGGTCATCCGCGCCATGTCCCATCAGGTCATCGTCATGAAACAGGGGGATGTGGTCGAACACGGATCCGCGCAACAGATCTATGAGGCGCCCAAATCAGGCTACACCCGCGCGCTGATCGCCGCTGCGCTCAACCCGGCGGGCTGAGCGCAAACGCTTTATGGCGTCCCACCTGTGACCTGAAACACAGGCATCGTTTTTGGCGTTGTAGGCGCAGCCGACAGGCTGCGAACAAGCGATTGAAGTGTAAGGCGGGACGCTTTAATGCGCCATCAGAACGGGCACTTCGGCCTGTTCCAGCATGTTGCGTGTGGCGCCACCCAGAATCGCCTCGCGGAAACGCGAATGGCCATAGGCGCCCATCACGATCATCTCGGCCCCGACCTCGCGCCCGTGTTCGAGCAGGATGTCCGACACCCGCCGACCGCGCTTCGCCAGCACATCGATCTCGACCTTGATCGCGTGCCGCGCCAGATACCGCGCCAGCAGCCCGTCCGTGGTCATCGCTGCGGGCCCACCCGGCGGGTCGACCAGCACCACATGCACAGTCTTGGCCGCCGCCAGCACTGGCAAGGACGCCCGCACCGCGCGCAGACATTCCGCGCTGCCGTTCCAAGCCAGAACCACCCGTTCCGGCGCGACCATCGGCGTCGTATCGTCAGGCACCACCATAACCGGCGTCAGCCCCTCGAACAGGGCGCCTTCGATCACCGGCACCAGTTCGATGCCGTGATCCTTGCCATAGGGTTTCGGCAGCACCACCAGATCGGCAAACCGCGCCCGCCCGGCGACATTGCGGGCCACATCCGGCAGGGGTGCCGATCCTGTCTCAACCGCCCAGGCGATGGATGCATCATGCAGCCAGGCCCGCGCATGGGTTGCCAGTTCCTCTGCCGTCTCAGCCGCCTGCGACAGTGCCTGCTGCACCATCATCGTGTTGCTGCCGTTGCGGAAATAGCCGCCGGGGGTGCGGTCCACCCCGATGCACAGCACGTCCAGATGCGCGCCCTGCGCCTCGGCCAGCGCATACCCATGCTCCAGCGTCAGATCGCCTAGCTTTTCCTCGGTCAGAACGGTCAGTATCGTCTTGTAACTCATGGTGTCCTCCTCCGGTCCCGAGGAACAGCTTACACAGGCTGCTGTAAAAATCACCTGCAATGAAAGACGCGCGCCCAGAACCTTGGCCGCCCAATCGCCTTTGGTGACCTGCTCCAGCGGCCGCTCCCCCAGGGCCAGCGGAGCCGCCGTTCTGGGGCCAGATCGAGCCGCCATGCCAGCTCGGATTGGTAGAGGATCGGATCAATCATTGGGCATCTCCCCGTTGCGTTCCCGCAGGTCTGCAACGCTCCAGCGGTGCTGACCGCGCTGGACACCGGGCAGACCCAAACCCTTTTGAAAGGTGGCCCGCAGAAAGGTCTGTGGAAGTATTACCAACATGACGCATCTCCTTTTTTGCGCGTTCCGTAAGGAGATATTGCGCTACAGGCGAAAAAATGCGACTCAGGAAATCTGGCTATATGTAAGTCTGGATTACATGATGGATTGGACATCCCTGCCGCCGCTGTCTGCCTTGCGGGCCTTTTCGGCCTATGCGCAAACCGGATCGGTGACAAAGGCCGGCGCGCTGCTGAACGTGAGCCATGCCGCGATCAGTCAGCAGATGCGCAGCCTTGAAACACGTCTCGGAATTGCCCTGCTTGACCGGTCGGCGCGCGCAATGGCCCTGACGACCGAGGGCCAGCAACTGGCCGATGCCCTGGCCGAAGGGTTCGGACGGATCGCTCAGGTGATTGACGCACTGACCGGTGCCGATGCGGATCGCCCCTTGCAGGTGGCCACCACGCCCAGCTTTGCCGCCCACTGGCTGATGCCGCGCCTGGCCGGGTTTCGCGCCGCACATCCCGAAATTGACATCATGATCAACCCCAGCCCGAAGATGACAAACCCCGCGCCCGGCGGGGTCGATGTGGCGCTGCGCTTTGGTCTCGGCCACTGGCCCGGGCTTGTGGCAGAACTGCTCACCCGCTCTCCGGTGGTCGTGGTGGCTGCACCATCACTGATCGGCGACCTTGACCCGCAGGGCCCCGAGGATCTGCTGAACTTCCCCTGGCTGCAGGAACTTGGCACCTCGGAAAGTTCGCTCTGGCTGGCGGGGCGCGCGGTGTCGGGACTGCGCACCAAAGGCGTGATCCATGTCCCCGGCAACCTTGTCCTTGACGGCGCGCGCAGCGGTCAGGGCGTCGCGATCAGCACGCGCCTCTCTGTCGAGGCGGATCTGCGCGCAGGACGCCTGCGACTGCTGTTCGAAGAAGCGGACGAAAACGGCTATCATATCGTCACAGCGCCGGGCGTCATGCGCCCGCCGCTGCGGGATTTCGTGATCTGGTTGCGGCGCGAGGTCAGACCGGACTGATTCCCCCGGGCGACATATCCCGGGGGCTGATGTGCCGGACCTTGGGTGGGTTATTCTTTGCGCTTGCTCGTGACCTGCAGATCAGCATCAAGGTCGATGTCATACTGGCCATCGGCGCAGAACACATCATCCAGCTCATAGCCGGCATCCTCGACCTCGATATTCTCGGCATCCACTTCGCACTGCATCTCGGCGAGCATGGCTGTGATCTTGTCGTGTACCTCGGGGGACACGTCAGTGTCGGCAATGACGGCGGCAGGGGCTGCCAGCAAAAGGGCGGTCAGGGTGGTGCGGATCATAGGGCTATCCTCTTGGATTACTGGATGGAAAACGTAACGGCCTGCGCGTCACCGGTCGATCCGGGAATGCGCAGTGTGTAGCTGCCGGGTTTGATGGCGATAAAGGACAGCTTTGCGCTGCCACCAGCATCAAATTCGATGCTGTCGATGGCCATCGGGCGAATCTCGATATCGCTGATGACGATCTCGTTCATCCAGATGGCGCGAAAGAACTCTGCCCCGGACACGGCCAGCTCGGCCGTGCCGTCAGCCGTGATATTGACCTCGTAATAGGCACCAGACTGCAGCGCGATGGGGCCCTCTCCGGCATAAAGCGGCTTGCCCGACGACAGGGTCAGCTCAACCGGCTCCCCCCGGTTGCATTTGGCAAGCAATCCCGCGAACCCCATGTTGTCACACAGCGGCGCGGCGGTAGCAGGGGCAGCGATCAGGGCCGCAAGAGCAAAAGCCAGTTTGTTCATGGTGATAGTCCTTCCAAAGAATTACGAATCCGGGGCCACGACGACACCCCAGGGCTGTTGTCCGACCTGCACCGATTTGATGACCTTCAGGCTTTCGACGTCAATGATCGAAACGTCGTTGGAATTGCCATTGGTGGTGATGAGGAATTTCTCGTCCGGGGTAAAGGCCAGCTGCCAGACCCGCTGACCGACCAGCAGATACTCGATGACCTCATCCGTCTCGCCATCAATCACCGCCACGCGGTTGGCCGGCCCCAGCGCCACAAACACGCGGCTGCCATCCTTGGTGATCTTGATCCCCACAGGTTGCAGCCATTCGTTCAGAACCCCCGGCACATCAAAGGTGATCTTCTTGGAAATCGCAGGCGTTTCGGCGGCGTGATCAATGACGCTGACCGTACCGCCGATCTCGGCGCTGACATAGAGCTTCTGACCGTCGGCCGTGAATTCGGCATAACGGGGGCGCTGATCGACCAGCACATTGTGCACGATCTCGAATGTCTCGGTGTCGATGAAATGCGCCATGTTGGTGGTTTCAGAAGTATTGATCACCACACTGGCATCCGGGCTGATCGCCATGCCTTCGGGTTCGACCCCCACGGGAATCTCGGCCAGCACCTGATGGGTCTTGGTGTCGACCACGGTGACAAGGTTGTCATCCTCGTTCGCCACATAGAGCGGATTGCCAGAGGGATGGATCACGAACAGCTCCGGATCAGGTCCCGATGGCAGCACATGCAGCTCCTTGAAGGTCACGGGGTCGAACACCCGCACCAGATCGTCATCGGAAGCGCAGACATACAACTCACTGCCATCCGGGGCGATGGTGATGCCGCGCGGACGGTTACCTGCATCGAATTCGGCGATCACCTCCCAGGTTTCGCTGTCCAGCACGCTGACGGTGTTGCCCTTTTCATTCGTGACAAAGACATTGTTGGCATAGGCGGGCGCACTCAGCGCCACAGTCGAAAGAAGCAGGGCACGCAGCATCAATTTTCTCCTTCAAAAGCGGTGCACTCGGTTTCGGGGCGGTCCAGCCCCAGCGTGTCGAGCGGCGAGACCTCGTGCAAAAACCCCTCCTGCGGGCTGACGCTGATCGTCATGCGCCCGTTGGACAGCAGGATCGGCTGGCGCAGCTGGCCGTTCCAGGGCCGAAAGGTCACTGGCACACCCTTGAAAGCCGCAAGGTTGAAATCCGGCGACAGGATATAGGCGCGCAGGGCGGCCGGATCGGCGCTGCTGGTACGTGTCACCGCCTCGCCGATCACCCGCAGGGCCAGCCATGTCTGATAATCAATGTCCGTCATGCTGCGCCCGGCCAGATCCTCGAAACGGCGCTGGATCTGCGTCGCACCCCAGCTTTCGTGCGTCGGCGACCATGTCAGCGGACGCAAGCCCGCTGAACCGGCCACCGGCGCGGCATCCCACAGCTGATAGGGCAGATATTCGGCGAACACATCCGACGCATCGGCCGCCACCACCACATCATGCGGGGCCGCATCCTGCGTGAACACCGGGATCTGCCGCTGTACCAGAACATGCCCGGAATCCGACACACGGCTGCCGCCGGTATCCATGAAAATCCGCTCTTCCGTGATGCGCGCGCCAAACTTGCGGGCAGATGCCTGATAGGACGCGGCAAGCGCCTGATCCGCAGGGTTCGATCCTTCGATCAGGAACCAGTTGTTCCAGCGCTTCCAGACCAGAAACTGTGCCACGGCATCGGTGCGCATCGCATCGCTTGGCGCCACATGCAGCACATTGGCACGGCAGCGCGCGGACCGCAGCGTGGTATCCCCGCTCGCAGCATTGAACAGCAGCGCATCCGCTGGCGCCGCATCGGCCATGGCCAGCAGGTCCGCAGACTCCGCGATCACCACAACCAGCCGCTCTCCCTCGTCCATCAGCGTGCGAAACGCCTCCAGCGCCTTGTCCGCGGTCGCCGTCACCTCTTTGGTGTCATAGGTCTGGCCCATGAACTGGCCGGTGGTTCGGTTGTCATCGGTGGCAAGACGCGCACCGGCAAAGCCACGGTTCTCCCCCGGAAGATCCAGACGGGACAGAGGGAGGAGCGAGGGATAATCAACCCGAAGCACGGCTGCTTTGATATCCTGCGCTGTGGCGGGAGGGGACGCCACAATCGTGCAAAGTGCTGCAAGTGCCAGCACAAGGCCCGTGCGCAAACAAGGGGGACGCAGACCGGTTTTCGAATTTCCTGACATGACTTCCTCAACTCCTCCTGCCTTATCGCTAGCATGGCTCGCAACAGGGCGCGTCCCAAAAGAACCCGGGAACTTTCGGCAAGAGATCAGGGATTATGTCCCGACCCGCGGTTTGCAATCGACGCATCGCAACAGGGCCGCTAGTTTATATAATCGGCAAAACAGAGAGGCTCCGTGTTTTCAGCCATGTATCTCAGACGGCAGGTGGTGCTGGGCATCATCGCGGTGCAGCTGGTCACGCTGGCCATCGGCGCGGCGGTGCTGGTCTACAATGCCCGCGGCGCCGTGCGGCTTGAAATCGCCTCGGGGGCGCAAAGCGCGCGCGCCCTGGTGATCGCAACGCTGGGCTCTGCCCTGCAGGACACCGCGCCGGACAAGGTACTCACACATCTTGCCGACATGCTTGTCGCCCCACGGCATGTAGAGCTGACGCTGATTGATGCGCGCCTGGGCGTGCTGCCACTGACCAGACCCTCCGGGGCCGAACTGCCCGATCCGCCCCCCGACTGGTTCCGCCAGCTGGTCACCCCCACCTTGCGCGAAATCCGCATCCCCGTGCAGGTCAACGGCACGCTCTACGGCTATGTGCTGATGAACACCTCGCCCGAAGACGAGATTGCCGAGGTCTGGCAGGATGTGTCCAGCCTGTTCTGGCTTGTTGCCCTGACCGGGATGCTGTCCGCCCTGATGCTGGGGATTCTGGTGCAGATCGCTCTGCGCCCGCTGGACGATCTGCGCCGCGCGCTGCGGCAGTTGCGCGATGGTGACCTGACACCCCGTCTGGGCCACCGGGGCAGCGCCGACCTTGTCCCGATCCTCGCAGGCTTTGACGCCCTCTCCGAAAGCCTGCAACGGGCCGAGGTCGAGCGCGCCCAACTCAACCGCCGCATTGTTGAACTGGGCGATGCGGAACGCCGCGCCATCGCGATGGAACTGCACGACGAATTCGGCCCCTGCCTGTTCGGACTGCGGGTCAAGGCCTCTGCCATCGGCAGAAAGGCCCGCGCCGGGGGCGACACTCCATTGGCCGAAGAGGCAGACATCATCCTCTCGATCGTTGCGCAGATTCAAGCGTCCAACACCCGTCTGCTGACCACCCTGCGCCCCATGGCCATCGGCCAGCTGCCACTGCTGGACGCCCTGCACGATCTGTTTCAGGCATTCCGCAAGACACATCCGGCGCTGGACTGGTGCATCGACATGCCCGGCGGCCTGCCCCCCACGCCCGAAGTGCTGGATCTGACCGTCTATCGCTTCTTTCAGGAAGGCACGACCAACGCCCTGCGCCACGGCAATGCGCAGCGCATTGCGATCCGGCTGGAGCTGGACAACCGTGACCTCGAACCGATGCTGCGCCTTGAACTTGAGGATGACGGCGTCGGTATGCCCAACTGCCGGATCGAAGGGCGCGGGCTGACCTCCATGCGCGACCGCATCGGTGCGGTGGGTGGGCAGCTTGCCATCACCGGCACCCGTGACGGCGGCACGCGCCTCTCTGCCCGCCTGCCGCTGTCCCAGACAGATGTGACGCCCCTGACGCTGGAGCTTGCCTCATGAAAACCGCACTGGTCATTGACGACCACCCCATCGCACATCTGGGCTGCCGTCAGCTGCTGGGCGAGCTGGGGTATGATCCGATTCACGCGGCGCTGAACGACACGGACGCGCTGCGCCTTGCCGACACCCAGACGCCCGATCTGATCCTGCTGGACCTTGGCATGCCGGGCTTGGGTGGTCTGAACCTGATCGCGCCCCTGCTGCGCCGTGTGCCCGGCGCGCGCATCCTCATCTTCTCGATGAACGAACAGACAGTCTTTGTCTCAAAAGCGCTGGAGGCCGGGGCCTCCGGCTATCTGTCAAAGAATTCCGGCCCCGAAGAGTTCTTTGATGCTGTCGCAGCACTAGAGGCCGGGCGCCTGTACTTGTCGCACGACATGGCCCTGTCGGTGGCAGGCTCACGCATCGGCGGGCGGGCTGATCCGCTGTCTTCGCTCACCAGCCGCGAACATCAAGTGCTGCGGCTGATCGGCCAGGGCAAGGATCTGCAATCCACCGCCGACGCCCTGCGGATCAGCTACAAGACAGCCGCCAACACCTCGTCCAGCATCCGCAAGAAACTGGGCGTCACCGGCACGACCGACCTGATCCGCTACGCGATCGAGGCCGGTCTGACGTCCTGAACCCACTCAGGCGTGGCTCAGCGCCTCTGCCACCCGCAGGCGCAGCTCGGGCGGCAGGGATTCCAGCGCATCGGATATGGTCGCCAGATCCTGCCGCACGGCATGCAGCTGGTCGATCAGGGAAATCACGACGCCCAGCGCCGCTTCATCCATATCCAGATCCTGCGACAGATCACACAGCAGCTCCAGCCGTGCGATGTCCACACGCCGGTAAAACACCCCATCCTCGGCACGCTCAGGGCGCACAAATTCCACCTCGACAAACCGCACAAGCTGGCGGCGCGTCAGCCGGGTGATCGTGGTGACAACCTCTTCTTCGCTAAAACGGTCCTTCATGTCCCCGCCCCCTTCATCAGATCGGCACGTGGATCAAATTCATGCGTCTTGCGCCATTCCATCAGGAAATCGCTCAGGGCCGCGTCCACCTCCGGCGGCGATACGATCTTCAGCTCGACCATCTGATCGCCCTTGGTCTTGCTGCCCGCCCGCGTCACGCCGCGCCCCCGCAGGCGCAGGGTCCGCCCGGAACTGGCACCCTTGGGAATGGTCAGCCCGACAGGCCCATCGATGGTCGGCGCGCTGACCTTGCCGCCCAGAACCGCCTCGTCGATGGTGATCGGCAGCGTCAGCAGGATATCATCCCCCTCGCGCCGGAAGACCGAATGTTCCCCCACCTTGACGGTGATCAACGCATCGCCCGCAGCCCCGCCACCATAGCCCGCCTCTCCCTTGCCGCGCAGGCGCAGGGTCTGACCATCCTCGGTGCCCTGCGGGATCTTCACGGCAAGGCTCTGACCATCCGGCAAAGTGATTCGCTGCTCAGCACCACGCACCGCATCCAGAAACGGCACCTCAAGATTGTAGCGCGCATCCTGCCCGGGCGCGGAAAAGCCGCCGCCGAAGCCGCCGCTGCCCCCTGCGCCGCGCGCCCGCTGACGCAGGATTTCCTCAAAGAAATCCTTCGGATTGCCCTGCGCCCCCGCGGCGCGCCGCTGCTGATAGACATTGTCCGATGAATCCGCAAAGTCGCGATAATATTCGCGTTTCGGGCGTTCCGCGCCAGTGGCATCGATCTCTCCAGCGTCAAAGCGCGCGCGGGTCTCTGGATCTTTCAGAACGTCATGGGCGGCGGCAATCGCCTTGAACCGTGCTTCGGCACCGGGATCGTCGGGATGCAGGTCGGGATGGCTGGTACGGACAAGCTTGCGATAGGCCTTCTTGATCTCGTCCGCCGTGGCCGTCTTGGTCAGGCCAAGGGCCTTGTAGGGATCGTCTGGCATCGTGGTCCTTTCGGGCATCGCCCGCTGTGCGCCTTGGGAGCCCGCCGTCCGGCGGAACACCCCACTCCCCTCATACCACATCGCAGCGCAGCGCGCCCTGATCCATATCAAGGGCCGATGGATTGGACGCGAGCGCCGATGGCTTTGTCAACGGGCGCACAAAGCCCACGGACGCTCTTTTGCCGCGTCAGACGGCGCGCGATCTGTTGCGACGCAGAAACCCCAGCACCCCAAAGGCAGCCATCAGCAACCCAAGCCCTGCAGGCAAAGGAACCGGCGCAGGCAGCGTATCGGCAGGCGGTTTTGGCAGATAATCGGAAACGCAGGACCGCTTCAGGTTGTCGATCGCCCACTGAAAATATGCCGAACCGGTTTTCTTCAGCTGGAAAATGTCGAACTTGCCCGAACCGGTCCATGCGTGCGCGGGAATGGTGAATAAGGTCTTTTTGAATTCCGTCATATCGCTAATATGGTGCGAATTGATCGAACTGTATTCCAAAAATCTGGCGTCACCATCAAATGAATAGTGCATTCTGAAATGGTCCATGAATTCGGTAGAACCGGATTTTCCGCTGCCACCTTTTTCAAAATTGCCGTTAAATTCGATACGCCCTCCGGCGCGCAGATCCTCACCAGCGGCCTTGATCTGGCGCATCTCACGGGATTTGACTTGCCCGCTCAGTGTGGCCTTGCCCGCAAGTGCCTTGCCCAAATGCGCACTGTCCCCGTTGGCAACGTCACCCTTATTGGAAGTGGTATAAAGTGGGCCATCCTTGCCATCAAATGACGGAAGGGAATGCAACGTCTTCCCTTCTTCAGCGGGGCTGATGTAACCGCCCATCAGATCTAGCATGGACGGCAGGTTGTCATCAAATGCCACAGGGGTCGCCGCAGCGGCAGTGGAAATACTGCCAATCACGACAGCATAAAAAACAGACTTCATCTCATTACCTTTACCTAAATCACAACCAACCAAAGAGACGCCGATAAAAACGCAATCACATAACTATACATTTTGCGGAAAAACATTCTGTCTCCCGCTCAATTAATTTTCCGGATTTATCAATTAAACTACGTCCAATCTTGACGCTTCACACGAAATACACACTTCCGTCTTTTTGCCCTTCATTAGTATTTAATTAATTACTCTCGATAATAAAAGCGCAACCTGCCGCGATAGTTAACAACTGACCCGCAGGTTGCCTGCCCTCCCTCTTTGAACCGACGCCCCGCCAGAAACTGTCGGGCTGATCCAGATCAATGCCCTGTGCGCCGCGCGGCCCTATGCGTCAGATGACACCACATCCAGAACTCTTGCGCTCAAAGGGCCAGACCGCATGCAGGATAGCGCCGATCACACACCAGACATCCGCACACAGGCCCAAACACAGGGCACTGTGCACGCTGTCAGAGGCGCCGTTGTGGACGTCCTCTTTGACGGTCCCGACCTGCCGCAGATCAATTCGGCGCTTGTGGTGAACTGGGACCAGCCGACTTCCCTGATTCTCGAGGTGCACAGCCATCTCGACCTGACCACTGTGCGCGCCGTGGCGTTTCAGTCGACCGCGGGCCTCTCGCGCGGTGTCACGGTGCAGGCGACCGGCGCGCCAGTAAAGGTGCCCGTGGGTGACGCCGTGCTGGGTCGGTTGCTCGACGTGGTCGGGGATACACAGGACAACGGCCCCGCCTTGCCCGCCGACACACCCCGCCGCTCGATCCATGCCACACCTCCGACCCTTGCCAACCAGACCCGCACCACGGACGTGTTTGAAACCGGGATCAAGGTGATCGACCTGCTCACTCCGCTGGCCCAGGGCGGCAAGGCCGCGATGTTCGGCGGCGCCGGTGTGGGCAAGACGGTGCTGGTGATGGAACTGATCCGCGCCATGGTCGAAAAATACGAAGGCATCTCGGTCTTTGCCGGTGTCGGCGAACGTTCGCGCGAAGGGCACGAGTTGCTGAGCGAAATGCAGGACTCCGGCGTGCTGGAACGCACCGTGCTGGTCTATGGCCAGATGAACGAACCGCCCGGTGCCCGCTGGCGCGCCCCGCTGACCGCGCTCACCATCTCGGAATATTTCCGCGATCAGAAACACAAGAACGTGCTGCTGCTGATGGACAACGTCTTTCGCTTTGTTCAGGCAGGCGCCGAGGTGTCGAGCCTCTTGGGCCGCCTGCCGTCGCACGTGGGTTATCAGCCGACATTGGCGACCGAGGTCGCAGGCCTGCAGGAACGCATCGCCTCGGTCGCAGGCTCCGCCGTCACGGCCATTCAGGCAGTCTATGTTCCGGCGGACGATTTCACCGACCCTGCCGTCACAACAATCTCCAGCCACATGGACTGCGTCATTGTCCTCTCCCGCGCGCAGGCCGCCGAAGGGTTCTATCCCGCCATTGACCCGCTCGGCTCGTCCTCCATGCTGCTTGATCCGCTGGTCGTGGGGCAAGAGCATTACAAGACGGCCGAGGCGGTGCGCCAGGCCCTCGCCCGGTTCCGCGAACTCACCGACATCATCTCGCTTCTGGGGGTCGAGGAGCTGGGCGCCGATGACCGCCTGACGGTGAAACGCGCGCGCCGGTTGCAGCGGTTCCTGACCCAGCCCTTTATGGTGACAGAGGCGTTCACCGGCATGCCCGGCGCCAGCGTCGCGCTGGCCGACACGCTGGCCGGATGCCGCGCGATACTGGACGGCGCAGCCGACGACTGGTCGGAAAGCTCGCTCTACATGGTCGGCACGCTGGACGATGCCCGCCAGAAAGAGACCGCCGCCAAAGCTGCCGAGACGCAAAAACCATCCGAGGCCGCCGCATGAGACTGCGCATCGCCACCCCCCTCTCCGTCGTGATCGACACGGACATCACCAGCCTGCGCGCCGAAGATGCCAGCGGCAGTTTCGGCATCCTGCCCGGCCACGCCCCGTTTCTGACGGCGCTTGTCATCTCGATCGTCAGCTGGCGGCAGGGGGATCAGGACCGCTTCTGCGCCCTGCGCGGCGGCGTGCTGAGCGTATCGGACGGCACCGTCGCCATCGCCACGCGCGAGGCGGTGACCGGCGATGATCTTGCCACGCTGGACCGCGAGGTTCTCGCCCGGTTCCAGTCGGACGCCGATGCCGAACGGGTCGATCACACCGAAACCGTTCAGCTGCAGCTGAACGCCATCCGGCACATGGTCAGCCGCCTGCATTCCGGTGCCGATGCGGGGGCCTTCCGATGAGCGATGCGCCCGAAGACGACCCGCTGATCGTTGAAACCCGCCTGCGCCGCGACCGGCGCGACCGCTGGCTGCGCGAGGGCGACATGTCCATCGGCCGCCGTCTGGCGCAGATCGGCGTGCTTGGCTGGATCTTCGTCGCGCCCACCCTTATCGGCCTGTTCAGTGGCCGCTGGCTCGACGCTCATTTCGCAACCGGCCTGTTCTGGACAGCGCCCTGCATGCTGCTGGGCCTGTGCCTCGGGGGCTGGACCGCCTGGAACTGGATGAACGCAAGATGATGGACCTCTCCACCCTGCCGCCGCAGCTCACCCTTCCGGCCTGTTTCATTGGCGGCATTCTGCTTGGCTATGGCTATTTCCGCGCCCTGCGCCTGACGGCCAACCTGATCGTAAGCCAGGGACACCCGTTGCTGGGTCTGGCTCTGACAATCGGGCGGCTGGCGTTTCTCTGCGCCGGGTTCTACGTCGCCGTGCAGGCGGGCGGCTTTGCGCTGCTCACAGCCCTTGGTGGCGTGATCTGCGCCAAGGCGCTGATGCTGCGCCAATACCGGGGGGATGCGGCATGAACTCTCCCCTCAGCTCCATAATCCTGTTCCAGATCGGACCCGTCCCGATCACGCAGGCGGTGCTGATCACCTGGGGCATCATGGCGGTGCTGGTCATCGGCTCCGCCCTGCTGACCCGGCATCTGGCGCTGGTGCCGGACAAACGTCAGGCGATGATCGAACTGATTGTCACCACAATGGACACGCAGATCCGCGAGACCACCGGGACCGAACCCGCGCCCTACCGCAGCTTCATCGGCACGCTGTTCCTGTTTATTCTCGTCGCGAACTGGTCCTCGCTTATCCCCGGACTTGAACCGCCCACCTCAAAGCTCGAAACCGATGCGGCGCTGGCCGTTCTGGTGTTCGTCTCGGTGGTCTGGTTCGGCGTGCGTGGCGCGGGCGTGGGCGGCTACCTCAGATCCTTTGCCGCACCCAATGTGGCGATGATCCCGCTCAACATGCTCGAAAGCATCACCCGGGTGTTTTCCATGTTCGTCCGCCTCTTCGGCAATGTGATGAGCGGCGTCTTCGTCATCGGCATCGTCGCCTCGCTTGCCGGGCTGCTGGTACCGATCCCGCTCATGGCGCTCGATCTGCTGACCGGGCTGGTGCAGGCCTATATCTTTGCGGTTCTGGCGATGGTCTTCATCTCGGCCACGGTCGAGGACGGCCAGCCAGACCCCGCCCCCTCCCTCCAGAAAAAGGTTCCCTGATGGATTATCTCTCTCTTGCCAGCATCGTCTGTGCCGCCTTTGCTGTCGCCTTCGGCGCCATCGGTCCCGCCCTGGCCGAAGGCCGCGCCGTCGCTGCCGCCATGGATGCCATCGCCCGCCAGCCAGAGGCGGCAAACACCATCTCGCGCACGCTGTTCGTCGGCCTTGCGATGATAGAAACGACGGCGATCTACTGCCTCGTGATCGCGCTGCTGCTGCTCTTCGCCAATCCGTTGCTGGGCTGATCACATGACAATCGACTTCTGGGGGCTGGGGCTGCAGGCCGTCAACGTGCTGATCCTGGTCTGGCTGCTGTCGCGCCTGTTCTGGCGCCCGGTCGCCGCGGCCATCGCCACACGTCAGGACACCGCCCTCACCCTGATAAATACGGCCAAAGCCACGCAGGCCAAGGCAGATGCCGCCTTGGCCGAAGTGACACAGACCCGCGCCGACATCTCCTCCGAACGCACTGCCGTGCTAGTTGCCGCGCGCAAAGAGGCAGAAGCCGCAACCAGCGCGACGCTGGCCGACGCGCAGGCAAAGGCCGACGCGCTGCTCGCCGCCGCCAAAACCGAAATCGCGACTGAGACAGAGACCGCGCGCAAGGCCAATGCGGCGCAAGCCACCGATCTGTCGCTCGACATCGCAACGCGGCTTCTGGGCCAGCTCAACAGCCCCACCGTGCAGGCCGCCTTTCTGTCTCAGTTGCTGCTGAGCATCGCAGAGATGCCCGCCGCCGACCGCGCCGCGCTGAAAACCGATCCCAACGGGGTCCGGATTGCCACCCCCACCGATCCCGGCGCCGAAAAGGCGGTGATGGAAAAGACCATCCGCGACTCTCTTGGCGACGTTGCCCTGCACTTCGTGACCGACCCCGACCTGATCGCCGGTGTGGAACTGCGCAGCGCGCATTTTGTGCTGCACAACAGCTGGCAGGCGGATCTATCGCAGGTCCGAAAGGCGGTGAAACATGCCGCATGACACCGCTGACTGGGCCGCAACCGCCCGCGCCGCCCTGCGCGACGCCACCCTTGGTCCCCGCGCCGAACAGCGCGGCCGGGTCGAGGAAATCGGCGACGGCGTCGCGATGATCTCTGGCCTGCGCGACGTCCGTCTGGACGAGGTGCTGCGCTTTCAGGGCGGTCAGGTCGGCTTTGCCCGCGTGCTCGACCCCGATCTGATCGGCTGCGTGCTGCTGGACGCCGCCACAAAGGTCGAAGCGGGCGATGCGGTCTTTGGCACCGGCGAGGTCGTCAATGTCCCGGTGGGCGAAGCACTGCTGGGCCGCATCGTCGATCCGCTGGGCCGCCCGCTCGATGGCAAGGGGGTGATCAAGGCGCAAAACCACCTGCCCATCGAACGCCCCGCCCCGTCGATCATCGAACGTGATCTGGTGACCGAACCGGTGCAGACCGGCGTTGTCGTTGTCGACACGTTGTTCGCCCTGGGCCGGGGCCAGCGCGAACTGATCGTGGGGGATCATTCCACCGGCAAGACGACGCTGGCCATCGACAGCCTGATTGCCCAGCGCGACAGCGACATGATCTGCATCTACGTCGCTGTCGGGCAGAAAACCTCCAGTGTGCGCAGCGCCGTGGATGCGCTGCAGGCGCAGGGCAAGTTCGCGCGCTGCATCGTGCTGGTCGCAGGGGCGGCCAGCGCGCCCGGTCTGCAATGGATCGCGCCCTATGCCGGCATGACCATGGCCGAATATTTCCGCGACAAGGGCCAGCATGCGCTGATCGTGATCGACGATCTGTCCAAACACGCCGCCACCCACCGCGAAATCGCCCTGCTGACTCGTCAGTCCCCGGGCCGCGAGGCCTATCCCGGCGATGTCTTCTATATCCACGCCCGCCTTCTGGAACGCGCCGCAAAACTGTCCCCGGCGCGCGGCGGGGGATCCCTGACCGCCCTGCCGATTGCCGAAACCGTGGCCGGGAACCTCTCGGCCTATATCCCGACCAACCTGATCTCGATCACCGACGGGCAGATCGTGCTCGACGCCGCCCTGTTCCATCAGGGCCAGAAACCCAGCGTCGATGTCGGCCTGTCCGTCAGCCGCGTGGGGGGCAAGACTCAGGCGCCCGTGTTGCGCAAGGCGGCAGGCACGCTCCGGCTCGACTATGCGCAGTTCTTGGAGCTTGAGGTTTTCACCCGGTTCGGCGGCATGCCCGATGGCCGCGTGCGCCAGCAACTGACACGCGGCGCGCGGATCAGAGAGGCGCTGCGCCAGAACCAGCATGTCCCCATGCGTCTGGTGGACGAGGTGGCGCTGATGCTCGCCGTGCAATCCGGCCTGCTCGACCCGCTGCCGCTGACCGCCGTTACGGCCTTTCGCGCCGCGCTGCCCGCCGCGCTGGACCGGGATGCCGCCACAGCCCTCACCACGCTGGCAAAGACGGGGGAGCTTGATGAAGAAACGCGCAAGGGCCTGATGGACGCACTCGCGGCCCTCGCCGCCTCTCTTGGCAAGGACAGCCCGCGCGACACGGCCACAGAAAGCGCCACAGAAAGGGCTGCAGACACGCAAGAAGCCAGACCATGACCGAACGGCTGGCCGATATCAGCGCGCGCATCGACGGCATCCGCCAGCTGGGCGCCGTGGTCAACGCGATGAAAGGCATCGCCGCCGCCCGCGCCCATGTGGCCCGCACGCAGGTGGGCGCGGTGGACACCTATGCCGCAACCATCGCCGCCGCCATGGCGCGTGTGCTCAGACCCGATGGGGCAACCGCACCGCACGATGCAAAGGGCACAACCGGCCTGCTGATGTTCTGCGCCGAACAGGGCTTTGCCGGGGCTTTCAGCGAACGGGTGCTTGACAGCCTCGGCGCGGATCCCACCCCCGATACCCTGTTCCTGATCGGCACACGGGGGCTGTCCGTCGCCGTCGCGCGCGGCCTCACCCCGGGGTGGCACGCTTCCCTGCCTTCGCACACGCCGGGCATTCCGAAACTGGCGGATGCGATCACCACCGCGATCTACAGCGCCGTCGCCCGCGGGCGCATCACCCGGCTGGATGTGGTCTTTACCAGCTGGACATCCGGGCGGCCCGGCCTTGTGCGTCAAAACCTCTTTCCGATCAATCTGGGCGATCTGCCCGCCGCCGCCGGTGACCGCCCGCTGATGCAGCTGCCCGAAGCCACCCTGATCGACGCGCTGGGGCAGGATTATTTCCATGCGCAGGTCTGCAAGGCCGCGCTCCACGCCTTTGCCGCCGAAAATGAGGCGCGGATGGAAGCGATGACCGCCGCCGGCAGTCAGATCGCGCGCGAGCTTGAAACCTTTCAGGCCACCCTGCGCCGCGTGCGACAAGAGGCGATCACAGCCGAAATCATCGAACTGGGCACCGGGGCCGCATCGGCCAACGGCACCCGCTGAAGACCCACACCCGAGTCGGGATCGCAAAATCCGCATTGCTCTTGGCGCACTGACCCAGATCAATGCCGCGCTGCGGCGCGGGCGCTAGCATTCTCGCAACGGATGGGTATCCCATGCCATCCACCGAAGGAGATTCCATGTCGGACCACCCCAAGCGGACCCCACGCGCTACCGGTCGCACCGCCATGACGACCGGCACCGCAATCGCAACCGTGCCCAAGCCGCCTGCGGCCGAATCTGCATCGCTCCCGGCCGAACCCACGCCGCAAAGCGCCTATGAGACACTGGACCGCATGGTGCATGCCAGCCTGGCAAAGGCGACCTCGGGCCTCTCGCCTTCGGTTCTGGGCGAGGCATGGATGGACTGGGCCGTACATCTGGCCGTCTCTCCGGGCAAGCAGGCGCATCTGATGGAACAGGCGCTGCAGAACGCACAGGCGCTCTGGTCGCAAAGCCTCGGCATCACCCAGCCAGAGGCACCAAATGACCGGCGCTTTAAAAGTGAGGCCTGGCAGGCCTACCCGTTCAACGTGCTGTCGCAGGCGCATCTGCGCGGCTGGCAGTGGTGGCAGGATGCCACGACCGGCGTGCATGGCGTCGCCCCCGCACATGAGGATCTCATGGCCTTCACTGCCGGGCTGATCACCGACATATCCGCACCGTCGAATTCGCCCCTGACCAATCCCGATGTGATCGCCGCCACCCGCGCTGAAAACGGCCAGAACCTCGTGCGCGGCGCGCAGCATCTGGCGCAGGATATCGCCCGCAAGAACGCAAACGCACCGGCAGACGGCCCGCAACCTTTTGAGGTCGGGCGCAACCTCGCCACCACCCCCGGTAAGGTCGTGTTGCGAAACGATCTGATCGAGCTGATCCAATACGCCCCGACAACCGGCGAGGTGCATCCCGAACCGATCCTGATCGTGCCCGCCTGGATCATGAAATACTACATCCTCGACCTCTCAGCGCAAAACTCTCTGGTCCGCTTCCTTGTGGCACAAGGGTATACCGTCTTCATGGTGTCCTGGAAAAACCCCGATGCCAGCGACCGCGACCTCAGCATGGAGGATTACCGCCAGCTTGGCGTCATGGCCGCCGTCGATGCCGTGCAGGCGATCACCGGCGCACCCCGGATCCATGCCGTCGGCTATTGCCTTGGCGGCACGCTGCTGTCGATTGCAGCCGCCACCATGGGGCGTGACGGCGATGACCGGCTGGCCACCGTCACCCTGCTGGCCGCGCAGGTCGATTTCACCGAAGCCGGCCCATTGCGCCTGTTCATCAACGACTCAGAGGTCACGCTGATCGAGGATATGATGCAGGCACAGGGCTATCTCTCCTCCGATCAGATGGCCGGGGCCTTTGCCCTGCTGCGCGCCCGTGATCTGATCTGGGCACCGATCATTCGCGACTACCTGCTGGGCGAACGCAGCGATTCTTTTGACCTCATGGCCTGGAACGCCGATGCCACACGCATGCCCGCACGGATGCATTCGCAATACCTGCGCCAGCTCTTCCTGAACAACGATCTGGCCGAGGGGCGCTACCACGTCGGCGGCAAGGCCATTGCCGTAACGGACATCCGCGCGCCGGTCTTTGCCGTCGGAACCGAACAAGACCATGTCGCGCCCTGGCATTCGGTCTACAAGATGCACCTGTTTTCCGACACCGACGTGACCTTTGTGCTGACCAGCGGCGGGCACAATGCCGGCATCGTGTCCGAACCCGGCCATGCGCACCGCCATTTCCGCATTGCCCACACCGCCGCCAACGCCGCCTACCGCGATCCGGACGAATGGCTGGCGGCAACCGCCCCAAAGGACGGCTCCTGGTGGAGCGACTTTGCCGCTTGGCTTGGCAAACATTCGGGCACGGCTGTGCCGCCACCGCATATGGGCGCGCGCTCCGGCAGCTACAAAGCCCTCTGCGATGCCCCCGGAACCTACGTGAGGATGACATGAACACTCTTCAAAACAAGGTTGCGCTGGTCGTGGGTGTCGCAAACAGCCATTCCATCGCCACCGGCTGCGCGCAGGCCTTTGCCGATGCCGGGGCCGAGGTCGCGCTGACCTATGTGAATAACAAGGCCAAAGCCTATGCCCAGCCCGTTGCCGATGCCATCGGCGCCAAACTACTCTTGCCGCTCGATGTCGAGGCAGAGGGCGAGATGGAAGCGGTGTTCGACGCGATCAGGGACCGCTGGGGGCGGTTGGATATCCTCGTGCATTCCATCGCTTATTGCCCCGCAGATGATCTGCACGGGCGGGTAACGGATGTGTCGCGCGACGGCTTTGCCCGCGCCATGGATATCTCCGTCCATTCGCTGATCCGCATGGCCCGGCTTGCCGAACCGCTGATGACAGACGGCGGCACGATCCTGACCATGACCTATTATGGAGGTGAAAAGGTTGTCGATCACTACAACATCATGGGCCCGGTCAAGGCCGCACTCGAGGGCACGATGCGCGCCCTCGCCGTCGAACTCGGGCCGAAACAGATCCGCGTCAACGCCCTCTCTCCGGGGCCTCTGGCGACCCGCGCCGGATCCGGAATCGCGCATTTTGACGACCTGATCGACGCCGCCCGCCTGCGCGCCCCGCAACAGTCCCTTGTGACGATTCAGGATGTCGGAAACGTCGCCGCCATGCTGGTCAGCGACGGCGCGCGCAGCATCTCCGGTGATATCACCTATGTTGACGGAGGCCTGCATGTCCGCGCCTGATCCCGCAGCCCCGATGCAGTTCATCGAAAACAAGACCTACGGCGAAATCTCGGTCGGCGATCATGCCGAACTGATCCGCACCCTGAAACCGCAGGACATCGAACTTTTCGCGGTGATGTCCGGCGATGTGAACCCCGCACATGTGGATGCAGATTATGCCAAGACCGACATGTTCCACGGCATCATCGCCCATGGCATGTGGGGCGGCGCGCTGATCTCGGCGGTACTGGGCACCGAACTGCCCGGCCCCGGCACGATCTTTCTGAACCAGAGCCTGAAATTCTCGGCCCCCGTGGGGCTGGGCGATACGGTCACCGTGCGGGTCGAGGTACGCGAAAAACAACCCAAGGGCCGGCTGACGCTTGCCTGCACCTGTATCAATCAGGACGGCACCCTGGTGATCGAGGGCGAGGCGCACGTCATTGCCCCCCGCGACAAGGTCCGCCGCCCCCGCGTGATCCTGCCAGAGGTGCATCTGCATGTCAGGGCCGCGCAATACACCAAGCTGATCGCACAGACCGGTGGGCTCGACCCCATCCGTACCGCGGTCGTGCATCCCTGCGACGCGCTGTCCCTGACCGGCGCGCTGGACGCCGGACAGCAGGGCATGATCATCCCGGTCCTCGTCGGCCCAAGGGCCAGGATCACCGCCGCCGCGACCGAGGCCGGGCTTTCCCTTGACGGAATCGAACTGATCGATGCCCCGCACAGCCACGCCGCTGCTGCTGCTGCCGTGGCCCTCGTGCGCGCAGGCAAGGTCGCCGCGCTGATGAAAGGCTCGCTTCATACGGATGAGCTGATGGAGGCCGTGGTCCACGCAACCCTTGGCCTGCGCACCGAACGCCGGATGAGCCATGTCTACGTGCTCGACGTGCCGACCTATCCCAAACCGCTGCTGATGACCGATGCGGCAATCAACATCGCCCCCGACCTCGCCATCAAACGCGACATCGTACAGAACGCCATCGACCTTGCGCTCGCTTTGGGGATCACACTGCCAAAGGTCGCGATCCTTTCGGCGGTCGAAATGGTGAACCCGCGCATGCCTTCGACGCTGGACGCGGCGGCGCTGTGCAAGATGGCGGATCGCGGCCAGATCAGCGGCGCCCTGCTCGACGGGCCGCTGGCCTTTGACAACGCCATCTCTCCGGCCGCGGCGCAGGCCAAGGGGATCGTGTCGGACGTGGCGGGCATCGCCGATATCCTTGTCGCACCGGACCTTGAGGCGGCGAACATGATGGCGAAACAGCTGATCTATCTGGCAGGCGCCGATGCGGCGGGCATCGTGCTGGGCGCACGGGTGCCGATCATCCTGACCAGCCGCGCCGACACCGCCATGTCACGGCTTGCCTCCTGCGCGCTGGCGCAGCTGTTCATCAGCCATCAGCGAAAGCCGCTGCCATGACCGATGCCGTACTGGTTTTGAACGCCGGATCGTCCAGCCTCAAGTTCGCGGTCTATCCCCATGCCGAGGGCGAGCCCACCGCGATCCTGCGGGGCAAGATTGCAGGCATCGCCACCTGCCCGGTGTTTTCCGCCAGCGATGCAACGGGACAGCCGCTGCCGCAGGATGCACGCATGCCACTGCCGCCCGATGCCACACATGCTGACCTGATCCCCGCCCTGCTGGACTGGATCCAGTCCCACCGGGGCGGCGTCACCCTGACCGCAGCCGGGCATCGCGTGGTGCACGGCGGGCGCAGGCAAACCGGCCCGGCGCGTGTCAGTGATGCCCTGCTGGAAGAGCTGGACAAACTTGTCCCGCTCGCCCCGCTGCACCAGCCCCACAACCTTGCCGCGATCCGCTGCGTTGCGGCCTCGGCCCCGGATCTGCCGCAGATCGCCTGTTTCGACACGAGCTTTCACCGCACCCAGGACCGGCTGGCCCAGCTGTTTGCCCTGCCCCGCGCCCTGTCCGATGCGGGCATCCTGCGCTACGGCTTTCACGGGCTGTCCTATGACTATATCGCCAGCACCCTGCCCGCCCATCTGGGCACCCGGGCGGGGGGGCGCGTCATCGCCGCCCATCTGGGCAATGGCGCCAGCATGTGCGCCATGAAGAACCGCCAGAGTGTCGCCACCAGCATGGGCTTCACCGCTCTGGATGGGCTGATGATGGGCCAGCGCTGCGGTGCGCTAGATCCCGGCGTGGTGCTCTATCTGATGGAGGAAAAGCACCTCAGCACAGCCGAAGTCACCCACCTCCTCTACAGCGACTCCGGGCTGCTCGGGGTCTCCGGCCTCAGCAATGACATGGCCACGCTAGAGGCCAGCATCGCCCCCGAAGCGCGCGAGGCGATAGAACTGTTCTGCTTTCGCGCCGCCGCCGAACTCGCCGGCCTTGCCGCCGCCATCGGCGGGCTGGATGCGCTGATTTTCACCGCAGGAATCGGCGAAAACTCCGCACTGGTGCGCCGCCTGATCTGCGACCGCCTCAACTGGATGGGCATCACGCTGGATCCAAACGGCAACATCCGCAACGCGAGGTTCATCAGCACAGCGGCGTCAGCGGTCGATGTGCTGGTCATCCCGACGGATGAAGAGGGGGTCATCGCCCGCGCCACGCAGGACCTGACCCGTGGTTAGCCCCGGCGCGGCAGGGTCGCGCCGGACCGGCAAAGCCTGGTCGAAACATGACCCGGCCCCGGCATCGTTTCGCCGGACCCGCGCTGCCACGATCTCCATTCCGCCCCATAACCTCGTCCCAAAAAGTGAAACTTATCCCTTTAATAACAATATCTTGAACCAGAAAAAACACCCGCGCACCCAATACCCGACACCCTGCGCATGCGGGCGCTCGCCCACCCTGCCCCAGGATCACGAAAAGACACCGCAAGCCAAAAGCCCCCGCCAGATCAACCGTTTGGCCCCGGACGCAGGCCTTGTAATCGCGCCGCGCGCCCACAGCTAACAGACAGACCCGCTGCCGCCGCCGATCACCGGCCCCGGTGGCATCCGGAACCCCGAACCGGTTTCGCGCAACAGACTGTCGGACGCACCGTCCGACCAGAAAGAAAGGACCCGATCCATGTCCCAGTCCCAGACCCAGAACCGCAAGTTCATCCTCGCCGAACGCCCCAAGGGCGAACCCGACGACAACACCCTGCGCCTCGAAACCGAAGCCCTGCCAACGCCCGGAAAGGGCCAGATGCTGCTGCGCAACGAATACCTCTCGCTCGACCCCTACATGCGCGGCCGGATGAGCGACGCCCCCTCCTACGCCGCCCCGGTCGAAATCGGGCAGACGATGGTCGGCGGCACGGTGGCGCAAGTCATGTCCTCGGATGTGAAGGGCTTTGAAAAGGACGACTGGGTTGTCGCCTTTGGCGGCTGGCAGGATTACGCTCTGTCAGACGGCACCGGCGTGATCAACTTGGGCAAGGATCCCGAAAACAAATCCTGGGCGCTTGGTGTGCTGGGCATGCCGGGCCTGACCGCCTGGACCGGCCTGACCCAGATCGGCCAACCTAAAGCCGGTGAAACCCTTGTGGTTGCCGGCGCCAGCGGCCCGGTCGGCGCCACGGTCGGCCAGATCGGCAAGATCCTTGGCCTGCGGGTTGTCGGCGTCGCCGGCGGCGCGGAAAAATGCGCCCATGTGGTCGACACCCTCGGGTTTGACGCCTGCGTGGATTACAAGGCAGACGGCTTTCCCGCCGCGCTGAAGGCCGCCGCGCCCGACGGCATCGACATCTATTTCGAAAACGTCGGCGGCGCGGTGTTCGATGCGGTCATGCCGCTGCTCAACACCTCGGCCCGCATCCCGGTCTGTGGCGTGATCTCGCAATACAACGCCACCTCCCTGCCCGATGGTCCTGACCGGCTGAGCCTGCTGATGGGTATGGTGCTGCGCAAGCGCATGACGCTCCGTGGCTTTATCGTCTTTGAAGATTTCGGCCATCTCTACCCCGAGTTTTCCAAGCAGATGGGCGATTGGGTGCGCGACGGCAAGATCAAGTACCGCGAAGAGGTGATCGAAGGCCTGGAACAGGCCCCCGCCGCCTTTGTCGGCCTGCTGAACGGCAAAGCCTTTGGCAAACGTGTGGTCAAGCTGACCGCCTGAAGCATCAAAAATCTGAAACACCTATAAAAGAGGGAAACCCCCGATGAAAATTCTCATGGTTCTCACATCGCATGACACGCTCGGCGATACCGGCAAAAAGACCGGCTTCTGGCTCGAAGAATTCGCCGCCCCTTACTACGTCTTCAAGGACGCAGGCGCCGAGGTCACTCTGGCCTCGCCCAAGGGCGGTCAGCCGCCGCTGGATCCCTCAAGCGACGCAGACGACGCCCAGACCGAAGCAACCAGACGCTTCAAGGGCGATGATGCCGCGCAAAAGGATCTGGCCCACACAACGGTCCTGTCCACGGTTTCGGCGGATGGCTTTGATGCGATCTTCTACCCAGGTGGTCACGGCCCGCTCTGGGATCTGGCCGAGGATGGCGACAGCAAGGCCCTGATCGAAGCCTTTGCCGCTTCCGACCGCCCCGTCGGCGCGGTCTGCCACGCCCCGGGCGTATTCCGCCACACGATGGGCACGGACGGCAAACCGCTTGTCTCGGGCAAGACCGTGACCGGCTTCACCAATACCGAAGAAGAGGCCGTCGGCCTGACCAAGGTCGTCCCCTTCCTGGTCGAGGATATGCTGAAATCCAATGGCGGCACCTACCAGAAAGGCGCCGATTGGGCATCCTTCGTCGTGACGGATGGAAAGCTGGTCACCGGCCAGAACCCCGCCTCCTCCGAAGAGGCAGCGCACAAGCTGCTCGCCCTGCTCTGAACCGCTTTTCTGGGCCGTCCCACGTGGGATGGCCCAGACCTTCCGTAAGGTACCCGATGTTTTGGCATGTATCGCGGGCCTTGTTTCGGGCGCTTACGACACCTCCGTCAAAATCCCGCCGGACCAGATCGCCACCGTCGAACGCTATGACGATCTCAAGGTCGAACGCATCGTGCTGGACAACAGCCACATGCTGGTCTTCCACCCCGACGGTCCGCTGGAAGATAAGCGCGCTCATCAGGCGCTGGCCCTCGTCATCGACGGCGCGATGCTGGGCAAGGCGCTCTGGGCCGATCTGAACGACACCCCAAACGGCTAGGAGATGTCGACAGTGATGATCTGGGATTCCCCGGTGGCCGGGGCGGCATCAAACACGCCCCCACCGCTCTGGTCGATGTCGCCCTCACCATCTCGGACCTGCTCGGCCGCGACCGCGACGCTCAGGGCCGTGTCTTGCCGGTCTGGGAGGCCGAACAGGGCGACACCAAACGCTGGTCAGCGACGCCCGGGAGGCAGGGCGCCGTGCGCCTGATCCGCAACCGCGTCGGCGCAGGCATCTACCTCAACCACCTCACCTGAGGCATCACAGCCGCCCGGGGCACCGGTCGGCACCTGCCAGAGCGTGTCGCGCTAAAGGCTCAGCCGCGCCACAATGCTCTGTGCTGTCACACGCCCGATCGCCTCTCCTCGCGCGGTGACCGTCAGGCCCGGCTGATCCCGCAGCCGCAGCATCACATCCCGCACGGCAAGCTCTGCATCGACCTCAGCGCCATCCCCCGCGCCGTCCCCAGACCCGGCAACCATCACATCCCGCGCCGTCAGCACGCCCAGCGGGTTCATGTTGGCGACAAATTCCGCCACATACTCCGACGTCGGGTTGGAAAAGATCTCGCGCGGGGTGCCGCATTGCACGATGCGCCCGCCCTCCATGATCGCGATCCGCCCGCCCAGCTTGAACGCCTCGTCGAGATCGTGGCTGACAAAGATGATCGTGCGTTTCAGCCGGGCCTGCAGCTCCAGCAGCTCATCCTGCAGCCGCGTGCGGATCAGCGGGTCCAGCGCCGAAAACGGTTCGTCCATCAGCAGGATCGGCGCCTCGGTCGCAAAAGCGCGCGCCAGGCCAACGCGCTGTTGCATGCCCCCCGACAGTTCCGCCACCCGCGCCCCGGCCCGTTCCGACAGGCCGACCAGTTCCAGCTGCGCCGCCACCCTATCGGCGCGCTCGCGATCCGGCACACCGGCCAGTTCCAGACCAAAGCCGACGTTTTCCGCCACCGTGCGCCAGGGCAGCAGGCCGAACTGCTGAAACACCATGGCAACGCGGCTCTGGCGGATGCGCCGAAGCGCCTTGGCAGTGCAGGTGGTGACATTCACCATCGCTCCACCGTCATTCACCGACACCGACCCGCGCACCACCGGGTTCAGCCCGTTGACCGCGCGCAGCAACGTCGACTTGCCCGACCCCGACAGCCCCATCAGGACAAGGATCTCACCCTCTTCCACCTCAAGGCTGCAGTCATGCACGCCCAGCACCTGATCGGTCTGGGCCTGAATTTCGCTGCGGGTCATGCCCTGATCGGCCAGTGGCAGCGCCTTGTCCGGGGATGACCCGAACAGGATGCACACCTTGTCGAATATGACGGCCTTGCTCATTTGTCGCCCACCCGCAGCATCCGGTCCAGCATGATGGCGACCACCACGATCACGAAACCACTTTCAAACCCCAGCCCCGTATCGACCCGGTTCAGCGCGCGCACCACCGGCACACCCAGACCATCTGCCCCCACCAGCGCCGCAATCACCACCATCGACAGCGACAGCATGATCGTCTGATTCAGCCCCGCCATGATCTGCGGCAGCGCATAGGGCAGCTCGATCTTCCACAGGGTCTGGCTTGGCTTTGCCCCAAACGCCTCTGCCGCCTCCAGCAGCGCCGTCGGCGTGCTGGAAATGCCCAGATGCGTCAGCCGGATCGGCGCGGGCACCACAAAGATCACCGTGGCGATCAGCCCCGGCACCATGCCGATGCCAAAGAACACAATCGCCGGGATCAGATAGACAAAGGTCGGCAGCGTCTGCATCAGGTCCAGAACCGGACGCATCCAGGCATAAAGCTTGGGCCGGTGCGCCACCGCAATGCCGATGGGCACGCCGACGCCCATGCAGACCACACAGGCCGACAGCACCAGCGTCAGGCTTTCGGTCGTTTCCTCCCAATAACCCTGATTGACGATGAACAAGAACCCGACGGCGATCAGCAGGGGTAGCTTCCAGCCGCGCTGGATCACCCATGTCAGCGCCACAAAGGCCGCAATCACCAGCAATTCGGGCGGCGTTTGCAACACCCACAGGATCGCGGCAATCAGCCCCTCCATCGCGACAGCCATGCCGTCAAAGAACCAGCCGCCGTTTTTCTGCAGCCAGCCAAAGATCGCCTCGGCCCAGTCCCCGATGGGGATCTTGTTGTCGCTCAGCCAGTTCATGCCTGTCCCCTTGGTCGTTTCAAATGAAGTGTTTTATGATGCCCGATCAAATCGGATTACCGGACAAGGGCAATATTTCCGGCCTTCTGCAAATAGCGCTGCCAGTCTCTCGGCCAGATAAAGCGGCTTGATGCACCGGCTTCAGACGTCACTGGCTCGCAGAATCGCCTTTTTCGCAACTCTGGCCAGCGACCTGCGGCACTGCTCCGCCAGGACGGACAGTCACCATATCCCCCTCTGAAAGACACCGACGACCGCAAGGCAGGCCTGCCCTCTGCTCAAGGGCAGGCCTTGAACGATCAATCAGTTGGCAAGGCTTTCCTGCGCCGCCGCCATCGCGTCGGTGCCGTCCAGCATGGTCACGCCGTCCAGCCAGACCGGGATCACCGCGTCATAATTGGCCGCAATCCAGGTCGCCGCCGCCTCTTTCGGGTCCTGCCCCCCGTCCAGGATCGCACCCATGATCTCGTTCTCCATCTCCAGAGAAAAGACCATGTTGTTCAGCAACTTGCCCACGTTCGGGCATTCCGCAACATATCCCGCGCGGGTGTTGGTATAGACCGTAGCACCCCCCAGATCGGGACCAAAATAATCATCCCCCCCGGTCAGATAGGTCAGATCATAGTTCGCATTCATCGGATGCGGCTCCCAGCCAAGGAACACGATCGGCTCGTCCCGGTTGGACAGGCGCTCCACCTGCGCCAGCATCCCCTGTTCCGAACTTTCCTTGACGTCGAAATCCTTTAACCCAAAGGCATCCGCCTCGATCATGTCCAGGATCAGCCGGTTGCCGTCATTGCCCGGCTCGATGCCATAGATGTTGCCGTCCAGCGCATCCGCATGTGCGGCAATGCTCGCAAAGGACTCGATGCCCAGCGCCGCACCGGCAGCATTGGTCGCCAGCGTGTACTTTGCGCCCTCAAGGTTGGCGCGCACGGTGTCCACGCTGCCAGCCTCACGATAGGGCGCGATATCAGCCTCCATCGTCGGCATCCAGTTGCCCAGGAAGACGTCGATATCCCCCGCCGCCATAGAGGTATAGGTCACCGGCACCGACAACAGCTTGGTATCGGTCTCATACCCCAGCGCCTCGAGCACAACCGACGCCGCCGCCGTGGTCGCGGTGATATCGGTCCAGCCGACATCGGAAAACCGCACCTCTTCGCAATTGGCAAAAGCAGCACTTGCAGCAAGTGACAGCGCGATGGCGCCTGTGGCGGTCTTGATCATGGTCTTCTCCCGGTTGGTTTTTGTATTTCTGCCGCGAACTAGCGCTGATTTGGCGCCCAGTGCAACCGCCGGGGCCCTGACCGCCCCGTCACAGCCCGCAAAAGCCGCAGGATATCGCGGCGGCGCATACAATGCGCGCACCCCGGATTCCCGGGCGTTTCAGCTTGGGCGTCAACCGGATCTGCGCGCCCCCGTCCCTCTGGCCAACCGCGCGCCTTCAGAACGCGCTACGGCAGGTCCCGAACCATCAGAATCCACTCGCCGCTCTGGTCCGACCGGTCAAATGGCACAAAGCCACGCCGGTCCCATTCGCGAAACCCGCAGCGCAGATACAGACGATGCGCGCCCGCGTTGAAACTGCCCACCATAAGGGTCAGCTGTCTGCACCCCGCGTCACGCGCAAGTTCTTCCGCCTTGGCCAGCAGCGCAGATCCAACGCCCTGTCCCCGCGCTTCGGGCAGCACAGCGGCGGTCGCAATGTACCACGTCCCCACGGCAACCGCCTTGAGCGCGTTCAGCGGCACCAAAAATTCAGGCAGCTCCGCCTGCGCGCTCGTCCCGGACACCCTGGCAATACGACAGCTGTTCATGCCGCCCAGCAGCTGACCGTCCCGCTCTGCCACCACCCAATGCGTGTAATGAAACGTCTGTCCGACATCGGTCCGGATCTTCTCGCGCCCGATTTCCAGACCGGACTGTCCCGCTCCGGCGGCCCGGTCCCACATGGCAGAGGCCAGACGCCGCGACGCCATATCGCTCAGCACGGCAAGGTCAGAGCAGTCTCCGCTTCGGGCGGGTCGAAAGGTAATGGGCGCAATCATCTGTTCTCTCTTTCAAAAACGTCTCAGGCCCGACACGACACACCCCGCACCGGTTGTCACATCCGGCCAAATCACCTGGCCGCGCGCAACGGTGCCAGCGCACCAGCGCAACGCCGCAAATGCGGCCCGCACGATCACCTCAGCCCGCACTCTGACGGTTGCGCACATCCAGCCCCAGCGCATCATACAACGCCATCAGCGCGCGATTGTGCTCGGGATCGCGCGGCGCCGTGCGGCTGCGGAACAGCGTCGCCTGCGAGCGCAACACCGGCTCCTCGCTCAGGATCTTGAGGTGGTTGGCCCGCAGCGTCTCCCCGCTCGACGTGATGTCGGCCACGGCCTCGGCGGTCAGGTTCTTGACCGTGCCTTCGGTCGCGCCCTGACTATCGACCAGCTGGTAATCCGACACCCCGCCATAACGCAGATACTCCCGCGTCAGCCGGTGATACTTGGTCGCGATCCGCAGGCGGAATCCATGCTCGGCCCGGAACGCCGCCGCCGCCGCATCCAGATCATCCAGCGTGTCCACATCGACCCAGGCCTGCGGCACCGCAACGATCAGGTCAGCAAAGCCAAACCCCAGCGCGCGCACCTCTTCGACCTTCTGATCCCACTGCACCAGCTTTTCGCGGATCAGATCAGTGCCCGTCACCCCCAGATGAATGCGCCCGGCGGCCAGCTCGCGCGGGATTTCCCCGGCGGACAACAGCACAAGGTCGATGCCCTCCACCCCCGCCACCGCCCCGGCATATTCGCGCTCCGACCCGGTCCGGCTCAGCGTGATGCCATGCTGGGCGAACCACTCGAAGGTCTTTTCCATCAGCCGCCCCTTGGACGGCACCCCCAGCTTCACGCTCATAGCTTTGTCTCCATCGCGCAGAGGATATCGGGCCGGATCACCCCGCCCACCGCCGGGATCGACGCGCCCTGCCCCAGCCGCTGGGTCAGCGCATCATAGCGCCCGCCGGTGGCCACGGGCGGCAGATCGGGCCGCGCCTCGGGGTAAAAGCCAAAGACGAAGCCGTCGTAATATTCCATCGAGGTGCGCCCGTAAGACGCCTCGAAATCCAGCGTCGCCACATCGACCCCACGCGCGGACAGTGCCTCACAGCGCTGCGCGAATCGCTCGACCGCATCACCGATGGCGGGCAGATCCACCGCGATGTCGCGCAGATGCTCCAGCGCAAAGACACAGGTTTCCCGCACCGCGAGCACCGAATCGATCAGCTCGACCTGCCCGGCGCTCAGCGGCGGCTCAGCGGCATCCTCGCGCAACGCGGCAATCCGCGCCGCGATTTCCTCCTCGGAGCGCAGCCCGATCAT
>NZ_AWWI01000065.1 GCF_002760615.1 Puniceibacterium antarcticum | reverse complement strand
CGGCAAAACTCAAACCCGGAGTCTCGCTCACGCTGGATAAAAGTTGGGGGCAACGTCACTGTCTAATATGTCAGTATGGCATCAAATATAGACACTACACAAAAAACCCGCTCCATCGACGTCTTGCTCTTTGATGATGTCAATCTACTGGATGTCTCTGGTCCAGTTCAGGCTTTCGATACAGCCATGGTGAATGGTGAAAAGCGGTACGATGTTCGGTATGTTTCCATTGATGGAGGTCATGTCAGGGCGGGTTGCGGATTACGTATGATTCCTGATGCAGCGCTATCGTCAGAAACCACGCGCGATGATCTTTTGATCCCGGGTGGGGCAGGTGTAAATGCGCTGATCTCCAATAGTATGGTCTGCGAAGTCGTTGCTAACCATCTCAACCGCAAGCTCAACGGGCGTGTCATCTCGATCTGTTCTGGCGCATTACTGCTTGCTGCGGCAGGCGTGTTGGATGGACGGGCAGCAACAACACATTGGTCACGTTTGGCAGATACCAAAAAATATGACCGCGTGTTGTGGGACCTTGATCAGATTTCTACCGCGCAGGACCGCGTTTTCACGTCAGCAGGTGTGACGACGGGTATCGACCTCGCCCTTTCCATCATTCGCGCAGACTGCGGCGCGACGGTTGCGTTGGCAGTCGCACGCGAGCTGGTTATACAGTTGCGGCGCACAGGCGGACAAAGCCAATACGCCATTCATTTGGCAGGGCAATTCACCAAAGACGATGCGCTAACCCAACTGATCGAACAGGTCGTCGCCGAACCACATTTAGACTGGTCACTGGATGCATTAGCTCAAGCCGCAGGTATGAACCCACGGACACTGTCACGTCACTTCAAACGCGATCTGCAAGAAAATCCTGCGCAGTTCGTGGAGCGAATACGTATTGATCATGCAAGGGGGCTGATGGCTGACAAACTACCGTTGAAGCAAGTTGCACAGCTCAGCGGTTTTGGCGACCTTCAACGCATGCGCCGCGCCTTTCAGCGCAGGTTTGGAGACCATGTAAGTGAATACATGAACTCATTTGTGACGTAAGATTACCTGACCGGAAGCCGACATTCGCGAAACCGCAGCGAAATGGTGCTTTGTCCGCACTGTTACCGCTCGCCCTCCGGTTTGACGCTGATTTCGTTTGCAAGTGCAGCGAGGGTCGGCAGTGAGCCCATTTCGACCGATGCTGCGGGTAGCATGGACGGCGGCTTTGGCGGATTGCGCTGCGGTCGCAGCATGGTGTTCCTAAAGGAGGAAAGGACGCTGCTGCAACGGCCGAACCGTTTCATTCAGACTTCCTGAATAGGCGCACCCTATCGTTCGGCGGTGACGCTCGCCATTTTGATGCCCGCGAAAATAAGGGCCGCCCCGGCCGTTCTGTTGATCAGACCGACGATCCAGGCGCGCAGGCCGCCGTTGGCAAGCGTGTCCCCCAGCCTCGCATAGGCCGAGTAGATCACAAACTGCATCGCAGCCCCCGTCAGCCCCATCACGATAATCTGCGGCGCAATCGGCGCGGCGGTGTCGAGAAACTGCGGCAGGATGGCCGCGAAGAAGAGAAGTACCTTGGGATTGGCAAACTCCACGACAAAGCCTTGCGAAAAGAGTGCCTTCCGAGACCTCACCTTGCCCGTCTGCGCGACCGAGAGCCCACCTGACCGACTGAGCAAGGCGGTTAAGCCGAGATAGACAAGGTAGCCGACACCAACCCATTTGATGATTTGGAAGATAAGTTTGGACGCGAGGATGAGAGCAGCCAGCCCAGTCGCTGACATAACGAAGTAGATAGCCGTTGCTACCATCATCCCGAACATCTGGAAAACCGTCCTGCGCCATCCGTTCGTCGCGCCTTGCGACGCTACGAGGAGCGCAGACGTACCGGGCGACGCGATCACGACGGCCTGTGTCGTCGCGAAGATCAAGAATGCCTGAAGTTCCATCGCTTCCTCTCCTTGCTGGGTGAGAACAACAAAGGAACCTACCATCTCAGGAGTCAACGGATCAAAACAGTTCCGCGAGGTATGACCGCAGCCTGTCACGCATTGCTGTGGACACGACGGTTATGGAGAAGAACATCGCCCATCCGCCGCCTCTCGGTGATTGCTCGCAATCACCTGCCGGGAAATGGATGCACGCCTGTATGAAAAGGCCAGCCGCCAGCTTGTCACCCTGGCTGGCGAAGGCGGGATCACGCTGCGACAGAACGACAATCGACTGGCTCCGCACTTGGCGATGCAGATCGGGCGCTATGCCCATGCCCGGCACTTTAAGCGCATGCGTAAAGCGCTGAAAATGCTGAAGGGCTACACCGGCCGCATCCTGCGAGATATACGTCGCCAATTGGATGCGATCCCCCAAAGTCCCTTCCGCGAGCATGTTCTGGACACCCTCGTGCTCGTCGGTCGCCTGCTGCATCAAGGACCCAGAAGCCGTGGCAAGATTTACGCCCTGCAGGAACCTGAGGTCGACTGCATCCGGCGACCGGCAGGTGATGCTCTGCATCACCGAGAGGGACCAAAGGCAAGGCCCGCAAGCGCTATGAGTTCGGCACCAAGGTCAGCCTGGCCACCACCATCGACGCGGGCTTTGTCGTCGGCATGGGGTCCCTGCCGGGCAATCCCTACGATGGCCATACCTTGGCCGAAGCCCTCGAGCAGGTCACGATCCTGACGGGTCAGACCCCGGATCTGGCCGTGGTGGATCGCGGTTATCGGGGCCTCGGAGTCTCGGGCACGAAAGTCCTGATCAGCGGCACGCGCCGCGGCCTGACGCCGAAGCTGAGGACGCTGCTACGACGGCGCAGCGCCATAGAACCAGAGATCGGACACATGAAAACCGATGAACGCCTGTCACGCTGCCCGCTCAAAGGGATGTTCGGCCCCTCTCGGGCATGTAAACATGCCCTGCCGGGCAGTGGACGCGATATTCGCCGTGCTTTGTGGCTGCGGCCACAACATCCGCAAGATCCTCGCCCACCTTAGGGCTTTGTTGACCCTCGTCCTGGCCGCATTCCGCGTTGCCGTTACTGACAGGATCACTCCAGAAAACTGCTATCTCGTCGACGGATCAGGTTGTTCAGTCTGATCTCAGTAAGAACGCTAAATATAGAGTGACTTGTCCAAGAGATCACACGTTGCAAATCAGGACCAGTTTCGAACCCCGAAATACATTGACTGAATACCTAGGTAAAAATCGCCTCGTATTGTATACTTTCATCCTTCTTCGCAATGGGGACCAAGAAAATATCTTGTTTTCCGATCTGCTCCTGCGCAAGTCGATAGGTTGCCTGTGGCAGAACAGGAGTCAGAGGTCCTTGCCAAATCACGGAAAATGCACCTCCCGTGCGTTCTGCAAAGCCAAGTTTCTTGACCTCCACCAACTCTAACCGAACTGTAGGTTCACAGGAAATGATCGTAAATTGTGCCCCCTTCATCAGGTCGAAATCATCAGCACCCATCGTATTAAAATCAAACATTTTGATAGCACTTTCTTGTTGATCAGAATCGCTCTCACTTTTAAATAAAATCTATTAATCTGTCAGGATTTATTACGTCAATCGGATGAAAGACATGATTTCCCTTTGTATATCCTAGAGATTTATGTCCCAGCATCTAGATGCTGGGGTTGCGATGAAGGCTTTTGGCAATGATTATTATTTGTCGCGTGAACTGGTGCAACTCGACCATGCGATTGTGCCGATCCCTCCCGACGAGTCTGTTGCACAAATCAGCTGATGGACTGGGCCACCCTTTTGCCAGAGGGATTCCTACCACGGCTTTTGTGACAGCAATGCCACGCGCGGTGTCGCCGTTCAGGATCGCGTTGCGCACCTGAACCTGCGCGACCTGTCGCTCGAAGTCCAGTGCCATGAGGCGCTGGCCCAGCAGTTTCATGGAATGCATCCTTGTCTCGACCCGGCTCCGTCGGTGGTCTCCGCTCCCGTCCCGCCAGAGTGCGCGGCCCAGATGCTTCGATGCGCGACGCGCGTCGTTTCTGGCGACTGCGCCAGCTGTGCCCGGGTTCCATGACCTGTCATTTCTGCGTGGCGGAATGACTGCGGACGCACCGCGGTCCGCGATGGCATTATGGCATCGCGTGTCAAATGCGCCATCCACAGTCACGCTACCTGTTGATCACGCGGGATCTGGTCGGGAAGATCAGACAACATCGGAGCATCCCCGGTGTTGCTGCCGGTGA
>NZ_AWWI01000064.1 GCF_002760615.1 Puniceibacterium antarcticum | reverse complement strand
CCCGAGGCCGTGCCCGGCGCGCTGGCCGAGATGGCGGCGGCGCAGGCGGCGGGCTTCTGGCTGGCCGGCTGCGCGAGCTATGAGCTGGGATATGTGTTGTGCGCGCCGTTGCGCGGGGTGCTGCCGGTCGAGCGGGCGGTGCCGTTGCTGCAGTTCGGGGTGTTTGAGACGCCCGAGGGGGATGTGACGCTGGACCGCGGGGCGGCAGAGTTGGGGGCGTTTGTGCCCGACTGGTCGTTTGCGGAGTATGCGCGCGCCTTTGGGGTGTTGCACAGCGAGATTGCGCGGGGCGAGATCTATCAGGGGAACCTGACGTTCGGGATGTCGGCGGAGTGGTCGGGATCGCCGGAAGGGTTGTATGCGCGGCTGAAGGCGCGGCAAACGGCGCCGCAGGGCGCGTTTGTCGATCTGGGGGGGCCGGTGTTGCTGTCGCGCTCACCCGAGTTGTTCTTTTCTTTGGATGCCGCCGGGCGGATGGTGGCGCGGCCGATGAAGGGGACCGTGGCGCGGGGGGCGACGCGCGAGGAGGATCAGGCGCGGGTGGCCTGGATGCAGGGCAGCGCGAAGAACCGGGCCGAGAACCTGATGATCGTTGATCTGCTGCGCAACGACATGAGCCGGATTTCCGAGCTCGGGTCGGTGAAGGTGCCGCAGCTCTATGCGGTTGAGAGTTACGCGACCCTGCACCAGATGGTTTCGGTGGTCGAGGCGCAGATGCGCGCCGGTGTCGGGATCGCGGAGGTGTTCGAAGCGCTGTTCCCCTGTGGGTCGATCACCGGCGCGCCGAAGATCCGGGCGATGCAGATCCTGCGCGGGCTGGAGGCGGGGGCGCGGGGGGCCTATTGCGGGGCGATCGGCTGGATCGCGCCGGGGGGCGAGATGGCGTTCAACGTGGCGATCCGCACGGTGGTGTGTTTTGCGGACGGGACGGCGCGGCTGCATGTGGGCGGCGGCGTGGTTTACGACAGCACCGCCGAAGAGGAATACGGCGAGGCGCTGCTGAAGGCGCGGTTCGCGGCTCTGGAGTGACGGGGCTACAGCGTTCAGGGCTAAACGTGGATCGGATGGTCGCGGTCTCTCCCTCTGGTCGAACGCGAAATCCGATGCCCGTTGTCTGAGGTTGAACCCGGACCGCTTTAAAGCGGTCCACATTGAACTCGTATCGCTTGTCCGCCGCATGTTGGCGGCACCTCCAGCGCGAAAAGCGAGGGGTCTGTTTCGGGTTGAAGGCGGGACACTATACGTTTTTCGCTTCAGGCGCGATGCAGCGTTTGCCGTTTATGCAGTGGGTCGCAGGAGCATTGGGGTGCCGGTTGTGTACGGTCGGTCGCGATGCGCCTGAACGCAAAACGCCGCCCCCGAAGGAGCGGCGTTCTTTGGATCGCAGAGGCGGGTCTGATCAGAAACCCAGGCCTTCGTACTTTTTCTTGAACTTCGTGACGCGGCCGCCGGCATCCATGAGACGCGAGGAGCCACCGGTCCAGGCCGGGTGCACGGTGGGGTCGATGTCCAGCGTCATGGTGTCGCCTTCCTTGCCCCAGGTGCTGCGCATCTGAAGAAGCGTGCCGTCGGTCATCTTGACGTCGATCACGTGATAATCGGGGTGAATGTCTTTTCTCATCGGTCCGATCCTTATGCCTTGGCGCCCTTGGGCGCCTTGTAGTTTGCCACTTCGGCGATACGGGCGGATTTGCCACGACGGTCGCGCAGATAGTAGAGCTTGGCACGACGGACCTTGCCGCGACGGACCACTTCGATCGTGTCGATGGCTGTCGAGAACAGCGGGAACACACGTTCCACGCCTTCGCCGAACGAAATCTTGCGGACGGTGAACGAACCGGCAATGCCATGGCCGTTGTTACGGGCGATGCAGACGCCTTCGTAATTCTGGACACGGGTACGGGTGCCTTCGGTCACCTTGTAGCCGACGCGAATGGTATCGCCGGCCTTGAAGTCGGGAATGGTCTTCCCGAGGGAGGCGATCTGTTCCGCCTCCAGTTGTTCGATCAGGTTCATCTGATCTTCTCCTATGATGCTTGCGGTTATGTCCGCAAAGGTGTGCGCGTCCTCAGAGCTCTTGGTCTTCGTCCGGGTCCGCAGATGCGCCCGCCAGAGTTCAGGTCGTCGTTGTTTCGGTTCCGGTCCTTTGTCCCTGTGTGACACCTGCAGGAGATCCGTCCGAAGAAGACGAGGCTGCACTGAGTCGGGTACGGGCCGGAATGGGCGGGGTAAAGCACGTGCGGGGTGCAAGATCAAGGTGTTTGAGAGGGGAGTGGGGTATGTCAGGTTCTGAGGTGACAGACAGCCCAGTCTGATGGGGGGCCTGCCCGGAATCAAGCGCGCAGCGCGCCGGGCAGCGGCGTTGCGTCAGGGCTTTTCGCGCGTTTCCCGCTTTTCCCAGAGATCCGGGCGGCGTTCCTGTGTCAGCGCCTCGGACTGTTCTTTCCGCCAGCGGGCGATTTCGCCGTGGTTGCCGGACAGCAGCACCGGTGGGATGTCATGGCCCTGCCACGAGGCGGGTTTGGTATATTGCGGATGTTCCAGCAGCCCGTCGGAAAAGGATTCCTCTTCGGTCGAGGCGGCATTGCCAAGCACGCCGGGGATCAGCCGCAGCGTGGCATCGAGCAGCGCCATGGCGGGGATTTCGCCCCCGGTGAGGACAAAATCCCCCATCGACACCTCGGTGATGCCGTAGTGGTCGATCACGCGCTGGTCCATGCCCTCGAACCGGCCACAGATCAGGGTGACACCGGGCCGGGTGGACAGATCCTGCGCCATGGCCTGAGTAAAGGGCCTGCCGCGCGGTGAGAGGTAGATCAGCGGGGCCTCGGGTGCGATGCGCGCACGGGCGTGTTCGATGGCGCGGCCCATGATGTCGGGGCGCAGCACCATGCCCGCGCCACCGCCCGAGGGGGTGTCATCGACATTGCGGTGCCGCCCTTCGCCAAAGGGGCGCAGGTCGATGGCATCCAGCTGCCACAGCCCGTCCTGCAGGGCGCGCCCGGTCAGCGAGAGGTCAAGGATGCCGGGAAAGGCCTCGGGGAAGAGGGTGATGACCTGGGCCTTCCAGGCGCGGGCGAGGTCGGGGGTGGGGGTGATCAGCTCGGTTGGTTTCAGCGTCGCCTGAATGGATTTGCGCCCGTGCGAGCGGGTGAAACGGTCTGCTGGCTGATCTGTCATGGCGGCTGGCCTGATGTTGGGGCGGTCCGGCCCGTGCATAGGCGCGCGGGGCCGGGGGGTAAAGGGCATGGTCTTGGGGGCTTGTGGCCTAGTCGAACAGGCCCTCGGGCGGGTCAGCGACGATGCGGCCCGCAGAGATATCGACCGTCGGCACGGCAGCAAGGGTGAAGGGCAGCAGGATCGCGGCGCTGTTGCCGGGGGTGGTGATTTCGAGGATGTCCGAGGCACCGTGGTTCAGCACTGCCCTGACGCGGCCCAACTCGACCCCGCCGGTATCATAGACCGCAAGGCCGATCAGGTCAGCGTGGTAATATTCGTCGTCCAACAGCGAGGGCAGGCGGTCGCGCGGCGCAAACAGGCGGATACCTTTGAGCGCATCAGCGTCTTCCTTGCTGCGCACGCCGGTCAGGCGGGCGGCAAAGCCCTGCGGAATGGCGCGGGTGAGCTGGATTTCAAAGCTCTGACTGCCGTCCTCGGTGGTGAGGGGGGCGTAATCGGCAATCGCCTCGGGGTCGGAGGTGAAGCTTTTGAGGCGGACTTCGCCCTGGACGCCAAAGGCGCCTGCGATGGCACCGACACAGATCTGATCGTTCATCTTGCCCTATCCCATCCGGTTGGCTGTTGTTGTGTCAGCCATAGCGCGGGGCGGGCGGGGATGGCAATGGAGGGTGAGGCATGACGCGGGCAGATCCCGCCCGCATGGCGACGGGTGCGACGCAAAACGGCGGCACCGCTGGCGCCGCCGGTCTGTCTGTTGGGTGGTGGGACGGATCAGCCGCCGATCTGAAACACGCGGGTCACGCCAAGGCGGATGCCCCATTGATCCTTTTCGCCGGAGCCGTCGACCAGCGGGCTGTCGGCGGCATCGTTTTGCAGCACGTCATAGGTGACGGCGCCTTCAAGCCCCCAGACATCGCTGAGCTGGTAGCGCGCGCCGAATTCCAGCCCGGCTGAGACCAGACCGCCGTCCGCCTCATAAAGCGGGCGTCCCGGCGCGACCGAAGCGGCATTCACGCCGAAATAGGTGTCTGTATACTCCTCATCCCCCCAGAGCAGGCGCGGCCCCATCTTGAGGCGCAGGCGGTCGGTGGGACGCAGGATATAATCGGCGCCCAGTTCGGCAACCCAGCCTTCGTGACCGCCGAAACCACGGCGCACATCGGCGAAGACGTCGAAATTGCGCAGGGTGTAGCCGATGCCACCGCCCAGTTCGAGCGTGGCGTCAACGTCATCGGCACCGCGCAGGGCGCTGTAATCGCTGGAATCCCGTTCGCCGATATAGCGGGCAGAGCCGTGAATGCCGAAGCCTTCGGAGCCTTGCCAGGGATCCGGGCTGCCGACTTCGCGCCCGTTGGGCAGGCGCAGGAAATGGAACTTGACCCCGAGATAGGGCGCGGCGTTCACATCGTCAGAGCCGAAGTATTCCGGGGTCGAGGTCACGCCGCCACTGAGCGAGAAGAGCAGCACGGGGCGCGGGGCCAGGGCGACGGGTGCGGGGGTCATCACAACCGGTTCGGGCTGAACGATGGTGGGATCGCCTGCCAGCACCGGGGTGGCACCGAGGCAGAAAAGGGCAAGAGCGGCGCAGCGCAGGGTCATGGCAGAAACCTTTTTGATCTGGCGGCCCGGGGACAGGAGTGTCCCGGACAACTTGAAGTTTAACAGGTCTTAATGCCGTTGGCGCTGCGGACAAGGGAAACGGGCGCGAAAGCTGGTTTGCGTGATGAAAATGGCGCGTCTGCTGGTGGGGCCGTCTGCGGACTGCCACCTGTGCAAAGGGGCGCCCGAAAGCGCCCCCTGTCTGTTTTGCATGATCCGTGTTTGGTTATTTGGCGTCGGGCCAGGCGGAGGGATCGGTATCAAGGTCGGGGAATTTCTTCGGATCAAAGATCGGTCGGGCGATGCCTGCATCCAGCTGGCTGCGGAAGTCGTTGATGACGCGCAGGGCAATCGGGAACATCATCATGATCGCCAGCAGGTTGACCACCGCAAGGATGCCCATCATCGGATCCGAGAAGTTGAACACGAAGGTCGCGCCCGGCGCCACGGCACCGAGGAAGACGATGCCGATGATCGCGATCCGCAGGACCTGCACAGCGACCGGGTTCTTGGTCAGGAAGCTGAGCGCGTTTTCCCCGAGGTAGTAGTTGTACATGATCGACGAGAAGGAAAAGAGGAAGATCGCCGCCGTCAGGAAGTACTGCGCCCAGCTGCCCACATGATCGACCATGCTTTGCTGGGTCAGGATCACGCCGTCCACGCCTTCGGCGCCGGGGACATAGACATCGCCGAGCAGAATGACGAAGGCTGTGCAGGAGCAGATGATGATCGTGTCGATGAAGACCGAAAAGCTTTGCGTGATGCCCTGACTGACCGGGTGGCGGACATAGGCGGTGGCTGCAACGTTCGGGGCAGAGCCAAGGCCCGCCTCGTTCGAGAACAGACCGCGGCGCAGACCCTGCGCGATGGCAGCCCCCATACCGCCGGCAACCGCTTCGCGGAAACCAAAGGCGTTTGTGACGATGTCCCAGATCACGCCGGGCACGCCGGTGAGGTTGAGCAGGATGATCAGCAGCGCCATGCCGATATAGCCGATGGCCATCACGGGGATGATCACATCTGCCGCCTTGGCGATGCGGTGGATGCCGCCATAGACGATAAAGCCGGTGGCAATGGCCAGAACGGCCCCTGTCCAGACACGCGGAATGGCCATGCTGTCCAGCGCCGCGCCCGCAACGGTGTTGCCCTGAAAGGCGTTGAAGCCGATGGCGAAGGAGGCAATCAGACAGACGGAATAGATCACGGCCAGCCAGCGGTAATTGTTGCCAAGGCCATGGATGATCGCCTGCGCGGGGCCGCCGCGATAGGCGCCATCGGGCTGGGTGCGTTTGTAGGTCTGGGCCAGCGTCGCCTCGACCAGAGCCGAGCACATGCCGACAAGGGCGATGGCCCACATCCAGAACACGGCGCCGGGGCCGCCTGCGGTGATCGCCACGGCGACACCCGCGATGTTGCCGCCACCGACACGCCCGCCGACCGACACCAGCAGCGCCTCGCGCGCGCTGATCTGCGAGGGATCGCTGTCTTCGTCACTGGAGCGCAGCACGCGGAACATGCGTTTGAAAAACCGGAACTGCACAAAGCCGCTGGCCACGGTGAAAAACACGCCAAGCACCACGAGGAAGGGGATCAGCGCCCAGCCCCATGTCAGATCGTTGATGAGATTGAAGAGGGAATCGAAAAAACTCATATGGCCGTCCCTATGTTTTTATGCCGCGGCTTTGTGCCGTGGTCCTGAGTCCTTGGATCCAGTCGTTGCAGCGAAACCCCGTGCTGGACAGGGTTCAAAGCGCTTTGAACGCTGAGTCTCTGATTATTTGTTAACACAGCTTAACGAGATGCACCATTTTTGTGCGGCTGATGGTTCAGGCGGGATCCGGGTGTCGGCGCGGCTCTTTCTGCCCGATCTTTCTGCCCCGTCTTTCTGCCCGGTCCGCTCAGGCCAGTCCGCTCAGCCCGCGCCGCAGGTCGTCGGGCGTGATGCCGCTCAGGGCTGCGTCCACCGCCGCGTGTTCCGAGCGCCAGATCGGCAGAGCCGTCTTGAGCAGGGCGCGCCCTGCGTCGGTCAGGGTCAGGCGGCGGGCACGTGCGTCTTTCTTGTCAGGTTGCAAGAGCACAAGGCCGCGCCGTTCAAGCGGTTTCAGCGCTGCGGTCAGGGTGGTGCGGTCCATGCCCAGAAGCGGGACAAGATCGCCGATCCGGGGGCCTTCGGGGCGGTTCAGGGACATCAGCAGAGAGAACTGACCGTTGGTGATGCCAAGCGGGCGGAAGGCCGTGTCGAACCGGCGTGCTAGCGCGCGCGCGGCGCGTTGCGTATAGAGGCACAGGCAGTGATCGCGCACGTCTAGAGTGGCGGACAGGGGCAGGTCAGGATCCATCATGCGATTTATGTTGGTATCAACCTAAATGAATGTCAAGCTGAGGGGGCGAATCGCAGAGAGGAGTGTGCAGTGGCGTATGTTCAGGGGTTTGTGCTGGCGGTGCCGACAGAGAACAAAGCGGAGTTCATCCGGCAGGCCGAATTCGGCTGGACGATGTTCCGGGATTTCGGGTGTCTTGAGCATCATGAATGCTGGGGGGTGGATGTGCCGGAGGGCACGCTGACGTCCTTTCCCATGGCGGTGAAGAAGCAGGAGGAGGAGACGGTGGTGTTTTCCTGGCTGGTCTGGCCCGACAAGGCGACCCATGACGCGGGGATGGCAAAGATGATGCAGGACCCGCGCATGGCCGAAATGGGGCAGATGTGTTTCGACGGCAAACGCATGATCTGGGGCGGGTTCGAGGAAGTCGTGAACCTGTCGCAACCTGCCGGGGGGCGCTGACATGGGAATCGTGATTTCCACATTCGAATGGGTGCCGCCCTTTGCGCAGGGCAATGTGAAGGACATGCGCCCGCGCTGGGCGCTGGCCGAGGCGGGGCTGGAGTATGAGGTGCATCCGCTCAAACCGGGTGAGGCGGATGGGGCAGACTATCGGCGCTGGCAGCCCTTTGGTCAGGTGCCTGCCTATCGCGACGACACGGTCGCGCTGTTCGAGAGCGGGGCGATCCTGTTGCATATCGCGCAACTGTCCGATGTGCTGCGGCCGCGCGATACGCAGGAGGCGGCAGATGTGACGTCTTGGGTGTTTTCGGCGCTGAGCACGGTGGAGCCAAGGGTCGAAGGCATGATTCTGCCCAAGCTGTTCAACGCGGGAGAGGCGTGGGTTGCGGGCTGGACGAGCCATGCGGAGCGGCTGGTGGAGCTGCGGCTGAAGTCCCTGAGCGCGCATCTGGAGGGACGGGACTGGCTGGCCGGGCGGTTCAGCGTGGCGGATATCGTGATGGTGACCGTGCTGCGCGGGCTGCGCAACGAACCGGTGCTGGCGCGCTATCCGGTGGTGGCGGCCTATCTGCAGCGCGGGCTGGCACGGCCGGGGTTCGAGGCGGCGATGGCGGCGCAGATCGAAACCTTTGCCGCACACGCACCGGCCTGAGCGGCGGGAAGAGACCGTCTATGACTATGCCCCGAGCCGCTTTGCGCCGGGCGAAAGCTTTTGGGGGCATCGCCGGACATGAAAACGGCGCCCGGGGTTGCCCCCGCGCGCCGTCTTTCCGTGCCGTGTGGCGCGGATTATTCTGCTGTGGCTTCTTCGGCTGCGGGGGCTGCTGCGGCCTCTGCTGCTGCGGTTGCCTTGGCCGCCTTGGATTCAGCACGTTCCTGAGCGGCTTTGCCCGGGGTGCCTTTTTTCAGGTTGGCACGGTCCTTCTTGGGGACAACGCCAGCAGCTTCGAGCATGCGCGACACACGGTCGGTGGCCTGTGCGCCCTGACCCAGCCAGTACTGAACGCGCTCGACATCCATCAGAACGCGGACTTCGCTGTCTTTCGGCAGCAGCGGGTTGTAGGTGCCGACTTTTTCGATAAAGCGGCCGTCGCGGGGCATGCGGCTGTCGGCCACGATGATCCGGTAGTGGGGGCGCTTTTTGGAACCGCCGCGGGCGAGACGAAGTTTGATAGCCATTGAGAAATCTCCTTTGATGGCGTGGGTTTGGCTGCGCTTGGCGCGGCCTTACGATTGGTGTTGTTCGTGGTGGTGGATGACTTCCTGAATGATGAAATTCAGGAATTTCGTGGCGAATTCCGGGTCGAGGTCGGCCTGGTTCGCCAGGTCCTGCAGACGCGCGATCTGTTTTTCCTCGCGCGCCGGATCAGAGGGGGGCAGGTCGTTCTGTGCCTTGAGCACGCCAACGGCCTGCGTGTGCTTGAACCGCTCGGCCAAAGTGAACACGAGGATCGCGTCCAGCCGGTCGATGCTTTCGCGGTGGCCCTTGAGGATCTGGGCCGCGCGGGCAACGGGGTCTTGTGCAGATGCGTCAGTCAAGGGCCCAGCCTTTCGGTTTGAAGAGCGGATTGATGTAATTCTGAATCTCCATCTCGATCCCGTGGGCGGTCTGGCTGTTTTTCAGCGCCGCAGGGGAGGGATGGCGATAGCAGGCGTCAGAGCCGTCGACGGTGGCGGCGTCATGATCTTTCTTTGCGCCAAGCCGTTCGGCGAGGCGGATGGAATCGAGGTTCTTGGGGTCGATGTAGCTGACCGCCGTATCCCAGCCCTTGTCCGCATAGAAATGGGTGCGGACGCGGGAGGTTGCCTCTAACGCGAAGCCCTTGCCGGCCTTGTCGGGCCAGATGATCCAGGCGATTTCCTTTTCCGGCCATTTCGCCGGGAACCAGCCGCCGGCCATGCCGACGGTTTCGCCGGTGTCGCGCAGATGGACCATCCACATGCCAAAGCCGCGAATCTGCCAGTGTCCGATTTCGGCGGCATAGAGCATCCAGGCCTCGTAGGAATTCAGCGGCCCGCCCATGAAACGGGCGCGGTAAGAGCTGAACGTCGCCTTGAAGTCGGGATAATCCGCCGCCTCGGGGGCGCGCAGTTCCAGACGCTGGGTGTGCAGGGTGGGGATATCGCTCATGCGTCCCCCTGCGCCGGATCGGGGTGGCGGTAGATGTGGCAGGGATCGCCCAAAAGCACGCTTTCGCGTTCCAGCGTAGCGCCAAGGCGTCTGGCCACGGCGGCAGAGGCGTGGTTGTCCGGGTGGATCTGCGAGATCAGCGGGCCAAGACCCCGTTCGGTATAGGCCCAGCGGCGTGCGGCGCGGGCGGCTTCGGTGGCGTAGCCCTGTCCCTCGTACCCGCCGAACAGATGCCAGCCGAGTTCCGGTTCCGGCCACATGCGGTGGTTGATCACGCCGACGCGGCCAATGGGTGTGCCGTCCTGCAGGGTCACGGAGAAAAAGCCATAGCCGCGCAGCACCCAATGGCCGACAGAGCCCATGAAGCCGCGCCATTGCTGCCATTCGTCCGTGACCTTGCCGCCGACAAAGGTTGTCCGGTCCGAGGCCATGAAGGCGGCGGAGGCGTCAAAGTCTGACTCAAGCGGGGTGCGCAGGATCAGGCGGTCGGTCTTGATGGGGGCAATGTTGAGGTCGATCATGCCAGCGCCTCGGGGCCCAGTGTGTCAGGGGCCGGGTGACGCCAGAGCTGATCTTCGCCCATGTAGACATTGTCATATGTGCGCTCATAGGTGGCGCCAAGGCGCTGGGCCAGCCTGAGCGAGCGGGTGTTGGAGCCGTAGATGTTGGAGGTCAGGGTTTTCAGGCCCAGATCGCCGTAGGCCCATTGGCGCGCGCGGGTCGCGGCCTCAAAGGCGACGCCCTTGCCTTCGTGTCCGGCAAAGACCAGCCAGCCGAGTTCGGGTTCCGGCCAGCCTTCGGGGTTCCAGATGCCGGAGAGGCCCATGGCGGTGTCACACTGTTTGTCGGCGATGATGAAATAACCGTAGCCGTGGATGTGCCAGTGGCCGATGTTGCTGGCGAACCAGCGCCAGGATTGATCGCGCCGGTAAACCGGGCCGAAGCCGGGGGCGCGCACGGGGTCGGCGTGGAAGTCCGCGAAGGCATCGAAGTCGCGCATTTCGGGGCCGCGCAGAAGGAGGCGCTCGGACTCGAGACGGGGGGCGTTGGTGAGGGTCATTCTACGTCCTTCCTGTCTGTCATGGGCCTGGCTGTTCTGGCCCTGTCTGTCATGCGGGCGCGCTGGCGCGCGGCTGGTTTCTGGTCTGGGGTTGCGGCGCAACGTGCCTGAGCGGCGTTTGTCGGTGTCGTGAGGGCGGGATGCCTCCGGCGGGGATATTTAGGGGCAGATGAAACGGGGGCGCGCGCCAGCAGACCGGCCGCTGCGAAGGCGGTCGGAGTCTGCGTGGAGAGAGGCGCGCGCGGGTGGGTCATTTCTTTTTGCCAAATCCGCTGAGGCCGGAGGGCAGGCCACCGCCGCCGCCGAGGCCGGGCAGTTTGCCGCCCATCTGGCGCGCCGCTGCTTCCATGGCCTTGGGGTCCATGCCTTGCAGCATTTCCTCGGGAGAGCCGCCGCCCTTGCCGCCCAACATGCCTTTCATGGCCTGTTTGAGCATGCCGCCTTTGCCCATCTTGCCCATTTTCTTCATCATGTCGCCCATCTGGCGCTGCATCTTGAGCAGTTTGTTCAGCTCGCTGACCTCAAGCCCGGACCCCTTGGCGATGCGTTTCTTGCGCGAGGCCTGCAGGAGCGCGGGGTTGGCGCGTTCCTTTTTGGTCATGGAGTTGATCAGGGCGATCTGGCGGCTGAGCACCTTGTCGTCCATGCCGGCATCGTTCATCTGCTTGGACATCTTGCCCATGCCGGGCATCATGGACATCATGCCCTCCATGCCGCCCATCTTGATCATCTGTTCGAGCTGCATCTTGAGGTCGTTCATGTTGAACTGACCCTTCTGGAAGCGGCGCATCATGCGTTCGGCCTGTTCGGCCTCGATCGTTTGCTGTGCCTTTTCGACCAGCGCGACGATGTCGCCCATGCCGAGGATGCGGCCCGCGATGCGTTCGGGTTCGAAGGTTTCGAGCGCGTCCATCTTTTCGCCGAGGCCGACGAATTTGATCGGCTTGCCGGTGATGGCGCGCATCGACAGAGCCGCACCGCCGCGCCCGTCGCCGTCCATGCGGGTGAGGACCACGCCGGTGATGCCGATGCGGTCGTCAAAGTTCTGGGCGGTGAAGACGGCGTCCTGACCGGTGAGACCGTCGACCACCAGCAGGGTTTCGCGCGGGTTGGCGACGTCGCGCACCGCCTTGACCTGTTCCATCAGCTCTTCGTCGATGGAGAGGCGCCCGGCGGTGTCGAGCATGTAGACGTCATAGCCGCCGAGCGCGGCCTGGGTTTTCGCCCGCTTGGCGATCTGCACCGGGTTTTCGCCCTTGACGATGGGAAGGGTGTCGACGCCGATCTGGCGGCCAAGGATCTGAAGCTGTTCCATCGCCGCCGGGCGGTTGACGTCGAGCGAGGCCATCAGGACCTTTTTGCCGTCGCGTTCTTTCAGGCGTTTGGCGAGCTTGGCGGTGGTGGTCGTTTTACCGCCGCCCTGCAGGCCGACCATCAGGATCGGCGCCGGGGCATTGTCGATCCTGAGCGCGCCGGGGTCGCCCTCGCCGCGCAGCACGTCGATCAGTGTGTCATGCACGATCTTGACGACCTGCTGGCCGGGGGTGACGGAGCGGGTGACCGACTGGCCGGTGGCCTTGTCCTGCACCGCCTTGACGAAGTCACGCGCCACGGGAAGGGAAACGTCAGCCTCAAGCAGGGCGACGCGGACCTCGCGCAGGGCGGTTTTTACGTCCTCTTCGGACAGGGCGCCTTGTTTCGTCAGGCGGTCAAAGACGCCGGAAAGGCGTTCGGATAGATTTTCAAACATGCCTTCGGCTCCTTGATGCCGGTGAACAGGGACTGACCCATAAGGTAGGGGCCAGCGGTGCGATCTACAAACCCCGTGGGCGGTCCCTTTGTGCGCGGCAGAGACCTGCCACTGGACAAATCTCAAAGCAGAGATGCCCCCGTGGGCGCAACGCGCTGACGGAGGTCGATCCCGGGCTACGCCCATGGGACCGGAAGTTAACATACTCCCGGAGAATTGGAGTTTCCTTAGGGGAGGTGGTGGCGCGAGTCAAGTGGCGCGGGGTGCGCGGCGGGCGGCCTTGCGCGCAGGGCGGGCCGATAAAAAAAGCGGACCCCCTCGGAGGAAGGGGTCCGCATCGGACGACTGGCCGGAACGGCGGGGGGTGGACCGTCCCTGTGATCAGATGATCAGGCGGCCAGTGCGGCGATCTGTTCGTCAGCGGCCTTGTGCGACGCTTCGGGGTCAACCATCAGGCGGTCGGCCGAGACGATTGTGACATCGGTGATGCCGATGAAGCCCAGAATGTGGCGGGCATAGGTGGAGGCGAAGTCATAATCCGAACCGACTTCGGTGCCGCCGGAGGCGACGGCCAGAATGGCGCGTTTGCCGGTCAGCAGGCCTTCGGGGCCATTTTCTGTGTAGCGGAAGGTGACGCCGGCGCGGGCGACGAGGTCAATCCAGGCCTTGAAGGTCGAGGGCACGCCGAAGTTGTAGACGGGCAGGCCGATGACAATGGTGTCGGCGGCGTTGAGTTCAGCAATCAGGGTGTCGGACAGGGCCAGCGTGGATTTCTGGTCGTCCGAACGGGTGTCGGCAGGGGTGAAGTTTGCGCCGATCCAGGTCGAATCGATCAGCGGCAGCGGGGTGGACAGGTCACGCACGGTGACGTCCTTGGCTGCGAGCTTGGCCAGCACCTTGTCGGTGAGCTCGCGGGAAACGGAACCTTCGTGGCGGGCAGAGGTGTCGATGCGGAGTACATGGTTGGTCATGGTCGGGTCCTTTCGGAAGGTCACTTCCTGTTGAAGGCATTGTGTTTGTTGACCCTTATATGGCCCTTGCAAATCTGCACTCAATCCGCCCAAGTACACAGGATATGTGATCCAGCGCACAGAGGGCCTGATGGACAATTGGGATGAGATCAGAACGGCCTTTCAGGTGGCCCGGCTGGGCACCGTCAGCGGTGCGGCCGAGGTGCTGGGCGTGCACCATGCGACGGTGATCCGGCATATCGACGCACTAGAGCAGCGTTTGGGTGTCAAACTGTTCCAGCGCCATGCGCGCGGCTATACGGCGACCGAAGCGGGGCAGGATCTGGCGCGGGTCGGGCAGACCACCGATGAGCAGTTTCACCAGCTGGTCGGGCGAATCAGGGGGCGGGGCGCGGATGTGTCGGGCGAATTGCTGGTCACCTCGCTGATCACCTTTGCGCCGCTGATGGTGCCGGCGCTGGTGTCGTTTCAGGACAATTACCCGGATGTGGTGGTACGCTATCTGACCGATGAGCGGGTGTTCCGGCTGGAATATGGTGAGGCGCATATTGCGCTGCGCGCCGGACCCAGCCCCGAAGAGCCGGACAATGTGGTGCAGCCGTTTACCGCGCAGCAGATCGGGTTGTACGCCTCGCAGGCCTATGTCGAAAAACATGGGCGGCCTGCGGATGAAACGGATCTGGCCGGGCATCGCTTTGTGGCGCATGACGTTCCCGACAACCGCGCGCCGTTTCAGCGCTGGCTGCGGTCGGTGGTGACCTATGACCGGGTGGTGTTTCGCAGCACCGACAGCCGGGTGCTGGAACGCGCCGTGCTGGAGGGGACCGGCATCGGGTTTTTCGGCACGTTCGAGGCGGCGCAGCATCCCGAGCTTGTCGAGATCTTTCCGCCCCGTCCAGAATGGGAGGTGCCGCTCTGGCTCGTGACCCATGTGGATCTGCACCGCACGGCCAAGGTTCAGGCCTTTCTCAAGCACCTGAAGGATTATGTCGGGCCAAGCGGCACGGCGGAGTGCGCATCTGCATGACCGAGGCCCTGCGCGGGCATCTGGCGATGCTGTGTTTTTCGGCCCTTGTTGCGGGATCCTTTTCGCTGGGCGGGATGGCGACGCCGTTCATTGCGCCCGAAGCGCTGAACGCCGCGCGCTTTGCCCTGGCGGCTGCCGTTGTGGTCGGGGTGATGCTGGCGCGGGGCGAGCGTGTTGCGGGGGCCTGGGCCGCGCCGTGGCGCTATGTGGTGCTGGCGGGGCTGTTTGCCTTTTATTTTGTGGCGATGTTCACCGGGTTGCGCACGGCGGCGCCGGTGAGCCTTGCCGCCATTTTCACGCTCAACCCGATCCTGGCCGGGGCGTTCGGCTGGCTGTTGCTGCGCCAGATCACAACGCCGCGCATGGCGCTGGCGCTGGCCGTCGGCGGGGCCGGGGCACTGTGGGTGGTGTTCCGGGGCGATCTGGCCGCGCTGCTGGACTTTCGCATCGACACGGGCGAGGTGATCTTTTTCTGGGGCAGTGTGGCGCATGCTTTGTATGTGCCGCTCATGCGCAAATTAAGCCGGGGCGAACCTGCGCTGGTGTTCAACACCGGAATCATGGTGACGGGGGCGGTGTTGCTGGGGGTCTATGGCGCGCCTGCGATCCTTGCCACCGACTGGCTGGCGCTGCCGGGGATTGTCTGGATCACCATCGTCTATACGGCGCTTGCGGCGACGGCGCTGACATTTGCACTGATCCGTTACAGCACATTGCGCCTGCCCTCGGCCAAGGTTCTGGCCTATACCTATCTGACCCCGTGCTGGGTGCTGATCTGGGAGGTGGCGCTGGGGCACGGCGCACCGGCGGTGCGGGTGCTGATCGGCGTGGCGCTGACAATGGTCGCGCTGGTGCTGCTGCTCAAGGATGAAGAGCGGGTCGCGGTCTAGAGGTCCTCGGGGGCTTCGGGCAGTTCCTGCGCCAGAAAGCGTTCGAAGTCGTCCAGATGCACCGGTTCGAACTGTCCGAACCCCTGCATCCAGACCGAGGCGGCGCGCAGGGCGTCGGGTTCCAGCTTGCACCACTTCACCCGGCCGCGCTTTTCCTGACTGATCAGCCCGGCGGTGGCGAGCAGGCTGAGGTGTTTGGAAATCGCGGCAAGGCTCATTTCAAACGGATGGGCGACATCGGTCACGGCCATGTCGTCCTCTAGCAGCATCGAAAGGATGCGGCGGCGGGTCGGGTCCGCAAGCGCGGCAAAAACTGTATCCAGGGATGGGGTCATGGCCCGCCATAAGGCTGTCAAAGGGGCGGGCGCGTCAAGGTGTGCATTTGGCGCCGGGGGCGGGGCGGCAGACCGTTCATGCAAATTCAACCATCAAGTTGAATATGCCCTTCGGCCCGAAATCAGGGGGCAATGCGGGCAGGGGGCGTTAGACACCCTGCGCGGCATTGACGGAAATCATTTGAAATCAAGGGCTTGAAATGCGCATTCTGACGCATCACGGGCTGTTGACTCGGATCGTGCTGCCGCATAGCACAGGGTCACTGGTCCGAAAGGGGCGACGAGCGTGAGTGATCCCGATCCAAAGCGGCAGATGGCCGAACTGGAAGCGCGGATAGCCGCTGCGAAGGCAGCGCGGGCACCGGGAAAGGCGCACCAGGACGAGCATTATTCGCAGGCACACCTTGCCTGGCGGATGGTTATTGAGATGGTTGCCGGTCTGGGGATCGGTTTCGGCATCGGATACGGGCTGGATGTGCTGTTGGGCACATTGCCGTGGATGATGCTGATATTCACACTGCTGGGACTGGTTGCAGGCGTCAAGACGATGATGCGCTCTGCCGCCGAGATCCAGGAAAAGAAATTGGCCGACATGGCCCAAGAGAACGAGAGGGCACAGCATGGCGACTGAAGCGAATGGCGCCGAAACCGGCGGTCTGGTTTTCCACCCGATGGACCAGTTCATTGTAAGGCCGCTGTTCGGTGACGGCCCCGTTGGCATGTTCACCCTGACGAACGCGACGCTCTGGCTGGCACTGACCGTCCTGGCCGTGATTGCGATCATGGTCTTGGGCACGTCGCGCCGGGCGATCATCCCGTCGCGCAGCCAGTCGGTTGGCGAACTGGCTTATGGTTTTGTCTACAAGATGGTCGAAGATGTGACCGGCAAGGACGGGGTCAAGTATTTCCCCTACATCATGTCGCTTTTCATGTTTGTCGTTCTGGCCAACTTCCTGGGTCTGATCCCGATGTCCTTTGCCACCACGTCGCATTTCGCGGTGACCGTGGTTCTGGCGCTGGCGGTGTTTCTGGCTGTCACCATCCTTGGCTTCGTCAACAATGGCGTCAGCTTCCTTGGCATGTTCTGGGTCACCAGCGCGCCGCTGGCCCTGCGCCCGGTTCTGGCGATCATCGAGCTGATCTCGTACTTCGTGCGTCCCGTCAGCCACTCCATTCGTCTTGCGGGCAACATCATGGCCGGCCACGCCGTGATCAAGGTTTTCGCAGGCTTTGCCGCACTGGCTGTCGTCTCGCCGATCTCGATCCTTGCGATCACGGCGATGTACGGGCTTGAGGTCCTTGTGGCCTTTATCCAGGCCTATGTCTTTACCATCCTCACCTGCGTCTATCTCAAGGACGCGCTGAGCCCGCACCACTGATCACCCAAACGGCAGGGGTGCGCTGACCGCGTCCTCTCCCGACCTCTACTCAACTTCCAATCGTAAGGAGATACACCCATGGAAGGTCAACTCGCACACATCGGCGCAGGCATTGCAGGTCTCGGAACCGGTATCGCAGCCCTGGGCGTCGGCAACGTCGCTGCAAGCTTCCTGTCGGGCGCGCTGCGCAACCCGTCCGCTGCTGCTGCACAAACCGCAACGCTGTTCATCGGTATCGCGTTCGCAGAAGCCCTGGGGATCTTCTCGTTCCTCATCGCTCTGCTGCTGATGTTCGCTGTCTAAGCATCGGTTCTGATCCTTACGCTCGGGCGGCGCTGCGTCATGCGGCCCCGCCCGTTGTGAAGAAAAGCACCCCTGGAGGACGGCCACATGGCTACTGAAACACATAGTGCCACCGGAAACGGTATGGCCGACGTCATGGGCGTAGATGGGCACGATATGGCAACCTCATCAACAGGCATGCCGCAGCTGGACTTTTCGACCTGGGCCAACCAGATCTTCTGGCTGCTTGTCGCACTGATCGTCATCTATCTTGTGCTGTCGCGCGTGGCCCTGCCGCGCATTGCAGCCGTTCTGGCAGAACGTCAGGGCACGATCAGCAATGATATCGCCCGTGCCGAAGACCTGAAGCGTCAGGCGTCGGAAGCGGAAGCCGCCTACGAGCAGGCGCTGAAGGATGCCCGCGCGGAAGCGCAGGCGATTTCGCAGAACACCCGCGACGAGATCAAGACGCAGGTGACCAAGGCCACCCAAGAGGCTGACGCCCGCATCGCCGAGAAAACAGCCGAAGCGGAAAGCGCCGTTGCCGCGATCCGTGCCTCTGCCATGGAAAATGTCGAAGCCGTGGCCAAGGACACAGCCGAAGCGCTGGTTGCTGCCCTGGGTGGTTCCGCCGATACGGCCGTGATTTCCGACGCTGTCGACAACCGGATGAAAGGGTAACGCCATGCGCCATATGCTGACACTTGCCGCTGCCCTCTCCGCTCTGGCCGCATCACCGGCCTTTGCGGCGACGGGGGCGTTCTTTTCGCTGCACAACACCAATTTTGTTGTGCTGCTGGCCTTCCTCCTGTTCATCGCCGTTCTGGTCTACTTCAAGATCCCGACGATGGTGATGGGCCTTCTCGACAAGCGTGCCGTCGGCATTCAGAGCGATCTGGACGAAGCGCGCGCCCTGCGGGAAGAGGCCCAGACGCTTCTTGCCTCTTACGAGCGCAAGCAGCGCGAGATGCAGGAACAGGCTGACCGGATCGTTGCACAAGCCAAGACCGAGGCACAGGATGCCGCAGACAAGGCAAAGTCGGATCTGGAAAAATCGCTGGCGCGCCGCATGGCCGCTGCCGAAGATCAGATCGCCTCGGCCGAAGCGGCTGCTGTGCGCGAAGTGCGTGACCGCGCCATCACCGTGGCGGTGGCGGCTGCACGCGATGTGATCGCCAAGCAGATGACCAAAGAGCGTTCCGCGCAGCTGATCGACGAGTCCATCGCGGATGTGGGCCAAAAGCTCCACTGAACCGCGACCCTTCGTCAGAAACAGAAAACCCGGCGTATCCCGCCGGGTTTTTCGTATCTCGCCCTCAGATAAGGCCCCGGTGTTTCATCTGCCCCCAAATATCCCGGGGGAGCCCGCAGGGCGGGGGCAGCGCCCCCTGCCACGCCCCAGACCCCGCGCAGGGATCATCCGTAATCGCGCTCGCCAAAGATTGCTGATCCCACCCGCACATGGGTGGAGCCAAAGCTGATCGCCTCCTCAAAGTCGCTGCTCATGCCCATGGACAGCCCGTCCAGCCCGTTTCGCGCCGCCATCTTGGCCAGCAGGGCGAAATGCAGCGACGGCGTTTCATCGACCGGCGGGATGCACATCAACCCGACAACCGGCAGGTCCAGCGCGCGGCATTCGGCGACAAAGGCATCGGTCTCAGCGGGCAGGATGCCGGCCTTCTGCTCTTCCTCGCCAGTGTTCACCTGAATGAACAGATCCGGGCAGGAGCCGATTTCCTGCGCGATGCGCGCAATCGCGCTGGCGAGCTTCGGGCGGTCCAGCGCATGGATCGCCTGAAACAGCTCCATCGCCTGGCGGGTCTTGTTGCTTTGCAGCGGGCCGATCAGATGCACCTGAGCGTCGGGATAGGTTTCGCGGAAGTCTGGCCATTTGCCTGCCGCTTCCTGCACCTTGTTTTCACCGAACAGGCGCTGGCCCTGGTCCAGCACCGCCGCGACCCGTTCGTTCGGCTGCACCTTGGACACGGCGATCAGATTTACCGATCCCGGGGCGCGTCCGGCCTCTGCTTCGGCCTTTGCGAGGCGTTCCTTGATATCTGTCAGTCCCATGGCTCATCTCCCCAGGCTTCGATGAACGGAGCCAGTTCAGTTTCATATTTGCGCCAGGCCTGCGCCGAGCCGCGATAGATCGGCTGGCGGACCTGATGCAGGCTCAGTGTCTTGACGCTTCCTCCGGCCTTGTGGAAGGTCAGACAGCCGTCTTCCCAGTCCAGCCCGACGGCGGCGATCAGGGCGCGCGTCTGCGGTTCGGGATCGGCAACCAGATCCTCGTACCGGATTTCGTGGATCACGCCGGGCAGGCGGGATTTCCAGAAGGCGACATTGGCGCGGAAGGTCCTGATCGTGAAGGCGATGTCGGACAGATCGTTGGCATAACGATGCGCGCCGGTCTTGAAATGGTTCTTGTAGATCGACACGGCAATGTCGCGCGGGTCGCGGTGGACGATGACAAAGCGCGCACCGGGCAGGGCGCGGTGTAGCAGCCCATAGATCGGGTGATTCTGGATCGACTTGTCGGTGACGAGGCCGCTGGTGGCGCCGGTGTCCCTGCGGGCCAGATCGGTGTAATCCTGCGCATATTTTGTAATCTGCACGTCGGGAATCGATCCAAGCGGGGCCAGCCCGTCGCGGGTGCCAAAGGCGGCGACGGCAAGCTTGAGCGCATGGGCCAGTTCTCCGCCCGCCGTGGCGCTGCTGTGCGCGGCGATGATCTGTTCGACCAGCGTGGTGCCAGAGCGCGGCATGCCGGTGACAAAGACCGGGCGCAGCGGCTGCGGGTCGCCAAGCGGGCTGAGGTCCGCGCCGTCCTGGGCCGATAGATAGGCGGCGTTTTCGGCAATCCGTGCGATCCGGTCAAACGGGGCGAGCTTGCGCTGCAGGGCATTGGCGCGGTGGAGATGGGCAAAGACCTTGTCGATGGTGCCCTGATCCTCGGTCGCCTTGGCCAGAGCATAGCTGAGGTGCATGCGCGCGTTGTCGGAGGCGCGGGGATTGGCCAGCGCCTTTGTCATGGCGCGCATCAGCGGATCGCCGGTCGGCAGTTTGTGGGCGGCCAGAAGGATGCGGTAGAGCGAACCCTGTTCGGGATGCTTTCTGATCAGCTTGCGCAGCAGGGTTTCTGCGGCATCGAACCGTCCGGCGAACTGAAGGGTCAGGGCCTTGTCCACCTGCCGTTTGATGTCACCGGGAAAGGCCGCGATCAGGCGGTCATGGGCGGCGAGCGCCCCGTCCTGATCGCCGATGGCGGCAAAGGCCTGAACCGCCGCTTCGTTCAGGGCGGTTTCGTCGGGTTTCTGGGCAAGGGCCGCCGCGATATGGCGCGCGCGTGAGGCGTGATCGCCGCGCAGATGGGCGATCCGGGACAGCTGAAAATGCACTTCGGCAGAGTCGGGCAGCGTTTTGAGGATGGTGGACAGGGTGGTTTCGGCCGCGTCCAGCTGACCGGCGCCAAGCGCGCGCAGGGCGGTATCGTACTGGGCCTTTATCCGGGTCTGCAGCGCAGGAAGCATGGCGGGTCTCCTTTCCCGCTTGATAAGTGGCACAGGCGCAAAAGAAAAGAGCGGGCCAAGGCCCGCTCTTTCCAGAAATCCAAGTTCTTTTGAACTTAGAAGGACATGCTCAGACCAGCGGAGTACGAGTTCACGTTGTCGAAATCGTCGCTGTAGCTGTGGCCGTAGCCGAACTGTGCCTGAAGACCGCCACCGAGGTCGTATGCGGCTGCAAGGCCAACGCCTTCGACGTCGAAGCCGTCAACGCCGTTTGCGTTGGTGACTTTGCCGTAGTTCAGGCCGACCGCGAATGCGTTCATTTCGTAGCCGAAGCCGATGCCGAAGTTCTTCTGAGTTTCGTCACCGATTGCGAACTCAGCAGCAATAGCTGCTGTGCCCGGGATGATCGCGCCGGTTACGAGGTCAACAGTGGCAGGAGTTGCTGCAACAGCGTTTGTGGCGCCGCGCTGAGCATTGTCGTCGAAGTTGGTGCTTGCGTAGGAGATGCCTGCGCTGAAGCCGTTCGACATGCCGCCGATGACCGAGAAGCCAACTGAGTCTGCAAAGTCGTTCTGCGCCTGGTAGCCAAGGCCGAGGCCGAGGTTGATGCCGGCCATGACGGTGTCATAGGAAACGCCTGCGCCGTAGATGTTGTCCACATCGCCTGCACCGTTGTCGCCTTGCTCCATGGAGAGGGAGAACGTGAAGGTCGAGAAGGTGTAGTCGAAACGAGCGACTTGACCGTCTGCGGAGCCGTCGATGCCGCTTGCGAAGCCGTCAAACAGGCCGTCCTGATCGTCGAAACCGAGGTGGGTGGTTTCGTCGTCGTTCAGCGAACCGCCTGCGAGAGCAACTTCGCCGATGCGTGCGTCATAAGCACCATCGGTGTCACCCATGGTGAATGTCGCGCCGCCGAACGAAACAAAGATTGCCTCGCCGCCTTGGTCCGAAGGTGTCTCGAACTTGCCGGGGTTGTTGCGGTCAGCAGCTTCGTCCAGATCGATGGTCGCACCGAAGGTCAGGCCGTTGTCTGCAACGCCGGACATGGTGAAGCGGATGTCCAGGTCAGTGAAAAACTGGGAATCACTTTCGGTGACTGCGCCGGTGTTTACGTTCAGGCGGTCTTTGGAGAAGATGCCCATTTCGGCGCTACCGGTCATGGCCACACCCAGGTCCTGGGCAGATGCGAAACCGGCGGATGCGACCAGCGCGGTGGTTGCAAAAAGAATCTTTTTCATTTTTTCCCTCATGTGTTCGTAAGGCACGTACCAATCCGAATGCCCGGACTTGATGAATGCTCTATGCTCCCCATGACGCCATTCGTGCAAGCGATCAGGATTTCGTTAAGGCAACAAGCTTTTCAGTGATGCGCATTTGTCACAAAGCTTTCGAGGGGCGCTGAGGGCGTTGTCCTGCAGGGGCGGGCGGGGTGTCCGGTGAACTTCGCCTTGTCGGGCGCGTGCGGGGCAGGTAAGGATTCGCACAGACCGAAAAGACCGGCAGGAGCGGGAAGATATGGACAAAATGCGTAACATCACAGGCCACGGGATGTTTGCGACCCTGGTTGTGACGCTGGTTGCCCTTGCCGGCTGCGGCACCCGGGGCGCCAATGCGCCAGCGGTAGAGACACGTTCGGCCCAAGAGATCGCGGATGCTGAGTATTATAATGGCCGGAGCGCGCCGAAGTCGACCATCTGGGACATCTTCCGCGAGCGTGGCGATGCCGCGACCGTAGGGGCGGTGAACAAGTATCTCTGGAATGCCTCGCTGGAAGTGCTGAACTTCTTGCCGGTGCAGTCTGTCGATCCGTTTACCGGTGTGATCACCACAGGCTATGGCACGCCGCCGGGTGGCGGACGTGAATACCGCGCCACCATCTATGTGTCCGACCCTGCGCTGGATGCGCGGTCGCTGAACCTTGCGCTGGCAACGCGCTCTGGTCCGGTGGACGCCGGAACCCTGCGTGCGGTCGAGGATGCGATCCTGACCCGTGCGCGCCAGCTGCGTCAGGCCGATACACGCTTCTGAACCGCTTGCCGGGCTGTCCGACGGGCTGCCCGGTTTGTCTGCCCCGGTTTGTTTGCCCCGGTGTCTTTGCCCGGGAGGGCGCTGACCGGCCGGGATCTGGCTGTGGTCTTTGGATCGCGCCCCGTGCGCGGATTTTCAGATGCCCCGGCCCGGCGATTGACATCTTGGTGCCGCGCGATGGTCCATGACACTGGACGATCCAGCGCCTTGGCCCTATCACCCTGTGCAAAAGAGATGCACGCGCCGCCCAGCCCGCGCTGAGGGGCCCGCGCTGAAGAGGATTTCACATGTCGCGCTATGACCCCGCCGCAATCGAACCGAAATGGCAGAAGGCCTGGGACGAGGCCCTGACGTTCAAGGCCGTCCGGTCGGACGACAAGCCCAAGTACTATGTGCTTGAGATGTTCCCCTATCCGTCGGGGCGCATCCACATCGGCCATGTGCGCAACTACACGATGGGTGATGTCATCGCGCGCTACAAGCTGGCCACCGGCCATGCGGTGCTGCACCCGATGGGCTGGGATGCCTTTGGCCTGCCGGCGGAAAACGCTGCCATGGCGAGCGGCGGCCATCCCAAGGACTGGACCTATCAGAACATCGCCGACATGCGCGCGCAGATGAAGCCGCTGGGCCTGTCCATCGACTGGTCGCGCGAATTCGCGACGTGTGATCCGGAGTATTACGGCCAGCAGCAGGCGCTGTTCCTGGATATGCTGGAGCAGGGGCTGGTCTATCGCAAGAACGCAGTGGTGAACTGGGACCCGGTCGACATGACCGTTCTGGCGAATGAACAGGTCGAGAACGGGCGCGGCTGGCGGTCGGGGGCTGTTGTCGAACGGCGGGAACTCACGCAGTGGTTTTTCAAGATTTCCGACATGGCGGATGATCTGCTGGAGGCGCTGGACGGGCTGGACAACTGGCCGGCCAAGGTCAAGCTGATGCAGGCCAACTGGATCGGCAAATCGCGCGGTTTGCAGTTTGCGTTCTCGACCATCGACGCACCGGACGGGTTTGACCGGATTGATGTCTACACGACCCGTCCCGACACGCTGATGGGCGCGTCCTTTGTCGGCGTCTCACCCGATCATCCGCTGGCCAAGCAGCTGGAAAAGGACAATGCCGAGCTGGCCGAGTTCAACGCCGAATGCCGCCGTATGGGCACCTCTGAAGAAGAGATGGAGAAGGCCGAGAAGAAGGGCTTTGATACCGGGCTGCGGGTGCGCCATCCGTTTGATACCTCCTGGGAACTGCCGGTCTATGTGGCGAACTTCATCCTGATGGATTACGGCACCGGCGCGATCTTTGGCTGCCCGGCGCATGATCAGCGCGATCTGGAATTTGCGCGCAAGTATGAGCTGCCGGTGAGCTCGGTCTATGTGCCGGCGATGGGCGAAGACGCGTTTATCCTGCCCGAGGAGGGCGGCCCGGCCTATGTGCCGCCGAAGCCCGAAACCGTGCGTTATATCAACGGCTATGCCGGCGAAGAGGCGCAGACCGGGACCGAGGCCATCGACGCGGCTGTCGCCTTTTGCGAATCCAACGGCGTGGGGCAGGGTGTCACCAAGTTCCGTCTGCGCGACTGGGGTCTGAGCCGTCAGCGGTTCTGGGGGGCGCCGATCCCGGTGATCCATTGCGACACCTGCGGGGTGGTGCCCGAGAAGAAAGAGAACCTTCCGGTGCGTCTGCCGGATGATGTGAGTTTCGACAAACCCGGCAACCCGCTGGGCTGGCATCCGACCTGGCGCAACTGTGTCTGCCCGTCCTGCGGCGGCGATGCGCTGCGCGAGACGGATACGATGGACACCTTTGTCGATTCGTCCTGGTATTTCGCGCGCTTCACCGCGCCACATTCGGATACGCCCACGGATGCGACCGAGGCCGCGTATTGGATGAACGTTGATCAGTATATCGGCGGCATCGAACATGCGATTCTGCACCTGCTCTATGCCCGCTTCTTTGCGCGCGCGATGAATGTGACCGGCCACTTGCCGGATGCGGCGCGCGAGCCGTTTAATGCGCTGTTCACCCAAGGCATGGTGACACATGCGATCTATCAGACGCGCGATGCGGATGGCCGCCCCGTCTATCACTTCCCCGAGGAGGTGACGGACGGCAAGCTGGCGGACGGCCGTGAGGTTGAGGTCATCCCCTCGGCCAAGATGTCGAAATCCAAGCGCAACGTGGTGGACCCGGTCGAGATCATCAGCCAGTTCGGCGCGGATACGGCGCGCTGGTTCGTGCTGTCCGATTCCCCGCCCGAGCGGGATGTGGAATGGACGGCGGCAGGGGCCGAGGCGACGGCCAAACATCTGGCGCGTGTCTATCGCATCTCGCAGGATGTGAGCGAGTCGGATGCCGCGGCAACGGATGGTGATGCGGTGCTGATGCGCGAAATGCACAAGACGATCCATGACGTGACGCAGGGGGTCGAGTCCTTTGGGTTCAACGCCTCGATCGCCAAGCTTTATGCCTTTACCAACACGCTGGCGAAATCCGATGCGGGGGCGGATGCGAAACGTCAGGCGGCGCGCACGCTGGCGCAGCTGATGTCGCCGATGACGCCGCACCTTGCTGAAGAGATCTGGCAGCTGCTGGGCGGTGAGGGCCTGATTGCCAATGCGCCCTGGCCGGTGGCAGATGAGACGATGATGGTCGAGGACACCGTGACCCTGCCTATTCAGGTCAACGGCAAGCGGCGCGGTGAGGTTACGGTGCCGAAGGACATGGACAAGGGTGAGATCGAAAAGCTCGCCCTGTCGCATCACAACGTGATCAAGGCGCTGGAAGGGGCGGCGCCGAAAAAGGTCATCGTCGTGCCGGGCAGGATCGTGAATGTTGTTGTATAACCGGCGCACCTTTCTGCTGGGCGCCGGGGCGCTTGGCCTGCTGGCGGCCTGCGGGTTCTCCCCGGTCTATGGGCCGGGGGGCGGCGGCGACATGTTGCTGGGCGAAATCGCCCTTGATGCGCCGGATACGCGCGAAGGTTATCTGCTGACCCAGCGGCTGGAAGAGCGGCTGGGACGTGGACTGGGGGGGCGGTATGCCCTGAGCTATGCCACCCGGGTGACGAGCGAAGGGTTGGGGACGACCTCGGCCGGGTCGACCACCCGTTACCAGCTGATCGGGACCGTGGAGTATACGCTGAAGGATGCCGCCACGGGCGCGGTTCTGAGCACGCGCGACACCTCGGCCTTTGCGGGCTATTCGGCGACCGGGTCCAACGTTGCAACCCTTGCCGCCAGACGGGATACGATGGAGCGGCTTATGGTGATTCTGGCGGATCAGATGGTGGATCAGCTGCTGCTCTGGGCCACGGGTCAGGCCGCACAATGAAGCTGAGCCCGCGCGATGCGCCGGGCTATTTCGCCCGGCCCGACGCGAACAGCACCGGTCTGCTGATCTATGGCGAGGATGCGATGCGCGTCGCGCTGAAGCGCCAGCAGGTCATCGCGGCGTTGATCGGCCCCGAGGGTGAGGCGGAAATGCGTCTGACCCGCATTCCCGGATCAGAGCTGCGCAAGGATCCGGCGATGCTGCTGGATGCGCTGAAGGCACAAAGCTTTTTCCCCGGCCCGCGCGTCGCCTTTCTGGAAGAGGCGAGCGATACGCTGACCAAGCCCGTTAGCGCCGCGCTGCAGGACTGGCGGCCCGGCGATGCGCAGCTGATCGTGACGGCGGGCGCGCTCAAGGCGACATCGGCGCTGCGCAAGCTGTTCGAGGGGCATAAATCCGCCTGCGCCGTAGGCATTTATAACGACCCTCCCAGCCGCGAGGAGATCGAGGCAGATCTGGCGAAGTCCGGTCTGAAAGAGGTCGATCGCTCTGCCATGGAGGCGCTGAGCGCGCTGGCGCGCGAGCTGGACCCCGGCGATTTCCGTCAGACGGTGGAAAAGGTTGCGCTGTATAAATTGGGCGATAGCAGCCCGCTGAGCCCGCAAGAGGTGGCGCTGTGTGCGCCGCTGTCGAGCGAGGCCGAGTTGGACGAGATGCTGCATGTGGTCGCCGAAGGGCGCAGCGCCGAGATCGGGCCGATGATGTCCCGGCTTGAGGGGCAGGGCATGGCGGCGGTGACGCTGATCATCATGGCAACGCGGCATTTCCGGGCGCTGTATAGCGTCGCCTCTGATCCCGGTGGCCCGGCGCAGGGGGCGGCGCGGGCGCGTCCGCCGATTTTTGGCCCGCGCCGGGACAGGATGCTGCGGCAGGCGCAGGGCTGGGGGGCGTTCCGGCTGGAATCCGCGCTGGGGATTCTGACCGACACGGATCTGCAGCTGCGATCGGCGGGGCAGCATGCGCCCGCGCTGGCACTGGTGGAACGCTGCTTTATCCGGCTGGCGATGTTGTCGAGCCGGGGGTGAAGCGGGCGGCGTGACGTCCGGCCCAGAGGCCTGTGGCCATGCAGGCAGTCAGAAGGTAGCCGCCGGTTGGCGCCTCCCAATCCAGCATTTCGCCGGCGCAGAATACACCGGGCGCGTTGCGCAGCATCAGTGAGGTGTCGAGCGCGGCAAAAGGCACGCCGCCGGCGGTCGAGATTGCCTCGTCCATCGGGCGGACTCCGGCATGAGGGACGGTCAGGGTTTTGATGATCTGCGCGAGTTTGGCCGCCTCGCGCGGCAGCGGGCGGGCGCATTCCTGCAGCAGCGCCTGCGCGGCGGGCGTCAGGGATAGTGCCTTGCGCAGGGTGTTGGACAGGCTTTGGCGCGATCCGGCTTGGGTCAGGCGGTCGGTCACCTGCTGGAGGCTCAGATCCGGTGTCAGGTCCAGCCGCAGCGCCGCACCGTCGCGCAGTGCGGGGGTCAGCGGATAGATCCCGCCGCCCTCAACACCCCGCGTGGAAATCACTGCCTCGCCCCGTGAGGTGAGGGGACCGGCGTGGAAGGTCACGTTTTTGAGCGGTGCGCCGAAATGGCGGGTCATATGGGCGGACCATGCGACCTGCAGACCGGCATTCGACGGGCGGAACGGGGCGAGGGGGATGCCCGCGGTCTGCAGCCTGTCGGCCCAGAGGCCATCCGAGCCGAGCCGTGCCCAGCTTGCGCCGCCAAGGGCCAGAACGGTGAGTTGCGGGGTGAGAGCCTGCGGGCCGTCGGGCGTGTCGAACTGGAAGGCGGGGTGTTGCCAGCCGGTCCAGCGCCAGCGCGTGCGGATGTCCAGCCCCTGTTCCGTCAGCCGGGCCAGCCAGGCGCGCAGGAGGGGAGAGGCCTTCATCGCGGTTGGAAAAACGCGGCCAGTGGAGCCGGTGAACAGGGGCTGGCCGAGATCTTTTGCCCAGGCCTGCACCGCGTCGGGGCCGAAATCGGTGAGCATGGGGGCAAGCTGTGGCGTGCGGTCGCCATAGGCGGCAAGGAAGGCGTCGGCATCTTCGGCCTTGGTCAGATTGAGGCCGGATTTGCCCGCCATCAGGAATTTGCGCGCGAGCGAGGGCTTTGCCTCGGCCAGCAGGACCTTGCGCCCGGCGGCCAGCAAAGCCTCGGCTGCCATCAGCCCGGCGGGGCCGCCGCCGATGACCAGCGCGTCACAGGTCATGGGGTGCCCCAGACTGCAGGGTGACATGTCCGCCCGGGGCGCTAGCTGCAGCGCAAAGACGAAAGAGCGTGGGGAAAGGCATGGACGATCCGATATGTGGGCTGTGTGGACGGCCAATTCCGCCGGGCAGTCGACAGAGCCTGCATCACCTGATCCCCAAGCTCAAGGGTGGCAAGGGCGGGCCGGTGGTGCGGTTGCACCAGATCTGCCACAATGAGATTCACGCGACATTGACCGAGGCAGAGCTGGCGCGGGCGTTCAACACGCTTGAGGCGCTGCGCGGGCATCCGCGATTGTCTGCCTTTGTGGGCTGGGTTGCGAAACGTCCGCCGGGGTTTCACAGCCGCAGTGCCGGGGGACACAGAAAGCGGTAGGGGACTGGCTGGCCGAAACTGTGTCGCACTCAGCCGGTTGAAGGCGGCTTGCCCTAGTTTGCGTTCATGCGTTCCATATAGGCGCGCATCTCTTCCGCCTCGTAACGGGCATCGCGCAGGCCTTCCATGGCGGCGGAAAGTTCGGCCTCGGTCTGGGCGAGCTGGTTGGTCAGTTCGGCCTCGCGCTGCTGCAGATAGGTGATCGCCTGATCGCGGGTTTCCTCGGCCTCGTGCAGTTCCTGGCTCATCTGTTCGAGCTGGTCGACATCGGACTGGCTGACCCGGGTGAAGCGATGGATCAGCCAGTTGGCGAACCAGCCGAGGCTGAAGGCCACAAACAGGATAATCGCCGTCGCGACCACAAACTCAGTTCTGTTCATCGGAAGATCCCTCTTCGTTGGCGGGGGCATCGTCCCCGGCATCGATCATGTCTTCGGCGCTGTCCTGCGGTGGGCCTGCGCCTTCGTCGGTTTCGGGCTCGGCTTCGGTCGCGGGCTCTGGCGCAGTTTCGGCTTCCGGCGCGGCCTCGGGGTCGGCTTCGGGCTCCGCCGCGACCTCAGGTTCCGTGATGATCAGGTGAAACTCAATCCGGCGGTTGGCTTCGCGGCCCTCTTCGGTGCCATTGTCGGCGACGGGGTTTTCTTCGCCATAGCCACGTGCGCGGTAGGAGGCGGTCAGAACGCGGCGGTTGCGCAGCGCCTCTAGCACCGATTGTGCGCGCTGCTGGCTGAGCTGCTGGTTCATGATCTCGCGGCCCTGACTGTCAGTATGGCCCTGAATTTCGAGCGGGATGTCCCCGCAGAGCTGCAGCAGGTCGGCCAGATCGTCAAGGATTTCCTTGGCAGAGGAATCGAGTGTGGCCGAGCCCGGTTCAAAGGTGATCTTGCGATCACCGATGATCTCAACGATCTGCGCTTCGCATTCCTGAGGGCTGGGAATACCAAGAGAGGCGTCGAGCTTTTCCCTGTAGACCACGGCGATGTCGAAATCCTTGGCTTCGCCCAGCTTTTCCGACAGCAGGCCGGCGATTTCGGCGCTGGCCTTCTGGTTGCCGGTATCGCCCGAGATTGAGACCATGTCGGGCGTCACCGTCACCGCGCCATTGGCGAGCTTTGACAGCGCCTCTAGTCCTGCCAGCACGCGCACGGGCCAGGAGCCGGGCAGCGTTTCGTCGATCCGCGCACCGGTGTAGACATCATCCGAGCCGAACCGTGCCCGGGCAAAGCTTTCGATCGTGTTGCGCGATATTTCGGATGACAGACGGCCGCGCAGCTGCACCTTGCCCTCGGAGCTGAGGGTGGCGGTGAATTCCGGCGGGCCTTCTGGGGTTTCCGCGGGCGGCTTTGGCAGCACGGCATGCAGGTCAAAGACATCGGGGAGGTCATTTTCCAACTCACCGACCACGCGGTCAAAGTCTGATTGTGCGGTGCCCATTCTGGCGATCAGGGTCACGTCTGCGTTTGAAAACGTGATCGAATCGCCGCCCAAATCCTGCATGGCCTTGATCCCCATCGCCACGGCGTCGCCCCAGTCGCGGGTGGGCACGCCCAGGCCGATAGTGCAGCTGGTCTTGCCGCGCAGCCCGGCTGCGGTGGCGGCCTGCATGATCTGGTCACGGGTTTCTTCGGTATCGGCGGAACAGGCGTCAAAGCGCGCGCCGTCGGGGGTGATCAGAAAGCGTGTGGTGAACGGTGTGATGACCGGGCGCGGCGCGGACAGATCCATGTCGAGGCCCATGCCCTTTGGGGCGCGGCGGGCCAGATCCGCCTCCAGTCGCCGTTTGGCATCGGCGCTGTCGGTCATGGCCTTGACCGAGACCTGATCCGCCTCGACCGAGATCTTGGAGCGGGGCAGGGCGCGCAGGGCGGCGATGGCAAAGCGCATGGAGTCGTCCCAGCCGTCGGGATTGTCGAAATCCGCGACCTCTAGCAGGTCGGACACCTGTGCATCGGTGCCCGCCAGTCTGGTGATATCTTCAATCAGCCGGTCGCGGTTGGTTTCTGACGGGATCAGCCCGATGATCTGCACGCTGTTGTCGTTGCGCAGGATTTCCATGGAAAAGCGCGGCGGCGGTGCGAGCGAGGGGTCGTTGACCAGAATTTCGTCGATGATGCGGGTGGTGTCCACGACACGGCCCGCCGCGCTGAGCGCCTGAAAGCGGGACGCTTCGTTCGGGGCGGTGCCGATCACGAAGAGTTGCAGGCCGTTGGCATCCACACTGGCCCATGTCAGCGCCTCGCGGTCCAGTTCAGCCCGTACCCCGACCGTAGAGCTGTCTTCGATCAGGCGCACTGTGAAGAACGCCGCGACAAGGCACAGACCGGCTGCAAGAGCGAATGTTCCCAATGTGATGGCAATGGACGAGAGGCGCATCGACGCTCCGGTTTTTGTCAGCGATGGTCCCTGATACGCTGCGGGGCCGGGGCGCGCAATCAGGCGAAAAGAGCCACGGCGAAAAACAGCACGGGGATGAGACCGGCATCGCGGTTGGATCGGAAGAGGCGCAGCAGCCTGTCATTGTCGTCGAGTTTCAGGCGCAGGAGTTGCCAGATCAGGTGCGCGCCCATGGCGCCGGCGCCGATCAGGGCGATGGCGCGCATCGGGGTGGCCCCCTGCGGAATGGCAAGGACGATCGCCAGCCCCATGAGCGCGAGCGTCAGGATCAGGAAGCCGGTCAGCCAGAGCGGAGTTGCCTTGTCAAAGAGGCGGGCGGTGGATTTCACGCCGATCAGGGCGTCATCTTCCTTGTCCTGATGGGCATAGATCGTGTCGTAGAACAGCGTCCAGGACATGCCGGCGAAGTAGAGCAGCACGGCGGGCAGTTCCAGCCGTCCGGTATGCGCGGTCCAGACCAGCAGCGCGCCCCAGTTGAAGGCGATGCCCAGAAACACCTGTGGCCACCAGGTGAATCGCTTGGCGAACGGGTAGATCGCGACCGGTGCCAGCGCGAGGATGCCCAGCAGGATGGCGGGCAGGTTGAAGGTGATGAGGATGAGGAAGGCGACCAGACATTGCGCCACGGCCCAGGCCAGCGCCTGTTTCGTGCTGACCTGACCTGAGGGGATGGGCCGCGACGCGGTGCGCGCGACCGAGCCGTCGATGTGCCGGTCCGTGATGTCATTCCAGGTACAGCCCGCGCCGCGCATCAGCACAGCGCCGATGCCGCAGCCGACAAAGATCCACAGATCCTGCCAGCGCAGGTTGCCGTCATGCAGCATGGCAAGGGTCAGACCCCACCAGCAGGGCAGCAGCAGCAGCCATGTTCCGATGGGGCGGTCCAGCCGCGACAGGCGCAGATAGGGGCGGATCCGGACGGGGGCGCGCGTGTCGACCCAGTTGCCCGTTACCGCATCTGCAACCTGACCTTGATCAGGGGCGTTCAGCCCCTCTGGCGTTGTCCGGGAGTCGGTCATATGGTGCGCCTCATGAGTGCGAAAGTCAGACTTTTTGTAGAGCACCCGCTGGGGGAGGCACAACCGGTTCCCCTGTCGCGGGATCAGGCGAATTACCTTTTTGCCGTGATGCGGCTGGGGGACGATGCGCGGATCGCGCTGTTCAACGGTGTGGACGGCGAATGGATTGCCCGGGTGGCGCAGGCCAACAAGCGTGGCGGGATTCTGGTGTGCGAGGAATTCGTGCGCCCGGTGCTGACACCGCCGGACCTGTGGCTGATCTTTGCCCCGATCAAGAAGGCGCGCACCGATTTCATCGTCGAAAAGGCGGTCGAGATGGGCGCGCGGCGGATTCTGCCGGTGCAGACGGCCTTTACCAATTCCGAACGCATCCGGCAGGACCGGTTGCAGGCCCATGCGGTCGAAGCGGCAGAACAATGCGGCGGCACCTTTGTGCCCGAGGTTGCGGATCTGCAAAAGCTGGACCGGCTGCTGGCGGACTGGCCCGCAGAGCGGCGGCTGATGTTCTGCGATGAGGGGCAGGTGGGGCAGGGTCCTGCTGTGGGGGGTGCCCCGGCGGGTGAAGCGAGTGGCCCCTGGGCGATTCTGATCGGGCCCGAGGGCGGATTTTCCGAACCCGAGCGGGCGCGGCTGCATGCATTGCCGCAGGCAGAGATCATCGGGCTGGGGCCGCGAATCCTGCGGGCGGATACGGCGGCTGTTGCGGCGCTGACCCTGTGGCAGATGACCTATGGGGACTGGCGTTGATCCGCCCCGGCGCACAAAAGGAACTGCGCCGCTGGCGGGATGCCATCGCGGGCGCGGGTGTTCTGGCGCTGGGCCTTTACTGGGCGTTTCTGACGGGCGGCGGTCTGCTGCACTGGATTGGCTATGTCGTCTGCCTGTGTGGGTTGGCCCTGCTGGTGGCGGGCATTCAGCGGGCACGGTTCCGGCAGGGCGAGGGCGGCCCCGGCGTGGTCGAGATCAATGAGCGCCGCATCGGCTACTTTGGCCCGCTGACCGGCGGCATCGTCGATCTGGACGATCTGGATGCGCTCAGCATTGATCGCGGGGAAAAGCCGCCGCATTGGGTGCTGGTCCAGAAAGGCCAGCCGCCGCTGCACATTCCGCTGACCGCGCAGGGGGCCGAGTCGCTGTTTGACTCGTTTGCCACACTGCCGGGCATCCGCACCGAACACATGCTGCGCGAGATGCGGGAACCGAAACGTGATATCGTTGTGATCTGGCGCAGTGCTGCCCGTGTCAACACGATCAGGCGGCTGCATTGACACCCCGCCCGTTTCCGCCCATCCCTTTGCGAAACCAAATGCGGCAAAGCGGAGCCTGACCCATGTCCATTCCTCAATCCGGCGGCGGCCTGATCGAACACCACGATCAGCTGGCCGAATACATGGCCTCGGGCTGCAAACCGCGCGACGACTGGCGCATTGGCACCGAGCATGAAAAGTTCGGCTATGCCAAGGACACGCTGCTGCCGCTGCCCTATGAAGGCGCCTGTTCGATCCGCGCCATGCTGGAAGGTTTGCGCGACGCCCATGGCTGGGATCCGGTGGTCGAAGGCGGAAAGCTGACCGGGCTGGTCAAGGGGCTTGCCAATGTGAGCCTTGAACCCGGCGGCGCGCTGGAACTGTCCGGCGCCCCGCTTGAGACGATCCACGAGACCTGTGACGAGGTGAACCAGCACCTGCGCGAAGTGAAAGAGGTCGCTGACCGGATCGGCGCCGGGTTCATCGGGCTGGGTGCGGCCCCGGTCTGGACCCACGAGCAGATGGATCTGATGCCCAAGGGCCGTTACAAGCTGATGGATTCCTACATGGGCCGGGTCGGCACTATGGGCCGGGTGATGATGCGCCGCACCTGCACCGTGCAGGTGAACCTGGATTACGAATCCGAGGCGGACATGGTGCAGAAGATGCGCGTGGCCATCGCGCTGCAGCCGGTCGCCGTGGCGCTGTTTGCCAATTCGCCGTTCTTTGAGGGCAAGCCGAACGGTCACAAATCCTGGCGTTCGCGCGTCTGGCGTGATCTTGACGCGTCGCGCACCGGCATGATCCCGTTCATCTTTGAAGAGGGGTTCGGGTTCGAACGCTGGGTGCAGTATGCGCTGGATGTGCCGATGTACTTTGTCTATCGCGACGGCAAATATATTGATGCGCTGGGCATGTCCTTCCGTGACTTCCTGAAGGGCGAGCTGCCTGCCCTGCCGGGCGAACGTCCGACACTGAGCGACTGGGCCGACCACCTGACAACCGCCTTCCCCGAAGCGCGGGTGAAGAAATATATCGAAATGCGCGGAGCGGATGGCGGCCCGTGGCGCCGACTGTGCGCGCTGCCCGCGTTTTGGGTTGGTCTGATGTATGATCAGGGCGCGCTGGATGCGGCCTGGGATCTGGTCAAGGGCTGGGACGCCGAGACGCGGGATGCACTGCGGATTGCGGCCTCGGTCGATGGCTTGCAAGCCAAGGTCGGCAAGATCGACATGCTGGACCTTGCGCGCGAGGTGCTGGACCTGTCCGAAGCGGGGCTGAAGGCGCGGGCGCGCCCGGGCGCTGGCGGTCTTGTCCCGGACGAGACGCATTTCCTGAACGCGCTGCGGGAAAGCGTGGATACAGGCATGACACCCGCCGATGAGCTGCTGGAGCATTATCACGGCGACTGGAACGGCGATCTGGACCGGATTTATAAAGAATACAGCTACTGAGCTTACCGCTCGGGAACAAAGAAAAGCGCAGCGCCTTTGGATGGGCGCTGCGCTTTTGTATCTCTGCTGTCTTGCCGGGAAATTCAGTGCCGGAAGATCTGCCCGGCACTGTATCTTTAGTACCCGATTGCGCAGCCATCCTTGCGCGGGTCCGATGCGCCCTCTAGCACGCCATTTTCATGGATCAGGATCGCCTGCGCACCACCAATAGGTTCGTCGGGGATGACGACGTTATGCCCCATTGCGGCCAGTTCGGCGCGCACCGTGTCGGAATAGCCGCGTTCGACCTGCAGGGTGTTGCCCTCGGCAAAGCAGCGCGGTGAATCCAGCGCGGTCTGCGGGTCGAGGCCAAAGTCGGTCCAGTTGCTGACCATGCGCGCATGGCCGCAGGACTGATACTGCCCACCCATTACGCCAAACGGCATGGTGACACGCCCGCCATCGCGGATCATGCCCGGGATGATCGTGTGCATCGGACGCTTGCCGCCCGCCATCTCGTTCGGGTGTCCTTCGGTGAGGGAAAAACCGGCGCCGCGATTCTGCAGCAGGATGCCGAATTTCTCGGACGCGATGCCCGAGCCGAAGGCATGGAAGATCGAAAAGATCAGCGACACGGCCATGCGGTCGCGGTCGACGACGGTGATGTAGATCGTGTCCTTGTGCACCGCTTCCGAGATGCTGGTGGCCGAGGGCATGGCGCGTTTCGGGTCGATCAGCTCGGCCAGCCGCACGGCGGTGTCCATCGACAGCATGTGATCAAGGCGTGTCATTGACGCGGGATCACACATGAACCGGTTGCGGGTGTCATAGGCGAGCTTGGTCGCCTCTGCCTCGATATGCGCGCGCTCTGCACCGAAGGGATCCATCGAGGCGATGTCGAACTGCGCGAGGATGTTGAGCAGCAGGATCGCCGTCGCGCCCTGACCGTTTGGCGGATGCTCGCACAGCTCGCGCCCCTTGTACGATCCGCTGATCGGGTCGCCGATGGTGTTGGCGGTGGCGGCGAAATCCGCAAGGCTGTGCACGCCGCCCATGCCGTTCAGCACAGCGAGCATATCCTCGGCCACTTCGCCCTCATAAAATGCGCTGCGGCCTTTTGCAGCGACGCGGCGCAGCACTTCGGCATTGCCGGGCAGGGTAAAGAGTTCGCCGGCTTTCAGCGGCGCGCCGCCTTTCAGAAAATGTGTGCGGGCATGGCCCTGCAGGGATGCCTCGTGGGCCACCCAGTCAAAGCTGGCGCGCGGCGCGACGGGCAGGCCTGCGTCCATGTAGCGGATCGCCGGGGCGAGGCTGTCGGCAAGGCCCAGCTTGCCCCATGTTTCAGACATGGTGCAGAAGGCGTCGATGGCACCGGGGATGGTCACGGCGTCGGCGCTGTTCACCGGCACGGTGGTGTGACCGGCGGCGCGCAGGGCAGCCGCGCTGGCAGCGGCGGGCGCGCGGCCCGATCCGTTCACGGCGATGATATCATCCCCCCCGGCGGGCGAGATCAGCGCAAAGCAGTCACCGCCAAGGCCGGTCATGGCCGGTTCGGCCAGACCCAGGATCGCGGCGCCTGCGATGGCGGCATCTACGGCATTGCCGCCCTGTTGCAGGATCGCGACCGCCGCCTGCGCGGCGAGGGGGTGCGACGTGGCGCAAAGGCCGTTTGTCACCATAACCGGCGACCGGCCGGGGGTTTGAAAATCACGCATATGTCCGAGGCTCCGTATGACTTTGCCCGGACCATAGGAGGCGGATCCATTTTGCACAATCTTTGAACGGGTCCTGCCCGCTTATGGAGTGGCGCGCTGTTGCCATCTGCCAAAGCAGCCCCGTCCTGTCAGCGATGGTCGCATCACGGAAGCGGGCGTTGGAGAGCGGAAATGGTGCCTCGGCGTCACGAACCGGGGGGCATTCAGGATTGACGCCGAGGGAAGCTGATTACAGCTATGGGATCTTTATGCTGTCCGTTTGGGGCCTAATTGGGACCCGAAAATGGCGATTTGGCGGTGATTGTCCGGCGGCTGGCCGTCAGTCCAGCGTGTCGAGGTCGAGGCTGATCACCAGATGATTGCTCGCCCCCGCTCTGTGGTAGTCGATCTTGAGGGAAAGCAGGTGAAGCAGATACCAGCCGAACCCACCTTCGGGAAGGTCGGCGCGCGGTACGTCCATGTTCGGGGCGCCAAAGGGCGGCAGGCTGCCTGCGGGCATGCTGTGGCCTTGATCGCAGAAATCGAGCCAGAGCAGCGTGCCGTTGCGCGTGATGCGCAGGGAAATCTGCCCGCTCTGCTGCCCGGTATAGGCATGTTCGACGATATTGTTCAGCACCTCTGCCAGCACCAGTTCGATCAGTGTGACCTTGGCGCGAGAGATCCCTGCCTTGCCGAGTTCTGCGACGGCAAGTGAGAGTGTTTCGCAGACCGCGTCCTGTGTGGCGCAAAGGTGGTGCCGGAGCACCGGGTTGCCGCCCGCGCCGGGCCGCGGGTCAGAGTGTGGAGGAGGCGAGTGCGGCATCAAGATCGCTGTGGATTGCAAAGATCGAATCCATGCGCGTCAGGCGGAACACCTTGTCCACGCCGGGGGTGAGCCCGGACAGATCAAGCCGTTGTTGGCTGTCCAGCTGTTTCATCGCGGCGACGATGGCGCCCAGTCCGCTGGAATCAACAAAATCCACCTTGTGCATGTCCAGCACCACGCGCGCCGGGGCCGTGGCGGTCAGTTCACGCATCCGGTCCTTGAACCGGATGGCGACCGAGGCGTCGATCCGCGCGGCATTGACCAGGATCACCTGGAGGTCACCCAGGACGCGGGTGGAGAGATTCATGGGGCACATTCCGTTTCTGATCTGAAGGATGCGTTTAAGCATCAAAGCTTACCATCCGGTGATCAGCAGCGATTTGACCCGGTGTCGCGGGATGTGGCATTCCCGGGCGATGAGGCGCCTCTTGCCGAACGGGCGCCGGGGCGTATGAGGGGCAGGCACAGCCGCGATCTGGTGACCAGAGGAGAAGACATGCGCGTTGACTATGACGAATTGAGCCGAACCCTTGCCGCCCTTACGGAGGGGGAAACTGACGCGGTGGCGCTGATGGCGACCGTTGCCTGCGAGGTGCACCATGCAGATGATCGGTTCGACTGGACCGGGTTTTACCGGGTGACAGACCCCGAAGTTCTGAAAATCGGGCCTTATCAGGGTGGACATGGCTGTCTTGTCATCCCGTTTTCGCGCGGTGTCTGTGGTGCTGCGGCGCGCACCGGGCAGGTGCAGCTGGTACCGGACGTGGAGGCCTTTCCCGGCCATATTGCCTGTGCCAGTTCGACCCGGTCGGAGCTGGTTCTGCCAGTGATGAGCGGCGCAGGGCGGTTGCTGGGGGTGTTCGACATCGACAGTGATCAGCCTGACGCCTTTGAGCATGGCGATGCCGATGCGCTGGCAGCCATTCTCGCCGCCACCTTCCGGGATGTGCGCTGAGGGCGGATGCGGCTGAAAAAGACCTTTAACATTCTGACTGACTGCAGCATCGTGCCCCCGAGATGGGCGCGGTGCGCGATAAGCCGACCCCGGTTATGACATCCGGGGGGACTGGGCCGCCGGTTTCCTGAGGAGTTGCGATGTCCTTTCACGCCTGGACCGTTTTTGCCCTGTTTTGGATGGTATTCGTCACCTCACCCGGCCCTAATGCGGTCAACTGTATCCAGAACGGCATGACCTACGGCTTTGGGCGCGCGCTATGGGGGGTGCTTGGTATCCTTACCCAATCGCTGCTGTTCCTGTCTTTGTCGGCGGTGGGTATCACGGCGTTGCTGACCACATCGCCCACCGGGTTCTTTATCGCCAAGCTGATCGGGGCGGCCTTTCTGTTTTGGACCGGGATCCGCAACTGGCGCGCCGCGTCGCATCCGGTGCAGGCGCGCGCCCTGCCGCCCGGGCATATCTACAGGCGGGCCCTTCTGATCGCGACGATCAACCCTAAATCCGTGGCCGGATACCTTGCCGCCTTTTCGCAATTCGTGCAGCCGGACGTGCCGATTGCCGCGCAGATGATTTTGATCGTGCCAACCGCGCTTACGATCACTGCCGCCAGCTATTGCACCTATACCGGGCTTGGCGCGGGGCTTGGCCGGGCCGCGCTGGGCGCTGTCGGCAACAGGCTGGTGCGCCGCCTCATGGCGGGCTGTTTCATTCTTTATGGCCTGCTGCTGGGTGGCAGTGCCCTGACCCCGGGAAGGTGATATGACATGATACACGGCAGCTGCGCCTGTGGCGCGATCACCTTCACCACCAGCGCCAGACCTGCTGGTCTGTCAGTCTGCCATTGCGTGCAGTGCCGCAAGATGTCGGGCCATTTCTGGGCCTCGGCGCAGGTGCCGGAGTCGGCTCTGACCATCACGGGCCCGGTGAGCTGGTATCGGAATTCGCCCCGCGCCCGACGGGGGCTGTGCCCCACCTGCGGTGCCTTCCTGTTCTGGCAGGGCAAGGGCGAGAGTGAGATCAGCTTTGCCCTCGGGGCGCTGGACGATGCCAGCGGGCTGCACCTTGAGAAACACATCTTTACCGCGGAAAAGGGTGATTATTACAGCATCACCGATGAACTGCCGCAAAAAGAATAGGCCATGATTGCCACGATCCTTGCCATGGACCCGCTGAACCTGCTGGCTTTTGCCGGGGCGGGGATGCTGCTGAACCTGACGCCGGGGGCGGATGTGATGTTTGCCATGGCGTGCGGGGCACAGGGGGGCGCGCGGGCGGGGATCGCGGCGGCGGCAGGCATCGGCTTGGGGTCGGCGTTTCACATTCTGCTGACGGTTCTGGGTGTGGCGGCGGCGTTGCAGGCTGTGCCGCATGCGCTGGACATCCTGCGCTGGGGCGGGGCGGGCTATCTGCTCTGGCTCGCCTATGGCGCATGGACCGCCCCTGCGGACACGCCCCGTGCCAAAGGCGCCCACAGCCTGCGCCGCGCCTTTGCCCGCGGGCTTCTAACCAATGTGCTGAACCCCAAGGTGGGCTTGTTCATCCTGGCCTTTCTGCCGCAGTTTGCCGACCCGGCGCTGGGTCCGGTCTGGCCGCAGTTGCTGGCGCTGGGGGCGGTATTTGTGACCACCGGCTTTGTTATCACAAGCGGCTATGGCGCGCTGGCCGGGGCCTTTGGGGCTGCGCTGCGGGCACGTGCGCGGGTGATGAACCGAATCAGCGCCGTGGTGTTCGGCGGGCTGGCCGCACGGCTGGTTCTGGACTGACAGTTCCGTGGCGGGCGGAGTTTGCCTGTCGCCGATGCCGTTTTGGTGCGACGGCGCAAAGACGGTGACCCTTGCGGGCCATGCCGGCTTTTGTCATGGGGTGGGTATGATGACTGAGTATGCCCCCCCCACCGACCCGATCGAGATCCTGCACGAGGATCAGGAGCTGCTTGTGGTGAACAAGCCTGCGGGCCTGTTGTCCGTGCCGGGCAAGGCTGAGGGGCTGGCCGATTGCCTGATCGCGCGACTTGAGGCGGCCTTTCCTCAGGTGCTGCTGGTGCATCGGCTGGACCGGGACACATCCGGTGTCATGGTCTTTGCCCTGACGCCCCATGCGCAGCGGCATCTGGGGCTGCAGTTCGAAAAGCGGATGGTGAAAAAGACCTATCTGGCCCGCGTCGCCGGACGGCTGGAGCCGAAGACCGGGACCGTGGATCTGCCGCTCAAGGTGGACTGGCCGAACCGTCCGTTGCAGAGGGTGGACCACGAAGAGGGGCGCGCCGCGCAGACCGACTGGCGGGTGATGAAGGCTGAGGATGATGAAAGCCGCGTGCAGCTGATGCCGCATACGGGGCGGAGCCATCAGTTGCGGGTGCATATGCTGTCGCTGGGGCATCCGATCCTGGGCGATCCGCTGTACATGCCCGAGCGGGCGGCGGAGTATCCGCGGATGATGCTGCATGCACAGGAATTGCGGCTGCGCCATCCCGAGGGGGGCGAAGGGGTCAAGTTTCGTCTGCCCGCGCCGTTCTGAAGCGTGGCGCCTTTGGCAGGCGTTTGGTTTTGCGTATTTGGGAAGAGAAGAAGCGGGGGACGGAACCCCGAGGCGATGTTGGTGCGTCTTGATCTGGTTCGGACGTTGGGGCGGCACGTTTTGCAACGTGCCGCCCTTTCTTGTCTGGCGCTTATTCGGCGGCCCAGCCGGAGACGGCCTTGACTTCAAGGAAGTCGGCGATGCCCCAGGATCCGCCTTCGCGGCCATTGCCCGATTGTTTCATGCCGCCAAAGGGGGAGCCGGCCGAGCGGGACTTGCCGTTCATCTGCACCATGCCCGAGCGCAGCTGGCGGGCGAGCCGGTTGCGGCGCGCGCCATCCTGAGTCTGGACGTAGTTTGTCAGGCCATAAGGCGTGTCATTGGCGATGCGCAGGCCTTCTTCCTCGGTGTCGAACTTCATGATCGACAGGACCGGGCCAAAGATTTCCTCGCGCGCGATGGTCATGTCCGGGGTTACGTCGGCAAAGACCGTCGGGCGGACATAGAAGCCGCGGTTCAGGCCTTCGGGGCGACCGGGGCCACCGGCAACCAGACGCGCGCCTTCGTCGATGCCCTTCTGGATGAGGTCCTGAATCTTGCCCCATTGCACGGCGTTGACCACCGGGCCGATGTGGCGGCCTTCTTCGCTTGCCGGGGCGACCCTGGTGGCATTGGCGGCTTCGGCGGCTTCGGCTACGGCGCGGTCATAGATCGGCGCCTCGACCATCATTCGGCTGGGCGCATTGCAGGACTGGCCGGTGTTTTCCATCATGTGGCGCACGCCACGCGTCACGGCCTTGTCATCGGCATCGGCGAATATCAGGTTCGCGCCCTTGCCACCCAGTTCCAGGTGCACGCGTTTCAGCGTGTCGGCGGCGGCTTTGGAGATCAGCTTGCCCGCGCGGGTCGAGCCGGTGAAGCTGACCATGTCCACGTCGGGGTGCGAGGAGAGCTGCGAGCCGACGCCGACGCCATCGCCGTTCACGAGGTTAAAGACGCCTTTGGGAAAGCCTGCCTCGTCCATCATCTCGGCAAAGAGCATGGCGTTGAGGGGGGATTCCTCGGACGGCTTCAGCACCATGGTGCAGCCTGCGACAGCCGCCGCACCAACCTTGAGCGTGACCTGGTTCATCGGCCAGTTCCAGGGCGTGATCAGCGCGGCGACGCCGACGGCCTCGTGGATGATGCGATCCTCGGGCGAGTGATCGTTCAGCGGCGCGTCAAAATCAAACGCCTTGGCGGCGTCGATGAAGTTCTGCAGATGCCAGGTGCCAGAGCCGGTCTGGCCGGAGCGGGCGAGGTCGATGGGCGCGCCCATCTCAAGGCTCATGGCCTGGGACATTTCCTCGGCCCGGCGGTTGTAGACCTCAAGCAGGCGCTCGACGCAGGCGATGCGTTCGGCAGGCGGCGTGGCCATCCAGCCGGGCAGGGCGGCCTTGGCGGCAGCGACGGCGGCATCGGTATCGGCCTGACCGCCGAGCGAGATCACCGCGCAGGGCTCTTCGGTCGAAGGGTTGATGACCTGATGGTCGGTGCCGTCGATTGCATCGACCCAGGCCCCGTTGATGTAGAACTGGCGTTTCTCGATCATGCTGAAGTCTCCCGTGTGGTGTTTCGTCCCGGGCAGGTGCCGCGGGAATTTGATCATATATTGTCACTGCCGTTGGGGCAGTTCAAGGGGATGCAAAGCAGCGCTGAAGAGCCTATGTAGAGGTTAACGGCAACAAAACATGGAGAAGAGATCATGGGCCTGCGCATCAATGACACGATTCCGGATATGACGGTCGAAACGGATCAGGGCACGATCAAGCTGCATGACTGGATTGGTGATCACTGGGCGATCCTGTTCAGCCACCCCAAGGATTTCACGCCTGTCTGCACCACAGAATTCGGGGCTGTCGCACAGTTGGCCGATGAATGGGCCAAGCGCGACACCAAGGTGATCGGCGTTTCGGTCGACGGTGTGGAAGAGCACAAGAAGTGGAAGGTCGACATCGAATCCTCCAGCGGTGCAAAGGCGGGTTTTCCGATCATCGCGGATGCGGGTTTGGAAGTGTCCAAAGCCTTCGATATGCTGCCGGCCGAGGCCTATATGCCCGATGGCCGCACGCCCAATGACAGCGCCACGGTGCGGGCGGTGTTCATCATCGGGCCGGACAAAAAGCTGAAGCTGTCGATGACCTATCCGATGAACGTGGGGCGCAACTTTGCTGAGGTGCTGCGCGCGCTGGACGGGCTGCAGACAGCGGCGAAATATTCCGTCGCGACACCGGCGAACTGGGAAGTCGGACAGGATGTGGTCATTCCGACTTCGGTCAATGCCGAGGATGCCAAGGCGAAATTTGGTGAGTTCAAGACCGTGCTGCCCTATCTGCGGATGGCCAAGCTGCCGGACTGAATCCGGATCAGAGTTACAAACCTGCAGGAAGCCCCGCTGATGGCGGGGCTTTTCCGTTTCGGGGCTGTCTCAATACTGCCATGTCGCGCGCACGGGAAAGACGGGCCGCGGATCTTTTCCGTTGACTGGTTGTCGGTGGCGTCGTCTGCTTGCGTTTCATGACATTGCTTGTTTCAAACCGGCCTTACCGGCTGTTGTTCTCTGCCACCGCGATTTCCAATCTGGGCGATGGGATTTCGGCGCTGGCCTTTCCCTGGCTTGCCACGCTGATCACCCGCGATCCGGCGCTGATCGCGCTTGTTGCTTTTGCAACCCGTCTGCCGTGGCTTTTGTTGTCGATCCCCGCTGGGGTCATCGTGGACAGGCGCGACCGGCGGATGCTGATGGTTCAGGCGGATGTCTTTCGTCTGCTGCTGACCGCCGGTGTGATCGCGCTGATCTTTTCCATCCCGGGCTTTCCATTGGACGGTGATCCGCTGAGCTACATTCTGGCGCTGTGCGGTCTGGCGTTTCTGCTGGGGGCGGCAGAGGTGGTGCGCGACAATGCGGCCCAGACGGTGCTGCCCTCTCTTGTGGCCGAGAGAGATCTGGAAGTCGCGAATGGTCAGATGTGGAGTGTCGAGCAGGTCATGGGGTCCTTTGTCGGCCCGCCGCTTGCCGGGGTGCTGATCGCGCTGGCGGTGCCTGCGCCGTTTGCATTGGATGCGGTGACTTTTGGCATTGCGGCCTGGCTGGTCTGGTGTATCGCGATTCCGCGCAGGGCAGTGCGGCCCGCCCGACGTATCTGGCCCGAGGTGGTCGAGGGCTGGAGCTGGATGCGCACGCAGCCCACGATCTTTCGCTTGGCGATCATGCTGGGCCTGATTAATGCGATTTCGACGATGGCGGTGACGATGCTGATCCTGTTCTCGCAAGAAATCATGGGGCTGGACGCGGTTGGGCATGGGATCCTGCTGACTGCCGGGGCCGCCGGGGGAGTCGTCGGCGGGATTGTCGGACCCAAAGTTGTGGCGCGGATCGGGGCGCAGTCCAGTGTGCTGCTGGCCCTGTGCCTGATGCCGCTGCCCTTTTTGATCATCGCGATGACCGCAAGCCCGGCCCTTGTGGGTCTGGCGCTGTTTGTCGAGATGATCGCCGCCTTGCTGTGGAATATCGTGACTGTGTCTTACCGTCAGCGGCTGATTCCAGATGCACTTCTGGGGCGAGTCAATGCGCTCTACCGCTTCTTTGGCTGGGGCATGATGCCGATCGGTGCCTTGGCAGGGGGCTGGATCGTCTCGCTTGTGCAGCCCGAACTTGGTCGTGATCTGGCGCTGCGAGCGCCCTATATTGTCGGGGCGGTGGGGTCGGGGATGATGCTGATCTACGGCTGGAAAAAGCTGAGACTTTGACGGCAGTGTGATCTTCACAGGCAAGGGGGGTGGCGAAGGTCAGCGGAGCGGAGGCTGATCCCGGCGGCGCGCGTCAATCCGTTTGCATGCAAATGGATGAAAGCCATGCGTCAGGCGCAAGGCCGTTACCCTGTGGAACGAAGTGGCTGCAAAAATGAACCGCTTGGTGTAGCAGATACGCAACCGCGCCCTAAGTCAATCGCTTGGGGCGAATCGGCGTTGCACCAGAATGGCGCGCCTCACGGACCTCACGCGCTTGAATGCCCAGCCGATAGAAAGACCACCCGATGGCTATGACCTCATCAACCGACATGGAGTCGCGCACCAGCCGCGCGGACAGCCTGCCCTATTGGGAATTTGTGGCGATCATCGCCCTTCTGATGGCCTTGAACGCGGCCGCCATTGATGTCTACATCCCGGCGCTGTCGGATGTGGGCAGCGCCCTTGGCATCACCTCGGACAATCAGCGCCAGTGGGTGATCACCGCCTATATCTTGGGGTTTGGCGGCGCGCAGATGATCTACGGACCGCTGTCGGACCGGTTTGGACGGCGCAAGGTGCTGTTTGCGGGTCTTGGGATCTATGTGGCGGCGGCTTTTGCCGCGATCTTTACACCGACCTTCGGCATCCTTGTCGCGCTACGCGTCATTCAGGGCATCGGGGCTGCGGCAACGCGGGTCATCGCCCTTTCGGTCGTCCGGGACAGGTTCAACGGACCGCGCATGGCCTCTGTCATGTCGCTGGTGATGATGGTCTTCATGGTGATGCCGGTCTTTGCGCCCAACCTTGGGTCGTTGATCCTGCTGCTGGGCACATGGCGCGAATTGTCTGCGGTCATGTGCCTGTTTGGCGTCGTCGCTTTTGCCTGGGCCTGGTTTCGCCTGCCTGAAACGCTGAACCCCGATGACCGGCGCGAACTGACGGCAAAGCGGGTGCTTGAGGCGTTCCGCATCATCTTTACCAACCGGCAGGCCTTTGGCTACACGCTGGCGACGGGGGCGTTTTTCGGCGTGCTCTTTGCCTTTATTGCTCAGGCCGAGCAGATCTATACCCAAGTCTACGGCATCGGACCGGCCTTCACGCTCTACTTCTCGCTCGTGGCCTGTTTCATGTCGCTTTCAAGCTTTGCCAACTCGCGGCTGGTCGCACGGTTTGGAACACGGCGGCTGAGCCACGGCGCGCTGACCGGGTTCACTTTGATCGCGGCACTGCATCTATGCGTGGCGATCGGTTATGGTGGTGCGGCGCCGTTCGGTCTGTTCCTCGGGCTGCTGATCCCGCAGTTCTGCCTGTTCGGCTTTATCCCGACGAACTTCAACTCGTTGGCGATGGATCCACTGGGCCAAGTGGCGGGCACGGCTTCGGCAGTGCTGGGCACGGTGCAGACTCTGGGCGGCGGCATTTTGGGTGGCATTGTCGGCTATTTCTACAATGGCTCATTGATCCCGATGCTCACCGGCTTCACCCTGCTGGGGGCGCTTTCGCTCAGCCTTGTGGCTGTGGCTGAAAACGGTCGGCTGTTCGGCGCGCCGCGCAACCGCCAGCACTGAGCGCGGCCATTCGCCCTTGGCCAAGGTAGGTTAGCGCCCGCCCAAAAAAGGCGGGTGGCTGCTTTTTCGATCTGTCCCGCGGGGTGGAGGCGATTGCGGGTGCAAAAGGCGCGGCTCGGGGGCTCTGGCACTTGTCATCGGCGCGGCCTTGTCGTCCTATCAAATGCCGATACCGAGGGGGAGCCAGATGAACACAGCCTTTGACTTCGGAACAGTTTCTATCCCGCCGGGCAGCCGACGCACGATCGATCTGCCGGTTTCGGTCATGTCCGACCACACGCCTGTGACGCTGTCGGCCCATGTGGTCAACGGGCGGCGGCCCGGACCGGTGATGTTCGTGTCTGCCGCTATCCACGGCGACGAAGTGATTGGAGCGGAAATCGTTCGTCGGCTTCTGCGCGCAGCCCCGTTGCAGCGGCTGTCCGGGACGCTGATCGCGGTGCCTATCGTCAACGCCTATGGATTTCTCAACCAGTCCCGCTATCTGCCCGACCGGCGCGACCTCAACCGCTGTTTTCCGGGGCATTCCGAAGGCTCTCTGGCGGCGCGACTGGCCCATCTCTTCATGAAAGAGATCGTGATGCGCTGCGACATCGGCATTGATCTGCATTCGGCTGCCGTCGGGCGCACCAACCTGCCGCAAATCCGCCTGACCCCGGGCAATGAACGGCTGCGCGCCCTGGGCGAGGCCTTTGCCGCCCCCGTCACGCTGATGTCCAAGGTGCGCGAAGGATCCCTGCGCGGCGAGGCAGAGGCGCGCGGCGTTGATCTGCTGCTTTATGAGGCGGGCGAGGGGCTGCGGTTTGATGAATTCGCCGCCCGCGCGGGTGTGGCGGGCATCCTGAGGGTGATGGCGCAGCTGGGTATGATCACTCCCAAGGGTGTGCCCCGGGCGCGCGGTGCGCCAGTGTTCTGCGAACGGTCGAGCTGGTCGCGTGCGCCGACAGGCGGGCTGTTGCGGACGATGAAGGCAAGCGGCGATTACGTCGAGGTCGGCGATGTGCTTGGCGTCATCTCTGATCCGTTTGGAGAGGTCGAGGCCGAGGTGCTGGCCATGGACACCGGCATTGTCGTGGGGCGCACCAACCTGCCCGTGGTGAATGAGGGCGACGCACTGTTTCACATCGCCATCCCCAGACGCGCCGCTCATGCCGAGGCCGCCGCGCAGGGAATGGGAGAACATCTCGAAGCCGCGGCACTGTTTGATGAGGACGAGATCATCTGAGGTTTTGCGCCAGAATCTGCAGCCGCCGGCGGGCGTGTTTTTGAAGAGAAGGAACTCTGGATTTCTGTTCCGCCCTGTCTGTATCGAAAGGCGCGCTGGGCGTAGAGTCTGATGGACCACCATCGTAAGGGCGGCACGGTTGCGGTGCGTCTTTTTCCCGGCTTGCACCCAGCATCCCATCAGGGGCATGGTCCGGGCGCATATCCACGCGCCGCAGACACTGGCGCAAAGCCCAAGGAAGCCTGCCATGCCCTTCACCCTTGCCACCTGGAACATCAACTCAGTCCGTCTGCGTGCCGGGCTGGTCGAACGCCTGATGCGCGAAGAGGCGCCCGATGTGCTGTGCCTGCAGGAATGCAAGAGCCCGGTAGAGTTGTTGCCGCTGGAGGGGTTTGCAGCACTTGGCTATGAACATGTGGTTGCGCGGGGGCAAAAGGGATACAATGGCGTGGCGATCCTGTCCAAGCTGCCGCTGGAGGATCTGGGCGACAAGGATTTTGCCGCACTTGGTCATTCCCGCCACGTCGCGGCGCGGCTGGAAAACGGCGTGACGATCCACAACTTTTACGTGCCTGCAGGCGGGGACAAACCCGACCGCGCCGTGAACGTGAAATTCGGCCAGAAGCTCGATTATCTGAGCGAGATGCGCGACTGGTTTCATGCAGAGCGCCCGGAAAAGGCGATCCTCGTGGGAGATCTCAACATTGCCCCGCGTGAGGATGACGTCTGGAACCACAAGCAACTGCTCAAGATCGTTTCGCACACGCCCATCGAGGTGGATCATCTTGGCGCGGCGCAAGAGGCAGGCGGCTGGGTCGACATCACCCGGCAGGATATTCCGCAGGGCAATCTTTATTCTTGGTGGTCGTACCGTTCGCCAGACTGGGACGCGGCGGACAAGGGGCGCAGGCTGGACCATGTCTGGGCGACGGCGGATATCTCTTCTTCGGCCCATTCCAGCCGCGTGCTGCGTGCGGTGCGCGGATGGGAGCAGCCCAGTGATCATGCGCCAGTATTTGCGACCTTCGACCTTTAGAAAAAATCGAGGCATGTCGGGGGCAGTAGCCCGCGCTGTGGTGGCGCAGGTGGACGGCCCCCTTGCAACGCATTGGCCCTTGCGCCATCTAAACGGGCAACAGCCATTCCGGGCAAAGGGGATATCGCGATGATCGAATTGGGAACGGGCGCCGCCAAGCCGCAGCAGAGTCATGTCAAAGACGTGGCAGAGCGGGATTTCATGAAAGAGGTGATCGAGGCCAGCAAAGAGGTCCCGATCATTGTTGATTTCTGGGCGCCCTGGTGTGGCCCCTGCAAGACGCTGGGCCCGCAGCTGGAAGAGGCGGTGAATGCCGCAAAGGGTGCCGTTAAGATGGCCAAGGTTAATGTGGACGAGGCACAGCAGATCGCTGCACAGCTGCAAATCCAGTCGATCCCCACGGTCTATGCCTTTTATCAGGGTCAGCCGGTTGACGGATTTCAGGGCGCCGTGCCGCAATCCGAGGTGAAGGCCTTTGTCGAAAAGCTGGTAAAGTTGGCCGGCGGCGATGCAAGCGGCGGTCTGGACGAAGCGATTGCTGCCGCCGAAGAGATGCTGGAGCAGGGGGCCGCTGCGGATGCGGTGCAGATCTTTGCCGCGATCCTTGAAGAAGACCCGAACCACGCCGGTGCGTACGGCGGCATGGTGCGCTGCCACATTGCGCTGGATGATCTTGATCAGGCAGAAGCGGTCCTGAACGGTGCGCCGGTCGAGATTTCCAAGGCGCCCGAGCTTGAGGCGGCCCACGCCCAGCTCATGCTGGCGCGGCAGGCCAAGAATGCCGGTCCGGTGACCGAGCTGATGGCCAAGGTCGAAGCCGACCCCGCCGATCATCAGGCGCGGCTGGATCTGGCGCAGGCGCTGTATGCCACGGGCGATGTCGAAGGAGCGGTGGAACAACTGCTTGAATCTTTTCGTCGTGATCGCGAGTGGAGCGAGGCTGCGGCAAAGGCCCAGCTTTTCACCATTTTCGACGCACTCAAGCCAAATGATCCGGTTGCGCTCAAAGGCCGGCGGAAACTCAGCTCAATGCTGTTTGCCTGACCCGCTCTGCGGGCTAGCTAGGATCACATGAAACATATACCCGATCTGCCGGATCTGATCCCGGTTTTCCCCCTGCCGGGCGCGCTGCTCTTGCCGCGCTCGCGGCTGCCGCTGCATCTGTTCGAGCCGCGTTATCTGCAGATGTTCGATGATGCGCTCAAGACCGATACGCGACTGATCGGGATGGTGCAGCCCAATGCCATCCCCGGGCGTGACAAGGCCGGTTTGCAGCGGATCGGCTGCGCGGGCCGGATCAGCCAGTTCTCGGAAACCGAGGACGGACGGTACATGATCACGCTGGCCGGGATTTCGCGCTTTCGGGTGCAGAAAGAGGTGGAGGGATTCACGCCTTATCGCCGCTGCGAGGTCAGCTGGGAGGGGTTCGAGCAGGATCTTCGCGCGGATGCCGAGGAAGACCGGGCGTTCAACCGGCCCAAGTTCCTGACACTGCTGGGGCGATACTTTGATGCGCGCGATCTGTCGGCGGATTGGGATACGCTGAAAGAGGCAGAGGACGAACTGCTGGTGAATTCGCTGTCGATGATGCTGGATTTCGATCCAGAGGACAAACAGGCCCTGCTCGAGGCGCCCTCGCTCAGCACACGGCGGGAAACATTGGTGACGCTGATCGAATACGCGCTGCGCGGCGGATCAGAGGACGGGCTGATGCAATGAGCGAGCCGGTCTTTGATCGACGTATGCTGGAGGCGCTGATTTGTCCGCAGACCCATGCAACGTTGTCCTATGATGCCGAGGCGCAGGAGCTGATCAGCAGGCGCGCGCGGCTTGCCTATCCGATCCGTGACGGCATTCCGGTGATGCTGCTGGACGAGGCGCGTCGGCTGGACTGAGGCCGGCGTTCCGGCGATTTTTGGCGAAATCAGCCGTGGCCGTGCCTGTTGTCAGGACACAGCCACGTTGACAGGGCGCGAGGGCGCTGTTACGCGACCGCCCTTATCTGTAAAGGGGCAAGCACGATGGCACGAGGCCGCAAGGGGCGCGATATTTCCGGTTGGCTGGTGGTGGACAAGCCTGCGGGCCTCACCTCGACCACCGTGGTGAACAAGGTACGCTGGGCGCTGGATGCCAAGAAGGCGGGCCATGCGGGCACACTAGACCCCGATGCGACCGGTGTTCTGGCTGTGGCACTGGGCGAGGCGACCAAGACGGTGCCCTATATCACCGACGCACTGAAGGCTTATGAGTTCACGATCCGGCTCGGGGTTTCCACAAACACCGACGATGCCGAGGGAGAAGAGCTGAAGACCTCAGATCTGCGCCCGTCAGATGACGAGATCAAAGAGGCGCTGCACGGTTTTGTCGGCGATATCCAGCAGGTGCCGCCGCAGTTTTCCGCAGTCAAGATCGACGGCGAACGCGCCTATAAACGCGCACGCGACGGCGAGACGATGGAGATTGCCGCGCGCGATCTCTATGTCGATTCCCTGATCATGATGGGGCGTCCTGATGCGGATCACGTGACGCTGGAAATGGTCTGCGGCAAGGGCGGTTATGTACGTTCCATCGCGCGGGACCTTGGCGAAAAACTGGGCTGCTTTGGTCATGTACGCGAATTACGCCGGACCTGGTCGGGCCCGTTCGATGCCGCAGACGGTATCAGTTTGGAAGAAGTCGAGCGGTTGGCGCGCACACCTGAACTTGATGCCTATGTGCAGCCGCTTGAAGTGGGGCTGGCTGATCTTCCGCAGGTGCCTTGCGGCGCCGAGGCCGCTGCAAAGCTGCGCAATGGCAACCCGGGCATGGTGATCAGTGCGAGCGTCGAATACGGCGATGAGTGCTGGGCGGCTCTGGATGGGCGCGCTGTCGCTGTTGGCATCTACAAGGGCGGAGAGCTGCACCCGGTGCGGGTGTTCGCAGCACCGGTCTGATCCGGCCGCCAGTGATCACCCGCGCGCATATGGATGACGCCACCCGGTCAGAGGCGCTCTATAGCCCGTGCGAACGCTACCGCTATGGGTTGTCTCGGATCTGGGACGATGCTGGCGGTCTGGTGCTGTTCGTGATGCTCAACCCATCGACCGCGACGGAACTGCGCAACGATCCCACAATCGAACGCTGTGAGCGGCGCACCCGCGCCATGGGGTTTGGCGGTTTCCGGATTGCCAACCTCTTTGGTCTTAGGGCGACCCGGCCAGCTGAGCTGAAGGCGGCAGAGGATCCCGTGGGGGTGGGCAATGATGAAATCCTTTACCTTTGGGGGCAGGGGGCTGAGATGACGATTGCCGCCTGGGGTGTGCATGGTGCCTATCTTGGGCAGGGCCGCCGCATGGCGCGGGAATTGCCGCAGTTGTGGCATCTTGGGTTGACCAAACACGGACATCCGCGCCATCCGCTTTATGTGCCCTATGCAACCGGGCCAGAGTTCTGGCCGCAAGAAAAGCGATATCCTGATGACTGAGACCTCAAAGGACGACAAGCTGGCCAAAGACACCGAGCGCTTGGCCAATGCAATGGAATCCGTCTTGCAGCTGAAGTTCGTGCGGCTGCATGACAATATGCTGAAACTGGTCTGGTTTCAGTTTTTGCGCGGGCTCGCCTTCGGTCTGGGCGGTGTGATCGGTGGCGGCGCGCTGGTGTCGGTGGTGGTTGTGGTGCTGAGCCAGGTGGAGTTCATCCCTGTGCTGGGCGATTTTGCCACCCAGATTATTCAGGAAATCTCGGTCGATTCGAGCCGTGATGCGATGATCCCTGAGCAGTGAGCCAGAGGGAGGATTTCCGGGCCGATCTTTTTCCTTTTCCTCAGCATGGAATCAAACTATAGGCGTGCATCCGTCCAAGATTGGGCGGAGCCTCCACGGGCCCTGCTGGACGACATCCCGGCCTGCGCCATCATACCAACCTTTCAAAGGAGACCCCGATGTCGATTACACCCGAAGAAAAAGCCCGCCTGATCAAAGAATTTGCGACCAAAGAAGGCGACACAGGGTCGTCCGAAGTTCAGGTTGCTATCCTGACCTCGCGCATCTCGACCCTGACCGAGCACTTCAAGACCCATAAGAAGGACAACCACTCGCGTCGTGGTCTTCTGATGATGGTCGCACAGCGCCGCAAGTTGCTGGATTACACCAAGTCGAAGGATGAGGCCCGTTACCAGGACCTGATCAAGCGTCTGAACATCCGCCGCTAAGCGCACCGCTTCAAGGCACTTCTGCAACGCCCGCCGGTTCCGGCGGGCGTTTTGCATTTGGGGCCGTTTCAGGGATCACTCTTTGAGCTCGGCTCGATCTGACCCTCGCGCGCCATCCGGCGGGCGAGCAGCCAGACGCCAAGCGCCCAAGCCGCACCCAGCGTCCAGCCCGCCAGCACGTCTGAGGGCCAGTGCACCCCCAGATAGACCCGGCTGACGCCGACAAGCATTGCCAGTATGGCTGCAACAGAGATGTAGAAGGCCCGCATGCGCAACTGCGATTCCGTGCGGGCCAGCATGACCGCAAGAGTGAGGTAGGTCACCGCCGCCATCATCGAATGGCCCGAGGGGAACGACGCGGTCACCACATCGACACTATGTGGCACCAGATCGGGGCGTGGGCGCGAAAAGCCGGATTTCGTGAGGTGTGACAGCCCCTGTCCGCCCAGAATCGCGATGGCGAGGAAGGCCGCCGAGGCGCGTTGTCGGCGCAGGACCAGAAAGGTCAGTACCGAAAGGGAAATCAGCGTCAGAACCGTGACCCCGCCAAGCGCGGTGATGTCGCGCATCGCCACCTCGACCTGCGGGCCGCCGATGGGGTTTGTCGGGTCCCCCGCTGTGCGCAGTGCCAGCAGCAGCGTTTCGTCAAAGGCGTGCAAATCACCCTCGAGCATTTCGGACGCCAGCGCGACAAAGGCCCAGAGCGCGCCGGCAATCAGCAGGATGACGACCAGTGTCATCGTCTCGACACGTCGGGTCAGATCGGTGAGGGCGGCGGGAAAGCGCATTTGAGGTCCTGTCGGTCAATTCAGACTTATGATTTGGCGCCAAAGGTCCATGACAGGACGGCCGGTGTCAACGCGACCTTAAAGCGTCCCGCCTTAAACTTGGATCGCTTCTTCGCTGTCTGCCGGCTGCGCCTGCAACGCGAAAAGCGATGAGTGTGTCTCAGGTTAAAGGCGGGACGCTATAGGTACCACCGTAGAATTTCGACATATGGCTTGACCCCAAAAGTCTCATGAAATATTGAGCGGAGTCATAGAGCGGGCGTTGTGTAATGGTAAGACCTCAGCCTTCCAAGCTGATGACACGGGTTCGATTCCCGTCGCCCGCTCCATTGGACCCGTGACGAGGCCAAATTTTTCAACATCTTTCGGTACTTGCGTCCCCTTCCGGTGCACATCGCAGCACACACGGGGCACACATGGGTCTAATCTTGAAGTACATCGAGAAAACGAAATCGGGCAGCTGGCAGTATCGGCGCAGGGTGCCCAAGGACGTCGCAGCGGTGATCACGAAGCGGGAGTTCAAGCGCAAGCTTGGTGATTCTCAGCGGGAGGCAGTCGCCGCCTACGCCCGCTGTCATGCCGAGGTGGAGCGGGAGATTGCAGAAGCCAAGCGGGGCCGGGTTCGGTCGGAGCTGGCCAAAAGCGCCAAAGCATCCGAGCGTGAAGCCTATGCAGAAGCCCTGCGGTGGCGGGCTGAACTGGTTGCCTCTCAGGAAGACTTGGAAATTACTGCAGACAACCTCGCGGATGCATATCCTCAAGATTATAACGGGCCTATCGGTGTCCCTCCACTGGACCGCTACAAAATCAACCTGCTGCGAAATGCTCCGGGCAAGATCAAGGTTCCTGAACCGACCCTCGGGGATGCACTGAAGCTGTACCTCAAGGAGCACCTGAATGAGGGCAGCCCGGAGACCGACAGTCGTACCGTAGGCCTTGCGCGGCGGGTCATTCATGCCGCCATCAGCGCAATGGGTCGTGACCCCATGCTGTCCGCCATCACCAGAGAGGATGCGCGGACGGTGCGGGACGAAATGCTTGACCGGGTGAAGGTCAGGGGGAGAGGGGTTGGCGGGAAAGTCAGCGCTGCAACGGTGTCGCGGGAACTGACGATCATCGCGGCAATCATAAACTTTGCCAAGGTGGAGTTTGGATTGGGCGATGTCGTTCAAAACCCGTTCAGCCGCCTGCCGGTGGAACGTGTGGCAAAGGGTCAGGGCCGAAAGGCTTCGGAGAAGAGAGACCCACTGCCAAAAGCTGTGCTGATGCAGACGCGGAACCGGGTGATAGCCAATGGCTCAAAATCGCTGGCCCTGATTTGGCGGCTGGTCGAGGGTACAGGCTGTCGGATTGCAGAGGTCACGGGGCTGCGGGTTGAGGATGTGAAGGTTGGGGGCGATCTGCCGCACATCCGTATTGAGCCGCATGGATTACGTGGTCTGAAAACCGAGACCTCTCGCCGTCAGGTTCCCCTTGTGGGTGATGCTTTGGCTGCTGCCAAAGAGGCGCTTGAGGTCGCGCCAGATGCCCTAATGCTGTTCCCCGAGTATGGTCGTATCCGGGGCGCCGATGCAGCCTCCGCTGCGCTGATGAAGCACCTGCGGCGTATCTCCACGGACGAAAAGCACGTCATACATTCCCTGCGCCACAACATGAAAGACAGGCTAGTGTTGGTCGAAGCCGCATCCCTTGACCAGAACCTGATACTGGGTCACGCGCTGGGCGGAGTCGGTGATCGCGTCTATGGGGGCGAGGTTGCCAAGCTGCGGGCCACAACACGAGTCATGAAGCGGGCTTTCGGCTTGGAAGACTGAGGCAAGGCGCCCCGGCGAGTTCCCCCGCCGGGTAGCCTGTGGCGCTGCCGTTAGTGTCGCCGTATGCGCTTCTCTGCCTTACGCGCCCCGGCATAGGCCAGCCGGTCAGCCCGTTCGTTGAACTCGCTGCCGCTGTGGCCTCGGACCCATTGCCATTCCACGTTGCGCCCTTTTGCTGCCGCCTCAAGGCGGTCCCATAGGTCGGGATTTTCCGGGGACGAGCCGTCACTCTTCTTCCAGCCCTTGGCCTTCCAGCCTGCCAGCCATCCGTTCATGGCGTTCGGAATGAGGTTGGCATCGCACCGGACGGTGATCGGTTCGGCGGTGACGCTGCCGAGGCGTTCAAGGGCAGTACAGGCGGCGGTCATCTCCATCCTGATGTTGGTGGTGATGACTGTTTCATAGCCGTTGAACTCACGTTCCTTGATGATGTTGCCGCTGTCATCCCTGCGCAGGATGACGACGCCAAAGCCCCCGTAGCCGGGGTTCCCGATGCACGAACCATCCGTATAAATCTCAATCCGGGTCTGACTTACTTCGGGCTGGTCACCGGGCGCTGTCGGGCTGTTCTGGTCTGCGTTGGTGGGTGTGGTGTTCGTTGTCATGTCAGTTCTTTCTGGTAAAAATGGGCAATGTGTCCCCGCCCGCTTGAGCGGGGCTGGTGGGCTGCATCGGTTGGTTGAGGGGTTCGGATTGCGCTGGGCGCGGGGGTGCCACTGACGAGCGCTGGGAGTGCTGTACGAGCGCCGCCATCGGCACCGAAATCACATCAATGATGTGTTCCTATGAGGGATGTGTTCAGGGGTCAGAAGTCATGCTTGGTCGTGCCCGTTTCGGGTTCCCTTAGGGGTTCCCAACAGGCGCTGTGGTTCTCCTCGCTGCCAAATTCGTCCTGTGGGCTGAACAGGTACTCCGCCATGGCTCGAAGCTTGTATGTTCCCACAGCACGTTCCAGCGCTTCGGCGGCGATCTGTTCATCCTGCCAAGGGCAGATTTGATATCGGTCACCAGCTTCACAATAGCCGCCTCCCGTTCTGCATCTGTCATCTCTGGTCGATCTTTCATGTCTGGTTCGATATCCTTTTGATCACGCCACCACTCGCCTGTGACTTTCGCCCCCGCAGCCTGCATCACAGTCCACCGCTTGCGCATCCGGTCGACGGTCGCGGCCCCAACGCCTGCGGCCCGTGCGACTGCGAGAACAGTGATGCGCCTTCCCGGCAGTCTGACCAATTGCCATGCGGCATTCATCCGCTCTCTCTTAGTCAGTGGCAGGCTCTCCCGCGTGTTAGCCTTGACGGCTTCCAGCATGGCCCCGGTGCGGTCCCCCTGAAAGACAACCGCTTTGATGCCCTGTTGTCTGCTCTTGGCATTGGCGTATGCCGCAAGCCGGTGATGGCCATCGAGTAGGATGATGCGACCAGTGGGAAGGCCTTCGGCCGCTGTCTCTTCCCAGACCAACACCGGGTCGAGGTCGCCCACGGTCCGCAGGGTTTGGGTCAGCCCCCGAACGTGTGCCTTGTCGGTGCCCGCCTGGCGGAACTGAAAAGCTTGGTCGGCTGTGATCTCGCGGGGAGTGATATAGCGTAGGGCGCGGGTCTGGCTCACTTGGGGCTGGGCACCGCTGGCTTGCGTTTGGGTCTTCATGGGGGTTTCCTTTGTCAGACGTGAAAAAGCCCCCTCCGGTGGCCGGAAGGGGCTGTTGTGTCTGAGTTGTGGGATAATGGCCGGGGGCTATCGCCTCCACGAAAGTCATTGATCGCCCAACAGGACATGGGCGCGCCAAGAGTTTCGCATCAGGCTGCCCCGGAAATGTCCTTCCCGCGCTTCCTCAACCGCGCCAGCGTAGAGCGGGAGCACCCCGTAGCAGCTATGATGCTCGCCCAACTCTGGCCGTTGTCGAGCATGGCTGCCAAAGCTGCATTCCGTTTGGCGTCTTCGGGTCTTCCGCGATAGACGCCGCCAGCCTTGGCCTGCTCAATCCCCTGCCGCTGTCTGCGTCTCCGGTCATCATAGTCCTTGCGGGCGATGGCTGCGAGCATGTCCAGCATCATGCCGTTGATTGCATCCAGCATTCGCGCGGTGAACTCGTCGGCTTCGGGTTGCATTAACTGGTGGGAGGTCGGCAGGTCGAGAGCCACCACGCGGACGCGCTTGGCCCCGATCACGGACTTTAGCTTGTCCCAGTCCTTGGCATTCAAGCGACTCAAGCGGTCCACCTGTTCGACCAACAGCACGTCACCTGTCTGGCAATCTGCAATCAGGCGCATCAACTCGGGTCGCTCCAGTTTTGCACCGCTTTCGTTCTCCACGTAATAGGATGCGATCTTGGTCCCTCGCACAGAGACGAAGTGTTCGAGGTCAGTGCGGGCGCGGTCGGCGTCTTGGTCTTTGGTTGATGCTCGGAGATAAGCGCGGATGAACATGGCTGGGCACCTTTGGTTCTATTTAGGTGGTTCTCTTATCGTTAGTTCGCTTTGGGTTTTCAATTGGCATTTATCGAACCGCCTCGAGTCCGGTTCTCTTGAAGTACACCCTAAAAGTCGCCTTAACACGCCGCCCCTTATCCCTGCCGCATCCCTGCCGCCGGGACCTTCACGGCTTAGGTCATCAACGGGAGCTTCCCGCCAAAGAAGCAAACTACGGCCTAGCTGGTGATCTTGGGTACCTCCACGGGGGAGCCTGCCGGGGCCATATATATCATCTCGGGGCTACAGAATTTTGTGGTGAAATATTCCGAGCATCGCCCACTTCTGGTCCTGTAAGGTGAACTCTCAACAGCCAACGGGGCCCTGCCGTAGTAACTGTGGGGCAAGTTCGCTTTTCGTAGACGTTAAAACTGGCCAAGCAACTGGCGATGGAGAGAGGCTCGGAGATGAAGTTCACATTGGATACTAACTGCATAATCGACGTTGCAGAGAAACGCAGCATGGCAGTGCACGTATTGAGCTTGCTCGCTACCGCTAAGAAGGGTGCAGTTGAGGTTGCGCTAGTCGCTTCTAGTGCTTCTGAACGGCAGGAGGGCGACGGATATCTTTCCTCACTAAATACGTTCGACGAGCGCAGAAATGCGCTGGGGTTTGGAAATTTGCCATTGCTCCCATCAATTGGCCGCTTCGACATAAGCTTCTTTGACCATTGCCTCATGGGTAGCGACGAGACCATTGCAGTTGAGCATTCGATTTATCGCGCCCTATTCCCCAACTCGCCGCCAGAATGGACCGAGTATGCCGCCGCAAAGGGCTATGAAGGGGACGATCTTACGTCCAAGGGATATGCCCGATGGCGCAACCAGCTTCTTGATGTACAGGCATTCTGGGCGCATCGCCATGCCGGTTATGATGTTTTTGTAACCAGCGACAAAAGGTTCCGAGTCCTCGAAGGACATAACGACTTCCCGGAAGCAGTGGTCCGTAATCCCGAAGAGGCAGTCAAACTAATTGAGGGCAGCGCTTTTTCAGTAACTGGTGCATGAGACGGAGTTACCCAAGCGGTTACAGTTCGTTGTGGTGGTGCGTGGTGTATATGTCGGCGAAATTACCATTGGTGGTGGCTGGTAGGATTGCCCTCGAAAGTCAAAAGACGGCATCCGGCCATCAGACCTCCCGCATTGGTAAGACATGTAATACCATGTTACTGGACCCGGTAAAATGTCGGCAATCAGCCCCCCGGATTTACTGTAACTATCCAAAACTTGGTATGGCCCATTGCAGCTGGTTGCCGCCGACTTAAGGCAGCCTTCGGATGACCGGCTGCACTTCGCAGTGCTTATGGTGGCCCCTGATGGTCCCGCAACCGTGGAAGTAGTTGGCTCCACACATGAAGCGAGAGCGCCCAAGGCAATTAACCCAACCACAAGACCCTGTTTCTTCATTCTGTCCGTCCCCACCAATTACTCAGCAAACGTGGCGCAGTGGATACGACCTGTCAAATCGTCCTTGCGTCGGCAAGTAGTCGGGCACATGATTGTGGTACAAAAGTGCGGCACGTCAGGCACACAAGAGCGGCACGTCAGGCACACACAGAAAAATCCGCCGGAAGAAAGAGGAGCGGCAAGTAGCTGAAAATGTTTGAGAAGTGTCGGGGCCGTTGAGGTTCGATTTAAGCGCCTGTAGCCCGTCGCCCGCTCCAATTTATCCCCTTATCAACCGTTTGCCGCGCGTTTGTGCATCTGCACGGGCGCGTCTTCTGACGGCGATTGATTGATCTGCAGCTGCGTGCGCACTTTGGGCAGGCTTTCCGCATGTTCGCGCTGCAGCCATTCCAGCATCTTTTCGCGCACTTCGCAGCGCAGCTCCCAGGCGATGGGGGAATTGCGCGCGCTCATCAGGGCGCGGATGGTGATGCTGTCGCGGTCGGTTTCAATCAGTTGCAGGTTCACCACCTTTTTGTCCCAGCGGGAGGAGCCGCGCACGATCTCTTCTAGCTTTTCGCGGATTTCGGCCACGGGGGCGGTGTAGTCGAGATGCCAGGTCACCGCGCCGATGATCGAGCCACTTTCGCGGGTCCAGTTTTCGAACGGCTTTTCAATGAAATAGCTCAGCGGCACCACAAGGCGGCGCCAGTCCCAGATGCGCACAACGACGTAGGTCGAGGTGATTTCCTCGATCCAGCCCCATTCGCCTTCGACGATGACGACGTCGTCGATGCGGATCGGCTGGGTCAGGGCGATCTGGATGCCGGCCATGAGGTTGGCCAGCACGGGCCGGGCGGCAAAGCCGAGCACAAGGCCGGCCGCACCCGCAGAGGCAAAGAGCGAAACGCCGAACTGGCGCACAGCGTCAAAGCTGGACAGGACCAGCGCGGCGGTCAGCAGGATGATCAACAGCCGCCCGATGCGCTGGATCATGCGCACCTGCGTGGCCTGTTTGCGCAAGGAGAGGTTATCTTCGGTGTCTTCGGGCAGGCGGCCCAGAAAGCGCTGGCAGGCGACATCCAGTGCCACGGTGAAGATCCAGCCGATGATCACCATCAGCGTGGCGGTGGCGCCCTGGGTCAGGCCCGCGCTCCAGACCTCGGGGAGGCCCGCGACATTGACCAGCAGCAGCGACACCAGCATCAGGATCAGCAGGCGGCTGGGACGGCGCAGGCGGGGCAGGACGGTAAAGACCAGACCGCTGCGACCGTGGCAAAAGCGGCGCACCGGACGCCAGAGCACGGCATGCAGGGTCAGGGCGATGACAAGGCCGATGCTGACGATCAGCCAGGGCCAGAGCGGGGCGGGCACGTAGGTTTCGAACACGCCGATGGCCTGTTCCATGTCCTGCATGACCTGTCCGACATCTTGGACGGGGTCCATGTAAAACCTCTTTCCGGGTTGCTTGGGTCTGAGCTAGGCACGCCGCGCCCAATCCCTAGGAAACCGGCGGTCCTGAGGCGGAGTGTTTCGGCGGACGCTGAATTTTTCCGCAGTGCAGCGTACCCATGTCGCCACAGCAGGCAGCTGACAAAGGCGTTTGGTCCACGTCTGGGAGGGGGTGATCGTGGCCAGTATCCCCATTTTGCGTCTTTTTTTGGCAGAGTCGGGCAGGGCGCGGCAATGCGGCGCTTGACCATGGCGGCCTGAGTGGTGAAACACGGGGGGCACCGATATCAGGAGGGGTCATGGCCCGAGAGACCGCACCGACCACGGGTCACGACGAACGCCAGAAATCGAAACGGCTGGGATCGCTTGGCAGCCTCTGGCCCTTTATGCTGCCCTACAGCAGGCTTGTGATCCTGGCGCTGATGGCGCTGGTCCTGACCGCCTGTGTGTCGCTGATCCTGCCGCTGGCTGTGCGCCGGGTGGTGGACAATTTCGAGGATGGCAGCGGCGCGCTGCTCAACCAGTATTTCGGCGCGGCGCTGGCGATTGCCGCGTTGCTCGCTGTGGGGACGGCGCTGCGGTATGCGCTGGTCACGCGGCTGGGCGAGCGGGTTGTTGCCGACATCCGCAAGGCGGTGTTCGACCGCGTTATCGGCCTCTCGCCGGTGTTTTACGAAAAGATCATGACCGGCGAAGTGCTGAGCCGGATCACCACCGACACCACCCTGATCCTGAGCGTGATCGGGTCGTCCGTGTCCATCGCGCTGCGCAATATCCTGATCTTTGCGGGCGGTCTGGTGCTGATGCTGTTCACCTCGTGGAAGCTGACGCTGATGGTGCTGCTGATCGTGCCCGCCGTGGTGGTGCCGATCCTCACGCTGGGGCGCAAGCTGCGCAAGCTGAGCCGCGAAAATCAGGACTGGATTGCGGCCTCGTCTGGCAATGCGTCCGAGGCGCTGAGTTCGGTGCAGACGGTGCAGGCGTTCACGCATGAGACTATTTCGCGTGCGGCCTTTGGCGATGTGACCGAGAAAAGCTTTGACGCGGCGCGGCGTCGGATCTGGACGCGGGCGCTGATGACGGCGATCGTGATTTTCCTCGTGTTCACGGGGATTGTCGGGGTGCTGTGGATCGGGGCCTGGGATGTGCGCGCCGGGTCAATGACGCCGGGGTCGCTGGTGCAGTTCGTGATCTATGCGGTGATGGTGGCCGGGTCGGTCGCCGCCCTGTCCGAAGTCATCGGTGAATTGCAGCGCGCGGCGGGGGCGACCGAACGTCTGGTCGAGCTGCTGCAGACCGAGGATCCGGTGACGGACCCGGAGTCGCCTGCGGTGCTGCCGAACCCGGTGCGGGGCGAGATTGCGTTCGACAACGTGAGCTTTGCCTATCCGGCGCGGCCCGGTGTGGCGGCGCTGGACGGGATCGATTTGCAGATCCGCGCGGGCGAGACCGTGGCGCTGGTCGGCCCGTCGGGGGCGGGCAAGACCACGATCATCCAGCTGATCCAGCGGTTCTATGACCCGGACCAAGGCGCAATCCGCATGGATGGCATGTCGCTGGCCGATCTGGAGCGCGACGCCTTTCGCAAGCATATCGCGCTGGTGCCGCAGGACCCGGTGATCTTTGCCGCCTCGGCCCGCGAAAATATCCGCTTTGGCCGTCCTGACGCCACGGACGCCGAGATTGAGGCGGCAGCAGAGGCCGCAGCGGCGTCTGAATTCATCGACCGGCTGCCCGAGGGGTATGACACCTGGCTGGGGGAACGCGGTGTGATGCTGTCGGGCGGGCAGAAGCAGCGCATCGCCATTGCACGCGCCATCCTGCGCGATGCGCCGGTGCTGCTGCTGGACGAGGCGACCAGCGCGCTGGACGCCGAAAGCGAACGGGCGGTGCAGCGTGCCGTGGACAAGCTGTCGCGCGACCGCACCACGATCATTGTGGCGCACCGTCTGGCGACGGTGAAAAAGGCCGACCGGATTGTCGTGCTGGATCAGGGGCGGATCGTCGCCATGGGCGCGCATGATGCGCTGGTGTCCGAAGGCGGGCTGTATGCGCGGCTGGCCCGGTTGCAGTTCACCGACGGGATCGCGGCAGAGTAACTCTGGCGTGGGAGGGGGCGCTGCCCCCGTCACCCTGAAGGGTGACTCCCCCGGGATATTTTGAGACAGGTGAAACCGGAAGAGCCCGACGTTGCGTCAGAGTTTTGATGCCGCAGCGTCGGGCGGGCTTGCGTCGCGGCGCGTTCCTCGGGAAACTGAGGCAACGCGATGGCCCGGGAGAGGCCGGAAGTTAAGGAGGAGACGGCTGATGGGCTTTGCATCCATGGCAGACCGGAATGCGCTAGAGGCAGAGATGCCGTGGCAGGACAGGGATCTGCCCAAGACACTTTTTGGATTGCTGAGCCGCACGACGGGGACCTTTCCGGATCGCCCGGCGGTCAGCTATCAGATCTTTTCGGGACCCAAGGACAAGGCCGAGACCCTGCGCTGGTCGCAGCTTCTGGACCGGGTGACGCAGGCGGCGAACCTGTTTCGCGAACTGGGAATCGGTGAGACGGATGTGGTGGCCTATGCGCTGCCCAACTGCAACGAGACGACCGTGGCCCTGCTGGGCGCGATGGTGGCGGGGATCGCCAATCCGATCAATCCGCTGCTTGAGCCCGAACAGATCGCGTCGATCCTGCGCGAGACCAAGGCCAAGGTTGTCGTCACGCTGAAGCCGTTCCCCAAGACCGACGTGGCGCAGAAGGTGCACGAGGCCTGCCGCCATGCGCCGGGGGTGAAGACGGTGCTTGAGGTGGACCTCAACCGCTATCTGACGCCGCCGAAGTCGTGGATCGTGCCGTTTCTGCGGCCCAAGCTGCGGGGCGCCGACCATGTGGATGTGAAATGTTTCCGTCGGGAATGCGCGCGCCAGCCGAAGATTCTGCAGTTCGAGGATGTGCAGAAAGACCGGGTGGCGGCCTATTTCCACACCGGGGGCACGACGGGCATGCCCAAGGTGGCGCAGCACACCTATAGCGGCATGATCTACAACGGCTGGCTGGGGCATACATTGCTGTTCAGCGAGCAGGACAACATCATCTGCCCGCTGCCGCTGTTTCATGTCTTTGCGGTGCATGTGATCCTGATGGCATCGCTGTCTTCGGGGGCGCATGTGGTGTTTCCCACGCCGCAGGGCTATCGCGGCGAGGGGGTGTTCGACAATTTCTGGAAGCTGATCGAGCGCTGGAAGATCACCTTTGTGATCACCGTTCCAACGGCGCTGTCGGCGCTGATGCAGCGTCCGGTGGATGCGGATGTGTCGTCGGTCAAGACAGCGTTTTCGGGGTCTGCGCCGCTGCCGCTTGAGCTGTTCCGGCGGTTCGAAGAGGCGACGGGGGTGTCCATCGTCGAAGGCTATGGTCTGACAGAGGCGACCTGTCTGGTGTCAGTCAATCCGGTCGAGGGGGTGAAAAAGGTCGGATCCATCGGGATTCCGATGCCCTATACGGATGTCAAGATTCTGCGGGTGGTGGATGGTCAGCCTGTTGAATGCGGCGTGGATGAGGTCGGGGAGATCTGTATTTCGAACCCCGGGGTCTATGCGGGGCATACCTATACCGAGGCGGACAAGAACCGGGATCTGTTCCATTACGGCACGCATCTGCGCACCGGCGATCTGGGGCGTGTCGATGGGGACGGATACCTCTGGATCACCGGGAGGGCCAAGGATCTGATCATCCGGGGCGGGCATAACATCGACCCCGCCGAGATCGAAGAGGCGCTGCTGGGGCATCCGGCGGTGGCCTTTGCCGGGGCCATCGGTCAGCCCGATGCCCATGCCGGAGAGCTGCCCTGTGCCTATGTGGAGCTGGTGAGCGGCAGCACCGTGAGCGAGGCAGAGCTGCTGGAGTACGCCCGGGTGCACGTGCATGAACGCGCGGCGCAGCCAAAGCACATGACCATTCTGGACGAACTGCCCAAGACGGCGGTGGGCAAGGTGTTCAAGCCGGATCTGCGCAAGATGGCGATCACCCGGGTGTATAACGGCGCGCTTGCCGAGGCGGAGTGCGCGGCGCGGGTCGTGTCGGTGGTGGATGACAATAAGCGCGGGCTTGTGGCGAAACTGGCGGCAAATGGTGCGGACGAGGCGCAGGTTTCGGCCGTGCTGGGCGCATTCACCCGGCCTTGGGACTGGCTGAAGTAACTTTGAGGCCACAGGCAAGGGCAGCGCGTCGGTGCCGCCCTTGCCTGTGGCGGGATCAGTCCGCCACGGGTGGTGCGCCGCCCATGAAGTGGTTGTCGTTCTGATAGTCGCAGGGGGCCTCTTGCATCTGTAAATGCAGGCCGGTGCCGGTGTAGGGATGGGCGCGGGCGAGATCCTCGTCCACCTCGATGCCCAGACCCGGGGCGGTGGGCGGCACGATATAGCCGTTTTCGATCTGGATGCTGTTCCTGATCAGGGCGCTGTGGAACGGCGTTTCGATGGTCTCGGCCAGCAGCAGGTTGGGAATCGAGGCGGCGAAATGCACGTTGGCGGCCCATTCCACGGGGCCTGCATAGAGATGCGGCGCCATTTCGGCATTGAAGGCCTCGGCCATGGCGGCGATCTTTTTCGTCTCCCATATCCCGCCGGAGCGGCCCAGAGCGGGCTGCAGGATGCTGGCCCCGCCGGTGCGCAGCAGGGTGGCGAATTCGGATTTGGTGGTGAGGCGTTCACCCGTGGCGATGGGGATGCGCACGGCGCGGGCGACCTGCGCAAATTCGAGCAGGTTGTCGGGGGGGATGGGTTCTTCGTACCAGAGCGGCAGGTAGGGTTCGATGGCTTGGCCCAGACGGATCGCGCCCGAGGTGGTGAACTGGCCGTGGGTGCCAAAGAGCAGGTCGGCGCGGTCGCCCACCGCCTCGCGGATCGCCTTGCAGAAGGCCACCGAGCGCGAGATGTCCGAGAGCGCGGGCTGGTGGCCGCCGTGGATCGTATAGGGGCCGGCGGGGTCGAATTTTACCGCCGTATAGCCGCGCGCCACGAGGTCGAGGGCAGAGTCGGCGGCCTGATCGGGGTTGTTCCAGAAGTCGGTCAGATTGTGCTGTTCCAGCGGGTAGAGATAGGTATAGGCGCGGATGCGCGGGTTCACCATGCCACCCAGAAGCGCCCAGACCGGGCGGTCGCGCGCCTTGCCCAGAATATCCCAGCAGGCGATTTCAAGGCCTGAAAAAGCCCCCATGACGGTGAGGTCCGGGCGCTGGGTGAAGCCCGAGCTGAAGGTACGGCGGAAGAGGAGTTCGATGTTTTCGGGGGTTTCATTCAGGAAGTATCGTTCGAACACGTCTTTGATTACGGCCTGCATGGCGGTCGGGCCGACCGAGGCGGCGTAACATTCGCCCCAGCCGGTGAGGCCGGTGTCTGTGGTGAGCTTGACGAGGATCCAGTAGCGCCCGCCCCAGCCGGGGGCCGGCGGGGCGGTGACGATGATGTCGAGATCTGTGAGTTTCATCGGGGTGGCTCCGTTGGTCTGGTTTCGGATCGCGGGTGCGCTCCGACCGGGTTGGGGGCGCTGCCCCCGTCGCCCGTCCGGGCGACTCCCCCGGGATATTTGGGGACAGGTGAAGGCAGGGTCTAGAGCGCCCCGCCTTTCACCTGAAACACACGCATCGCTTTTCGGGTTTGAGACGCAGCCGACAGGCAGCGAACAAGCGAGTCACGTTTAAGGCGGGACGCTTTAAAAGACGATGACGTTGCGTTTGGCACCGCCGGATTTGGTGTCGGCGATCGCCTCGTTGATCTGATCGAGCCGCCAGCGGCCCGAGACCAGTTCGTCAAGCTTGAGGCGGCCCTGGCGGTAGAGGTCGGCCATCCAAGGGATGTCGCGGCGGATCACCACATCGCCCATCTTGGAGCCCGTCATGCCCTGAGACATATAGGCGAGCATGACCGGTTCATATTCGGCCATGGCGCCGGAATGGGGCATGCCGACCATCACCACCTTGCCGCCCCAGCCGAGATAGCGGGGCGCGTCGTTATAGGCGGGGATGGCACCGACGGTGACTATGACCGCATCGGCGCCCCGGCCCATGAGTTTCATCGCCTCGCGCCAGGGTTTGTCGGCAGTGGCCAGCACGCCGTCGGTGGCGCCGAAGTCGCGGGCGATGGCGAGCTTTTCCGGCGACATGTCGACGGCGATGATGCGGCGTGCACCGGCGATCCTTGCGCCCTGAATGGCGTTGAGGCCGACGCCGCCGGCGCCGATCACCACAACGTCCTGACCCGGGCGCAGCTGGGCGGCGTTCACCACAGCGCCGATGCCGGTGATCACGCCGCAGGCCATGAGCGCGACCGCCTCGGGGGGCATGCCGTCGGGCAGGGGGACGACCTGGCTTTGGTCCACCACCACGTGGCTGGCGAAGGCGCCGCAGTTCATCGCCTGCACGACGCTGGTGCCATCGGGGCGGCTGAGCGGTGAGGGATTGGGGGAGGGGGTTTCGCAGATCGTCGGCTTGCCGGTGGCGCATTGCGGGCAGGTGCCGCAGGCGCGGATCAGCGTGACGACGACGCGGTTGCCGAGTGTGAGACCGCTCACCCCGTCGCCAAGGGCGGTGATGCGGCCTGCCGCCTCGTGACCATAGACGGCAGGCAGGTCGCCGCCCCAGGCGCCTTCGGCGAAGTGGATGTCGGAATGGCAGATGGCGACCGCTTCGAGGGTGACTTCGACCTCGCCCGCCAAGGGCGCGCGCAGGTCGAGGTCTTCTATGGTCAGCGGTGCGCCCTGTGCGGTGCAGACGGCGGCGGTGATGCGGGTCATGGTGCCCCCTCTCGGTTCAGATCATGTGGCGTTGAGTGGCCTTCAACAGTCCTGCCGCAGGTGTTTCCCGAGGCAAACGCTGACTTCGTCTGCTGACTGAAGGCATGGCTCTTCGCAAAAGCAATATGCTTTGGGCAGCCTGCGATGCATGATGGGAGGACACAAGCGGGAATGCGGCCGCCGCCACTGCTGTGCGTGTTTGGAAAGAGAGGAAGACGGAGCGGTCACGGGCGCGCTGGCGCAAGGAAGACCCCGAGCGCGGCGATGATCAGGCCCGTAGCGACAAGAAAAGGCGCGCCAGGCATGTAGATTGCGGCATCCCGCGCGGTGAAGACCGCGAAGACCCAGGTCATCAGCAGGGGGGAGACGATCATCGACACTGCACCGGCAGAAGCCAGAGCGCCCTGCAATTCACCCTGCTGGTTGTCGGGTACCTTTTGGCTGAGGATCGACTGCAGGGCCGGGGTGATCACCGCGCCGAGGGCGGTGAGTGGGGTGAGAATCAGCGCCAGCGGGCCGGAGGTGACAAAGGCGAGTGCGAGGAAGGCGAAGATGTCGAAGGTGAGTCCGTAGATCACCGTGCCGCGTTCGCCCAGTCGTTTCAGGATGCGCCGGATCAGCCAGCCCTGCACCAGGGCCATGGAGATGCCGAACAGAGCGAGCGAAAGGCCGATCATCCCGGCGTCCCAGCCGAACCGCGCGGTGCCAAAATAGGCCCAGATCGCCGGGTAGACGAAAAATGCCACCTGATAGAGGAAGAAAACCACGATGCCGCGTCCGATGCCCGGCAGGCGGTTCAGGGCCTTGAAGGCGCCGAACGGGTTGGCGCGGCGCCATTCGAAGCGGCGGCGGATTCGGTCGGTTACGGTTTCGGTGAGGACGAAGTAGCCGAGGAGGCCGTTTCCGGCGGCGAGCGCTGCTGCAGCATAGAACGGTGCGCGGGTGTCCAATTGTGCCATGAGGCCGCCAAGCGCCGGGCCAATCACGAAGCCAAGTCCGAAGGCTGCGCCGATCAGGCCAAAGTTCTGCGCTTTCTTTCCCGGCTCGGATATGTCGGCCATATAGGCCGAGGCGGTGCTTTTGGTGGCGGCCGTGATGCCACCCACCAGGCGACCGGCAAGAAGCAGCCACAGGCTGCCAGTCAGGGCCATGACGATATAGTCGGCGGCCATCACCGCCAGCGCGCTCAGCAGGATGGGGCGACGGCCAAATCTGTCCGAGAGGTTCCCCATCAGTGGCCCGCACAGGAACTGCATCACCGCAAAGACCGTGGCCAGCACCCCGCCCCAAAGTGCTGCATTGGAAAGGGTACCGCCGGTCACGTCGCGGATGAGGTCGGGCATGACCGGGATGATCAGGCCGATGCCGATGGCGTCGATCATCACGGTGAGCAGCAGAAAGATCACTGGCAGTCGCATCTTCGCGTGATCGCTTTGTGCGCTATTGGTCATTGCCGCAAGGTCACAGCGCGTGCACAGCGGTGGCGAAGTCGCGCGCCTCTTGCGGGGCCTGGCCCATCTGTGTGGCATATTCGAATACACTCACCGGCAGGTCGGGCCAGCGGGCCTCTGCCGCGTCACGCAGATGCGTGCGATTGGCAATGACTTCCTCGCAGAGTTGCTTGACTGCGGCCTGGGCCTCGGGGCGCGACATGCGGGCGGTCAGGGCAAAGGAAAGCGCCTCTGCGGCGAGCAGGCCCTGGGCGTTGTCGAGCGTGGCGCGCATCGCCCCTGCATCGGGGGTCACAGTTTTGGACAGACGCTGAGTATGGGTCAGTGCCGAGGCAAGGCAGAGGCAGAGCGACGGAAGGGTGAGCCATTCGGTGAACCAGGCGGCGCCGTCCCGCTGCTGGCGGTGCAGTCCTGCGCCCTGCAGGGTTGCGTTCAGGCCGATGGCATGATGCGACAGGGCAACAAGGACCGAAGGCGCCACCGGGTTCTGTTTCTGCGGCATGGTCGAAGATCCGCCCACCCCGCCCAGCCGCACTTCTCCCAGTCCGGACTGGGTCAGCAACAGCAGATCTTCGCCCATCTTTCCCAGCGCAGTTGTGGTGCGTGTGATCCATGCGGCAAGGCGCAGGATCACGCTGCGGTCGCTGTGCCAGCTGCGCCCGGGATCAGAAAGGCCGAGGGCCTGCGCCAGCGCGGCCCGCAGGGCAGGGACATCCGGCCCCAGTTCGCTTGCAGTTCCCGACGCCCCAGAGAGCGAGACTGGCAGGCCATCTGCGCGGATCTGGCGGAGCTCTTGCCGCAAGGTCAAAAGCGGCCAGCCCCAGGCGGCGACAGTTGCGCCAAAGCTGGTGGGTGTGGCGTGTTGGCCATAGGTGCGGGCCGCCATCGGGGTGGCGGCATGACCCTGTGCCAGAGTGGCAAGGCACTTGAGCGTTGCTTCAAGCCCGCTGTCGTACAGCGCCAGCACTTGCCGCAGCCGCAGCATCAGGCCCGTGTCGAGAATATCCTGAGAGGTCGCGCCCCAATGCAGATATTGCGCATGTTCCGGTGCCTGCATCAGCCCGCGGAAGGCGGCAACAAGGGCGGGGACAGAGACACCGTTCTGGCCAGTCGCCTGGGCCAGACCGGAAGGGTCGAGTTGAATTTCCAGCGTGGCCCGGTGGATCGCCTTGGCGCTGAGCTCGGGGATCAGACCGGCCGCGCCCTGCACCTTGGCCAGCGCGCCTTCGACCAGCAGCATGGCACGGATCTCGGCACTGTCCGAAAACAGGCGGGCGGCTTCCCCGGTATCAAAGAGTTTGCTCAGATGGGCGCTGTCGAAAGGCGAGGCGGGCATGAAGAGTCCTTGGGTCTTTGTGTGATTGTGCTCATTATAGGAGCAGCGCCGTTCGAGTGATAGTGGCCAAGCCTATAGGGTTTCGCGAACTGAACGGTGCTGCGCCGTCCGGCATCTGAGAGGTTCAGTCGCGGGCGGACTCTTTTGTGCGGCGTCCTCCCCTTTCAATTACGCAAAAGCGAGATTGTCGCCAGACAGGAAGCTGTACTTCTGGCCGCTCAGCCTTTGGCGATCTGATCCAGATGTTGCGCCAGCTCTGCCGGGGCTGCAAAGAACGGCGAATGAGAGGTGTTCATCCGCACCACGTCTTCGGGCGCGAAGTACCCGGCCATTGTCTGCTGGAATTCCGACGGAATCGCGCTGTCCTGCTCACACAGGATATAGCTGCGGGGGACGGATTTATAAGCCGCGCCCAGAGTGACTTTGGTGGCTTGCGGCAAGGTCGGTTCGGCACAGAGGTTTGCGAGGGCATATTCGACGGCGGCGTCGGGGCAGTCGTGATAGAAAACCTCGCGCGCATGCTCTGGCAGAATGGCGAACGTTGACCCGTCTTCGGATTTTCGGATCGCTTTCATGATCGGCTGACGCGGCGCGCGCAGGCGCATTTCGACCAGGGTGTGATCGTCCCAGGGCACATAGGCGCAGAGATAGATCAGGCGCTGGATGTGGTGGGAGTCGATATCTGCGGCCCGGCTGATCGGGAAGCCCCCCATCGAATGGCCGACGACGATTGTGGGCGCGTCCAGAGCCCCAAGGATTGCCCGTGCATAGCGATCAAGCGTGGCCTCGGCCGCCGGGGTTTGGTCCTGCCCATGGGCAGGCAAGTCGATGGCCTGCGCCGTGTGGCCGAGGGCGTGCAGTTCCGGCAGCAGATCGCGCCAGCACCAGGCACCGTGGCAGGATCCGTGGATCATCAGGAAATGGGACATGGGCAGCTCCGGTCCGGGGTCAGAGAGTTGCGTGGCCCTGACGGGTGATGAAATCGGTCAGGATCCGGGCATAGGCCTCGGGCTGCTCGACACAGGGCAGATGGCCTGCGCCGCGGATGAGGGCAAATTCGGCGCCCGGGATCAGATCGAGGGTTTCGCGCACCAGATCGGGCGGGGTCGATCCATCCTCGGAGCCCGCGATGCCAAGGGTCGGCAGGCGCAGGGCGGCGGTGGTCGTCATGAAATCGGTGCCCGAGATCGCGGCGGAGCAGCCGATATAACCCTCGACCGGCTGGCGGATCAGCATGTTGCGCCAGCCGTTGAAGGCGTCGGACGCACGGAAGGCAGCCGAAAACCAGCGCTGCAGGGTCGCCTCGGACAGGGCCTCGATGCCGCCCGCCCGCACGGCGTCAATCCGGTCCTGCCACATGTCGCGGTTGCCGATCCGGGCGCCTGTGTTCGACAGCACAAGGGCGCGGATCAGATCAAGCCGCTTGGCCGCCAGCCCCTGGGCAATCATGCCGCCGATGGACAGGCCGACAAAGACGGCGTCCCGCACCCCGAGATGGTCCATCAGCTTTTCAACATCCGAGACCAGCGCGCCCATGCCATAGGGCGCGGGCGGGCAGTCGGACAGGCCATGGCCGCGCATGTCGTAGCGGATGAATTTCAACCCCTTGGGAAGCAGAGGTATGATCTGATCCCAGAGCCGCAGGTCTGTGCCAAGCGAATTGGAAAAGACCACCGGGGCACCGTCCGGGTCGCCGTCGATCCGGTGGTGCAGGCGGATGTCGTCGAGATTGGCGATGTGCATGAGCGGGCGCTCCTGTCGGCTGTGGGTGCGAATTTTGGCCGGGTTTGGTGTGGGCGGTGCAAAACTTTTCAGAAAAGTTTTGCCAAGAGTTTTGTAAAAACTCTTGGCGGTGGTGGGGGACGGTCAGGCCGGGAAACGTTGCAAGGCCTGGGCAAAGATGTCGCCGTCGACATTGCCCCCCGAGACGATGGCGATGACGGCCTCGCCCTTGATCTGATCGGCGAGGAACAGCGCGGCGGCAAGGGCTACGGCGCCGCCGGGTTCGGCGACGATCTTGAGCCGGGCAAAGGCGAGGGACATGGCGTGCAGTGCCTCGTCTTCGCTGACCACCAGACCGGGGCCGCAGAGCCGCTGCAGAATCGGAAAGGTGATGTTGCCGGGCTGGGGCGTGATGATCGCATCGCAGAGGCTGCCCGAGGTGCGGGCGTTGCGCTCGATCTGCCCCGAGGCAAGGGAGCGCGCCACGTCGTCAAATCCTTCGGGCTCGGCGGGGCGCACGCGCAGGGTGGGGGCGCGGGCCTCGAGCGCGAGGGCAATGCCGGAGGTCAGCCCGCCGCCGCCGCAACAGACGAGCACATCGGCATTTTTGATGCCGAGGGCGGCGGCGTCTTCGGCGATTTCGAGGCCGGTTGTGCCTTGCCCGGCGATGACCTGCGGTTCGTCAAAGGGTTTGATCAGGGTCAGGCCGCGTTCCGCCGAGAGCCGTGCGCCGATGGCATCGCGATCCTCGCCCGCGCGGTCATAAAGCACCACTTCGGCGCCGAGGGCGCGGGTGTTGTCGATCTTCATGCGGGGTGCGTCCGACGGCATGATGATCACCGCCGGAACCCCATGTTCCCGCGCGGCGAGGGCCACGCCCTGGGCATGGTTGCCCGAGGAGAAGGCGATGACGCCTTTGGCCCGGACCTCAGGCGCGAGGGCGGAGACGGCCGACCAGCCGCCCCGGAACTTGAAGCTGCCGGTGTGCTGCAGGCATTCGGGTTTCACGAAGACCTTGCGGCCTGCAATCTCGTCCAGAAACGGAGAGGAGAGCAGGGGCGTGCGGCGGACGTGGCCCTGAAGGCGCTGGGCGGCGGCGTTGATCATGTCGATGTTCATGGCGGTGCTCTTGGGGAGGGTGGATTTTGCGTATTTGTGAAGAGAAGAAGCGAAGGAGGCCGGTTTCAGGGCAGCCGTTTGAGCCAGTCCGTGAGGGCCTTGAGCGCCTGTGGTTCATCGAGAAACGGGATGTGGCCACGGTCTGCGACTTCGGCGGCGATCATGTCGGGGCGGCGGCGCTGCATCTCGGCAAATGTCTCGGGTGTGAGCAGATTGGAATTCGCGCCGCGCAGGGTGCAGAGCGGCAGGCCGTCAAGGGCATCGAACACCGGCCAGAGGTCCGGCGCGGGCTGGGCGCCGGAGTTCAGCACGGCGTCGCGCAGGCGGGAATCGTAGCGGATGACCAGCCCCTCGGGGGTTTCGCGGTAGAGCCTTTCGGCCTCTTCCCGCCAGCGGGTCAGCGGCACGTTGTCAAAGCCGTCATGAGTGTTTGCGCGGGCCTGCGCCGCCTCGTCCCAGGTTTTCCAAGGCGGATTGCGGCCAAGGTAGGTCTTGATGAAATCGAGGCCTTTGGTCGCGATCTCGGGGCCGATGTCGTTGAGGGCGGCGCCCAACAGGCGGTCATTGGCGGTGGCGGCCAGCATCATGGCGATCAGCCCGCCGCGCGAGGTGCCAAGGATCGCGGCCTTTTCGATGCCAAGATGGTCGAGCAGTTCGAGCGTATCGCGCGCCTCGACGGGGATGGTGTAGGTGTCGGGGTCCGCCCATTCGGACAGGCCGCGCCCACGGTAGTCGAGCCGGATCAGGCGCACGCCGGTGAGATGCGGGGCAACGTGATCAAAATCATGCAGATCCCGCGTCAGGCCGGCAAGGCAGAGCAGGGGGAGGCCCGTGCCCTCGTCTGCGTAATGCAGGGTGACGTGGTCGGATGTGGTGAACGTGGGCATCAGTTTGCAAGATCCGGTATTGTGACAAGGTCCTTGAGGATGTGCGCCGGGCGATGTGGCAGCCTGTCGACCGGGTCACCCGACCGGTTGACCCAGGCGGTGGTGAAGCCATAGCGCGCAGCACCGGACACATCCCAGCCGTTGGAAGAGATGAAAAGCACCTCTTCACGTGAACAGCCGAAGCGCTGGCCGACGAGGTCGTAGACCCGGGCGGCAGGTTTGAAGATCTGCACGGTTTCGGCAGACAGCACGGCATCGAGCCAGAGTTCGATCCCGGCGCTGTCTACGGCGCCGTCTAGCATGTCAGGATTGCCGTTGGACAGGATGGCGCAGGTCTTGCCCCGGGCCTTGAGCGTGGCGAGCATCTGAGCAACCTCGGGATAGGCGGCGAGTTCCCAGTAGAGCGCGAGCAGGCGTTCGCGCAGTTCCGGGTCACCGTCGAGGCCGTGGCGTTCCAGCGCCCAGTCGAGCCCGTCCTGCGTCACTGTCCAGAACGGGCCGTGCTCGCCCGTGATCGCGCGCAGCCATGTGTATTGCAGCTGCTTGAGGCGCCAGTCCTCGGAAAGGGCCTTCCAGCATCCGGCCAGCGCGTCGCGGCCCGGCTCGCCCGCGGCCAACCGGGCGGCGGAGGCGACATCGAACAGCGTGCCATAGGCGTCGAAGATGCAGGTGGTGATGGCCATCGGGTCTCCTTGGCGTCGCGTCAGCGGCAGATTGTCATGCCGGGGCATCCGGGGAAAGGGCGAAATAGGTCCCGGTTTGCTGGGCCGGGCCGGTGGTTCTGGGTGTCGGTAAGGTGGAAAAAAGGGGCTGAAACTGTCTGATATCGCGCTTTTACAGGTGTTTTGGCGGGCTTCTGTTTGCAATTTCCGCGGGCGACCCCTAAGTTGGGGGATGAGCATGAGCACCCGCGCTGGACGCGGCCTCGCAAAGTAACCTTTCCAGACATGACAGGATTTTCAGATGACAGAAGTCAAAGCAGGCGACACTGTACGCATTCATTACACCGGCACACTGAACGACGGCACCACATTCGACAGCTCGGCGGGCCGTGATCCGCTGGAATTTACCGTAGGGTCCGGGCAGATCATTCCCGGTCTCGACAAGGCGATGCCCGGCATGAGCATCGGTGAGAAGAAGACCGTCGCGATCGTGGCGGACGAGGCCTATGGCCAGCTCAACCCCGAGGCGCGTCAGGCTGTGCCGCGCACCGAAATCCCGGCAGACATCCCGCTGGATCTGGGCACGCAGCTGCAGGTGCAGACACCCACGGGCGAAGTGATGCCGGTGACGGTTGTGGACGTGACCGAGGCCGAAGTGACGCTGGATGCGAACCACCCGCTGGCGGGCAAGGATCTGACCTTTGCCATCGAGCTGGTCGAAATCGCCTGATCTGTCGGGCTTGATCTGATGGAGTGGCCTTTGGCCACGCCGGTTTGATTAAAAAATGCCGGGCCCTGCGGGGTCCGGCATTTTTGTTTGGCGCTGCGGTCAGGCTGGCGGATGAATTGGATTTAACGCAACACGCTTTAGCTGCGGATGCCGGAGAAGCGGCTTTGCCAGTCTGCGCGTTCGTCATCGGTGATCTTGCGGAACGTGACCTCGGGGACGGTGAAGGCATGGCCTTCGGGCAGGGCCGTGAGTTCCGTGGCGATGTCAGCGGGCCATTGCGCGTCAGAGGCGTTGAGATCCGCGAGCAGCTGCGCGGCGGCATCGGGGATAAAGGGCGAGGAGACCACACCGTAGAGCCGGATCAGGTTCAGGCCGAGACGCGTTTGCATGGCCGCCTGCTCCGGATCAGTCTTGATCGTGGTCCAGGGCGCGACCTCTTGCAGGTATTCATTTCCAAGCACCCAGAGGGCGCGCAGGGCGGCGGCGGCCTTGCGGACCTCGATCCCGTCCATCTGGGTCTGGTAGTCGGCGAGGCGCGTGGTGATATCTGCGATCAGCTGTTCTTCGCGCGGGCCCATGGTGCCGCCTGCGGGCACGGCCTCGGAGAATTTCGAACGGCAGAATTTGGTCACGCGGCTGGCGAAGTTGCCCAGCACATCGGCAAGGTCCTTGTTCACCGCGGTCTGGAAATTTTCCCAGGTGAATTCGGCATCCGAGCTTTCGGGCGCATGGCTGAGCAGCCACCAGCGCCAGTAATCCGACGGCAGGATTTCCAGCGCCTGATCCATGAAGACGCCGCGCCCGCGCGAGGTGGAGAACTGGCCGCCTTCATAGTTCAGGTAGTTGAACGATTTGATGTAATCGACCAGCTTCCAAGGCTCACCCGAGCCGAGGATTGTGACCGGGAAGGACAGGGTGTGGAAGGGCACGTTGTCCTTGCCCATGAACTGGGTGTAGCGGACATCCTCGGCGCCCTTGTCGGTGCGCCACCAGCGTTCCCAGTCTGTCCCTTTTCCGGCCTCTTGCCATTCCTGCGCGCAGGCAATGTATTCGATGGGGGCGTCGAACCAGACGTAAAAGACTTTGCCCTCCATGCCCGGCCAATCCTCGGTGCCGCGTTTCACCGCCACACCCCAGTCGAGGTCCCGGGTGATGCCACGGTCCTGCAAGCCGTCACCATCGGTCAGCCATTTCTTGGCGATGGAGGTGGTGAGGATGGGCCAGTCGGTCTTGGAATCAATCCAGGCCTCGATCTGGACCTTCATTTCGGACTGGCGCAAGTAGAGATGCTTGGTCTCGCGCATCTGCAGGTCTGTGGCGCCCGAGATCGTGCTGTGCGGATTGATAAGATCGACCGGGTCGAGCTGTTTGGTGCAATTGTCGCACTGATCGCCGCGCGCCGAGTCGAAGCCGCAGTTGGGGCAGGTGCCTTCGATATACCGGTCGGGCAGGTAGCGCCCGTCGGTGGGCGAATACATCTGGGTTTCGGACACTTCGCGGATCAGGCCATTGTCATAGAGCACGCCGGCGAAATGCTGGGTCAGCACGTGGTTCTGGGGCGAGGAGGAGCGGCCGAAGTGATCAAAGCTGAGGCGGAAGCCCTTGGCGATTTCGGCCTGCACATCGTGCATTTCGGCGCAATATTCGGCGACCGGCTTGCCTGCCTTGGCGGCGGCGAGTTCGGCGGGGGTGCCGTGTTCGTCCGTTGCGCAGAGGAACAGGACCTCATCGCCGCGCGCGCGTTTGTAGCGGGCATAGAGGTCGGCGGGCAGCTGCGAGCCGACGAGGTTTCCGAGGTGCTTGATCCCGTTGATATAGGGGATCGCGGAGGTGATGAGGTGGCGTGCCATGCTTTGCTTCCGCTGATGTCAGGATTTGGTGTGCCTTAACGGATGTTGCGCGGCGTGGCCAGTGGCGGGAACGAGGGGGCTGTCTGCCCCCTCGCGCTCCCCCGAGGATATTTAGGGACAGGTGAAGGGGGGTGTCAGCGCCGGTCGCGGGCGCGGGCCATGAGGCGGCCGATGAGGAAGCTGGTGCGCGGGGCGTAGACGTAGGGCGTGCGCGGGCGGGCCGAGGGGCGGGCGCGCATGCGAAACAGTCCGAAGACGACAAGGACGGCGTGGCCGAGGGCGATCAGGATGAAGAGGGCCGGGGGGCCATAGGCGTTCATCAGCAGGGAGGCCACGTAGGGCGCGGCGATGGCGCCGACGGCGTACCAGAACATCAGCGCGGCGGAGAGTTCGACCCGTTCAGAGCTGTCGGCAAAGTCATGGGCATGGGCCGAGGCGACCGAGAAGATCGGAAAGGTGGTGAGGCCGAAGATCGTCGCCGTGAGCATGATGCCGATGGTGGGCAGGTTGCTGAGCGAGGCGGTGAGCGCGCAGCTGAGAATCGCCGCGACCGAGAGCCAGATCAGCACCAGACGGCGGTCGAATTTGTCCGCGAGCCAGCCCACGGGGTATTGGGACAGCGCCCCGCCAAGGACAAAGGCCGCGAGGAACCAGGCGATCTGGTCGACTTCAAGCCCGACGCCCTGACCGTAGATCGGCCCCACCATGCGGAAGCTGGCCGAGGAGAGGGCCGCCACGATCACCCCGGCGGCGGCCAGAGGCGAGCGGTCCAAAGCCAGGCGGGGGCGCAGGCGCGGGGCGGCGGGGGTGTCGGGTTGTTTCGAGGTGGTCAGCGTCAGCGGCAGCAGGGCGGCACAGCACAGCAGCGCCAGCAGGTTGTAGCTGACGTAATGCGCGGGATCGAGCACGCCGATCAGCAGCTGCGCCACCAGCGACGCGCCCATATCCGCCACGCGGTAGGACCCCATGGCGCGGCCCCGGGTTTCATTGGTCACCTCGGCCTGCATCCAGGCCTCGATCACCGTGTAGCAGCCGGCGATGCAGAGGCCCGAGGCGATGCGCATCAGCGCCCAGGCATAGGGGTTCAGGATCAGCATATGCCCGATCAGCCCGATGGCGCCAACGGCGGTGAAGGCGGCGAAGGCGCGTGAATGGCCGATCGAGCCCATCAGGCGCGGCGCGAACCAGCAGCCGATGAAGAAGCCGAGGAAATGCGCCGAGCCGAGCATGCCGATTTCAGCGGTCGAGAAGTGCAGGGCAAAGCCGGACAGCGCGTCCAGAGGGCCAAGCGCGCCCGAGGACAATTGCAGAAGGATGACCGACAAAAAGAGGGCCACAAAGGAAAGGGGCAGGCGCATGAGGACCTTAGGTCATGGCGTGGCGGCTCTGTCGAGACGGGTTGCGACCTTTCGTGTCGTTTTAGGGCGTGGGGTGTGTCCTCCGGGCCCTGCCTTCAGCGGGCAGGTGGGGCAGGCGTGCCTGTCCATCTCGCGCTTTAGAGCATCCCGCCTTTCACCTGAAACACACTCGTCGCTTTTCGCTTTGGAGGCGCAGCCGACAGGCAGCGAACACGCGAGTCACGTTTAAGGCGGGACGCTTTAGGCGTCGGTCGCGGGGCGTTTCGTGGCCATCAGGCGGGGCATGCTGACCTCGATCCAGTCGGCAAGGTCCGCCACCTTGACCGAAACTTCCTGCCCCAACGGGGTCAGGGAATATTCCACATGCGGCGGTACCACCGGATGCGAGACCCGGTTGACGAAGCCGTCTGCCTCAAGCGCCTGCAGCGACTGGGCCAGCATGCGTTCGCTTATTCCGCCGATCTTGCGGCGCAGGTCGGAAAACCGCAGCGTGCCGTCCTGCAGCACGATCAGGATAAGCACGCCCCAGCGGCTGGTCACATGCCTCAGGATCTCGCGCGAGGGGCATTTGGCTGACAGCACCTCGCCCCGGCGCAGCAGGTCAGAGACGGGTTCGGCGGAGTGATAGGGCATTGGTGGGACTTTCCCAAAACTAACATTTATGTGCGTACTTACTTTTCGTTTGTACCATGTTTATCTGGGTGGTGTCACTGGAATTCACAAGGAGAGACCAAAATGATTGCTGTTACAGGTGCCACAGGCCAGCTGGGCCGTCATGTCATCACGGCTTTGCTGGAGCGCACGAAGGCCGAAACCATCGTCGCCGCTGTGCGTCGCCCCGAGGCTGCCAAAGATCTGGCGGCACTGGGCGTTGCCGTGCGCGAGGCCGATTATGATCGCCCCGAAACGCTTGCGGCTGCTTTTGCCGGGGTTGAGACCGTGTTGCTGATCTCCTCGTCCGAAGTCGGCAAGCGCGTGCCGCAGCATCAGGCAGTGATCGACGCGGCCAAGGCGGCGGGTGTCACACGGATCGTCTATACCAGCCTCCTTGGCGCGCCGCAGTCGGTTCTGATGCTGGGGGAAGAACACCGCGCGACCGAGGCGGCGCTGGCGGCATCGGGGCTAGAGGTCGTGCTGCTGCGCAACGGCTGGTATCTTGAGAATTACGAATCCGCCGTGGGCATGGCGCTGGAGCATGGCGCCGTTCTGGGCGCGGCGCAGGAGGGTCGGGTGTCGGCCGCGAGCCGCAAGGATTACGCCGAGGCCGCAGCGGTTGTGCTGACCCGCGACGATATCGCGCCGGGCACGGTTTATGAGCTGGCCGGGGACGTTGGGTTCACCATGTCCGGACTGGCCGCCGAAATTGCCGCGCAATCGGGCAAAGAGGTCGCCTATGTGGACATGCCGCAAGAGGTCTATGCCGCGAAGCTCAAGGAATTCGGCCTGCCGGAGGGGCTGGCCGAGATGCTGGCCGATTCCGATGCCGGGCTGGCCAAGGGCGGGCTGTATGGCGACAGCGGCGATCTGGCCAAGCTGATCGGGCGGCCCACCACGCCGCTGGCGGATTTCGTCGCGGCGACGCTGAAGGCCTGAGGCCAGGGGGTCTTAACAAGTGTGCAGGGTGCCCTTGGGCACCCTGTTTTGCGATGGAATGCGCCGCTTCAGGTCAGATCAAAGCATTTGCAGATCTTGCCCGGCGGTGTGCGATAGGTGCGAAAGCCCATCGCCTCGTAATAGCCAAGCCCTTCGGCATTACTCTCGCCGATGCTGGCGTCGATCTTGTCGAGACCTGCGTCCTGCGCGGCCTGCCGGTTGGCGGCGAACAGGGCGCGGCCTACACCGCGCCGTGCGGCCTCGGGGCTGACATGGGTGCCGATGATTCCCCAGCCGGGGGTGACACCGTAGATGTTGTCCTCGGTCGCGCGGGACAGGCTCTGAAGCCCAAGGATCGTGCCATCCGCATCCTCGGCCACGGCACATTTCACCTTGGTCGGGCCGTTGATGTAACTGCTCAGAACAAAATCCTCATCGCTGCGGTTGGTGCGTTTGCCCAGAGCGGTCAGCTCTTGCAAAAAGGCGCTGATCTGTGCCGCGTCCGTGGCGATTGCATCTCTGATTTTCATCTTCACCTCTATTCGTTTTGCTTGCAGAACGCTTGACCGGACCCCGACCGTGGCATTTCGCATCGTTTTAAGACCATTGGGGCAGGAGCGCACCGTTGTTTTTGGGGCAGGCATGCCAGTTTGGATTGGTTGCGCGGAAGCAAAACTGGAGAGATCCTGCAACAACACGGCTTTGTCCTGCCCGCAGAGTAGGTTACAGCCAAGAGCATGGACTTTCTGGGCCCCGAGGAATGGCAGGCGGTAGCGCTGTCGCTGAAGGTTGCGTTCTGGGCGACGCTGGCCTCTTTGCCGTTTGGCCTTGGTCTGGCGTTGCTTCTGGCGCGAGGACGATTCCCGGGGCGGCAGGTGCTGAACGGTCTGGTGCATCTGCCGTTGATCCTGCCGCCTGTGGTCACCGGTTATCTGTTGCTGCTGACCTTCGGGCGGCGCGGGCCGGTGGGGGGACTTCTGGAGGAGTGGTTCGGCATCGTGCTGGCGTTTCGTTGGACGGGGGCAGCGCTGGCGGCAGCGATCATGGCCTTGCCGCTGATGGTACGTGCCATGCGCCTTGCGATTGAGGCGGTGGACCCAAAGCTGGAACAGGCGGCAGCCACGCTTGGCGCGTCACGCTGGAAGGTCTTTGCCACCGTGACGTTACCGCTGATCGCGCCGGGGATAATTGCGGGGGCGGTACTGGCCTTTGCCAAGGCGATGGGGGAATTTGGCGCGACCATCACCTTTGTGTCGAGTATTCCTGGACAGACGCGCACTGTTCCCTCGGCCATCTATGCCTTTCTGCAGGTACCGGGGGGAGAGGAGGCGGCTATGCGGCTGGTCGTGGTTTCGGTCACGCTCGCCATGGGGGCGCTGCTGCTGTCGGAATGGTTCGCGCGGCGCGTCGCACGCAGGATTTCCGGACGATGAGCCTGTCTGTCGATATCCGCCATTCCTTGGGCGCTTTCCGTCTGGACGTTCAATTTGACGCCCCCGACGGTGTGACCGTGCTGTTCGGCCGATCCGGGTCGGGCAAGACATCTGTGGTGAATGCCGTGGCGGGATTGCTGACGCCGTCCCAAGGGCGGATCGTGGTCGCAGATCAGGTGCTCTTTGACAGTCGGCAGGGGAATTATGTGCCAGTTCACAAACGGCGGATGGGCTATGTGTTCCAAGAGGGGCGATTGTTTCCGCATCTCACCGTACGACAGAACCTGCTGTATGCAAGGCGTGTTGGCGGCAACCGGTCTGAGGAGGGGCTGAAGCGGGTGGTTGATCTGCTGGGCGTCGGTGCCTTGCTGGATCGTCAGCCCGGCGCGCTGTCGGGCGGAGAGGCGCAAAGGGTGGCCATCGGGCGCGCACTGCTGGCCGATCCAGTGATGCTGCTGATGGATGAACCGCTTGCCGCGCTGGACGGCGCACGCAAGGCCGAGATCCTCCCCTATCTCGAACGCCTGCGCACCGAAGCCGGTGTGCCGATCCTGTATGTCAGCCACAATGTGTCAGAGGTCGCCCGGCTGGCCACCCATGTGGTCGTGATGGAGGAGGGGCGCGTGCTGCAGGCGGGACCCGCGGGTGCGCTGCTTGCCGATCCGGGCATGGTGCGGGTGATGGGGGTGCGCGATGCGGGCGCGGTTCTGCAAGCGCGGGTGCTGCGCCATTCCGATGACGGGGTGACAGAGCTGCAGTTTTCCGGCGGCGTTTTGTGCCTGCCCGAGGTCGAGGCAGCTATCGGATCAGAGTTGCGGGTGCGCATTCTGGCGCAGGATGTGATGCTGGCGATCACTCGGCCCACCGGCATTTCGGCGCTGAACATTCTGCCGGTCGAGGTTCTGAGCCTGCGGCGCGGCGACGGGCCGGGGGTGATCGTGCAGTTGCGCGCGGGCAATGACACGCTGCTGGCGCGGATCACCCGGCGCTCTGCCGATGCGCTTGGCCTGCAAACAGGCAGCGCCTGTTTTGCAGTGCTGAAATCGGTGGCGGTGGCGCAGACGGATATCGGTCTGGGCTTGCAGAGCTGACCTGCGTGGCTATTTTACGCCGCAACGCAGAACGAAAGGTTCCCGATATGAAGATGAATCCGCTGGGCCGTACCGGCCTGATGGTGTCCGAGCTGTGCCTTGGCACGATGACCTTTGGCAACCAGACCAATGAAACCGTCGCCCACAGCCAGATCGCCATGGCCTATGACGCCGGTATCAATTTCATGGACACGGCCGAGATGTATCCGGTCAACCCGGTCAAGGCCGAAACGGTGGGCCTGTCCGAACAGATCATCGGCAACTGGTTTGCGGCTACCGGGCGGCGCAATGACTGGATCCTTGCGACCAAGCATTCCGGCGCGGATCAGGGGTTCGTGCGCGACGGTGCGCCGATTTCGTCCGACACCATCCCCGGCTGTATCGAGGCATCGCTGAAGCGGCTCAAGACCGATGTCATCGACCTTTATCAGTTTCACTGGCCCAATCGCGGCTCCTATATGTTCCGCAAGAACTGGAGCTTTGACCCTTCAGGGCAGGACAAGGTGTCGACCCTGCAGCACATGCACGACGCGCTGGGCGCGCTGAAGGACGAGGTCCAGCGTGGCACGATCCGGCATTTCGGCCTGTCCAACGAAAGCGCCTGGGGCACGGCGATGTGGCTGAAAGTGGCCGAAGAGACGGGCACGCCGCGCGTTGCCGCGCTTCAGAACGAATATTCGCTGATGTGCCGTCTGGCCGATACCGATCTGGCCGAGCTGATGGTGAATGAGGATGTGAGCCTGCTGCCGTATTCGCCTTTGGCTGCGGGTCTTCTGACCGGCAAGTATCAGAACGGCGCGCTGCCCGAAGGGTCGCGCATGGCGATCAACGGCGATCTGGGCGGGCGCAAATCCGACCGGGCGTTTCTGGCGGTCGATGCCTATCTGGCCGTGGCGCAGGAGTTCGCCATGGACCCGGTGCATATGGCGCTGGCCTGGTCGGCGCGTCGCCCCTTTGTCGCCTCGTCGATCTTTGGCGCGACCACGGTCGAACAGCTGGAGCGGTTGCTGGGCGCCAAGGATGTCACTCTGTCACCCGAACTGCTGGTGCGTCTTGATGAGGTGCACAAAGAGCATCCGATGCCGTACTGATTTGCACTGTCGGAACGAGGGGGCTGTCTGCCCCCTCGCGCTCCCCCGAGGATATTTGGGGGCAGATGAAGGGGCCAGAAAAGATCGGTTTTTGTAGGATGATGTGCAGATGTGACGCGGACACTTGTTTGCAGAATTCGGGTTGTAAAAACCTACCATATCCCCTCTGGCCAAACCGTGACTGGCGGGCAATAGAGGCGCATGGACCTCTGGATCGCTGTAACCCTCTCTGCCTCCGTCTTTCAGACCTTGCGCTTCTTGCTGCACAAGGTGCTGAACATGGGCGGTCTCAGCACGACAGGTTCGACATTTGCGCGCTTTGCCTTCGCGGCGCCGGGTGCGCTGGTCCTTGTCGGTCTGTATCTATGGGCACAGGGCATTTCGCCGCCTGTGCTGGGCGGCGCCTTCTGGGCCTATGCCATGGCGGGCGCCTTGGGGCAGATCCTGGCAACGAACTGCGTTGTCGCGCTGTTTCATCAGCGCAATTTTGCGGTCGGCATCACCTTCAAAAAGACCGAGGTGATCCAGACTGCGCTTGTCGCCGCCTTGATCCTCGGGGAGCGTATCAGCCTTGGCGGCTGGATCGCCATTGCCGTGGGCCTTTTGGGCGTACTGCTGCTGTCGGACGCGGGGCAGATCGGCATGTCGTTCTGGCGGCGAATAGGCAACAGGGCCGTGGCGCTGGGGTTGGCCTCGGGCTTCTTTTTTGCCATTTCGGCCGTGGGCTACCGCGCGGCGTCTCTTCAGATTGATCATGCCGATCCGCTGGTGCGCGCCGGTGTCACGCTGGTCTGCGTGACCATGGCTCAGACCATTTTTATGGCGCTTTGGTTGCGGCTGCGTGAACCTGGCCAGATCAGGGCTGTCTGGGCCGCGCGCCGGATGGCGCTCTGGCTCGGCCTCACCTCAATGGCAGGCAGCCTTTGCTGGTTTACCGCCTACACACTGCAAAAGGCCGCTTATGTGCAGGCGCTTGGCCAGGTCGAGCTGATCTTTTCGCTTTTCGTCTCTGTGCTGTTCTTTCGCGAAACAATCAGCCGCCGCGAACTCCTTGGTATCGCTTTTATCACCCTATCGGTCCTCGCACTGATCGTTGTGATAGAACCCTGATACCCGCCTTCATCGGCCCTTAAATATCCCCGTGGAGTCCCCAGGACGGGGGCGGCGCATCCTGAAACGCGCCGATTCAGTCCAGCATCGGATGGCCACGCAGGCGCAGAAACAGGCTCTCCTCGTCATTGTTGCGAAAGAACGGAACAGACACAGGTGGCGTTTCCGATCGCGCCCGTGCGGCAACCTCGGCCAGCACGACCTCGGTGATGAAAGGCAGATCAAAATTGCGTACCTCGTCCAGATCGATCCATTGCAGCAGACTCAGTTCATCCGAGGCTGCCGAAAAATCGTCCGGATCGGAGGCGAGTGTCGCGGCATCCGCCAGAAAGAAACGCGCATCGAACCGGCGGGGTCGGCCCGGCGGGGTGATGGCACGGAACACGAACTGCAGCGGGTCGGCTTGCGGAACATGGCCGGTGGCGGCAAAATCGGCCCAGTCTGCGGGCGGATGTCCGGGCCAGGCGCCAGGCTGCCCAAGGATCTGGCCGGTTTCTTCCCAAAGCTCGCGGATCGCTGCCACGGACAATGCATGTGCCAGATCGGGGTAGGCCTCTTCTGACAGGCGTCTGGCGCAAAGGGCGCTCAGCGGTGCGGCCAGAGGAATTTGCCCATCTGAGTTGTCCACCGCGCCGCCGGGAAAGACGAACTTGTTGGGCATGAAGGCTGCCGCAGCGCCACGCTGCCCCATCAGGATGCGGGGCCGTGTGGCGCGGTCGCGCAGCAGGATGACCGTGGCCGCGTTGCGGATTTCAGCCTTGTCGACCGGTGTCACGGTGTCTTTGAATGCGCGCATCTGTGCCCCTTGCTGGGGGCGGATCATGCGGCCTGTGAAAAGCCGTGCATGAAGCGCGACCATTGGATCGCCACGATCACCCCTTTCAGTCGGGGCAGAAGATAGAGCGAAAGCGAGACGCAGCCAACGGCAAAGATTGTGAACAGGATCAGCGGATCGGGACGGAAGGTGGTGAAAACGATCAGCAGAAGCGGCGCCATCACGTGACCCACAATCAGAATTGTCAGATAGGCGGGTCCGTCATCGGCGCGGGCGGGCTGAAAATCCTCCCGGCAGACAGGGCAGCTGTCGCGCATGGTCAGATAGCCGCGCAGCAACGGGCCGTTGCCACAGTTGGGGCAGCGGCAGCGCCAACCATTCCACACGGCGGGCCACATTGGACGCTCGTCGTGATGCTGGGTAATGTCGGTCATAATTGTCCTCGCGTACAGCTTTCCTCTTACATGGGGCATCATGCGGGCCGTTTGAAAGGGTACATACTGTCCTTGCGTCTGGATGTCGCGTCTGGCGGCTAAAGCTGTGGGGGATTTTGGATCATATTTTAGCCGTTGTGCGCCCTGCCTGATTTGTCAGTCTGGTGATTTTCTTGCCGATCCGCGACGGAAACTCTGCCGTCCGCCGTTTGACACTGCAGAACCGGGGCCAAAAGGGCACTGGTCGTCAAGAGGCAGGACAAGGAGAAACTGCAATGAAAACCACAAACTGGATTACCGGAGCGCTGGTTGCCGCCATGGGCCTGACCGCAGTCGCCGCACAGGCGCAGGGCACGGGGCCGGGCGATCACGATGAGCATCGTGGCATGATGTTTGGCGCCTTTGATGGCAATGGAGACGGCAAGCTGACGCCGGAAGAAATGGCCGCCCGCGCCGCCGAGCGTTTCGCCAAGGCGGACAGCGATGGCGACGGCATGCTGAGCGTGGAGGAAATGAATGCTGCTGCTGCCGAACGCATCGCCGAGCGCAATGCGAAGATGATCGAACGTATGGACCAGGATGGTGACGGCATGCTGAGCCTGGAAGAGATACGGGGCCGTCGTGACCCTGCACAGATTTTCAAGCGTCTGGACAAAAATAGCGATGGTGTCCTGAGCGAAAAGGAATTCGCCGAAGCAGCCAAGATGATGCGCGGCCACCACGGTAAAGGCCCGCACAAAGATCACGACAAGCGTTGAAACAATTGCGCCTGGCAGAGTTTTTTGCCAGGCGTTGCGCAAAAATGGCGGAGCAGGTAGCGCTTTGGAGTTATGATGATGCCCCTGGACGCAATGAGCGAGTATGACGACGACCGTTTGCTCGCGCTTTATGCGCGCGGCGATGCCAGTGCGGCGCGAGCGCTGACAGCGCGGTTGGGGCCGCGGGTGTTTTCGCATGCGCAGCGCTTGCTGGCTGATCGCGCCGAGGCCGAAGATGTCACGCAAGAGGCGCTGTTGCGCCTTTGGCGGACCGCCCCGGACTGGCGCACGGGAGAGGCCAAGGTGACAACCTGGCTTTACCGGGTCACGGCGAACCTGTGTACAGACCGGCTGCGCAAACAGCGCGGCACCGACCTCGACTCGGTGCCGGAAATTGCTGACGGCAGACCTTCGGTCGAGGCGTCGATGCATCGGCGGGCTCGGGCGGACGCCTTGCAGGCCGCGCTGATGCAGTTGCCTGAGCGGCAGCGGCAAGCGGTGGTGCTGCGGCATATCGAAGGTCTGGCCAATCCGGAGATTGGCCAGATCATGGCCTTGGGCACGCGAGCAGTCGAAAGCCTGACCGCGCGGGGCAAACGGGCACTTGAAGCACTGCTGCTGGGGCAGCGAGAGGAACTGGGGTTGCATGATGACATATGACACGAACTCATCCGGCGCCGACGATCTGGCCGCCTTTTTCGACGCGGCGCGGCAAGAGGACGAGATGCCTTCGGGGGATTTCATGGCGCGTCTTCAGGCGGATGCGCTGCGTCTGCAGCCCACGGCAACCGCACGTGAGCGCAGATTACCCTGGCGTGATCTGCTGGGCTTTCTCGGCGGATGGCGCACGGTGGCGGGGCTGACAGCCGCTACCTGTGCCGGAGTTTGGATGGGTGTGAGCCCGCCGGATCTGATGCTGACCCTATTGCAGGATCAAACGGTGATACAGAATGTCGATCCGGTGAGTGGATATGACTATGCGATGTTGGAGGGCTGATATGGATCTTGGAAAGACACGCTGGCTGAGGGGGGGGCTGATCGTCTCTCTGGCGCTGAACCTAGCGCTGGTGGGCGCAATTGGCGGCTTTGCTCTGATCGGTGGGCGGCACGACCAAGATGCGCGCGGAAAGGGGGGACCCGAGGGTATGCCCTATATCCGCGCTCTGAGCGAAGGCGACCGTGCGGATATGCGCGACGCGCTGCGACGCGATTTCCGTGATCACCGCGATGCGCGCGGGCAGGTGACCGAAGATTACCGCGCGGCCGTTGCCGCCCTGCGCGCTGAACCTTTTGATCAGTCGGCGCTGATGACGGTGCTGGAGCGGCAAAGTGAACGTGCCCAGAAACGGTTTTTGGGCGGGCAGCGCGTCATGGTCGATTTCGTGGCGAACATGACACCCGAGGATCGCGCCGCCTATGCGCAGCGCCTTTCGGATCAGATTGATCGGCTGGACAAGCGCTGGGGGCGTCTGGATCGGGAGTGATGCGGGGCCTGCTGGTCGACAATTTGCAGGATCAGGCCGCCTCGGTCCCCAGCAACGCCTGATTGCGGCCATCGGCCTTGGCAGAATAAAGCGCGCGGTCTGCCATGGCAATCAGTTCTGATATTGCAATTATTCTGGTGGGCGGAGCAATGGCGATGCCGATGCTGAGAGTCTGCGACAAGTGAAACCCGTTCGGGTTGATCTGGATGGGGTGCGATGCGACGAGCTTGCACAGCCGAGAGGCGAGTTGCAGCGCCTTGTCGCAGTCGGTGTCGGGCATCGCGATCAGGAATTCTTCGCCGCCCAGCCGCGCCAGCAGATCCGCCGCGCGCAGGTTGTTGGCAAGCTCGCGGGCCACACCAGTCAGTACCGCATCCCCGGCGGCATGACCATGGCAGTCATTTACCCGCTTGAAGTGATCGAGGTCGGCGACCATCACAGCAAGGGGGCGCCTTTGTTGTGCGGCCCGTTCCGCCATCCGCGCAAGGTGGGGCAGGGCGTAGCGCCGGTTGAACAGGCCCGTCAGGGGATCGGTCAGCGCGGCGCGCAAACCGTCACGGACATTGTCACGCAGACGGTCCACATGCCGCTTGCGGCGAATTTGCTCTTGCAGGCGCAGCACCATCTCGCGCGGTTCGGGACCAGAGCACATCAGATCGTTCGCCCCAAGGTCAAGGGCAGAGGCCGCGCTGTGCCGCTGATGCGGATAGGTGACGTAAAGGATCGCGGCGTGCCGCGTTTCTGTGCTGGCGCGCAGATTGGCGAGCAGGCTCAGCCCCTCGCCCTCGCTTGATGGATGTTCGAGGATCACCACCACTTCGGGAGGCTGGTCGAGATCCCGAAGCACTGAATCCAGTGGGACAAGATTGATGTGGTCGGGCAACGCCCTGCGCAGATCCCTCAGCAGTGGCTGCAGGATCCGATGCGGGCCGGTGGGCACAACGGCAACGCGGGCTGGAACGACAAAACCCGCGCCCTCTTCGGCGAGGCCGAGGGCACGCTGGGTGTCATCACGCAATCGCAGTTCGGCCTGGGCATCGCGGGCGCGCAGAAGGCTGCGCAGCCGGGCAAGCAGAACAAGTTCGTCAATCGGACGTGTCAGCAGATCATCTGCACCAGCGGACAGGGCCGCGATACGGGTTTCGGTCTCGTCCGCGCCATGTACCATGATGACGGGCACTTCGGACCATAGCGGATTGGCCTTGATCCGGGCGCAAAGCTCTGGTCCGCTCATATCAGGAAGGTCCATCGACACGATCACGGCATCAGGTTGGCGCACCGCGATCATGCCGATTGCCGAAGACCCGCTTTCTGCAAGCGCCACCTCATAGTAGGCAGACGCAAGTTTCACCCGCAGGATGATGCGGTTCGTTGGAAGGCCATCGACGATCAGAATGCGGCCGGTCATACTGCAAAACCACCCTTTCATAACGTCATGCGAGGCAAAGCTTGCAACGTGTGACAGTGTAAGTCTTTAGTCAGAATGGTTAAGAAACCCTTTCGGAGTTTATACGAATGGCCCTTGCGCGTGATCGTGCCGAAATGATCGGATTGCAGGCTGTGGCCTGGCTTGCGGCGAATGATGAGCTTTTGCCGGTTTTTCAGGGCGCGACAGGTGCTTCTGAAGAGGATTTCCGGCAAGGTCTTGCTGATCCAGTTTTTCAGGGCTCGGTTCTGGATTTTCTTTTGATGGATGATGCCTGGGTCGTTGCCTTTTGTGATGAGCAATCCTTGGCCTATGATCAGTTGATGCAGGCCCGCGCGATGCTGCCAGGTGGTGAGCAGGTACATTGGACATGACGGTGCGCAGTATGGGCGGACCGGTTGGGGGCGTGCTCTTCGACAAGGACGGCACCTTGTTCGATTTTGGCGCGACTTGGAATGTGTGGGCCGGTCACACGCTGCGGGACCTGGCCGAAGGCGATGTAAAGGTGCTGCACGCGCTGGCCGATGTGGCGCGTTATGATCTGGAGACGGCGCGGTTCCTGCCCGACAGCCCGATCATTGCCGGGACAAACCACGAGGCTGCAGTCTGTTTGGCCTCGGCCCTTCCCGGACGTGCTGTCGGCGACATAGAACGACATCTGATGCTGACCTCCTCTGAGGCGCCGCTGGTGCCTGCGGTGCCGCTGGTCCCGTTTCTAGGCGTGCTGGCAGGCATGGGGCTCAAGCTGGGCGTGATGACGAATGACACCGAATACGGCGCACTGGCACATCTGGGGACGGCGGGAGTGATCGATCTCTTTGATTTTGTGGCCGGTTTCGACAGCGGGCATGGCGCAAAGCCCGCCCCCGAACCGTTGCTGGCCTTTGCCCGAGCGATGGGGCTCGCGCCGGAGCGGTGTGTGATGGTCGGTGACAGCAGCCATGATCTTGTGGCGGGGCGTGCCGCTGGCATGTTGTGCGTCGGCGTGCTGACCGGGCCTGCGCAAGCCGAGGCGCTTGAGGTGCTTGCAGATGTGGTGCTCCCAGATATTGGCCATCTGCCTGCTTGGATTGCATCCTTGTCCTAGCGCCTTGTGACGGGAATGCGCTTTCGGATGAACGTATTCGTCCTCAAGCGGCAATTCACTGGTGCGGAATATCTTATGATCAAGGCGCCATATACTTCCCGCGCCGGATTCAGGTGCCACAAGCAGCCGTTTGGCTCGCAACTCTGCGTCGGGCAAAGCTTGCCCCGGCGACCGTGACACGGCATCGTGCCCAAGATCATGACAGGAGAACAACACATGGCACTGGACCCTGCGGCACGACTGCGCCCTCAGATCACGTTTCTGGGCGCGCTAGCGGGGCTGGCTGGCTGGCTGTTCTGGTCTGTTCTATACGATCAGATGATCGGGGAACTGCGGCTGTTCATGCTGTTTGCGGCTGCGAGCTATGGCACCTTCTTCATGGTGCTGGCACTGGTCGGCCCGGCGCGGTTCTGGCCCAGCCTGCCGTGGTCCATTGGTCTCTCAAGCCTTGGAGCGGGGCTGCTCTACTGGGCATCGTTCAGATATGCGTCTGTCGATGCGTTTCTGAGTGCGGGCTATCCGCTGGTCGGTTTCTGGCTCTTCCTGTTCGTGGCGACCCCATTTGTGGCTGCGCAGTTGCGGTCGACCGGTGGATGGTCAGATTATCCGGCGCTGTTCGACCTCAGCTGGCGGATATTTGTGCGCTACCTCTCTGCCGTTCTGTTCACGGCGCTGTTCTGGGGATTGCTCGCGCTTTCGGATGCTTTGCTGAACCTTGTAGGGCTGGAGCTGATGTCGACGATCCTGCGGTATCAGCCGCTGCCTTGGGTGCTGACAGGCGCGGTGTTTGGCCTTGCGCTTGCGGTTGTGCATGAGCTGCGTGACTATCTGTCCCCCTTCCTCGTGCTGCAACTGCTTCGGCTTTTGCTGCCGGTGGTCTTGGTCGTGGTGCTTGTGTTCTTGCTGGCGTTACCGATTCAGGGGCTGTCGCATCTGGTGGGCAATTTCTCGGCGGCCGCGACATTGATGAGCGCAGCTTTGGCCGCCATCGTATTGATTACCGTTGCGGTGGATCGTGACAGCACCGAAGAAGTGCATTTGCCTTGGATGCGCGCCATCGTCCAAATTCTGGCGCTTCTCGTGCCGATTCTGGCGGCGCTGGCGATCTATGCCTTGTGGCTACGACTGCATTCTTATGGTTGGACGCCCGAGCGGCTGATGGCGGCGACGGTGGCAGGCATGGTGCTGTTGTACGGGCTGTCCTATGGTGCTGCTGTGGCGCTGCGGCGCAACTGGTCCAGCCGCATTCGGCAGGCGAATGTCGGATTGGCGCTGCTGACCCTGGCGGTTATTGTGGTCTGGCTGAGTCCGCTTCTGGTCCCGGAACGGATCGCCGCCCGCGATCAGCTTGCACGTTACAGGGATGGCATCCTGCCTGCGAGCGATGTGCCCCTTCGGGAGATGGCTCAGGACTGGGGCAAGGCGGGTGAAGAGGCGCTGGAACAGCTCCGCGAAGATCCAGCGCTGGCCCCAGGTTTCGCGATGCTCGCAGGGGAGCGGGCGGTGGTTGCGGAAGATCTTCGTGCCAGTGTCGCTACACAGATGCCAGTTCTGGGCGGCGAGCCGCTGACTGAGGCGCAGCTGGGAATGCTTGACGACGACACGCTTGCCCAGTGGCAGCAGGCCTGTGGCCGGGCTGTGGTGGGTGGGCCGGGCTGCGCGCTGATCTTTGGCGATTTTATGCCCGATCTGGCGGAGACGTCCGCCATTCTGCTTCTGAACACAGGGGAGGGAAGCGTGACGGCAAGAAGCCTCCGTGTGGTTGATGGACGGCTGCAGTTCTGGGGCTACGCGATAGATCTGAGCAAGGACCGGAACTTTGATCTGCCGTTTGCGATCCTTGAAGATTTGCACGCGGGAAAGGCCCGCGTCGCTGTGCCCGGAATAAAGGCGCTGATCGTTGGAACGCATGCGCTATTTCCGCACAATTGAGAATGTTTCCCGTTTCTTAAGTCCTGAATGCGAGCCTGCCGCCTAAGAATATGAGCGGCAAGGCCAGATGCACGGGTTGATCAACAATACGCTTCAACGCTTTCTTCAGGACACCTATGGGCATGGGACCTGGAACGAAATAGCGCGCCTGGCCGACATCGATCCACCGGAATTCGAAGCGATGCTGCATTACGACAATGCGCTTACGGACAGCCTGCTGGATGTGGCCGCAGCATATCTGAATAAGCCCTGTGATGCGATCCTCGAAGATGTTGGCACCTACCTGGTGTCCCACCCGAACACTGAATCCTTGCGGCGGCTGCTGCGCTTTGGCGGTGTCACCTTTACGGAATTCCTGCATTCGTTGGATGATTTGCCAGATCGTGCGAGGCTGGCCGTTTCCGATCTGGACCTTCCGGGGCTTGAGCTAACCGAATATACGCAGGATCGGTACTCCCTCACCTCCAGCGGCACAATACGGGGCTTCGGGCTCGTTCTCGTCGGCGTGCTGCGTGCCATGGCTGATGATTATGGCGCGCTTGTCATTCTTGACTACCAGGGTTGGAACGGGGATTGCGAACGTATCTTCATCACCCTGATCGAAAGAGAATACGCAGAAGGTCGCCAGTTCGATCTGGGGGGCACAGCGTTGGACAGAAGGCGGTCAGCCTCTTGACCATATCTCAGAAGGCTTTGACGGTCCTGTGCCCGATGCATGTTTGTCTGACGCCGACGGGTGATATCGCGCAGACGGGGCCAACCCTGCAGAAGCTGCGCCCGAAGATCGGGCTGGTCGGCCTGAATTTTCTTGACCTTTTCGAGGTCTACCGGCCCCGCCTTCTCCGTTCCATGGTCGAACTTCTGGCTGTTGAAGGCAGCAAGCTGCATCTGCGGTTCCGCGACCCGCCCCATACAACCCTCAAGGGGGTGCTTGTCCCGGATGGCCTGGGGGGCGCTGTGGTCAATCTGTCCTTTGGGATTTCGGTGGTGGATGCCGTGCGGGACTATGACCTCAGCGGTTCGGATTTCGCAGCAACTGATTTGACTATCGAAATGCTCTATCTTGTCGAAGCGAAATCAGCCGCGATGGAAGCGTCCCGTACCCTTAACAAACGCTTGCAGGGTGCCCGTATCGCGGCTGAGGAGCAGGCCTTTACCGACACACTCACCGGGCTGAAGAATCGCCGGGCGACCGATCATATCCTGGAGCGTCTGGCCCGCAGGGGGCGTGATTTTGCCCTGATGCATCTGGATCTGGATTTTTTCAAGGAAGTGAACGATTCCCTAGGCCATGCTGCGGGCGATTACGTCCTGCAGCAGGTGGCCCGCATCCTTGTGGGGGAAACTCGCAAAGATGATACGGCGGCTCGTGTCGGAGGTGACGAATTTTTGATGATCTTCGTCGGCCTTAGTGATCGGCAACGGTTGTCCAACATGGCAGAGCGCATCATCGCCCGTCTGGAGCGCTCCATGCCCTATGAGGGCCAATGGTGTCAGATTTCCGGCAGCATCGGAATCACACTGTCGAACGGCCGCCGGGATGCCGTCCTTGCCAACTTTATGCACGAGGCTGACCAAGCACTCTATGTCGCAAAACGCGGTGGTAGGGCACAGCATAGATTTTACGACGCAACGATGGCTCAGACTGCAGAAGGCAATGCGCCAGGGACTGGCTAGAGCCTTTACAGTTCCGGCAGGCACCGCAATCGCTGCCCTGCTGGATGGTGGAGCGCGATGCGTGATGCTTTGACTTGATCTGGAGGCACTGGCACTGCCGCGCATTGCCTGATTGCATCCGGGGTGTTGACCCGACAGAGCAGCGCTTTCAGAACAGGCTCCGTGATAGGTCAGAACCAGGAAGTATTTCCGTTACTGATTGCTCGTTGGCGGATGTTGCTGGCCGGGCGTACGCAGATCGAATAGGGCGGTGTAGTATGCTCGAAATTGCTGTGTGACGATGATGATGACGGACATGGGCGGGATCCGCTGCAACGACATTTTAGGAAGATGCCGATCTTCTTGTGTCGGCGGCTATTATCGGAGGGTCCAGTATGGACAGAGAGTAACAGGCGTTTGAAATTTCCATTTATTTGAAATGGGATTTTGCACCGGTTGTCGCGCCGAGCATATCGGTCTTGCCGCCGCGATCTGAGACCAAACCACCCAAGTGATAATTAGGGTAATTTTTTGGGCGTACAGGGCTTGATCACCCGGAAATCTCAGCGTAAGTAGCCCGACAGTTGGGGTGTAGCCAAGTGGTAAGGCATCGGTTTTTGGTACCGTGTATCGTAGGTTCGAATCCTACCACCCCAGCCAGTTTCCGCCTAAGTGTGACGTTCGCCCAAGATTGGAACTTATCCGGTCTGACTTGGCACTTCGTCCGGGCAAGACTGGCACTTAGTGCTGTTTTGAGCGCCGAGGCCTCCAGACCCTTGCTTTCTTGGCAGACATTTGCGCCGTGGCGGTCTGTCTTCTAGACTGAAGCCTGACGAACACGGAGGGCACGGAAATGGCCAACTGGTATTCGGCCGATCTGCATTTCGGCCATCACCGCATCATCGAGTTCTGCAAACGCCCTTTCGCCTCGACCGGCGAGATGAACGCAGCCCTGATCGCGAATTTCCAAGCCTGCGTTGGCCATGATGACGACCTTTGGATACTGGGCGATTTCGCCTTCGGTCGCGCCGAAGATACGGCGCAGTTCGAGAGTTGGTTTCACAGCCTCCCCGGTCGCAAGCATCTGATCATTGGCAATCACGACGACGAAGCCGTCATCTCTCTGCCCTGGGCCAGCACAGAGTACATGGCCGAAATCCAGGACGGCGATCAGAGCCTCGTCCTGTGCCACTATCCGATGATTACCTGGAACGGTGCCCGTAGGGGCGCCCTGCAGTTGTTCGGGCACGTGCATGACCAATGGCCCGGCTCACGCAACAGCGTGAATGTCGGCGTGGATCAGTGGCAATTTCGCCCCGTGCAGATCACAGACATCGCCAAGCGTGCCGCAAAGCTTCCGGTGAATAAACACTGGCAAGATGTGGAGCACGGGAACGAACTCAGCTGACAAGGATGGCTGCAATGAGATCGGTGTTTCTGGGCCAGACCGACCACTCTCGCTGAAGGCAGGTGGCCTGTTAAAGCTGACAGTTGCAGTAGGCAAAGCCAAAGTTGTCGGTCGGACACTGCGGCTGGATGCTTTTGAAAAACTCTCTTCCCTACCCGAAAGGGCCTGATCGTCAGAATTTATTTCTGCAAAAACGACCATTTGGAGACTACGTCTGAAAAATGGCCCATTGAGAGAACGGCGTTCCAATTTTCCGAGATGATTTTCGTTGAACAGGATTTTTTTCCGTGGAATAGGCGGGGAGGGCCCTGATGACGGCGCAGCATGGGTGCCGAAGCAATACCAAAAGAGCAGAAATTCGAGCTGGGCTCTGCAACCCTCACGCACAACCCTGCGGTGACCGATGCACTCGGCAACCTGATCGACTTCCGCCTGCTGCCCGGACAGGCCCACGATCTGCGCGGCACGGCGGCCTTGATCGAAGGGTTGGCCTGCGACCAGTTCCTTGCCGACCGCGCCTTTGATGCAAGCTGGGTGCGCGATGCCCTGGCTGGCGCGGGGATCGAGGCGGTCCTCCCGCCAAAATCCAACCGCCGATTTCCGCCAGAGTTTGACCGCGACACTTACAAGTGGCGGCACCTGATCGAGAACTTCTTCGGAAAGCTCAAGGAATACAGGGGGATCGCCATGCGCTGCTGTAAAACCGACGAAAGCTACAGCGCTTTCATCGCGGTCGCCGCGACCGTCATTCGCCTACGATGAACATCAACAGGCCCTAGTTCAGCGCTGCAGTGCAGCTTCCTGATAGGTCCCGTCGGCTACAGCCATCACGATCTCGTCCTCGGCCATCCATCCGTTGGAGATCAGAAACCTGCGGATTGTGTCGGGGGCCTCGGAATAGAGCACAAGCGCGAGGCTCTCTTCTGCGCGGGTGCAGGTGACATAAAGCAAGCGGCGGGTGCGCTCGATCGTGGTTTCCTCACCATTGTCGGCTTTTTTTTGAGCGGTTGGCCCCAAGGGTTTCACACCAAACAGCGTCTCGTAAGAGGCAAGGCCATTGAAGCGCGTTTGGTAATCGTCAGCGATCACCATGACCCGGGGAAATTCGAGCCCCTTGACCCCTTGGTGGGTGCCATAGGGGCTGCGGTCTTCGACATACGCGAGGTAGCGCGCCACCTGGGAAAACGGGGCCACAAGCGCCTGCATCCAGGCCTCGGTGAAGGTGGTTTCGGTGGGTGGTATGGCCTCGGGCGTGGTCAGGTCTAAACCGTCAAAGAGGGGACCAAGCTCGGCAAGGATGTCGGCCATGTTTTGGGCCACGGGACTGTCGTCAGGCAAACAGGTCCGAAGCTGGTCGGGGATCGGGAACAACCGGTGCTCGGCCACGACCGCCAACACTTCGGCACAACTCGGATCCCGTTCGTCCTTAAATAGCGTCATCAGCGCTGCGACGCCCGCCCGTGCCGCTTCGAGGCCAGTGGCCTGGCCCCCGCGCCCCGCCCGAATACCTCTCTTATCGACCAGCGGTGAGCCGTCGCGCAGCACCGCCATCGCGGCAAAGGCATCCCCATTCTTTTGTGCCGTCACCAAAGGCAAGACCCGGTGGGTGAAAAGCCGCATCGCGGGCAAGCTGCCATCGCGAAACCCGTCCTTGAGCTTGTCGGGTTTGCTCAGGGGCTCAAACAGCTCACTAAAACTAAGTCGCGCGGCGGCCATGTGACGCTCGATCGTGAGGGTCTTGATCGCCTCTGCGTTCTGCCACGCGGGGTCTCCGGTGATGCGGGCCATCTCCGCCCGGGTGTAGGCTTCAAAGGCTGCGCGATCCGTGCCTTCGCTTGGCGCAAGAAAGACGCGCACGGTGCCACCTGGTTTGTCTTCGCGCGCCCGCTGCTGGCGGCCATCATCGTCGCGCCGGATCGCATTCGCCAGGTCCACGATCCGCGCGCGGCTGCGGTGGTTCATCTGTTTGGCAGGTTGCGCGAAATCCCCCACCCGTTGGTCGAGATCGCGCAAACCATCGGTGTAAATGCGCTGCATCGTGTCCCCGAGAAGCCCTAGGGCGATGCGGCCGCGATGGCGCGCCTCGAAGGTCAAAAGCGCCTCCATCAATGGTTTCATCGTGTCCTGGCTCTCGTCGATCAGGATGAACGGGTAGCGCGCCAGAACGATATTTTGAAACGTCTCGCTTTCAGTCAAGAAATGCGCGGCGAGATCAATGACCTCGGTATGTTGCAGCGCATCGCGGCCGAAATTGTCCCCCACGGGCGCGTAGGTGAACGCGCGGATCTCGGCGAGGCGCTCCAGCCGCTTTGTCTTGGATGCCATCTTCTTGACGCGTTTGTCATGGGCGTCGCCCCGCCCCCGGCCCTTCTCATGGTCTGCCTGGATCTTTACAATCTCTGTCTGCAAGTCGGTCTCCAGCCAGCGCCGAATATCCGCCGTGCGCCCCTCGATGAGCGACCAAGCGAAGCTGTGGATTGTCTGAACCTGAAACACCGGATCGGCCTTGACGCGGCGCGTGATCTCATCTGCGGCGGCGTTGGTATAGGTGATCACGGCGATCTTGCGGCTGTGTTTGCGCAAGGTGGTCAGGGTTTGCGTGTCCAGCCCCTCCAGTGCGTCCTTGAGAGAGCGCGTCTTGCCCGATCCCGCCCCGGCAAAGAGAAAGAAGCTGCGCGGCCGATCAAGGGACAGGCACGCGCGGATCGTCGCGTCAGCGCCAGCGTCGCGGGTGGCGTCGGTCACAACTGGCACAACACGCCCTCCACGCCCTTCAGCTGGCCTGCGAGCCAAGTCAGGCCGGCGTTGATATAGGGCGGCGCGCGCAGCGCTTTGATGTCCTCGATATAAAGGAGGTCCAGTGCGAAGGCAGCCTTTTCCGGTTTTTTTGCCAACCGATCAAAGAGCTCCTTGGCGAGGTCTTCAGGGGACTGCGCCTCAGCGATGGATTTGGCAAAGGCGCGGGTCATGCGGCAGGAGAATTCCGTTCTTGCGGCGTCCGTCACGGCTTTTGGGTTGGTCAGGACAAGAGCATCCTCGAAGGTGCTGGGCGTGACGTTCTTGGACACCGCGCCAATTGTGACGTTTTGGGGGGTTTGGTAGCTGACGGCGATGGGGCGGTCGGGGGCCTTATGACACAGGGCCTTGAGGAGAGGGGCTAACAGCGTGTCGACCTCATCCAGCTTGGGGAGCCAGGTTTTTAGCACGTTGTTAGCGGTGGTTTGTGCGGCACCGTAGCAAGGCTGGGCGGATTGTTTGACGACCTTGCCGCCTTTGTCCACCTCTGCCACCGCGTCGAGATCGGTAATGATCAGCGTCGGCAGCTCCAGCGCCTCGATCAGAGGCCGCATCCGATGCGCGTGACTGCCCCCCAGCTCCAGAAAGGATAGATAGGCCGCAGCCAGGACAGGGTAATGATGCTGGATCAGATGCGGCAGCAGAATCCGCTCTGCGGCACCCTCGATCACGATGATGGCGTCGGCGAAGAATAGATCAAAATGGGTGCTCAGCAGATAGCGCGTCACAAAGCGACGAGTTTGTGTGTCCTCGCCAAAGAGCCCCTTCATATTCGCCACAGTGGCCGTGGGCACAACTCCGTGACTTGGCAGCTCGCGCTTGAAATATCGCAGCGCTTCAAAAGCAGCGGCGTGCGCGATATGGCCAGAATGGGTGCTCACGACCAGCTGCGTGGTAAAAGCCGAGTCCTCCTTCTCCAGATCTTTATGGTTGCGCAGCACCTTGTGGGCCCTGGCCATGAAGACCTGCTGCACCTGAACATGCAAATGCGCCTCCGGCTCCTCGATCAGCACCAGTTGCAGGGGTTCGATGCCCCTGTCGTCCGGGCTCACCATTTTTGATTTGAACTTGCCTACCTGCATCCAGTCATCCCGGAAACGCATGAGCTGAAACACCATGGAGATCAGGTTCTGGAAGCCCAAGCCGTTGTAGCTTTCGGGTAGCTTAACCCCGGATGTGTCGCCCGAGATATCGTATTGCACAGCCGCGGGGTGATCGAGCCCGTCAACTGGTTTGATCTGCGTGGCAATGAAGAGTTTCGGATTATTGAGTCCTCCGGGGTAGCCGAGTTCTTCCAGTTCCTTGATGGCATTGGCGAACCCATCCTTGAGACGGGCATTGAAGGTGGTCTCTGCATCATGAATCGCCATGAGCGCTTTGACGTCGTTCGGAGTGGGGTCCGTTTCAGGGTCAATATGTTTGCGGAAATAGGGCTGTATCTGGCTTGCGATCTTGCGGCTGTCGGCATGGACGAGCTCACCATCATCGCCCTTCCCGTCACCGGCGTCGGCGAACCCACGTTGCGCGTTAATCTCACGAATATGGAGGAGACCGGCAAAGGGGTTGGCGCCAATCCCCTCTGACAGGGCTGGCAGGGGCGGCGGCGCCACTGCTCCGGACGCTACAAAGCTAGCAGGGTCCAAAAGATGTGCGTTCAGTTCGAACAGGTCCTTCAGGCGTTTGTCCAGATATTCCCGAAAGTCGCGCGGCCAAAGCGCAAAACCGTTGTCCGTCGTGCCATCCGGCTGCCGCGCCTCGGCGTCTCGGCGCGCGGCAAGGTAGCCCGCCTTGATGTCGGCCCCTTTCTTGGGCTCAAGGCGCAGGCGCACGCCGAGCAAGCCGCCGGTCCAAGTAAGTGTGGGGATCAAATGCGCGACATGGTGGAGCTCTGACGTGTCCGCATGGAGCCAGACGTCGAGGAACGGAAGCTGGTCTAGGAGCGGGCTGAGATCCGCCTCGGCCTCCTGTGTCCAGGCGCCCGCGATCTGTTCGATCGCGGCCCAGTTTGAGGCTGTCACATCACGCGTGTCGATACCGCCGCGATCCTTAAGGAATTTGCGCAGCGCCTTCATGGCCGATGTCTTGCCGCTGTTGTTGGCCCCGACGAGGAGAGTTTGCTTATCCGACATGTCCAGACGGGCGCGTCGCAATTTGCGAAAATTGAAGACTTCAATGCGTACAAGTTTCATAATATCGGTATCCCCCTCGCAGGAATTGCTGCGCCGGTGTCTGTATATATTCTTATCCTGCGGTTTTGTAGCCGTGCTCTACAGCCTGGGGCTCTGCCAGTCTTCACATGTCAGGCTATTCGCTTTACGGGATCATAGGGGGGGCGGTGGAAATCGCATAGTGGGTGTTGGGCCTCTCACCGGCCTCGAGGCTCAACGCCGGAGGCCTTGGCGCTTATTTTTGGTCGCAGCCCATCTTCCCGAGTGCCGCGCCCTTGGATGCCCAAGGGTTCTCATGCGTTTGCAGCGAAGGGCAGCTCTCCGCCCTTCGTGCGGGTGAAGCGACCGGCCCAGAACCGACTTCCAAAGTTAGGACCTATGCTGCAGTGCGGCTTCCGCAAACCGGCCATTCGTGCTGCGCGCAGCATTTGGGGAATAGAGATGACCCAGCACGAACACATCCAAACCTCCGCACTCTAAGTTTCAAACGATGAAGGCGGCCAAATGCTGAACGATGGTTGTGCTAAATCACAACACATGGGAGTACTGCGGAAAGAGACATTCAAGCAAGACAGTACCCGCTGATAGCTAAAAGGTATGCAGCATGGCATCGAGATTCACAGCGCTTCCACTTTCCAGTGGCGAGAGCTTCATCCTCGAAACAGACCACGGGGGCAAACGCTGTGTCATTCTGGTCGATGGCGGTCAATCGAAGAGTAATAACCCGAAGAAAAATGGTCTCTACAAAGCGATCAGGCAGTTCTGTCCCGACATCACGGACACGATAGATATCACGATTTGTACGCATCGGGACCACGACCATGCCGGAGGGTTTCCTGCTTTCATCGAGACATGGCTCGCCGAGGGAAATGTTATCGGAGAGTTCTGGCTACCCGGTGGTTGGGCTGGAGCGGTGGAGATGGCGCTGACAAATCCGGACCGGCTTGTCACAATGCTCCGTGAGGGTGCCAATACTGCAGCAGACCGCATTGGAGAGCATGAGAGCTATCGTGAAACAGAAGTAGAATCGATGACCTCGAGATCATTCCGGGGGAGAACTTTGCGTTCCATACAAGCTGAAATGCATGACATGTACGTCGAAGGTAGCTGGCCGGGCAGTTCTGAGGAACAGGCCAGAGCTAATCGCAGTATGGAGGATGACCGCAGCGTCGGCTCCAGCCGCACAGAACTTGCTGCCAACAGTTGGGGCTTCACCGTAGACGACTGGGAAGCAATTCGCTCGGACCTGGAAACGAGCGCGATTCATGGTGAGCCGCTTGCTGACCGAACCGGTACATATCACCAACTGGGTGGCGAAGTTTTCGTCGATGAGGTCTTTATCGATGGCAGCGGTGAGCCTGGTCACTGGATCTCACGACGAGTGTTCGATGGCGGAAGTCCAACTTCACAGCTCGCGAGAAGCCTGTTTCGAAACATTATTGATACAGCTGAGGCGATTAGGAACATCGCCAGTGCCGCTGTTATGTTCGACATACCGGTTCGTTGGTTTGACTTTTCCGCATTTGAGAAAGGGGCCAAACCCTCAGGAGGTATAAAAGGATTTTTGCAGCCTTTGAATGCTGTCGAACTCAGGCAGGCGGAGCGTGAAACCAATGCGCTAATACTGTTCTTCAAACTGACGCTAACCGAACAGAATGTTGCTTCTCTTGTGTTTCAACGCCTGGAGACAGAATCCGAACCGAGCGCGATCTTTCTTGGCGATTCCCGTTTGGCGTTCGGAATCGACCAGCCAGATAGAAATTTCGAAAAACACCTCGTTCAACCGAATAGGCCAATTATCTATACCGCGCCGCATCACGGCTCCCGCAACAACGACCGTGCTTATGAGGTTCTTGCCGATTGGCTGCCCGGCCTGTTTGATGCTTCAATAGCCGTCCGAAACGGCGGTGTTTGGAACCAGACACTTTCGGGGTATCTGAGTGTCAAAAACCGGCGCTGAGCTCAATGCTATCAATGCCATGGGGGTAATTGGTCACAACCTGTTCAGATCTCTTCCGATGGCCCCAAATGGATCTGGCCATCTAGCTCTGGTGGAAAATGTGGCGTGCCGAAACGGAAGAAATAGTATCTGCGCCGCACTGGAGAAGGCGCCACTCCGGCCCAAACCGGCCATTGATCGCGCTTTCAATCGCTGCGGTGCGGCTGCACCAGACCGGCCATTCCTCCATCGTGCAGCATTTTCAGATGGTGAAGGTCGGTAGAGCGGACTTAGTTGCCTGTCGTACAACCGAGTTCAATGTCAGCTTTGGTTGGAGATTTGAGCGACAATCGAACCGCGCTGAAGGACCTACTGCAAGACCAAAAGAGATTGCACATGCGACTGGGATAGCCCTGCTCTTTTCAGGTTCCGACAGCTCTGCGAATTAATAAGCGCGGTGGATGATACAAGCTTGCAGCCGCGTTGGCGTGCAGCTTCAATACGTCGCGATATTAGGGATGAATGAGCGCCTCTTTTTCGCGCCGAAGGTATCGTGGCAGCGGTTGCGAGATATGCTGTTTGATTCGTCGCGAAATAGACCAAGCCAATAGCAACAGGTACATCATCATCACAAACAGCGTAGGCCTCAGCACGGCCCTCGGACAGAAGCCCTCGCATCATCTCATGTGTAATGTTCACTTTTGTACCCGAGTACCTAAATGCGCCAGAGTGAATTTCGATAAAGGCGTCTAATTCATTAGCATTGAGAGGTCGGGTTTGGTCAGCGGCATCGGCAAGAGGTAGGTTCGAAAGTTCGGCATAAAACTGCCCTTGCGTCCAACCGCGAAGTACGCGAACGCCCAAGTCCTCAGCCTGCTTCTTAACGTCTTTTGGGGCTCCAATGACGGGGAGATGAACGGTTGCGCCTGCCTGATCGAAAAGTGCAATTTCGGCGGTTGGCAATCTGTCGCTCTTAACATCAAAGCCGCAGATACGATTGTTCATCGGGCTTGGGCTTTTCGCCACCAAAAAACTTCTTTGGCTTGGATGTCCAAAAACGTCTGCTCCATAAGGATTATCAGGCATTTTTACCAAAGCTGAAACACGATCAGATAGATATTCGGCTTCAGCATCTTCAAGCAAGTTGGACACGTCGTCGGCGTCATCGCTCATTTGTATCTCCACCCAAGGTTTTGAATAAGCCGACGTTAGCTGCCGCGCGGAAAAATGTCACTCAGGGCTCACAGCCGCCTTGCGGCGGTGCAGCAGGAAGGCACCGGGCCGAAACCGCCTCAGGGCTGGCTGCAGCCGACGGCAGCCAGCCCTTTCACGACATTCATGCCAGACGCAGCGAGATCGATGCTGCAGGCGCAAGAGTCCCAGGCCGACTTCCAGGAAGCTGCCGCTCGGCAAGGCGATGCTGCAAACTTTGATGCTACAGCCTGCATCGGCGGCGGCAGTGCGCAGAAGCTGCCTTTCGCCGCAGGCGCATCATCCAAGAGCACCCGACCGTCAGCATAACGGATATTCTGTTGAAAAACTCGCCTCCCCGCACAAACATGCCGGATCAACAGAATATTTTCCTGCGGAAACGCGATCTAGAAAACTATGTTTGTAACATGGCTCATATAGAGGACAGAATTCCAATTCTCAGGGTTATTTTTCGCGCATCGGAGTTTTTCAACGGAATACGGACTTTTCAGACCTTCGCGGCACGTGCACCAATGTCCGGTCTGCTGAACCGTTCAACAAACGGTGATTTTCGCCGGGGACAAAAACCTACCGGTTTTGTCCTCATCCGTTCACTTTTTGTAGTCTCTTCCAACCTGGATGTTCTTTGAATGATCTCCCGCCTCGAGATTTTGAGACGGGGCTTCCGGCTCGGTTTTTCTCTTCCTAAGGACGTATCCGAGCACCGCCACAATGACCGCCGTGCCAACGCCCCCGAACAAAACCTCCCAGTTCGCGGAAATCCATGTCATACTGAGATCCTCACACCTTGGTATCAGGACTATGAGCGACAAAGACAATTTTCCGAAGCAGAAATTGGATGCTGGGGATCAGTCCCACAACGTCCAGGTCGGTCGTGACTACCATCACCATGAAGCGCCAAAACAATCGCTGCTCTACAGGCCAGATCAAGGTGACGTCGAGAAGTTTGATCCGAGGTTTCGTCGCATACGGGAAGAGGCTGACAGGGCCGTGAAGTCTGCTTCATACGTGAAGTCTGCTTCATACCTGCGAGTCCCACTTTGGCGAGAAAGCCTTATCGCGTCGGTGCTGAAGCTCCTTCTGCTCGCAATCCTGATCGCGGCGATATTCTAGTCGAGGTCAAAACCCCTGTGATAAAGTAAAGTTGCCCAAAACGGTCCTTTTTGAACGATTTGCGCTACTGTGCGCCAAGTGCCGTTACGATGTTAAATCACCTCGTTTTTGCGGTGTATCAAACACCATCGGCGCAATAGGGGTTCCGTCATTTTGCGCGGCATGTTCCTTGAAAACAGGCGTATGTGCTGGAACTAGCGTTTCGTTCTGAGCAACGGCCAAGAAGATATGCTTGGAGTTATCGGGTGTTACTTTGAGCCAATTCGGATCATCTAGTGTCCCCCGATACACGCCAACCGACCCCGCAAAGCGTTCAAATGTCTGAAAAACCTTGGTGCCACAGGTATTGCAAAAATTAATAAAAATCTCTTTGCCGCTACCCTCGGAGACGTGCGTGTATATCTTTGGATGCCCTGCGATGAGGGCAAAGTCAGAGGCGTCAAATGCCGGCTGAACCATATAGGCGCTACCAGTGGCGCGTTGACAAAACCTGCAATGACACATCGTTACCTTGGCGGGCTGGTTCGAGACCTCATACCGGATCGCTCCACATAGGCATCCCCCTTGCGCTGCTGACATAGTTTCACCTCATATATTTCTCAGGTCTGAACCGTATAACGGCCCCTTTAGACAATCTAGGCAGAGCAGAAAAATTGACCTTCGATGCCGTTCCAAAAACCCTTTTTTTTTGGCACATGCGCAAAATACTTCGTTTAACGCTGCCAGAAACCCCGTTCAAAACCGAAGCAGTTGTTAAAGGTTTTTGGTTCTCTGATGGTAGCAGACATTCATCGTCGATGCAGCATTGCGCAAGTTGGGCTCACTGCCGACCTTCGCTGCACTTGCAAACGAAATCAGCGTCAAACCGGAGGGCGAGCGGCAACAGTCCGGACAAATTGATCGTTCGCGGCGTTGTTACCAATGACTGCTTTCATCGGAAAAATCGGTTACTGGTAAAGCTTGTCAAACCGCACACATCGGAACAATGTAGGAACATAACTGTCCCACACGAAAGGTCACGTCATGCAGGACATTTCACTTTACCTTCCCGGCATCCTCATGGCCTACGCGGCTTTTCTGCTTGCCATAGCAAGCCCAGGCCCAAACATCCTCGCCGTCATCGGCACGTCGATGAGCGTTGGGCGCACGTCAGGTATGGCGCTGGCAATGGGGATTGCGACAGGATCTTTCACATGGGCGGTTCTGACTGTCTTTGGTCTGTCCGCCCTTCTGGCAACCTATGCCTCGGCCCTGATCGCGATCAAGGTTCTTGGTGGCCTCTACCTTCTGTGGCTGGCCTACAAGGCGTTCAAATCCGCCGCGTCCCGCCACGACATTGAGGCAAAGGAATTGGCCGGAGGGCGTCGCACCGCCCTCGGCTATCTCAAGCGTGGATACATCATTCAGATGACCAATCCCAAGGCCGCGTTGGCGTGGATCGCCATCATATCCCTTGGGCTGAAACAGGATGCGCCGCTTTGGGTGGGGGCGGCCATTGTTGTTGGCACATTCCTGATGTCGGTCGTGATCCATATCCTTTATGCCGTCGCGTTTTCAACGCCCATCATGGTGCGCGCCTATGCAAGCGCGCGGCGTGCTATTCAGGGGATGCTTGGTCTGTTCTTCGCCATCGCAGGTCTGCGCCTGCTTGCCAGCAGAGGCTGAATACATGTCCGCATATGATGACTCCACCGCCGCTAACCTGAACACCGGATTTGTGGTTTCCGTCAGGATTGTTGCCAAGGAAGGCGAAGCCGACGCCGTTGCTGACATTCTGAAATCCCTTGTCCGTCCGTCCATGGCAGAGCCCGGAATGAAATTTTTCATGCCCTACCGGTCGCCAGAAAACCCGTCTGAATTCTTCGTCTATGAACTTTACGAAGACAGGGCGGGATGGGACGCGCACAACGCGTCTCCGCATTTTCTGAATGCTGTTGATGAACTGGTTGCCAAAGCCGCGTCGCGTGAACGGATCCCGTTCATACCCTTCGTCGCTTGATGCTCGGCAGGCAGAAAGCACTTAACCGCGCGAACAGAAAGAAAATTCTTGGATGAACATTGCATTTCTGCACACCGCCGCCGTGCATGTCGAAACCTTCGATGGTTTGCTGAATCAGCTGGGATATGAAGGCGCGCGCACGCATAGGGTCATGCCGGAGCTGCTTGATCAAGCGCGGCAGCACGGTCTTGACCATGTCCGCGCCAAGGTCGAGGCGGCTCTGTCCGAACTTGCCACGGCCGATGCGGTGATGTGCACTTGCTCAACCTTGGGGCCGATTGCGGATGTGGTTTCACGGACACACGACCATGTGCTTCGCATAGACCGTCCGGTCATGGAAAAGACCTGCGGGATTGGGCCAGACATCTTGGTCGCTATTTGCCTGGAAAGCACGCAAGCGGCAACACTTGATCTCCTAAAAGCATGCGCAGATCGTGCGGGAACTGTCGTTTTGCCCCGTGTTGTTCTCAGTGCAGCCGCGTGGCCCTACTTTGAACGCGGCGATTATGAAGGGTTTGCAGACAGCATAGCGACGACCATCCGAACCGAGGTGTCCCGCTCTGCTCTGCCAGACGGCATCTTATTGGCCCAAGCCTCCATGCGTCTGGCTGAAGCACGGCTCAGCGACATGGGTATCCCCGTTATCTCGTCTCCTTTTCTGGCAGCAGAAAGGGCTATCAGGGTTGCGGGTTCCCGGTAGGGTCGTTCCGCGCTTCGCTACCCGCAAAGCAGCCTTTGGCTGCATCGGTGAAAATGAACGTAGAGGGCTCACTGCCGACCTTCGCTGCAGATGCACCCCAAAAAATATTGCGCGGCGGCCCCGAGCGGCCGCTTTGTTCGGCTTCCCCGTTTTAGTTTGCGGGCGCAGCGAAGGTCCGTTCTCCGCCTTACATGTTGATGCCAATTTGACCACGTTCAAATTTTCGCGCTTGCGGCGAACGGCAGAAAAGTCCGCTCTGGCGACCTTCCCCCTCCGAAATGCTGCACGATGGACGAATGGCCGGTCTCGTTAAGCTGCACCGCAGCGCACGGCTAGGAAGCGAACGGCAGGTTAGGACCGTCCCCGGCACACTGGCTTGAAGATTTCACCTTCCTCACAATGTCGGTAGAAAAGATGCCGTGGAGAAACTGGAAGGGGCTCGAATCGTGACAAAGAACTGGACCGCGATAAAGGGGGCGTTGTCGGGGTTTTCGAGGGTACAGCTCATGGGCCTCGTCCAAGACCTGTATCGCGCCGACCCGAAGAACCAGGATTTTCTGCATGCAAGATTCCTGGTTTCGGATGGGGGTACCGACCTTTCGCCCTACAAGAAGCGGATCAAGGCAGCCATCAATCCCAGCCGGTGGGACGCACCCATCAAATACCGCGACGCCCGACGTGCCATATCCGATTATAACAAGGCTAGGGGACAGCTCGGCGAAACGCTGGAGCTAATGTTCTACTACATCAAGTGCGGCAATGACGTCACGCTGGAGTTCGGTGATATGGATGAGACGTTCTACAACAGCATGGGGTCCATGTTTGGCTCGATCGTGAAGAAATTATCCGTGCAAGCCGACCCGGAACTGACCGCAACTTGGCTGGATCTTCTGGAGAAAGAATATCAACGCGTTGCCAATACCGGCTGGGGCTATGGCGACGAACTTGGTGGCTACCTTGAAGACCTCAGGTCTTCGCAAACATAGTTCTTATCCGGTCCGGTCAGTGCGGCATCAACAGTGTCCACTCAGTACGACAGAGACTTGTCCACCGCCCGGATTTTCGGCTGCGTCGAATGTCCGGAACGACGGGCCGCGGCGCAGAATCTGGGTCGGTGGCAGGTGTCCGCAAAGGGCCGGTGGCGTCGCTCCGGCGGGCGCTGCCACCGCGACTTTGCAAAGGGCGTATTCTGCGCGTTGCTGCAGGTCGAGCGACCCGCAGCGAATCGTTTCGATTGGCGGGAAGTTCGCAGAAGGCCATGATGGCAAAAAAACTTTAATCGATTCTTGTTGCTATATGATCGTCACGAATAAGGGACTGAGCCTTGATTGGAGCGATCCTGACGAAGTAGGAATTTGTCAAATGTGCCATGAAGAGGAAATCTCACTGACGGCTGCAAGAGGAGCTCTAAAATGAATGATGTCTCAGATTATGATTTGGGAAACTGTTTGGACAAGCAGTTTGATCTGATCCGTCACGCGTTTGAAGCAGGTGACGAGCATCAGTTTGAACAGGCGGTCCTGAGAGTGGTGAACGTTCGCCGCTGCAAGTCAAACGGCACCTTGGACTGGCTTCGTCCATGCGAGGATGGGGATTGACTCGGCATTCTGACCCGATCGCCGTTCACCTACTTTGAGAGGGGCGGTTTCGTGTAATTTTTCGATCTGCTTCAGAGGTGGTTCTGCTTGTCTGAACAGGTTCCGGGCCTCCCTGCGCATCGCTGCCCATCTTAAGACCAATGACAATCCCTCCGGGCCAACATAACCTGCCCAAATGAATTCAGGTGATTGGTCCGACACAGAGAACGACGCGGTCGTTGCGTCTTATTTCGGGATGCTCAGCGATGAGCTCTCCGTGCGCAGCTATAACAAAGCTGCGCAGAACCGGGCATTGCAAGATCAGACAGGACGGAGCCGTGGCTCCATCGAGTTCAAACTCTGCAACGTCTCTGCGGCCTGTGTCGGATTAGGGCTTCCCATCGTCAAAGGCTATCGACCGCGGTTCAATTTCCAGATGTCTCTTGCAGAGGCCGCATCTCGCTGGCTGGCGCGTCATCCAGAATGGGAGCTCGCGCTTCACCGCAAAGACGCTTCCACAATGGCTGAGCCTCCGGCGCTCTACGTCGGAACAGCACCTACCTTGCGGAATACACCGCCCCCAGAAGAGCTGGAGCAAATGCAGAGGGTGGCGCGGCGTTTCGATGTCGCGGGGCGGGACGAGCGCAATCGGGCTCTCGGTCATGCGGGTGAGGAACGGGTTTTTCATCACGAACGTCAGACCTTGCGGCAACATGGCCAGGACGCCTTAGCTCGGCGTGTGCGTTGGGTCTCCAAGGAGGACGGCGACGGCGCAGGCTATGACATCGCCAGTTTCACAATCGAAGGTCGCGAACGCCTCATCGAGGTGAAGACGACAAACGGTTTGGAGCGGACACCGTTCCACATCTCACGTAACGAACTGGAGGTTGCAAACGAACGCCGGGATGACTGGTATCTGTTCAGACTTTACGAGTTCGCTCGCGCCCCTCAGGCCTTCGAACTACGGCCTCCGCTCGAAGCTCATGTCACCCTCACCGCCACTAATTTCCAGGCAAGCTTCCAATGACACAGTCATCGCGCACATGTATCACATAATGATACATTGCGGACATGATCCAGAGCACCGAAGGCAAACGTGCTGCAAGGCAAGTACGGCAAGGATTTCCCGGCGGACCTCTTGAGGCGCAGGGGGCGATGCTTTCGGTGCTGGACCCAGCTGTTGCGGTGGAAGACCTGCGTTTTCCGCCAGATAACAACCTTGAGCAACTGAAGGGAGATCGCGCCGGTCGGCACTCGGTGGGGATCAACGGGCAGTGGCGCATCTGCTTCGTCTGGACGCAGAATGGCCCCGCCGAAGTCAAGATCGTCGATTGCCGCTGAAATGAGACATCATGAGCCTGCTTCAAGACCCGATGCACCCAGGCGAAGTCCTGAAAGAACTGTACCTAGATCCGCTTGAGATGGGCGCGATCGCGCTGGCTCACCGCCTTTATGTTCCCCGGACGCTCATCGAGCGGCTGGTGAAGGGCTCAACCATCATGACGCCCGATACCGCGCTGCGGCTGGCACGTGTGTTCAAAACGACGCCGGAATATTGGATGAACATGCAGACCAATTTCGATATGCGCACTGCGGCTAGGCAGGTGGACGTGAGTGGGATCGAGCCGCTGCTCTCCTGATTCAGAAGTTGATCCAGTCACCGCGGCTTCGGCCATCTGGCGTTGGCTGAAGCGATGAACATCGCAGTTTTGGACCCATGCCTCGCGGGATCGAAGGTAAATCAGGCGACAACAACGTTGATCGGTCGTTATCAGGTCTGACCAACGTGTCTTTTCCTCGTGCCGATCCATGGGATACGCCTAGTTTTCCATCGATTACAGAAGTGCAGATAGTCAGTGCAACTGGAATCGCGCGCACATGTTAATTGTCAAAATAACTCTGAACTATATTGACACGGTTGAATTTTCATGGATGCGGATGGTGGTTGACTTGCGAATCGCGAACCCACATGATTCGGGTATCCGTCAACAAAAATTGCCCAAGGTTCGTACATGAAATTTCGCGGCACAGCCGAGATCATCAAATGTCGTCTGCGGATAGAGGCAGGCCTTTCGATCAAAGAACTTGCGTCCCGTCTTGGGCGCAATCCTTCGACGATCAGCTTGGTCATTGGCGGTCACCGGAAGAGCCTCCCGGTCATAACAGAAATCGCACGCCTACTTGGCGAGGACCCCGAGGAACTGGCTTCGCTCCTTGCCCAACCAGAAGGAGCTGTCTCAATGACCTAGCGAAACCGACGACCCCGATGAAAGAACAAAGGCCCCGCAGCGCGAAGCATGCAGAGCCCTTGGAAGGTTGGTCCCTTCTTTCATCCCACCACAGCAGCGAAAAGTCAACAGGCATGCATGAGCGGCTTGCTCCTGCGTGTCCTCGCAATCCGGCGCTCAACGGCCCGGAAACAGGGATGCTATGCCATGAATATGCCAATCGAACGCAGTCTAAACGCCCCGGTCACGCCGGTTGGTCGTGACCTATCCGGGATGCCCGAAGCCTTCCGCAGGGCCTACGGCCCCACAGAAGCGTTTCCGGATGATCTAATGGGGGAAGTCATTCGCGAAGATTACCCCGTGCTCGCTTACCGCGGTCAGCGTCGGATCAATCCAAGGTCGCGATCTTCATGCAGAATCTTCGCCGTGTATCCCGACCTTGAGACCGGCTTGCCACGTATCTATGGCATGGACAGTAAAATTGAACACGGCAACTTGGTGGTCACGCTGATCGATCCGAGAGTTCGCCAAGTCCAAGAGCAATTCGGTCCGGTGAAGTTTCGCAAGCCGGACGGAACGAAGGGCACGCATTATTTCGACCTGCTGATCACCTACAAGACCGGACGCAGAGTTGCGGTTGCTGTGAAACCAACGTCTCGCCTGGCATCTGGTCGCTTTCTAGCCGAGCTGGAACAGATTCGGCGTGCCGTGGTGCCAGACATGGTGGATGAAGTCCGTTTGGTTACGGAGCAGTGCTTTTCACGTACTGCAGCCGTGAATGCGGCGACCTATCTGCGGTTCTCTCTGTGCCCGGATGCTGAAGCTGACGCTCGCCTCGAAGAGACGGTGGCAAAACTCGACGGCGAGTTCACCATCACCGATCTGATTATTCTCAGCCGTACCGGCTCGCGAGGGTTCCGGGCTGCAGTCCGTGCCATCTTTGAAAGGCGCCTCGGCCTCGTCAGTACCGGAAGCATCAACCTCCACTCGATCGTTCGGAGGCCGCAATGACAATCCGGATGAACTTCGATAGGGTCACACGCTATTATATCAACTCGGTTCCATATTTTTTCGAAGAATCGGACGATCAGCACGCGTTCTTCCGACGAGATGACGGATCTGCCGCGGTCGAGCGTTTTACCTGGCCGACGCTGCATGAGATCGTGCAGCAACCAGAGTGGGACTACGAGAAGCGATCTAAAAGCGTGGACGAGGCGAAGTCTCGACCTCAGCCCCACATCGGCCTCTCTGCTTTATCGCGGACGAACCAAACTCTTGTCTGTAACCGGTGGTTTTTCGTCTGTGGTCTGACAAGGAGGTATTCGGAAGGTGGACTGACCCTTCGACCCGATGGCGTCGGACAACATTACCCTCACATCAAAGCCTATGCCGCAGAGGAGTGGAAGACATTCCATGAGATCTACGGGGCTAAGTACTTCAGCTCGAACGGCAACAGCTTTGGCTTCGACGCATCCCCGGCAAGCATCTTGCGGTGGTACCGCGCTGTCAAAAAAGCCGGTGGCCGTATGGATGCGCTTATCGATAAGCGCGGAAGGGCCTCCAAGCTCGATATCAACCAAGACAGCTACCTTTTCATCCAACAGCAACTCAGAGAGTTTCTCCTGAACCAGCGCCACACAGGCCGTGAAGTCGTTGATAACACGATCAACGCGCTGCGTCGCGAAAACGAGCGACGAGAGGCCGCCATGCTTCCGCTGTTACAAACACGTGGAAAGACAGCGCTGTGGGAATGGCTGAAGCGTTTTGATCGCTTGGAGGTCGACGCTGGTCGTGAGGGCAGCGCGATCGCAAAGCGCCGCTACTTGGGTGTTGGCAAGACCAATCGGGCAACCCGTCCTGGTCAGACATTCCAAGTGGACGAGTGGGAGATTGATGCGCGTACGATTATTATGAATGGGCCTATCAGAGAGGGGCTCGATCAGAAGACGATCGACCGGTTGCCACGCGGGCGTCGATGGCTTTACGTCGTCCTGGACGTCGCGACCAGATACATCGTGGGTTTGCTCGTTGCGTCATCACAAAATTCAGCGTCAGCCATTCGAGCGCTGGAAATGTCTACACGAGACAAGTCGGATTTGGCAGCTGCCGCAGGCGCGGAGTCCATTTGGCACGGATTTCCATTTGAAGGCGTCGAAAGCGACACCGGATCTGCTTTCCGCGCAGGCGCGACCACTCGAGCGGTCAATGAGACATGTGCCGCCTACTCCTATCCCACCGTGGGAGAGCCACAGTTTCGCGGGACGATCGAGCGCCCATTTTTGACTTTCACATACAGGGTGATGCCCTATCTGCCTGGACAAACCTTCGCAAACCCCAAGGAACGCGGCGATTATCCGACGGAGGAAACGGCCGTCCTGACGGACGACCAATTGGCCCTGATCTTCATTCGGTATGTTGTCGACGTCTACCACAACACGCCCCATGCCGGGCTCTTCAGAGAGACGCCTGCGGCGGCGCTGGAGCGTCTTAGCGGCACCGTCGGACTTCCCCCGCAGTTGCCCCGCTCCATGCGGAGGAGGGCTTTCGGGATATCGCTCGATCGAAAGGTAACATCAAAAGGCATCACATTGCTCGGGGTGGCCTACAACTCCCGCGAACTGCAAAAGCTCCGGCGCCGGGCAAAGAACACGAAGGTCACGCTTTACCTAGAGCCCAACGACATAGGAACGATCAGCGTCTGCACCGGGAAAGAATGGCTTGAGGTCGAGTGCAGCGTCGAAAATTTCCACGGGGTGAAACTCGACGAGTGGGTTTCCGTCGGGAAAATTCTAAGACGCCGATACGCCGGGCAAGCGGCCCTGGCTGCTGACACCATATCGGACGCCCTTCAGGCAATGCGCTCCCGCGCAAATGAAGCCATGCGTATCATGGGCGTGCTACCTCAACAGGCAACTGCGAAGGATATCGCGCGCCTGGAAAAGGAACTCTACCTCGGCCTGTCTGTCGTCGAGAATGAAATACCGGAACTGGACGCGCTCGATTTGGCTGACGACGGGATCGGCTACGTCATCGGCGACCCTGACGCTGGCCAAGGCGGAGCGCTACCGGGCGACGCACCTTCCACATCAGACGATGAAGAAGTCGATCTCGATGACCCTGAGGAAGATACCGACTGGTGGCAGGAAGGAGAGGATCTATGACTCTCGCCCTCCGACCGAGCGACGTTGATCGCAGAGTTCAGGCACTGCGCCGCGACATTTTCATCGACCACGCTGACGCGCAACGCATTGCGCGTCAGATAGAAAACTCGCTTAGGGAGTTTATGGCCGCAAGAGAACTTGGACACCCCGCCGACGCTCGGGGTGTCGTCGTTCTTGGGCGCAGCGGCACCGGGAAGACCAAGAGCGTTCTGCGCGCTCTCGAAACGCTCGGTCTGCAACGGACGGCCGTAGGGCATTCTCCGCGCGGTCACGTGTTCGTTCCGCTTCGGGACGATGTGACCCTCCGCAAGCTCCGCATGCTGATTTCGTTGGAGTATGGCTGGACGCCGAAGGCCCGAGATTCCGCAGAGGACATATGGCAGTATGTCGCCGCCTACATCGAGAGATTGGAAACTCGAGTTCTGGTCTTGGACGAAATCCAGCATGTTCGTGCCGCCGGGGCCAGAGACCGCCAGTCCATGCGGGACGCCCTCAAGTCACTGGTACAGCCCCAGAAAGGGCAGGTCGTCCCCATCCTGATCGGCACCCCGGATTTCGCGGAGATCCTCAACTCAGACCAGCAGTTCAAGCGCCGGTACAGCGTCGTGCATATGACCGACCTTGATCCTGGCGTGGACGCATCGCGCGCAATCAAAATTCTAGCGTGCTACTGTCAGGGAGTGGGCCTGGAACTTAGCAAGACCGTGAAGACACGAGATTTCGCCGAGAGGCTGCTTCACGCATCCTATTACGCGTTCGGCGAATTGTGTGAAATCTGCATCTTGGCCCTGAAAGCGGCACTGGTCGCAGGCAACAAGGTGCTGGAGATTGAGCATTTTCGATCAACCCACGCGCAACGGTTCGACTGCCTTCCAGAGATGAACCCGTTCATCGCTGAAGACTTCGTCAGCATACCCGCAGATGTCAACCTGGACAGGTGAGGGGAGTAGCTTTGCACATGGAAACTCAAGCGATCTCTGCGCTCCCGATCGCCTTGGCTGCCACGGTGGGCGAGCCGGCATTCTCGACCTTGTCCCGAAACGCTTCGGCAAATGCTTCGCGGTCTACCGCCGAGTTTTGCACGGCAATGGGACTTGGCAAAGCGGCTATCTGTGCAGGTGACCCGCAGCATCTCAAAGCCCTGGCGGCGCTCACCGGCTCGTCTGGCTCAGACCTGATCTTACACAGTCCACGCAAGGTCAGTGAGAAATACACTGACCTGCATGGGCAGCGTTTTCTGACCCGGTCCATCCGCAAACACGATCTGTCCATTTGCCCCAACTGCTGGCTGGAGGATCTGTCGTCGACGGGTAGCCAAGCGGACGGCTGTGCGATCCGATGGCAATGGCTGCCACGTTTCATGCCCTGTTGCAGCCACCACGAAACAGCGCTGATTGAGCTGCCTTACGCAGATTACACGACCTGCTATGATCATGTCCTGCGCGCCGAACTGTCGGGTGGATGGTTACATCGATTGGAGGAACGGGTACAACGGCAAGCGCTGTCGGACTTCGAACGCGCGGCTCTTCTGAGACTTGAAGCTGACACGCTGATGATCGACTGGTTGGGTGATATCCAGATCGACACCTTGGAGCGATGGTGCCTGGGGCTGGGCGCCTTTATCGCCGAAGGCACCTTACGACCCAATGCGTCTCCACCTGCAAGGCGGCGCGAGCTCACTGAGCTGGGATTCTCGATCACGCGTGTGGGCCACGGGAAACTGCTAGATGAGGTCGACCAAGCGCTCGGACGTCATTCGACAAGGCTCAGTAAGACCTGGTTCCACGGCTGGGCGCTTCAGGCCTCAATGCGGGACGAGCGGCAAGCGTTTCGGGACATCATGCTGGGCCTTATCAAGGATCAAGGCGACTACTGCCTGTTGTCCAGACATCATTATGCCCCGTCCCAAGTGCAGGTGGATGCCTGCATCAAGAAGCTTGCAGAGACAACCGACCGCTCCAGAAAGTGGGTAGGGCGTGCGTTGATCCTCGACGGCTTTTTACCGGATGGGCGTATTCCCGACGGTTTCAATGTCAGATCACTTCTCAGGGCATGCACCGCGCATATAACAACACTGGCGACGAGCTTCGGGGCGGAGCAGAGCGCAAAATTTCTGGGCATCGGGATCACCATGTTCGACGGTCTTGTGTCAGAAAGGGTGGTCACGTGCATTGCGACAAAGGCATTCAAGAAGCCGCGTTTCAGTATTGATGTGCTGGATGATCTTCTCAAGGGAATGGAAGCTCAGGCGACATTTCACTCCTGCCATGCTGTCCGCCACGACATGATCAGCCTTTCGCATGCCACATTCGTCTTGCGGTGTCCGGCGGGGCAAATCCTTTGCTTTCTCGAGGCGGGTGAGCTGCCCGGTTCCTATATTGACCGAACTGCGATCGGGCTGTCGGGGCTCCGAATTAGCCATAAAGAGCTGCTCGCCGCGATACGTCGCCAAGAGCGTTCCGACATGACGTTGGAGGAGGTGCGGCAACGCCTGGCGCTAAGCAGCCGCGAAATTCGACAAGTTGTTTCTGCTGGATTACTCCCATCGGAGCGGCGACGTCGCAACGGACTGCGAGCCGCCGCCGAACTCGTCACTTATGACGAACTCGAGGCATTCCTCGAGAAGTTTCAAACGCCGAAGACAGCCGCCCAACACCTCGGTGTATCGCCGATGGCAATGATGATGCGGATCAAGGCCGCGGGGCTTGGCTCGGCAATTTCGGGAGGTGATGCGCGGGTGTATGAGCGCGCGGCGATTTTGAAACTCTGACACCTTTTTCGGGCCTCGTTACCTGAACTTGGAAGCCTAGTGCATGCCCAACTTGTTATGAGTGCTGACTTGTGTAGGCTGACCGAAGCTACACTATCTCCCACCCAATACTAAATGCGCAGGAGATCTAAATGAGGAGCAGTCCCGGTGACGCCCAAGCGCGATGTTGAGAAATCTTTACAGCGTTGACGTGGCACCACCGGTAGCGATGGCGGTGAGCGGACACGCAGCGACTCGGCGCAGCATTTTTCGTAGTGGACGTTCAGCGAGGGCGTATTGTTAGAACGATGTGATAAGCAGGTCGGGCGGGCAACTGCCATGTGCGTTGCAGCTTGGCAGCTGCAGTAACCGTCTCAGAGCTACGATGTCTTGCGGCTCATGGTAGCGGCTTCGGACGCGATCCGGGGAATGTCGGAGCTGTGGATACCGATATCCGCCCGTTCCGGGTCGGACATTGCCGAAAGCTCGCGCCATGTCCGGTCGTAGACTGCTCTTGCCCTGCGCCGCTCTGCATGGTCGGCCCTAAACTGTTGGATCGTATTGTGGAGCCCTTCGAAGGGATGTACGGTGAGAATGTTCTGAAGTGTCATGGTCTTAGGTCTTTCGTTTCAAATTGTGGAATTGGATCCACCGCGTATTGCGAATGATGGCGACTGGTCTGTTCTGGATTGGCTTGCTGTTCGCCACTTGACCCTCAGTGTGGACCAAGTCTGAGAGCGATCTTGTCCCGGACAGGCAGTGATTATGGCATCTGCAGGCGCAGACCGCAGTGGTCAGGCCGTTGCGCCGCCTACAGATTTCTTGCGACTGAATCTCGCGTGACAGTTAGACAATCCGGCCTTGATCGACGTGGCAAGATATTCGCTGCGCATCCGGTGCGCCTGCTGGATGATCTTTTGAACTTCGACCCGGGTGGGTGTCTCGAATTGTGATTGCGTATTCATGGTTCGGTCTTTCGTGTTGACTTTGCGTCTTTGCTTGACACGAAGATATGGGCCAAATGCCAAATCCCTAACCATAGACGGTATGCTATGGCTGCATGGCGAAGTGTCTATTAAAGTCGTCGATGTCATGGCTTCCGGGAAAATCAAAGAAAGAGGTCAGCTTCAAATCTACTTTGGTGCTGCCTTACCTTAGAAAACATGCGATTTTTCGTTGAAGGCATATACGAAGCGTAGCGTCCGACTATGCTGGAACCAACTGAGCGTAATGGGTGGGTACTTCGGTTGAATGACCAAAGTGAAATAGCTGCAGACTTGGCGCAGGTCCGGCAACGTCTGGCCAGTCTTGAAGCAGAACGACGTGAACTTCAGCGTCAGATAGCGGCACTCGAGGTTCGACTTGCCTCCAAGGAGAGGTCATCGGTACAACAACCTGGTTTCGGAATCGCCCCAATTACGAACAACTCTACTTCCCGCGAGAAAGTAAAACTTTTTCGCCGTCTTTTCGCCGGTCGACCTGACGTATTTCCCACAAGATGGGAAAACAAGAAGACCGGTAGATCCGGGTACTCCCCAGCTTGCGCCAACGAATGGGTGAAAGGCATTTGTGGAAAGCCAAAGGTCAAATGCGGTGAATGTGGTCATCAGAAATTCATTCCACCTGATGAATCCATCATCGAAAAACACCTGCGCGGCGACGATGGCCGAAATGGAGATTTTGTAGCTGGTGTTTACCCTTTGCTGCCCGGTGATACCTGCTGGTTTTTGGCGGCGGATTTCGACAAGGCATCGCCTCCCGTGAATCCGGAGATTATCAGATCAGCAAAATTCTGCCAAAGGAGTGCTAGGCCAGACAGACAATTTGGCAATGCCATGCTACTTATTCGTCAGTGCAGGTGGGGATTTTGTGAGTCAAAATTGTATCGCTACAATTGACCGTATTGTAGCACATTCAACCGCAGCGTTATGTTGTTAGAGTCTTATTTTTTTGGGGATTTGGATATGTTACGTTTTTTTGCGATTGCAGCCTTGGTATCTGGCCTGGCGAGCGGCACAGTAAGTGCCTCCACCATTGTCGATGATTTCAATGACACCAACAAGTCCAACTGGACCGATGTCCTTGGCAGCACGACCCACAACGGGACAAGTGTATCGGGGACCAATTTTGCGCTCTCGACCCTCAATGGCGCAACCGGAAATAGCTATTCGGTAGATGTCTCGACCAGCGCTAGCGGGACGGCCTTTATCGGGATTGCGTTGGGTGTCACCTCGGCTGACGACACCTTGATGGTCAAGATCCAGAACAACAATGGGTCCAGCGGCTTCGATTCGATTTTCTTTTACCGCGCGGTGGTCGGGAGCTTGCCTGCCGTGTCCGGGGAATACCTTAAACTCCTTTCAAACCCTGCAACCAGCGGCACCTTTTTCGTGACGCAAAATGGCGATGGCACAGTCACGGCCGGCTTCAATGGCGAAAGCTTCACCGAGACTCTCTCCACAATGTTCGCCGGTACCGGTGTTGGGCTTGCGTTCTATGGATCAGCAACAGCGGACAATTTCACAAATCTTGCACCGGTCTCCGCTGTCCCGCTTCCCGCTGGCGCAGTCGTGCTGCTGACCGGCCTTGCTGGGCTCGGCGCTGTCGGATCGCGTCGAGGCCGCCGCCTGGCAACGGCACGCCGCGTCGTCTGACATTGCGAGGCTTGAAGGCCACGGTCGCTCGTGCGGCCGTGGCCTTTTAACAGGCCGCTGAATTAGTCGACGCGCGTGAACGATATTCTACCGAAGGAATAAATGCGCTTAAAGGTTGAGATTGCCGCCGATTTGTGAAGCGATCAAGCCGTTTGGTTAACATCTTCCCCGCCCTGAAGGACGAGGATTTCCCATCAAGCGACAGCGGCATCGAACCGTTGTCTCTTGAGTCGAGTTGACGCTTCAAAGGCGGCTGATGCCGACTTGAATATCTGCAAAATAGGTTTTCCAGATTTACCAAGAACCTGGTCGTGCTTCGTGGGGGCATGTCAGCTAAAGATCGAAAGGTCGCCACGGCGGCTATGAACGTTGAGGATCATGAGGAGCGCCTGATCCTCGCGACAGGGCGCTACATCGGTGAAGGTTTTGATGACGCCCGCCTCGATACTCTATTCTTGACGATGCCGATCTCTTGGAAGGGCACTCTGGCGCAATATGTCGGGAGGTTACATCGGCAACATGATGCAAAGAAGGACGTCCTGGTGGTCGACTATGTCGACAGTGCGGTGCCAGTTCTCTCCAGAATGGCCGCCAAACGACGAACTGGATATCGCGCTCTTGGGTACATTTTGGAATAGATAGCTTATCCCATTGGCTCCGCTCAGTAACCCAACCCGGGTAATTCATCCCGATTATCCACGAAAAAGACCCATTTTACCGTCTATTTCTAAAATCCAAATTCTCCGTCACGCAAATGCGCGCAGAATGGCCGGATCAGATCATTTTGGGCACCGGACTTTGGACCGCACGGCCCACATCCGTGGTCGAGGTCCTGATCGGCCCGGACTCCAAAGCACTTTACAGGCTGGTCGGTCGCCTGCACTGGCGGCGCCGCTCCGGCGCCCATTCAATCGTGCTGCACCGGAACGGAACCGCGGTTGTTCTGCGGAGCAATTTCTTTGACGCAGAGGACGGCGCGGGCGCCATAGACGGATGCCACTTATCACAACCTTAGTGGTGGGCGCGAGCAGCTTGAAACTTGGCGGTAATTTCTTATCTTCTGGCAGTTTAAGCGAGCAAGCAAAACGGAGACTTGAGTGATGAGCGACGCAAGCGTGAAAGAGACTTTTTCGTTCCAGACCGAGGTCGGTCAACTGCTCGATATCGTGGCAGGCTCCCTTTACTCCAATCGCGAGGTTTTCCTGCGCGAACTTGTATCGAACGCCTCGGATGCTTGCGACAAGCTGCGCTATGCCGCCCTGACCAATCCCGCGCTGGCACAAGCTGCGGATGCGCTGGCCATAACGCTGGCAATCGACACAAAGTCCAAGACATTATCGGTGTCGGATAATGGCATCGGGATGAGCCATGCGGATCTGCTGGAGACACTTGGCACCATCGCCAAATCCGGCACGGGCGCTTTTATCGAAGCACTCAAGGCCGAAAAGAAGGATACCGTCGGCTTGATCGGGCAGTTCGGGGTCGGCTTCTATTCCACCTTCATGGTCGCAGACCGGGTCGATGTGCTGACCCGCAAGGCTGGCGAAGAAAAAAGCTGGCTGTGGTCGTCGGACGGCAAGGGTGAATTCTCCATCGAGCCTGCCGAGCGGGACGCGAACGGCACGATCGTGACGCTGCACCTGAAAAAGGATGCCAAGGAATTCGCCGAGGACGCACGGGTCCGTCACATTATCAAGACTTACTCCGAACACATCAGCTTCCCGGTCAAGCTGGGCGAGGAAACTCTGAACGCGGCTTCTGCGATCTGGACGCGCCCGGCCAAGGATATTTCGGCAGAGCAGTACACTGAGTTCTACCGCCACACGTCGCACGCCTTCGATGAACCGTGGCACGTCATGCACAACCGTGTCGAAGGCACGGTCAACCACACCAGCCTGCTGTTCATACCGTCAACTCCGCCGTTCGATCTGTTTGATGGGGAGCGCAAGAGCCATGTAAAGCTCTACGTAAACCGCGTTTTTATCTCTGAAACGACGAAAGACCTGATCCCGGCGTATCTGCGGTTTCTGCGTGGTATCGTCGACTCGCAGGATCTGTCGTTGAACGTCTCGCGCGAGATGCTCCAGACCGACCCTACGCTGGCCAAGATCAAAACCTCGATCACCAAGAAGGTCCTGAGCGAGCTCAAGAAAAAGGCGACCAAGGCGCCCGAGGAATACGCCGTGTTCTGGGCGAACTTCGGCGCAGTTCTGAAAGAAGGGTTGGTCGAAGATGCAGGTTTGCGCGACCGGATTCTCGAGGTCTGCCGCTTTGCGTCGACGCAAGGGAGCGATGTCATCAGCCTTTCTGACTACGTTGGTCGTATGAAAGACGGCCAAGAGGCGATTTACTACATTGCGGGCGAAAACGCCGCCAAAGTGGCACAATCACCGCATCTTGAGGGCTTCAAGGCCAAGGGCGTTGAAGTGCTGCTGCTATCTGACCACGTCGATGAATTTTGGTTGCAACACGTCACGGAGTTCAACGGCAAACCGCTCAAATCCATCACACGCGGAGCGGCGGATCTGGACGGAATCTCTTCGGCAGACGACAAGACTGACAAAGACGAAAACGCAGCCGATCTCGACGCCTTGATTATGGTTTTCAAGGCCGAGCTTGGTGACGCTGTCAAAGACGTACGCCCCTCAAAGCGCCTGACGGGCAGCCCCGTCTGTCTCATTGCTGATGAAGGGGACATGGACGTCAATCTTGAACGCCTGCTCAAACGGCACGGACAGTTGCAACAGGGCATGCCGCGAGTATTAGAACTGAATCCGACCCATCAAGTGATTATCAAGCTTGCCGAGCGCGCGAAAGGCAGTGACGCGGGATCGGATGCATTGCTCAAGGACGCAGCTCACCTGCTTCTGGATCAGGCGCGCATCGTGGAAGGAGAGGACCTGGCGGACCCGTCCGAGTTTGCGCGCCGCCTCGGCGTGGTGATGGCACAGGCTTTGTGAGCGGGAATTCGTGCGCGCGAAAGAAAAAACACCTTAGGTTCAAATCGTTTGCCTTCATGTGAGGGGAAGCAATAGGTCAAAGGCTTGCCGTGTTCCCATTTAACTTTCACCTCTCTGATCGCATCAGCGACCTCCTTTGCGAAGCATCGCAGACGAGCCCGCAAGTCGTGTGATCCCCCAATTACGCGGTGGTCCCTGAGAGAAGAGGTGCATATTTACAGAGGTTTACGAAGCGGTCGGGCGCTCCGAGCTTTTCAGGGGCCCGACACCTGCACGACATCAAAAGATAAGGAAGGTCTGATCAACGTTCCCGGCTGCGCGAGGCTGCCGCCTGAGCGCTTTGGGGGGGGCCTTTCGGAGGCGGAAGCGGTCTAAGTCATGCTCTCAATGCCGCTCTTTCGGCCTGACACCCGTTTCCGGGCAGACTCGTGCTCATGCCATCAGCTTTCGTCGCGCCAGAAACAGGTTGCCGAGCGCAAACAGCGTGAAGAGCTGAGCCCGGTTTTTGGCCAAGCCGCGGTAGCGGGTCTTCACATGGCCAAACTGGCATTTGATGACACGGAAGGGATGCTCGACCCTGGCCCTTACCTTGGCGATGATGCGGTTGGTGCTTTCCTCGAGTGGATGCAGCTTGCCGCCCTTTGGGGCCTTGCGCATGACGCCCCAGAACTGGCCAGGGCCACTGAACGCGGCCGCGCGCTCCGCACTGACATAACCCTTATCGGCCCACACAGAGGTCTCGTTGCCGTGCAGCAGCGCATCCCAGACCTGACTGTCGTGCACCTTGGCCGTTGAGGTCTCAACGCTGTGGATCACGCCGCTCTCGGCGTCGACGCCGATGTGGGCTTTCATGCCGAAGAACCAGTCGTTGCCCTTCTTTGTGGACGACATCTCGGGATCTCGCGCCTTCGCCTTGTTCTTGGTCGACGACGGCGCATCGATGATTGTCGCATCCACCAGTGTGCCCGAGCGCAGGGTGAAGCCCTTGTCGGCGAGATGCGTATTCACTTCCGCAAAGATCGCCTCGGTCAACCCGTGCCGCTCCAGCAGGTGGCGGAAGTTGAGGATGGTGGTCTCATCCGGAATCCGGTCGTCGCCCAGCTCGATCCCGGCAAAGCGGCGCATAGCCTCGCTGTCATAGAGCATCTCCTCCGCCATCGGATCGCTCAGGGCATACCAATTCTGAAGGAAATAGACGCGCAGCATGGTCTCAATCGGCATCGGTGGGCGCCCGCCCTTCGGTCCGGCTTTCGGATAGTGCGGTGTGATCAACCCCAGCAACAGACCCCAAGGGACAACTGCCTCCATCTCGGACAGGAAAACCTCGCGCCGCGTCTGCTTCTTCTTCATCGCGTCGCGCAGGCCGGGAAATGCAGGTTGCTTTGGCACCTCAAAGGCTCCTTGGAGGGGATGCCCAAGTTTACCAGATCATGCCAAAAAGGGGAGGTTTTTCAGACCTTCCATAATGTTACATATAAACGCGCTGCACCCAACGCCCTGCAAAAATGGCAGGGCTCCGAATTAGCCATAAAGAATGCGGCTTTGCGCATCCGCCGGATCGATGACGTGCTCAGTCACATGCTCGCCGCTCAGCAGCTGCGCGAGGAGGGTGGCGCTTCCAACTTAGAGCAGGCGAAACGCATAGAGCGATTGTGCCAGGTTCACCCGCGATTTGGGATGTCGGCGAAGCGGATGCTCGCAGGCAACGTCCTCACATCGAAGGGTGATCCGAGGTGAGGCATGAGTCCCGAAGCTTTGTTCACGTCCGTTACTGAGCAAATCGCCGAACCTAAGATCAGCCGCATCGAAGCACCCGCGCCGTGAAACTGGACACCACCGCAGGCGTCAAGAGGTGAGACGGGCGGTTATACTGAACCACGTCGATGGCAACATAGACGGCACACGCGATAAGTGCGTTACGTAGGATGGCATCGAAAATTAGCGGGTTTTGGCGTAGCCTCACGCCCCATTCCCAGAGGGAAATATTGCTCTAAGCCGCGAACCGCTTTCGCAAAGCTGATAATAGATGGGTAGCTCCAGGTCCGAGCACACGATCGCGGGCGTGAGCGGCAAAGATAGTCAAACCGTCGCGCGGCGCCGTGTCGTCCTGGATCACCAGTTCGACGAGTCGCCCGTCACCCAGCGCATCGGCAAACAGATGCTCCGGCATCCGGCACCAGCCAAATCCCGCCAACACGAAGTCATAACGTCGGTTCAGATCCGCGAACCGCCAGAGCCGCGCGCTGGCCAGACCATAGTTCTGACCTGCGGGATCCACCGGGTCGGACAGCACGAGCTGTACATGCGGTTCGAGTTCGTGGGTCGAAACCGGCTGCCGTACCGTGGCCAGCGGATGTCCCGCGCCCACGACTGGCCGCATCACGGTCCGTGACAGAGGATACGCTTGTTTGATGGTTGCCAACTGATCTGCAGACAAGTGATCCACGACGGGTGCGTTTTGCGCAGCAAGCCAGCGCCTGTGTTCGTCAAACCGCTGGTCCACTCGCACGGCTTAGATGCGCACTCGGCGCAAAGCTTCAGTGTGATCCTTGGTTTTCAGAGAGAAGGTCTCGTCGCATTTTTGATAGCTTGCGACTAGGTCCTTGGGCACGGCGGCGCGGTGATAATAAACAGCGCCACGGCGATAGGGTCAGGTATGTCCTGACATGCTTTCTAGGGTACTCACTGTAACACCTCAGCGTGACAGTTCCCCAAAATTACCATGTAAAATCACCAACTTACTGACCTAAAAGGACTTTTGTGGTGAATGGTGGAGCCTAGGGGGATCGAACCCCTGACCTCCTGCATGCCATGCAGGCGCTCTCCCAGCTGAGCTAAGGCCCCATTCCAGTTTCCGTTTCCGGCGGTGTGCGAGCAATTACGCAAAGCGGCGGCCGGGATCAAGAGGAAAATCCAGGCCGACGCCGATTCATTTCACGACATCAGTCGTCGTCGGTCGCAACATCCTTGATGTCGTCCAGCGAGACGTTCTCATCGTCGTCCTCATCTTCGAGAACATCATCGTCGTCCAGCTCGACATCGACATCATCGTCGTCGTCCAGCACATCGACGTCTTCTTTTTCTTCGACCTTGGATTTGCGCGATGCTCCATCTGCCGCATCCGCGGAGATCTGACCACGCTTGCCGTGATCCAGTTCCACGACTTCGCCCGTGTAGGGGCTGATGATCGGGGTCTTGTTCAGGTCATAAAACCGCTTGCCGGTCGTCGGGCAGACGCGTTTGACGCCCCATTCTTCTTTGGGCATGGGAAGTCCCTCTCGTTGCTTGGTCCAATGGGCTTGGTCCAATGGGATTGGTCCTGTGGACGATCCGGGCCAACTGCCATAACAGTATGCCAGTGTCAAAGGCTTCTTGGCCCCGAACCTCCGAGGCGTTTATATGGGTGATATCACGCTCTGGGGCAACCCCCCGATCCCTGTGCTGCTGCGCCGCTCTGCGCGGGCGCGGAGGATTTCCTTGAGGCTTTCACAGTTGGACGGGCGAGTGACGCTGACCCTACCCAAGCGATTGCCTCAGGCGCAAGCACTGGCCTTTCTGCAGGAAAAGGAAAGCTGGCTGCGCCGTCACTTGGCGGATCAGGTCAGCAGCGTGAAAATTGCCCCCGGCGTCCTCCTGCCTGTAGAGGGTGTTGAGCACCGCGTCTTTCCCGGGGAAGGGCGTATTGTCAGGACATTTCAGGCTGAAACAGGATCAGAGCTGCATGTGCCCGGTCCGCCGGATCGTGTGGCTGCACGACTTAACGGCCATCTCAAGGCGCTGGCACGGGATCGTCTTGCGGTGGCATCCGATCTTTACGCGGCGCAGCTTGGGCTGGATTACACGCGCCTGACGCTGCGCGACACGCGATCGCGCTGGGGGTCCTGCACGGCGGCCGGGGGGCTGATGTATTCGTGGCGGCTGGTGCTCGCCCCGCCCGAGGTGCTGGCCTATGTTGCCGCACATGAGGTCGCGCACTTGGCCGAGATGAATCATTCGCGTGCTTTCTGGGAGACAGTAAGTCGCATTCACGGGGACTGGCAGGCACCGAGGCAGTGGCTTGGCGAGCATGGCGCAGGCCTACACCGCTATCGGTTTGAGGATTGACCGTGCTCACGCTTGTGATCACAGTCTGGCCATGCTCAGTCCCTTTCGCCCCCCGGAAAAATCTGTCGATACCAAGGTGTCGGCGCATGACCGTGTCTATCGTGGACTGCGGTCGCGAATTATGGTGGGGCAGATGGGGCCGGGCGAATCGCTGACCCTGCGCGGAATCGGGCGCGATTTTGACGTCTCGATGACCCCGGCGCGCGAGGCGGTGCAGCGGCTTGTGGCCGAGGGGGCGCTGTCGATGTCCAATTCTGGCAGGGTCCAGACGCCCGAGCTGAGCAATGAGCGGATCGAGGAGCTGGCTGCCTTACGGTCCCTGATCGAGGTTGAACTTGCCAGCCGCGCCCTTCCACGCGCCCATATCGCTCTGATCGACCGAATGCAGGCGATCAACAGCACCATTTCGGATGCAGTGTCCAACCGGGACGCGGTGGGATATATCCGCACCAATCTAGAATTTCACCGCACCCTCTATCTTCGCGCGCAAGCGCCCGCGATGCTGGCCATGGCGGAAACCGTATGGCTGCAGCTGGGGCCGACCATGCGCGCGCTCTACACCCGCATGCGCCGCAATGAGGCGCCGCAGTATCACAGGTTGATCATCGCCGCGCTGAAAGCAGGGGACGAGCCGGGGCTGCGGTTGGCTGTGCGCTCCGACGTGACGCAGGGATTGCGGATGCTGACCACCTGACAGGCGATCGGAGCCCGCGCTTTTTGGGCTGCTAGTGGTTGTTTGTGAAAACTGAACATCCGGGATGAGTGGATTTTCCGCGCAACAGCAGCATGAT
>NZ_AWWI01000063.1 GCF_002760615.1 Puniceibacterium antarcticum | reverse complement strand
CGGCCCGCAGCGCCTGCGCAGGCGCATCATTGCCGCCGGTCTCCAGCGCATCGGCAGGCAGAAGCGCATCGCAGAACCTCTGATCGACAGCATTCTGCCCGCCGATCCATGTTTCGCGGTCGAGCATGTTTGCGAGATCCCCCGGATCGATCCCGGTGCGCGCGGCATAGATATCGACGGCCGTCGCGTCGAAAGGCTCAAGCCATTCGGCGACCTCGCGCAGGGCGTGGCGATCACCGGCCGACATAACCCATGTGTTATGGATCATCAGGAACCCGGCGCGCGCGATCCGCACCTCATCTCCGGCCATCGCGATCACCGATGCCGCCGAGGCGGCAATCCCGAGAATGTTGACCGTGACGCGCTCGGGATGCTCGCGCAGGAGGTTATAAATCGCGAGCCCCTCGAAATAATCGCCACCGGGCGAATTCACGTTGACCGTGACCGGGCGCGATCCAATGTTGCGCAGCGCCGCCGAGATCCGCTTGACGCTCACCCCATCGCCCCAGATATCGGCCCCAATCGGGTCGAGGATCGAGATCGAGGCGGCATCGTCCTCGCCCGCCGCGCGAACGTCCGGGCTCCACCGCTGCAGTGCCTTGTGGGAAATATCACTCGTGACACCAGGGCGCGCGGAAACGCGCACCCGTGGCAGGGTCTTCTTATCCATTGGGATCACTCCGCTCTTGTCAGTTGATCGAGGCCCGCCAGCGCGGTCTGCGCGGTCAATGCGTCCGCCGCCCCGCCGCGGCGCGGCAGGTTGAGCTTGTCGCGGCTTTCGTCGCGGCTCATGATCCCGTTTGTTGTCATCTTGGACAGGAAATCGCCCTTGGCCTTGCTGTCCATCTGCAGCATCGCCTCGCGATTCCATTCGGCGTACCACTTGCCGCGCTTGGCGAGCGGGATCAGATCGCGCGCGATCCGCTGTTCCATGCGCCGCAACAGCGGGTTGATGCCAAGCGTGAGCCAGGCGAGCATGATCGCCTCGACACCCGAGCCCCACATTGTCTGTCCCTGCCCTGCATGCCCGATCACGACAGGCGGCGTGCCGAACCAGCGGCACACATCCTCAACCTGAAACCGGCGGGTCTCCAAAAGCTGCGCATCCTCGGGATTGATCTGCAGCTGGCGGTACTTCAGCCCCGCCTCGAGCGTCATGATCTTTCCAGCCCTGTCGCTCGAGACGTAGGTTTGCAGGTGTTTTTGCAATTGTTCGCGCTGTTCAGGCGTGAGGGTGTTCTCGGATTCCAGAACCCCCGACGCCATCAACCCGTTGGCAAACACCCGCGCCGCCGTCTCATCCGCTGCAATGGCAGATCCGAGGCTCTGCACCCCGTACTTGATCGCCGACAGGCCGAGCCCGTCCCCCGCGCCAAAGCCCCGGATGTGAAACACCTTTTCGGGCGGCAGGACATAGCTGCGGCCGTTATCATACACCCGGTAGTTGAACCGACCGTCATCGCGCCGCTTGGGCGTGACATTGAACAGCGGGCGCAGGCCGACCAGGCGATTGCCGATATAGAGCTTTTCCGAATAGCCGTTGCCCTCGAGCAGAAGGGCCGCGCCATTGCCCTCCCAATATTCCATGGCGGTCTGATCCTGCCCCGGCGCAACTGTCAGGATCTCGGCTAGATCTGGCTCGATCCGAACCCGCGTGCCGTCGCTCTGCTTTTCATAGATCCCGAGCGGCAGAGATCCGACAAGCTGCGCATTTCCCTTCACACAGGACCATGCGGCCGAAAGCGACAGCGCCGATGTGCTCGAGACAGATTTACCGGCCTTGCTCACGCGCCCGAGGCTGCTCAGCGGATCGCCCCCGCCAAGGTTGACCCATCCGCTTTCCCCCTCAGACAGCGCCATCTGCAGCCCGAGCCGCGCGCCGTGCCAGGCGCCTTTCAGTGCCCGCCCGATCATGCCACCATCACCGGATTGTCGAGGAACCCGGAGAGATCCTTCTTTGTCGCCTCGGGATTGAGGCTCATCAGATACACAGCATCAAAAACCGCCATCAGCGGATCAATCTTGCCAGCGCCTGAAATTGCTTTCGTGACGATCACAGCGTTACCCCTTGCTTCCGTCTTGGCATTGCCGACGCACCAGCCCATGAGAGGCTGACCGGCGTGGCGCAGCGATCCATCAAAAAGCTTGCGCTCTGTGCCTTTGATCGCGCCGTTGAGCTTGTAGCCCTGCGTGACACTCGCGAGCGTGTCGTGCGGAATGCCCGCCACCTGCAGCGCGTCGACAATCGCCGCAACCCCCTCGGGATCAAGGCCGATGCCGCCCCGTTCGGGCAGCAGCCCCGCCTCGAACACCTGCAGCACGATGGCGACCAGCTCCTCGATATCCTGCGTCGGCGCCGTGCAGATCGTGAGCGCGTCCTCTTTGGCGAGATCCTGCAGGCGGGCGGCAATGCTTTTGCGCCGCTCGAGCACCACGGAATGGGCCCAGGCCGAACACCAGACCCGCCATTTTTTTGTGACCTTGTGCCGCCCGAGCACCGCGAGGCCGAGAAGGTCATCCATCCCGCCGCCGTCGATCCCGACCGTGCAGACCTCAGAGCTTGCCAGCAATGCGGCGAGATCCAGCTCGGGCTCGGCCGCCGCATCCCAATAAGTCCCGCCGATCCATTTTGAGAGGTGCGACCCCATGCCGAGCTGGATATTCAAATGCTGCGACGCCCACCGGGCGAGTTCCTCGGGACTGTCCTCGAGCGCCTTGTGATAATCGGGGATCAGCCGCTCGATTGTGATCGAACGCCCGAGATTGGGCAGGACCGCGCCCCAGATTTTAGGATTTTTCCAGGGCTCACCCTTGTCGGTCTGCAGCGCCTCGGGAAACTCATACAAAACCGGCAGCGTGCGCACATGCTCCGTCACCAGCCCATCACGCACCCGGCGCGCATATTCGAGCTCGGATTTGAACACCCCTTGCGGGATCTCCTCGCTCTGCGTCGTGATAAACAGCAGCAGCGAAAGCGGGTTTGTGATCATCCCGCCCCGGATCTGCCCGATCACCCGCGATGCAAAGTGCCGCGCCGCCATGACGTGCAGCTCATCCATGATCGCAAAGGCCGGAATGCCCCCGGTCACAACGGCCGGATCAAAACTCTTGACCTCGAGAACCGCATTGAGCGGCCGCCCGGTCTTGGGATCGGGAAAGAGATCCTTGATCTGCTTTCGATGCTCGATCACCTTAAAGCGTTTTCTGAGCCATTCATCGGCCTCGATCATCGCCGCCGCCTGCGCGAAACACGTCTCCGCAACCTTCTGCGTCGGCCCGATGATCACCCCCTCGATATTGGGCGTCGTGTTCATCTGCATCGCGACCAGGCCAAGTGCCGCGGCGTTGGTGGTCTTGGCGTTCTTTTTCGGCACCAGCGTGAAGATCTCGCCGACCTCGCGCGCGCCGGTTTGCTTGTTCACCGATCCGAAGGCGGCGCGCACGATATCCCGGATCCACTCGCCCGCCTCCTCGCCCATAGTGGGCTGGCCGGGAATGTCGGGGATCACCAGCTTGTCGAACAGCGCGACCGCGACCTCGGCGAGGTTGTCATCAAGATCGAGCGCCGGGATTGGTGTCTCGCCGCGCTGCAGCTTTGCCCACCAATCGGGACAGGCGAAATTCATTGCGGGCGGATCCGATCATAGAGATCACCATATTCGGCGTCCGGCTTTTGCGCACCCTCAAGCCGCTGCTCTTTCTTGCCAATCGGCGCAGGCACATCCTTGCCCGCCTGATCCTCTTGCGCCTTGCCCTTGGCTTTCGGCGCAGGCGGCGCTGTGCGATCCATGCGATCCTGCAGCGCGCGCAGGCTCGGCACATGGCCCTCACGCGTCCGGCGCATCAGCACGTCCAGGCACAGACCCTCGACAATCAGCGCACCGCCAGACAGCTCACGGGAAAAATTAGCGCGCAACGTCTTGGGATCGCACCCCAAAGCCTCGGCGATCCGCTCCTGAGACCAGTTTGCAGCCGCGCGAACAGCCACAAAGTCCTGATTTTCCTTGTTTTTCTTGAAGCTTGGGCGACCGCGACGATCCCGCAGAGGCTCAAGCGGATTGCCGAAAAGGTCCATTTCTACCGGCTGGCGCGAAATTTCATCTGTCATGGGAAAAAAAATCTCCGACTTAGAGCATCACAGGTCAGCAGGCGTGGGCTTTTCTGACTTTTGACCCACCCCCCCGTGGGGAGCGGACAGGATCAGGCGTGTCGCGCACGCTCTTGTTTCTGTTTTGCGCTGTCGTGCCAGGCCTTGCTGACCGCCTGCAGGTTATCCGCATCCCAGAACAGCGCCGGATCGCCCTTGTGTTCGCGGATGTGATCGCAGACCGGCGAATTGGGCGCGGGTTCCTTGCCGACCAGCGCAACGCCGGTTTGCTGGCAAACATAGCCCGCGCGGGCAAACACCAGGCGGCGCAGCTTTTGCCAGCGTTTGAGGTTGTACCAGGCGCGCCATGGTTTGAGGTGCGCGCGCTCACGCTCTTGCGCTTTCGTGTCACCGACCACGGTGCCGAGGCGCGGCTTTGGCGCCGAGAGGCGGCTTGGCATGGTTCTGAGACGCGCCATTAGGGCCTCGCTCAACAGTGATGATGGGATTTAAACGCGAAACGCCTGGCAGTGGTCTGATCCACTCCGGGCGCAATTCGGTCGAGCACCATATGTCAACAGATTGAGATATTCGTCAAGCGACTTTCTGGACGGCACCGGACCTTCGACACAGAGCGCATGAAGGTTCACGGACGCCGCATAAGGCCGAAGTTCGATATGGTAGCCTCAAAGGCCCTTCCCGGCCCAAAGCGGGCTCGGGGCCCTTGACTCGAATTTGCGATTACGCTCATTAAATCGCGAGCTTAGATCTCTTACTGCAGCATTGCGCGGTGCTGGGATTTACCCCATCGTTGGGGCAGGTGAACGACGGGGGTAAAAGGTGACCGAGGCGGAAAAGGCCTACGCCGAGGCTGAACGGCAGATCGAAGCGGCGCGAAAGGAGCAGGCAGAGAGCCTATCTTTTGATGATGAGGCTACCCAAGCGCTGACCACTCTGCCTGAGAGCATCGCGGGGCTCACCGCGCTGCGCTCTATTAATCTGGACAATACCCAAATCGCTGACCTAATGCCGCTCTCCGGCCTGACGGGTCTGACGCGACTGCGACTGAGCCATGCGGGCGTGACGGAATTGACGCCGCTCTCGCGCCTGACGGGTCTGACGGAACTGCAACTTGCAGGTACGAGAGTGACGGATCTGACGCCGCTCTCGCGCCTTAGGGGTCTGACGACGCTTGATCTGGAAGATACGAGCGTCACGGACCTGACGCCGCTCTCCGGCCTGATGGGTCTGACGACGCTTGATCTGGAAGATACGAGCGTCACGGACCTGACGCCGCTCTCCGGCCTGATGGGTCTGACGACGCTTGGTCTGGAAGGTACGAGCGTCACGGACCTGACGCCGCTCTCCGGCCTAATGGGTCTGACGACGCTTGGTCTGGAAGGTACGAGCGTCACGGACCTGACGCCGCTCTCGCGCCTGAAGGGTCTGACGAAGCTTGATCTGAGCCGGACAGACGTGACGGATCTGACGTTGCTCTCCAGCATGACGGGTCTGACGCGACTGCGACTGGACGGTACAAGCGTGAAGGATTTGATGCTGTTCTCCAGCCTGACGGGTTTGAGGGAACTGGGGCTTAACGGTACGAGCGTGATGGACCTGACGCCGCTCTCCAGCCTGACCGGCCTGACGACGCTTGATCTGGACGCTACGAGCGTAAGGGACCTGACGCCGATCTCGCGCCTGACGGGTCTGAATATGCTTGGTCTGAACCAGACGGGCGTGACGGATCTGACGCCGATCTCGGGAATGACGAGGCTGATGCGACTGGGACTTAACGATACAGGCGTGACTGATCTGACGCCGATCTCGCGCCTGACCGGTCTGATATGGCTGTGGCTGAGCGGAACAGGCGTGACAGATCTGACGCCGATCTCGGGCATGAAGCGTCTGACGGCCCTGAACTTGAACGGAACAGGCGTGACAGATCTGACGCCGATGACAAACCTTAAAGAAATGCATTGGCTTGAAATAGACCGTACGAGGATCACAGACCTGTCCCCATTGCGCAGCTTGAGTCAATTGAATGATCTGCACCTTAACAGATCAGCCGTTATTGACCTTCGGCCTCTTTTGGGACTGGATCGTCTAATCGACGATCCGGCCACTATCGATGGGGGGCTGCAATTTAGGGGCTGCGCTGCTTGCGCTGCAGACCCAAGGATCCGAGAGATTTCAGAGATTGAGGGCGACAGTAGCCGCGCCAGTGCTCTTTTCGAATACCTGAAGGACTGGGTGCCGCCGGGACTGCAGATACCGGCGGCATCACCTGCACCGCTCATGGTGAAGATAGAAGACGGTCGCATGCGGCGCACCGGGTCCGGCGAATTGCCGGAAAACGATGCGATGACACGCGCCGAAATGGGTTGGGCGGCACTCAAGGCCTATCGCGACAGTTTCGGGGCCAGCTTCAACGTCCATAACTACGCGCCGCTGCTCGCTGTGATGTCCGCCTTCGACGCTGCGATGGGCGAGGCCTTCGACCCGCAGCGGATGATCTTGATCGGGGTTATGGGCACCCGGATTGTCAATTTGTCTGGCGACCTAAAGTTTCTCGACTCTTTGCCCGACGGGGCCGAGACTGATCTTCAGGGATTTGCGGCGCAGATTTCCATCTTCCTCAATCGCTTTCCCGATTGGGTGACATACCTCGAAGAGGCCGAGGCGAATGATGCGACCGCCGATGCGGTCAAGGCGGAGCGTGCGGCTTTTGTCGACCTCAATGCGGCGCTGACCGAGACCGGCATGGTCGAGAACAAGGTAACCGAGGAATTCGCCGCCGAAATCGCCGTCGCCTTAGGCGATGATGCGGATACCACAGCGGCAAAAGGGCTTACGGCATCGACGCGCGAACTCGTGCGCGAGTTATCCGAGGCCGCTGTTGAAGAGGTCAAGACCGGGCGGATTGCCCGAAAGGATGTCGAGGACATGAACCAGATCGCAGATGGTGAATTTGCCAAACTCAGGTTTTGGACTTACGGCTGGCCTTTGGTGGTCTTGAAGCGCAAACAGGCTTCGCTGCGACGGCTAGCAAACCGGTTCCCCGCGCGACTTGGTTGGCTCGGGCCTGTCCTTGATTACTTGATAGGTGCGGACGAAGATCAGTAAGTCTGATAGCCCCCCTCCTGCACCTTCAGAATCGCAGCATTTCTGACCGTCTAGTCTAGTTACTCTGAACCGGCTTTCCCCGCACTTTGCATGGATCGCGTTCACGAAATGTGCTACGCTCTACGAATTCTGCTTTCTGCGCTTTTATGCCGTCTGCCGGGCCAGACTCTAACAGCCGTTTTTCCGTTTCCAGATGCGATCTAGTTCAACGACGTGACACGACGATCAGCTTTGCTAGGCGTCTGACATACGCCATGGCGCTGCCGGTGGCATCTGCTCGGTGACTTCGAACGCAGTGAGGCCGCCATAGACACGGAACGTGTCCCGCAATTCCAGCAGCGCGCCCCACCAGGCAAGGTAGTCCCGGCGCGCCGCCGCGATCTCGCGCCCGGTATTCACGTAAGTCACGGGGCAAACGGTCAGATCCACGCGCCGCAGGCCCTTGCGCCCCATCACTTCGACGGATCCGGCCACGTCTGTCTTTGCAAAGTCACCGTGTTTGCACGACCGCCAGGCAACTGGCACGCAGCGCGGCCGCTCATCCTGGTGCCAGTCAGGCGTCAGCCCGGAACGGGCAAGCTCGGCAATCCAGAGCGCCACGCGCCGCCCCCCATGCCCCTGCGGTAAGGCTGCCAGCGCAGAGGCAACGGCATCGGCGTCCGGATGCGGTTCAGACCGCCCCCCGCCATCGACACGACAGCCAAGGCGGGCGCGCTCGATCATGATGTACTCCATCCCCACGCCCGGCGGCGCAGTGCCGGACGTCGATGCCAGTTCATCAAAGTCGAGCGAGGCAAACTCGCGCTGAAAGGCCCAGCACAGCAATTGCTCAATCGATGCCCGCGTGCGCTGATTGCCGCGCCCCGGCCGCACCGATGCAGGAATACGCGCGTGCATCATGCCGCATCCTCCGCTTTGCAATCCATGACAGCCTCGACACGCGCCGTGATCTGCGCCACCAGCGCAAGCCGCGCCATGTCCTGCGGGTCGAGACTGCCGCGTTCGGCCAGCAGCTGGGCCAGCCGGCGGTCAGCCGCTGCCGCATCACGAATGCGGCGGTGCTCGCCATCATTCAGCGGCGGGCGGTGGTGACGCGCGAAGAATTCAAATTCATTCACCAGCACACCCTGCAACCGGGCGCGCGGGCCCTCGACAGACCGGAACCAGCTGACCAGGTTCGGCAGTTCCTCGATCGGGCGTTCGCATACGACATGGGCGAAGCTCAGAATCGGGCCGCGCCGCAGCCATTCCTTGCGCAGTTTGCCCTGCCCCTTGGCCCGCAGCATTTGGAACAGCGTGGCCAGATCATGATCGCTGAGATAGGCCAGATCATCGCAGAGCTTCACCAGCTCCGCCACCCACAGGTCCGCCTTGATCCCACTCGGGCGCTGGTATCCCAGATCGTCCAGTGGCGAGATCAGGAGACGCCTGACCCGGTCCCGGTTCGTCTCTTTCCGTACGGCTTGTTCGGTCATGGTCACCTTCCCTTTTCTCAGCATGCCTGATTTCGGTCTGTCGCGACGCTTGTGTCTGCGCGCCGCAACCTGTCTTTTCGTTTCCTGTCTTTTCCTGTGGTTGCAGACAGATAGATTTCAAATGTCGGTCACATGTCTGTCTATCTGTCCGGACATGTCCGTATCTGTCCGCAGACACATACGGACATGTCTTCAGGAAGTGGGTGGTTTGCGAAAGAACCCGGCACAGACCTTTTCAAGGCAGGCCTGAATCGCGCCGTGCAGCTGGTCCTGCGTTCTTTTCTTGTTGCCCTCGGCCTCCATCGCCTCGCGGATGTGCGCATCGACCCAGCGCACCTGCGCGGGGTCCATCGCAATCGCGGGCGCCAGCCCGGCCAGCGTTTCCGCCAGGCGCACCAGCCGCCGCTGGGTCGAGGCGCCGTCGGTGCGGGCCGAGTTCAATTCCTTGCGGCTCAGCGCGTTGATCACCACACGCGTCACCGTATCGTGCATCAGGCGGACATCCCCATTGTCACAGACACACCGCTTCCAGCCGTAGAGGACGCCGAACTTGAGATCCGCAAGGGCCGAGAAATGCAGAGGATCGACCGGCGGCTGCACCATGCGCGCCAGACGGGTATGATCCACCGGCAGCGTGCCGACCGGCGTCTGTTCATGCGCCTGCTGCACCAGGTCAAACCAGATCCCCTTGATCTGATGATCCGTATTCCAGCGGAACTCGCTCTGCAGAAAGCGCCGGAATTCCCAGGTCAGGAATTCGTGACTGTCGAGCCGGACAGAATGCGAGATCGGGTATTCCGGCAAATCCGCGACGTCGACGATTGAGGGAACGGCCCGTATGTTCATAGCTTGCATTCCAATTCATTCAGTGGGCAAAAGTCCGACCGCCCTGCCCCCGAAACCTTGGGCCGCGCGCGAACGGGGCACGGATCACACCAAAAGGTCATGAAGATCCTCAAAGGACGCGCCCGCCCCGGGCGTGGGGGGCGAGGCGCGGAGGCGTGTGGTCCAGCCCTTGCGCGCGCAAACGATACCGATCCGGCGCCGATCCACGTCCAGCGCCAGCGCCAGGTCGCCGATGCTCACGTCCCAGGCGCGCGGCTTCGCGTACCCCCAGATCCGATAGGCCAGCGCCTCGGCGCACGGGGTCAGCGGCGCGCGCCTCATAACCACCACCGCAGCGCATCATCGACAAGCGTCAAAGCCAGCCAAATAACCGCAACCAACGCCGCCAGGCACAGCAGAATGATAATCCAGTCCGAGCCGATCATGACCGCCCCTCCGTCACCGGGCCGCGCATGATCGTCCACCACACGAGAAGAACGCCGATCGCGTAACAGGCGACATCCCAAAGGCTGTCCAGCATCACCCAAACGGCGAACCCGGCCAGCGGAATGTCGAAAAATATTTCCTTGGCAATCAACAGGCTGACGATGCCCCAGACCACCCTGCCCGACACCTGCAGGTGGAACCGCAGCACCGCCAGCACCGTGCCAATGGCAAAATGCGCCAGCGAATTGGCCCCCCAGACCTGCACCCAGCCCGCGACCATGTCACAGGCCGCATCTCGTGCGTCCGACGTCACAAACGCCATCATTTCTGATTCAAAGCTCACGACCGCCCTTTCCTCTGGCCAATCATGGCGGCCACGTCCTCGCGCGACCGGCCATCCAGTGTCATGATTTCCATTGTTTTCCAGATCCCGAGGATCGTACCGACCACCAGCACATGCTCGAACGCCGGGCTCGAGTCGCATTTCAGCCAGTTTTCCGCCTGCCGCTTGCTCACACCACAGGACTTCGCAGCCGCCTCGGCAATCTCGCCCGGCGTGTTCCCCGGAAAGGCCGCGACCATCATCACCGCGAACCTCGCCCGGGCGTAATCGCGCGACTCGACACGGTTCGCTTCGAAAGATTTTGCACGCCCGTCGCGGTAAACTGATCCCGACTGGAACAGCATCTGAAAGCAGAGACGGAGTGAAGATGGATCGATCAGGCTCACGCGGCATCATCCTGCCGGATGTCGACGGAAACCAAAGTGGAGGGAGTGAGGTCGGAAAAACTGAACAAACTAGAGTGCGGCGGAGGCAGACCCTTTTCGGCAGAAAGCTCGCAACAAGCCTTGTAGAGCTTTGGCGGTAGGTGCCCGCTCGTCAGATGCGAGTGCATGGTCGTAGACGCTATGCCGAAGCGCGCAGCCACCTCCCGGTAGCCACCCAAAGCATCGATATACTGGCGCGGTGTTTTGTACATGTGGCGCAACATGGTCCGAATTATTCAGACCGTCAACAGTCCGAACGATTTCAGTTCCAAAATTTCGGACCACAAATAATTGTCACCCCATGACACACGATGAACTTGAGAAGCTATTTCGCCACGGCGACACATCAAATGAGGCCTTAAGGGTCCGCCTTATTGCAGCTCGTCGCGCCGTTAACCTGGAGCAAAAAGAGGTCGCCGACGCTACAGGGGTAGCTAAGCAGACTTACCACTCTCAAGAGGCAAGGGGTGCTCCATCAATAAAAACAGGCCGATATTTTTACCGAGCGCACCGAATAGACTTCAATTACCTGCTTTACGGCGATTTTGCGCAGCTTCCGAATGACGTTGTGGAAAGCCTGACCCAAGCCCTCGCCTCGCAAAACGCGTAGTAGGATCGAACAGCCAGTTCAGATCGACCTTCACTATCTTCATTACTCGCACCACCAGGCGAAGCATCACCGATTCTCCAATGTTCCCGTTTCATTCTACATAAACACCAAGGCGCGTTAAACCGCCTGAGTGCAAAAGTCCGAATTATTCGGTCTTAAGAGTTGACCGGTCCTATTTTTTCGGACAACTTGCCAACCATCATCTTTGATGGAGGCCCCGATGAACCAGACCCATTACGCCACGCTCGCAGCCGCCCGCTGGCTTGCGACCCACCCTCAGGATCTTGACCTGGACCCTGCCCTGATGGCCGATGCGTTTGCCCAGCTTGTTGAGGCTCGCGGGGGAAAGGTTAATTTCCAGACCCTCGGCGCACCACGCCACCGCGTCGGTACCCCGCCGCTCTGCCCACGGCTGGCAAAGACAGACATGCCCCGCCTGCGCCTGGTCGCGGGCAATCCGGTAATCGACACAATGCTCGCCGCCCGCCCCGCCACGCTGGCCGCCATAGCGCGCTACCGCGCCACGAACACCGGCACCAGTCCGACCGGCGGTGACGCCGCATGAGCCCCGCTGAACACAACCTTTTTTCCGGCTGCATTACTGATCTAGCGTTGCAGACCGCCACCAAAGCGCAATGCGCCGACGACATCTTCGGCGTTGTGTCGGTAGCAAGTGATGGCAGACCGAACTTTGCCGTGCCCCACATGCTCCGTCAGCACGCGAATTGGCAAGAATGCTGGTGGATTATTACAGCCTCAGCACGCCGCCCGATCTGCGCAATAATCGATGGCCATGCAACAGGATTGGACTTCGGCAGCCGCATTGGCCGTCGAATATTGGGGCGTTATAAGCTCACCTCTTGCAAGGCACCATTGGTACCCACGGCCAACACAAGTCCGGCGGCGAACTGATGCCTCCCACGCGCCTTCTCCAAATCAAACACGCCGCTGAGTTGCTGGGCGTGCCGTTAGCTTCTTTGCGCACGGCAGCGGATGCGCACGGCAAAACAATTATCATGGGTCGCGCTGTGCGGCTCCATCCCGATGACCTTGAGGAGTTAATTGACCTATGCCGCGCCAAGCCAAAGGCCCCCGCCTGTACCGGCGGGAACAGAAAGGACGTCCAAGTGTCTGGGAAATCAGAGACACAGGCGGCACGCGCATCTCGACCGGCACAGATAGCCGCGACGATGCTGAAAAGGCCCTCGCAGCCTACATCGATCGGAAACACCGGCCGAGTGGTCCAGTTGCCCCGGCAGACATGAGCATAAGCATGTGCCTGGCAATTTATGCTGAGGAGCACGCGGTCCACGTAGCAGCCCCAGAACGCATAGGCTACGCCATCGAAGCACTGGATGCCTTCTGGCGTGATATGCCCGTTTCAGACATCAAAGGCGTCACGTGCCGTCGCTACGCCACGCACCGGGCGAAGTCGGCTGGCACCGTTCGTCGTGAATTGGGGACTTTGCAAGCATCGATCAACCACTGCCACCGCGAGGGATATCTGACGGCCGCCCCCCTTGTAACGCTGCCTCCAAAAACAGACCCGAAAGAGCGTTGGCTGACGCGCCAGGAAGCAGCCTGGATGCTGCGCGCAGCTCGATGCCTGCGTGTGGATGGCCGGCACCTCGCAGACTTCATTCTGCACGGGCTTTACACCGGGAGCAGGAAAGCAACCATCCTTGCAATGCACATCGACAAACCTTCGATCACGGGGGGCCATGTCGATACAGTTAACGGCGTCCTATACCGCAGACCCCAGGGCAAAACGGAAACCACCAAACGGCAGCGCCCTGCCCGCCTGCCAGCACGATATCTCGCACACCTCCGCAGGCAGTCGGCAAACGGACGCAGCTATGTCGTGCAGGACAACAAGGGGCGGCGCGTCGCAAATATTCGTAAGGGCTGGGCACGTGCGATCCTTTTGGCCATGAAGATGGCTGCGGAAAAAGGAATCGTGCTGGATCTATCCGACGCCACACCGCACGTTCTGAAACACACGGCGATCACTTGGGCTTTACAGCGAGGCGCATCAGTCTGGGATGCCGCTGGCTATTTTTCTACATCTGTCGAAACGATCCAGCGAGTGTACGGACATCACAGCCCGGACTGGCAAAAGAGCGCTGTAGACGCCATGGATAGGCGCTGATTCAGCGCCAATTCGCACCCAAAACGCACCGTACATATATGGGAAAATCCATAAGATGTTGATTTAATGGTGCACCCGACTGGATTCGAACCAGTGGCCTCTGCCTTCGGAGGGCAGCGCTCTATCCAGCTGAGCTACGGGTGCCTTAAGCGGCGTCATAGGGCAAAGAGACGCCGCTCGCAATCACAAATCTGAGGCTTTTTCCTCAGGCAAACAATTCATGTGCAAGTTCCAGCGCGTCGATCAGCACATCCACCTCTTCTAGCGTGTTATAAAGGCCGAAAGAGGCGCGGCAGGTCGCTGTCAGGCCCAGATGATCCATCAGCGGGCCTGTGCAATGCTGCCCGGCGCGCACCGCGACACCCTTTTTGTCGAGGATGGTCGAGATGTCATGCGCATGGGCCGCACCGTCGAGTGTGAAGGAAAAAATTGCCGCCTTCTGCGCTGTCGTGCCCTGCACCTGCAACCAGTTGAGCCCGTCCAGACGACTGCGCGCATAGTCCCGCAGGGTCAACTCATGGGCGGCGATACTCTCCATCCCCAGACCCATCATATACTCCAGCGCCACGCCCAGACCGATGGTCTGCACAATGCCCGGTGTGCCCGCCTCGAACTTCATCGGCGGATCGGCCCAGGTCACCTCGTCCTTGTGAACCTCGCGGATCATGTCGCCCCCGCCAAGGAAGGGGCGCATTTCGGCCATGCGGTCCTTGCGGATATAAATCGCGCCAGACCCAGACGGGCCATAAAGCTTGTGACCGGTGATGGCGTAGAAATCGCAGCCGATGTCCTTGACGTTGACTGGCATGTGCACGGCGGCTTGTGAGCCATCAACCAGCACCGGCACGCCCTTGGCACGGGCGCCATCGCAGATCGCCTTGACGTCCACAACTGTGCCCAAAACGTTGGACAGGTGCGATATGGCGACAAGTTTGGTTTTGGGGCCGATGGCGTCGATCACCGCCTGCGGGTCCAGATATCCGGTGCTGTCCACATCGACCCATTTCAGCACGACCCCCTGCCGTTCGCGCAGGAAATGCCAGGGCACGATGTTGGCGTGATGCTCCATCACCGACAACACGATCTCGTCTCCCGGTTCCATCCGGGGCATGGCCCAGCCGTAAGAGATCAGGTTGATGCCCTCGGTCGTGCCGGAATTCAGGACGATCTCCTCCTCGTCAGGCGCGCCCAGAAAGCGGGCAATCACGCCCCGGGTAGATTCGTATTTTTCCGTCGCAAGGTTGGAAAGGTAGTGCAACCCACGGTGAACGTTGGAGTATTCTTCGGAATAGGCGCGGGTGATCGCGTCGATCACCACCTGCGGTTTCTGCGCAGAGGCGCCGTTGTCGAGATAGACCAGCGGCTTGCCGTTCACCTGACGGCTGAGGATCGGAAAGTCCCTGCGGATTTCGGTGACGTTATACATATCCGTTCAGTCCCATTGTCGTCGCCCCAATCAGGGACAAAAGAAAAGCAAGGCCAAGTGCGGCACCAGCCACCCCAAGCAGCATCACCGAAAGCCCGCGCATCAGACTGCCAAAGCCATGCGCCTCGTCCAGGAAATGCACCAGGATCCAGACCCCGGTCGCCGAGGCCGCAACCACCAGAAGCATCGAAAAGCTGACGTTGAGCGGCACAAGCATCAGCATGGCAATCTGCACCAGCACCCGCAGCCCCTGCATCCAGATCAGCAGCAGGGCGATATCCTCGATCCGGGCGGTGCCGCCCAGGGCGCGACCGGCAAAGGTCAGCGCCACGATGGTCAGCGCCAGCGCTGCGCCAAGGGCCAGCATGAACAGCGTCGGGCTGATCATCGCAAACTCGTCAGTGCCAGTGTCTGCCATCGGCATCGTCAGGCTCGACAGGCCAAAGATCAGCGCGTTCAGCACCACCACCAGCGCGAAGCCCAGCAGCAACGCTTCGCGGCCAGGCCGCAACGCCAACAGCAGGCGCGCCACATCGCGCGGCGCCACGACAGTTTGCCAGGCCAGCTGCAAGAGAGCTGCCGGAGTCATGCCGAAAGCCCCGCGCTGGAACGTTCCGACGCGACAAGACAGCTGATCCAGAACCACAGAAACACGGCGCACCAAATCGCCCCCACAAGGTTGAGCCCCGGACCCGGGCCAACAAAGCCCGCCACCAGACCGTTCAGCAGCATCAACGGCATTGCCGCAAGCAAGCTCCAGAACAGGGCCAGCCGCGCGCTGAACCAGCTGCCGGTGCCACCAAAGACCTTGGCAATCAGATGGCTGAACGCAGCCAGCCCATAAAGCAGCAGCGGCGCCAGAAAGATCCAGCCGAACAACGCCCCGGCGAGCAGTTCGTTCAGCTCGCTGCCTTGCAGATAGGCCTTGCGCGACAGCGCGGGCCACTGCGACACAAAGACCAGCGCACAAGCGGCCATCAGGGTCGCAAGCGCACGGTCCTCACGCGGACCAGAGGCCAGCTTGCGCCGCATCACGGCCCCCGGCCCCCGATACATGGCCACGATATCGCGTGTCACAGCCACCTGTCAGCCGCGCCGCCGCAAGAGCCAGCCTTCGATGCGGGCGTTGATCTCATCCGCCAGCGTCTGATCCTCGATCTCCATCACCGCTTCGGCCAGAAAGGCGATGGTGAGCAGATCGGTGGCCAGTCCATGCGGCACGCCGCGCGAGCGCAGATAGAACAGCCCCTCTTCATCGATCGCACCCGAAGTCGAGCCATGCGAACAGGCGACGTCATCGGCATAGATCTCAAGTTCCGGCTTGGCGAGGAATTGGCTGTCGCCGTCCAGAAGCAGGCTCTGGCTGATCTGATAGCCGTCGGTCTTTTGCGCGCCCGGCTTGACCAGGATCTTGCCCTGAAACACGCCGGTCGCGCCGTTGCGCAACACCTTCTTGAACACCTGACGGCTTTCGCAGTTCACGGCGTCATGGGTGATGAAGATCGTGTCGTCATGGTGAAAATCGCCATCCCCGACGCAGGCACCGGCCACATGGGCCTGTGCGTCATCGCCGGTCAGTTCGACAATCACGTCATTGCGGGTCATCACGCCGTTGACGGTCAGCGTGAAGCTCTTGAAGAGCGATCCAGACCCGAGCCGCGCAAAGATATGCGTTGCGGCGCGGCGTTCATGGTCACGCCCTTGCGCGCGGACATGATGGAACCGTGCTGTGTCGGCGACGTCCACTTCCATCACCTTGTTAAAGCGGGCCGCTGCCGGGCCGTTTTCCAGCAGGGTCATTTCCGCGCCCGCATCTAACTTAATCACATGGTGCAGCATCGCATCGGAAGTCTCTGATTCATGGGTATAAATCAGGTTCACCGGTTTGCTGACCTTGCCGGTCACATGGATCAGCAGACCATCATTCGCAAAGGCGGTGTTCAGTGCCGCGAGCGGGCGGTGCACCGGCGTCTGGCCACTGGTTTCCAAGGCGCCATAGAGGTCCTTGGCCCAATGAATATCCGCTTTGCTGTCGGCAAGCCGCTCGATGCTCAGCCCCTCAAGGCTCAGATCGTCTGACGCTTCGGCATCAAACACGCCATCGACAAAGACCAGCTTGAGCCGGTCGATATCGTCAAACAGCGGCGTGTCTTCGCCTTCAAACACGGCGGCCCTGGGTGCCTCGGCCTGGGTCAGCGTATCGGGACGGGTGTATTTCCAGTATTCATCCCGCCGCGTCGGCAGGCCCATCAGCCGCAGCCGGGACAATGCATCACTGCGCGCCGCGTCCGACCAGCCGCCTTTGGGCAGATCGAGGGAAGCGATACGCTCCTCGGTCAGATCCAGTTTTGCTTGCGGCAGGGCCATTACGCCTCCTCCGACTTGATATCTGCATAGCCGTTGTTTTCGACCTCAAGCGCCAGCTCTGGGCCACCGGTTTTGATGATGCGGCCTTCGGACATGATGTGCACAACGTCCGGTTTGATGTGATCCAGCAGGCGCTGATAGTGCGTGATCACAAGGAAGCCGCGACCTTCGGAGCGCAGCGCGTTCACGCCATCAGCCACCAGCTTCATCGCATCGACGTCCAGACCGGAATCCGTCTCGTCCAGGATGCACATCTTCGGCTCGAGCATCGCCATCTGCAGGATTTCGTTGCGCTTTTTCTCGCCACCCGAAAAGCCGACATTGACCGGACGTTTCAGCATCTCGGCGTCGATCTCCAGATCCTTGGCCTTGGCCCGGATCACCTTGAGAAATTCACTCGACGACATTTCCTCTTCGCCGCGCGCCTTGCGCTGCGAATTCACGGCGGTGCGCAGGAAGGTCATGTTGCCCACGCCGGGAATTTCAACCGGGTACTGGAACGCCAGGAACAGGCCCGCTGCGGCGCGCTCTTCCGGGTCCATGTCCAGAATGTTCTTGCCCTCAAGCGTCGCAGAGCCTTCGGTCACTTCATATCCGTCGCGGCCCGACAGCACATAGGACAGCGTGGATTTCCCCGACCCGTTCGGCCCCATGATCGCATGCACCTTGCCGGCCTCGACCGTCAGGTTCACACCCTTGAGGATCTGCTTGTCCTCTTCTTCAAGTTTCACGTGCAGGTTCTTGATTTCCAACATGTTTCGTCCTCTTTCACTCGTTTTGTCGCACGCCTCGGCATGCCGTCAATTTCATATGTCGCCACGACCGCACCAGCGGTCAGATCTGTATCTTCAGTCGATCACCACAGCCGTGCCCGAAACGGACACCATCAGCATCGAATCTCCCACGACCTCGTAATCGATATCCACACCGACCACGGCATTGGCCCCCTTGGCCGCCGCGCGCTGTTCCAGCTCGCGCATCGCGGTGTCGCGGGCATCCTGCAACTTGGATTCATAGGCGCCCGACCGTCCACCGACGATATTGGTGATCGAGGCAAAGAAATCACGCACGATGTTCGCGCCCATGATCGCCTCGCCCACCACGATGCCCTTGTAGGCGGTGATCCGGTGCCCTTCGAGGCTGTTTGTCGTCGTCAGGATCACCTCTGCATCCCCATGTACGTTATGAGCATCATGAAACAAAGTCCCACCAGCGCCGCCGCGACAGAGGTCAGTATGACCGATTCGGCCAGCAGCCCTTCGGTCTTGCCCTTGCGACTGCGAATACTCAGCCCGATCAGACAGCCGAGGAGGACGCCAACGCCTACCCCAGCCGATTTCATGAAAAGATACATCAGCATGCGCTGGCCCCTGATCCTGGCAGCAACCGGCGCTTAGCCGACCGAGCCTTCAAGCGAGATCGCCACCAGCGCCTGCGCTTCCATGGCAAACTCCATCGGCAGCGCCTGCAGCACTTCCTTGGCAAAGCCGTTGACGATCAGCGCGACCGCCTCTTCTTCGCCGATGCCCCGCTGGCGGCAATAGAACATCTGGTCATCGTCGACCTTGGATGTTGTCGCCTCGTGTTCGACGCGCGAGGAATTGTTGCGCACCTCGATATAGGGCACCGTATGCGCACCGCACTTGTCCCCGATCAAAAGGCTGTCGCACTGGGTATAGTTGCGGCTTTCCTTGGCCTTGGGGTGCATCGACACAAGTCCGCGATAGGTGTTCTGCGCCACACCCGCGCTGATGCCTTTGGAGACGATCCGCGACTTGGTCCGCTTGCCCAGATGCACCATCTTGGTGCCGGTATCGGCCTGCTGGTGGTTGTTTGTGATGGCGATCGAATAGAATTCGCCCTGTGAATCGTCGCCGCGCAGGATGCAGGACGGATATTTCCAGGTCACGGCAGAGCCGGTTTCGACTTGGGTCCACATGACCTTGGCCCGGTCGCCCCGGCAATCGGCGCGCTTGGTGACAAAGTTGTAGATGCCGCCCTTGCCGTTCTCATCGCCCGGATACCAGTTCTGCACCGTGGAATATTTCACCTCGGCATCTTCCTCGATGATGATCTCGACCACAGCCGCATGCAGCTGACTGATGTCACGCATCGGCGCTGTGCAGCCCTCAAGATAGCTCACATAGCTGCCCTTGTCGGCGATGATCAAAGTCCGCTCAAACTGGCCGGTGTTTTCGGCATTGATGCGGAAATAGGTCGACAGCTCCATCGGGCAGCGCACCCCCGGCGGGATGTAGACAAACGAACCATCAGAAAACACGGCCGAATTCAGCGTCGCATAAAAATTGTCCTGCACCGGCACAACAGAGCCGAGGTATTTCTTGACCAGCTCGGGATGTTCGCGGATCGCCTCAGAGATCGAACAGAAGATCACCCCGGCCTTCTGCAGCTCTTTCTGGAAGGTCGTGCCGACTGAAACGGAATCGAACACCGCATCCACGGCGACCTTGCGCTCGGGCTCCTTGCCATCGGCGGGCACCGCATCAGCGCCTTCGACACCGGCCAGAACCATCTGTTCTTTCAGCGGAATGCCCAGCTTCTTGTAGGTTTCCAGCAGCTTGGGATCAACATCATCCAGCGACTTGGGCTTTTCCGCCATGCTCTTGGGGCGGGCATAGTAATACTGGTCCTGAAAATCTATCTGCGGATAGTCGACCATCGCCCAGTTGGGCTCTTTCATCTTGAGCCAGCGCTCATAGGCGCCCATGCGCCATTCGGTCATCCATTCCGGCTCGTCGTTGTTCTTGGAAATCAGCTTGACGATATCGGGGGACAGGCCCTTGGGCGCATAATCCATCTCGATATCGGTGTTCCAGCCGTATTTGTATTTGCCACCGACCTGCTGGACCTTGTCCACGGTCTCCTGATCGACGCCGTCCTTGACGATGACATCGCTGTCGCGTGTCGGATTGTCCAAAGCTGTCATGTCAGACCTCTCTTTCGTGTTGGTCACGCGGTCCGCGCGAATTTCGTTTTTGTGGCGCAGCTGCGCCTGTGTCTTGTCTCACGCGGCCCGCGCGCGGAATTTGTCGTGGTGACGCAGCCATGCCTCGGCAAAGCGCATCACATCGTCCTGCGTCGTCTGCGGCCCCAGACTGACACGGATTGCACCGCTCGCCGTTGCCTCGTCATATCCCATCGCCCGCAGCACCCGGCTTGAACGCACCTTACCACTGGAACAGGCGCTGCCGGCACTGACCGCGAAACCGGCAAGGTCCATCTGCATCACCTGCGTCTCGCCCTTCCAGCCCGGCACGGCCAGACAGCAGGTGTTCGGCAAACGACGCACAGCATTCCCGACAAAAATAGTCTCCCCTGCGCCAGCCGCAATGGTCTTTTCTAGAATATTTCTAAGTTCGCCCACCCGGTCCCAGACACCGGCGTCCAGATCCGCGGCCGCGGCCGCCGCGGCCGCGCCAAATCCGGCAATCCCGATGACATTTTCGGTCCCCGACCGGCGGCCCATTTCCTGCCCGCCGCCCCGGATCTGCGCGGCAAGATCTGTGCCGCGCTTGACAACCAGCGCGCCAATCCCCTTGGGCCCACCCAGCTTGTGCGCCGAAATCAGCGCCATCTGGCAGTTCGCCCAGTTAAAGGCAAAGGGCAGCTTGCCAAAGACCTGCGTCGCATCGATCACGGCCAGACCCGTGGGCAGATCCTGCACCACGCCGGTCTCGGAATTCGCCGCCTGCAACACCGACAGCGCCGGATCAGTCACGCTGACCACGCCATTTTTGTCCACTGGCAAGACCGGATCGACCCAGGCCACAACCGCGTCATGCTCCACATCCGCACCCTGCAGCCCGCGCCCCGCGCAAGCCAGCGCCGCCGCCTCCGTCGCGCCAGAGACAAAGATCACATCCGCCCCATCCGCGCCAAACGCCGCCGCGACCTGCGCACGCGCCGCCTCGACCAGCGATTTCGCGCCGCGCCCCTCGGCATGGACCGAGGACGGATTGCCCGCGACATCCATCGCCGCAATCATCGCCGCGCGCGCCTCGGCGCGCAACGGTGCCGTGGCATTCCAGTCGAGATAGACCCTGCTCACCGCCACGCCCCCTTCATCTGTCCAAAAATATCCCAGAGAGCACGAGAGACAGCGTCTCTCGTATCGCGCCAGCGATCATGCCTCTTCATCCACAACGTCATCCACCACAGCGAACAGACCCGGCACCGCCGGACAGGGCACAAGGGCGTTTTCCACCACATCCGACAGTCGCGTCTGGTGCAGGAAAACGTAAACATGCGCCGACAACCCCTGCCACAGCCGGTTGCTCAGCGATTGCGCGCGGCTGCCCGACAAGCCGCCAGAGACGCCTGCACCCTTGTGCATGGCATCCACCGACTCGTCGACCGCCGCCAGAATATCGACCACGCGGATCTCCTGCGTCGCCCTGGCCAGCCGATAGCCTCCCCCCGGACCCCGCACCGACGCGACAAGCTTGGCGCGCCGCAGCTTGACGAAAAGCTGCTCAAGATAGGGCAACGAAATGTCCTGCCGCCGCGCGATATCGCTCAGCGTCACAAGGTCCCCCTTGGGCTGCAGTGCGATGTCCACCAGCGCTGCCATCGCATATCGTCCCTTGGTACTCAGCTTCACGGCCCGCTCCCTTTTTCTAACCACATACCCGGGCGACAAAACGCGCCCGCCGATGCGACCGATTGACCTTGGCCGCATCTGGGCCTATCTGCCTCGGATGCGCATCCCGGAACAACCCGGATTTAGAACCGTTCTAAGGTGCTTGAGAGAATTCGTCAAGAATTCCCGGCACTGTTAAGGAGCTTACCTGCCCCATGCCCGAGGTCATTTTTCCAGGACCCGAAGGCCGCCTCGAAGGCCGCTATCATCCGCAAAAAGATCGTGACGCCCCGATTGCAATCGTGCTGCACCCGCACCCGCAATTTGGCGGCACGATGAACAACAAGGTTGTCTATAACCTGCATTATGCCTTTTACAACATGGGCTTCACCGTGCTGCGGTTCAATTTCCGTGGTGTCGGGCGCAGCCAGGGCGAATATGATCAGGGTGTGGGCGAGCTGTCCGACGCCGCATCGGCGCTCGACTATCTGCAGTCGATGAACAACAATTCCAAACATTGCTGGGTCGCCGGTTTTTCGTTCGGCGCCTGGATTGGAATGCAGCTGCTCATGCGTCGGCCGGAAATCACCGGATTCGTTTCGGCAAGCCCGCCCGCCAACATGTATGACTTTTCCTTCCTGGCACCCTGCCCGGCTTCTGGGCTGATCATCAACGGCACCAATGACCGCGTGGCACCGCCAGCGGACACCCGCACGCTGGTGGGAAAACTCAAGGAACAGAAGGGCATCACCGTCACCCATGAACAGATCGAAGGATCAGGCCACTTCTTTGAAGAGCCGCATATGGGCACGATGATCGGTACAGTGACCGATTACGTCAAACGCCGCCTGACCGAATCAACCCGCTGATATCAGCGGCTGCAGAACAGAGGCGCCAGATGAGCTCTGCGGATCGTATCACCGCCCAGATGGCCTTTCTCAACGAAGCTGACCGGCTCAAGTCGGTCAGCCGCGCCACCACCCTCGCGGATGGATCCCGCCCGGAAAATTCCGCTGAACACAGCTGGCATGTGGCGCTTTATGCGCTGGTGCTGGCGGAACATGCCCCCAAAGGCGTTGATGCCAGCCGGGTGATCCGCATGCTCTTGCTGCACGATCTGGTCGAGATTGATGCAGGCGACGCGCCGGTTTTTGGCGATCACGACACAGCGGCTCTCGAAGCCAAGGAAAGCGCCGCCGCCACGCGGCTGTTTGGCCTCTTGCCCGGCGATCAGGGCAATGCGATGCGCGCGCTCTGGGATGAATTCGAAGCGAATGAAACCCCCGACGCCCGCTTTGCAAAATCGATTGACCGCTTCCAGCCGCCCAACCAGAACCTCGCCTCGAACGGCGGATCCTGGATCACCTATAACGTATCCTATGATGCGATGGTGGCACGCGTCGGATCAAAGATATCCAATGGCGCGCCAAATCTCTGGAACTGGCTGCAACCGCGCGTTTCGGATTTTTTCGCACGGATGCGCTGAACCACCCTGCACCCTGCGGTCAGACCCCACTCCAGCCCCGCATCTTGCCCTGCGAATCCGGAAAGAAAAAAAACATAAAACGGCGTGAAAATACCCGGCGGCAGTCATGCCGTGGCGGTAATGCTGGCCAAGACAATCCCAGTGTCCATGGCGTCGCGTCCAACCGGACATCAGCCGCACCGCAAAACCGGGACAACGCGCGCATCGCCCCGGGCTTGTTGTTTTGCACAGCTGATCGACAGCGCGCGATGCTGACGTCTGTTCAGGCAGCGGTTCAGGCCGTTTCCTGCAGCTCACGTACCGTGCGGCCGTATCCACCCGAGGCCACATAGGCCTGCTCATTGCGGGTCAGTCCGCGCGACAGCGCTTCGTTGCGGGTCGGGAATCGACCGAACTGGCGGATCACCTCGCGATGGGCACGGGCGTGCAGCAGGTTGTCACCGCCCGCATTCGGCATGCGTTCGTGCATCAGGCGGATGCAGCGATCCTGATCGCTCAGGTTTTCGGAATGCATCAGCGGCAGATAAAAGAACTGCCGCGCCGGTTCGTCGATCTTCAGATCCCAGCCCCGGCTGATCGACTGCTTCGCCACCGCAAGCGCCACGCTGTCCGAGGCAAAGCTTTCCCCGGATCCGCGAAACATGTTGCGTGGGAACTGATCCAACAACACAAGATAGGCCAGTGCGCCAGCCGGATAGGTCAGCCAAAAGCCATACCTGCCCTCCATCGCGCTGCGCCAGGTTTCGTCGAACCGGCTGCGCACCGTGGCGTCCAGCTCTGGATCGCTCTTGTACCAACCGCTTTCCCCGACTTCGTCGAGCCAGAATTCCAATATCTGTTCGGGCGTCACTTTGGACCTCCTCCTGCACCTCTGCGCCAACAATCCAAGAAGGTTACCTTTGCAAACCTGCGCTTGGACAGTCACTTTTCATGTCAAAATAACACCATTTCCCGTTCCCGCGGCTTCAGGCCGCCGCATCCCGGGCTTCTTCTGCCGCATCCCGTTCCTCTTCGGCCGCCTCGGCCTGTTCGATGGCATATTCCTGCGCCACGGCCATCGCGATGGGCGACCCTGTCGGCGACAGCGGCGGCATGACACCGGTCGTTTCGACCGCAGGCGCCGGACGGCGCGTCATGCGGTAAAGCGCATAAAAGGTCAGCGTGATCATCAGCGCCGCGATCAGCATGAAATACCCAGACGGGCCGACCTGCTGCATCACCCAGCCGGTGATCAGCGGGCCCGAAATTGCCCCAAGCCCGTTGATGAACAGCAGCCCCGCCGAGGCACTTGCCATATCCTCTGTCGCAAGGAAGTCGTTGGTATAGGCCGCCAGCAGCGAATAAAGCGGATTGGACGCGCCCCCGATCAGGAAGGCCGCGCAGAGCAGCACGTAAAAATGATCCTCAACCATGACCGCGGCAAGCGCCGCAGCACCGCCCACGGCGGCGATGATCGTCACCAGACGCCGCCGGTCCATCCGGTCGGACAGATAGCCCAGCGGATATTGCATCAGCATTGCGCCCACATAGAAGGACGACACGAAAAGTGAGATCTGCGGCAGCGTCAGCCCCGCTTCTGTGCCGTAGACGGCGGACATGCCGAACTGTGCTGCAAACACGCCGCCCAGCAGAAACATGCCGACGCACCCCAGCGGAGAGGTGTGATAGAGCTGGATCAAGCTCATCCCCTTGGTCGTCTCAAACGCCGGGGTCGGGCTGATCGACAGCAGGATCGGTGCAAAGGCGATGGAAACCAGCACCGACGGGATCACGAACAGCAGGAAACCGCTGGGATCGGGAATCAGCAGCAGGCCCTGTGCGGCGATAATCCCCACGGTCTGCACGATCATGTAAAGTGACAGCGCCTGACCCCGGTTTTCATTGCTCGCCGCATTGTTCAGCCAGCTTTCCGCCGTCACATAGACGCCGCAGAAACAGAACCCGATGGCCACACGTCCCACAGCCCAGACCCAAGGGTTGGGCCAGGCGGGATACAGGATGATGACGGCGGAAATGAACGATCCCAGCGCCGCAAAGACCCGCACATGACCAACGCGGCGGATCATGGCCGGCGTCAGGCGAGATGCAAACAGGAAGCCAAGGAAATAGGCCGACATGACAACCGACATCTGAAAGGCGGAAAACCCTTCGGCCCCGCCGCGCACCCCCAGAAGCGACCCTTGCAGACCATTGCCGAGCATCAGCAGCAGCATTCCCAGCAGCAATGCCCAGGAGCTTCTCAGAACTTGCAGCATAGTGCTCTCCAATTCCTTCGGCGGGGTGTAAAGCTTACCCTAGGACCTCACCTGTTAAAATCCCGCTTGCCAACGACATTTGGGGGCGTCTTCACGTCTGTGGCCTCTGGTGTCAATGACCCCACCGGCGTCAGTCCCCCAATACCGGCAAGGAGATGCCGACAAAGCCATTAGGCGCGGGCGGGCAGCAGCAGCGACGCATCACCATAGGAAAAGAAGCGGTACTCCTCTGCAATGGCATGGGCATAGATGTCCCGGATCCGCTCGGCACCCATCAGCGCCGAAACCAGCATCATCAGCGTCGATTTCGGCAGGTGGAAATTGGTCATCAGCGCATCCGCCATGCGGAACTCGAATCCCGGGTAGATAAAGATATCCGTCTCGCCCCGCCAGGGGCCGAACCCGTCGCGCGCCGCTGTCTCGATCAGGCGCAGCGCGGTGGTGCCCACGGGGATGATCCGCCCGCCTGCAGCCTTGGTCGCCAGAATCTCCTGGGCGGCCTGCACGGACACCTCGCCCCATTCGGCATGCATCTTGTGGGTGGTCACATCCTCGACCTTGACGGGCAGGAACGTTCCAGCGCCCACATGCAACGTGACATGGGTGAAGGTGACGCCGTGCTGCTCCAGCGCCGCGAGCAGCGCCGCGTCGAAATGAAGCGACGCCGTCGGCGCAGCAACGGCGCCGGGGTTGCGCGCCCAGACCGTCTGATAATCCTCCTTGTCGCGGGCATCCGCCGGGCGGCGGGCGGCGATATAGGGCGGCAGCGGCATCGCCCCGGCCTCGGCCAGAGCGGCGTCAAAATCCTCGCCCATAAGGTTGAAGCGTAAGAGCCCCTGACCATCCGCCCGCGCAACCAGCGTGGCGGACAGGGCATCGGAAAAGGTGATGACCTCGCCGTCGCGGATACGCTTGAGCGGTTTGAGCAGCGCGGCCCAGCAGCCGTTCGCGCGCGGCTCCAGCAATGTCACCTCGATGCGCGACTCCGTCTCCCCCTCTGGCCCGGCGCGGCGGCGCAGACCGGACAAGCGCGCGGGGATAACCCGCGTGTCGTTCAGCACCAGCCGGTCACCGGGGCGCAGCCAGCGGGTCAGATCGCTGACCACCGCATCGCTCATCACATCCCCTTCGGCCACCAGCAGCCGCGCCGAAGAACGCGGGCTCGCGGGCCGGGTGGCGATCAGCCGTTCGGGCAGATCGAAATCGAAATCCTGTAGCTTCATGGGCGGGCCTGCTGGTCTGATGTGGCTATTGCGACGGCTGCCCCGGATCAGGCGGAGCGCGGCGAAAGATGTCGCGAAACATGCCCGGGGTGAACACCGAAAGCGGGTTGACCGCAACCCTTGGCGCGCTGGTCTGCCCCTCGACGGTAAAGTTGAACCCGATCAGGCCTTCGCCCCTACGGCTGAACAGCGACCCGATCCCGTTCAGGATATAGATCGGCGACACGACGCCCTGCATGTCCAGTACCTGACTGGCAAGATTGAAATACCCATCCAGAGAAATCCCCATAGACGGTCCCACGGCACTTGAACTGCGCAGGACAAGCTGTTGAGGCGTAAGCCTGAAATCGGCATCAACGTTGCTGAAGTAGATTCCCACGCCGTTCAACTGGTCCAGCAGGCCGACGATGCTGATCGCATCTAAAAGCGATCCGATCACCGGAGCGTTCTGCAACCGCACCTCGCGGATATCCAGCTTGCCGTCATAGGTTCCCGTCGCCCCCGGCACGGGCATCAGGCTCAGGCTCATGGCGCCGCCCTTGACGGTCTTCAGCAGGCCGGTCCCCGCCAGAACCGTGCCGGCGTTCGGTGCGGTGATCAGCACGGCACTGCCCCCGTCGCGGGGGGCGATCTGCCCCGCAATCGGCGCCTTGGGCCCCGCCATCGCATTGAATTCTCCTCGAAACCCACCCTGAGAGGTGAAGCGGCCCGCGAACTCGCTCAGTGTGATGCCCTCGGTCACCGTGACCTGCGCGGCCCCCCCCCCCCCGCCGATCCGTCGCCAGTCCCGTCAAGATTGCCGGGCAGCGCGCGCAGATCCAGGGTGCCCCCCGACACTGTGACGGCGGGAGCCTCCCCCCGGCCCCGCGCGCTCAGCGTGACGGGCGCATCGATCCAGCCCCCGGCGCGGACCCGCGAAAACGGGATGCGGTTCAGCGACCCGTCACTGTTCAGCACCACGCGCCCCTCGGCCCGCAACCCCGGCGCATCCAGCGCAAGCCGGCGCACCTCGGGCACTGCCGCCAGCGCACCGGACACCTCGAAACGGCCCGTGCCCGCCCGCGACAACCCCCAACCCAAGGCCGGCACCGACAGACCCAGCCCGGACAGGGTCGAGGTCAGCCGGAATTCCGGCGCCTTTCCGGGGGCGATGTCCAGCGTCAGCGCCCCCGGGCCCTGCCCGCTGACCAGCCCGTCCGGCAGATCCACGCCAAAGCTGCGCGCGGCCTCATTGCTCAGCGTGACCTGCCCCACCACCTGGCTCGGCGCATCCGGCACCCCCAGCGGCTGGGTCCAGCTGCCCGAAAACGGCACCCCCTGCACCAGCGCATCACCCGAAATCTTCAGCTGATCGGGCTGCACCGACAGGCTCAGCGCCTCTGCGGTCACCGGATGGCCCGGGACCACCGCGTCGCTGGCCAGATCGCGCAGATCGGCCTGAATGTCGAATTGCAGATCCGCAAGCTTCAGCCCCTTCTTCATCGGCAGTTCCAGATAACCGCTGGCCTTGGCACTGCCCGCGGACATCGTCACCGGCTTGCCGACCTTCTGCAGAATCTCTAGCGGCTCCTGATCCAGAAGCGACAGCGCGGCGGTGATCGCACCCTCGGCCTGCAGGCCAACCCGCCCGCGCGGCGGCTTGACCCGGGTATCGCTGATTGCAAAGCTCGTGCCCGACACATCGATCGGGCCACCTTCGGGCGGGGTCACCGTGCCCTTTTCCACCATCACCGACAGGCGGTTGTCGATCAGCGTGAACTGCCCCGCGCCCCCCGTGACCGGCGGCATGGTGCGTGCGAACAGCGATGTCGCGTCCTCAAACGCAAAGTCGAGGTAGAGCGACGGCTTTTCCCCCTTCTCGCTGCGCAGGGCAAACTGCGCGTCGCGCACATCCCCTGTGATCACATGGTCCAGGAACCAGCCACGCGTCTCAGGCGCCAGAACCGGTGGCCAGTATTGCGCGACTTCCTTGGCCGTGCTTTGCGCGACCTGCCCGTCCAGCGACAGATCCCAACCTTCTTCGCCCGCAGTCAGCGATCCGCGCAGATAGATCGGCTCTTGCGTGCCCTCGACCCGCAGCCGCCCGACCGACAGCCGGAAAGGGTCCAGCTCCAGACGGAAATCCGTCTCGGCCCGGGTCAGCTGAAGCGGCTCTGCAAACAGATTTCCCGGGTTGGCCACCATCCGAGACAGGTTGAACTGACCCAGCATGGCGCGCGGCCAGCCGCTCTCCAGCCCCTCGATCACCGCCGTGCCGTCGGCGGTGGCCTGCCCCACGGCGCTGTCGACGGAAATCTCATTAAAGGTCAGTTGCGCCGCCGCCGGATCATAGCTGAAATAGGTGCGCGCACTGCTGAACGGAATCGGCTTGGTGCGCGGATTGGGCTGCAGCACCCCTGCGCCGATCTGCAGTGTGGCGTTCAGCGTGCCCAATCCGCCATCGGTCGTGAAAGAACCGCGCAGCGCGCCGGAAATCGGCGCCTGCAGCGCACGCAGCCAGGCCAGCGCCGGGCTTTGCATCGCGATATCCTCGGATTTAAGATCGCTCAGCGCAAAGCCAAAGGTCAGATCGTTGCGCCCGATATCGCTTTCGGCGTTCAGCTGCAGCGTCGCCGCCGTATCCCCCCGGCCCAGCACGGCCAGCCCTGCCGTCAGCCGCAGCACACCGCCTTCGCGCGTAATCTGCAACCGCCCGCCATCTGCTGTCCAGCCGCGATGCGCACGATCGTCATCCAGCCGCACGGTCAGGGCGTCCACCTCGACACGGCGCAGCGCATCCAGCAGCGGGCGCCTCACCGCATCATCCACCTGCGCAATCAGTGTCGGAAGATCCGGCAGGCCCGCACCCTGCTGAAATGCCGGCCCCAGAGCCAGACCAAGACGGCCCTGCGCATCGCGGCGCAGGGTCACAAAAACGCCGGACACCTGCGCCTCTCTCACCTGCACATCGCCGCGCAGCAATGGGCCGGGCCGGAACCCGGCGCTGACCTGGCTCAGCTCGGCAATCGGCACACCGCCCGCCGTCGCGATGCGCACATCCTGCAGCGTGACCTGTGCAAGCCCGGTGCGCTGCACCAGCAGATTGATTGCGCCAAACCGGATCTGCAAATCCGGCACCGCCTCGGCCAGCCGCGCCTCGATGCGCGCGTGCAGCCAGTCGGGAACCGTCAGCGGTCGCCCGATGACCGCCCAGATTGCCACGGCACTGGCGGCCATGAACAGGCTCAGCGACAGCAGCATCCACAGCCCGGCCTTGCGTCGGCGCGTCCGCCGGGGGCGCGGCCCCTGCACCGGCCCGTCCTGCATCGGCCCGTCCTGCATCGGCCCGTCCTGCATCGGTGTGTCCTGGTTCGAAGTTTGTGGCACTGTCACTGGAAGCCTGGTCTCATCGCGTTATACTGCCCCCTGTAAGCCATTTCAGCGTTCTATGACGAAACGCCGCTAAATCAAAACACTCCAAAGGAGCTCTCCATGTCCGATACGCAGCAATCCGCCCCCGACTTCACCCTGCCCGTCACCGGCGGCGGTGAAATCACGCTTTCCAGCATGCGCCCGTCGCCGATTGTGCTGTTTTTCTACCCACGCGACGACACGTCGGGCTGCACGATAGAGAACGAAGCCTTTTCCGCCCTTCTGCCGGAATTCAACGCGCTTGGCGTCAAGGTCTACGGCATTTCCAAGGACAGCATCGCCAGCCACGACAAATTCATGGCGAAAAAGGACCTAACCGTGCCGCTGCTCTCGGATGAAAACTCGGATGTCTGCGAAAAGTTCGGCGTCTGGAAAGAGAAATCCATGTACGGCAAGACATTCATGGGGATCGAGCGGTCGACCTTCCTGATCGACGCCCATGGCGAGATTGCCAAAAGCTGGCCAAAGGTAAAGGTTCCCGGCCATGCCGAAGACGTGCTGGCGGCGGTCAAGGCTCTGTGAGCCAGCCCGATATGACCCTCAGCGACAGGGCGGTGGCCGTTCTGGCCACCGCCGACGGGCGTGCCAAGGCTGCTCTGTCGCGGGCCCATGCGGCGCAGTGGTTTGCGGCCCGCGCCCATGGCGAACTGCCCGACATCGGCCATGCCAAACCGCCGCCGCAGCCCGCGCGCCCTGACGCACCCGAACTGCTCAGCCCGCGCGACATGCCCAGGCGCCGACCCGGCAGCCCACAGGGCCGCATCGCGCTGCTGCATGCGGTTGCGCATATCGAACTCAACGCCGTCGATCTGCATTGGGACATCATCGCGCGTTTTTCGCACATCCCGATGCCACCCGGATTCTATGACGACTGGGTCAAAGCCGCAGATGAGGAATCAAAGCATTTCAATCTGTTGTGCGACTGTCTTGAGGCAGAGGGCAGCTTTTATGGCGCCTTGCCTGCCCATGCGGGCATGTGGCGGGCCGCCGAAGACACCGCACATGATCTGCATGCCCGTCTGGCCGTCGTGCCCATGGTGCTGGAGGCGCGCGGGCTCGACGTGACACCCGGCATGATCGAGATTTTTCGCAAGGTCGGTGCGACCCGGACGGTCGAGGCGCTGGAAACAATCTACAGCGAAGAGGTCAGCCATGTGGCCTATGGCTCCAAATGGTTTCACTTCCTGTGCGGGCGGGACAATGCGGACCCGAAGCCGGTCTTTCACACTCTCGTGCGCACTCACTTTCACGGTTTTCTCAAACCGCCCTTCAACGAGGAAAAGCGCGCCGAGGCAGGCCTCCCCCCTGACTTCTATTGGCCCCTCACCGAACCGGCCGAGGGCTAGGTTCCAACGAACCCCTTGGGATAGGCGGATTTTCGCCACTCTGGCGATTTTGCGCCGCCCCTTCCGAATCGTTAGTTCAAAAACGTTGAAAAATTAACGATCTGGGGATAACCCGCAATTCAAGGCGGCGGACGGGGAACCGCATGCCGACCCAGGGGCAGGAAAAGGAAAGAACTGTTGAGAACGCGTTTCGCGATCAGAACTCATGCGCTGCTAGAGCGCCGCTTTCCAGAACGTCGGCTTTTTCTGCGGTCTGACACTGACACCAGGTTTATCCGGCTCAAATCCGGGACACAGGCCATCGTATTTGCAGGCGGCACCCTGCTGATTGGCTGGACCATCGTTGCCACCGCCATCCTGCTGATGGACAGCATAGGTGCCGGCAATTTCCGCGAGCAGGCCAAGCGCGACCAGCAGACCTACCAGCAGCGCCTGAACGATCTCAGCAGGGAACGCGATGTGCGCGCCGCCGAAGCGCTGACCGCCCAGGACCGCTTCAACACCGCGCTGGAACAGGTCTCGATCATGCAGTCGCAACTGCTCGATTCCGAAACCCGCCGCAACGAGATGGAAACCGGGATCGAGGTGGTGCAGGCCACCCTGCGCGATACGATGAAAAAGCGCGCCGAACTGACCAAGAAGATGGCCGCGCTGCAGGCTGACGGTGCCACCGAACTCGCCAGCGAAATGTCCGAAGAAACCGACAGCACGATGGATTTCCTTGCCGATGCGCTGGCCCGCACCGCCGCCGAACGCGATCAGGTCGTGGCCGATGCACAGGATGCCATCGTGCGCGCTGATGAAATGGCCTCTGAAATCCGCCTGATGGAAGAAAAGAACGACACCATCTTCCGCCAACTCGAAGAGGCGATGACCGTTTCGGTCAAACCGCTGGACAAGATGTTCACCGCCGCCGGCATGGATCCCGACCGCATCCTCAAAGAGGTGCGTCGCGGCTATTCCGGCCAAGGTGGCCCGTTGATCCCGATGTCCCTGTCCACACGCGGCATGGCCCCCTCTGCTGATGCAGAGCGCGCCAACAGGATTCTGGGCGAGATGGATCGCCTCAACCTCTACCGCATCGCCGCGCAAAAGGCGCCGTTTGCAACGCCGCTCAAAGATGCGTTCCGCTTCACCTCGGGTTTCGGCTATCGCTGGGGCCGCCTGCATGCGGGCACCGATTTCGCGGCACCGCAGGGCACGCCGATCTATGCAACGGCAGATGGCGTCGTGACCTATGCGGGCTGGATGTCGGGGTACGGTCGGCTGGTCAAGATCCAGCATGAATTCGGGATCGAGACGCGCTATGCCCACCAGTCGAAAATCCGTGTCAAGGTCGGCCAAAGGGTCTCGCGCGGCGAGCGGATCGGTGATATGGGCAATACAGGACGTTCCACCGGCACGCATTTGCACTACGAGGTGCGCGTCGGCGGCGAAGCCGTCAATCCTATGATCTATATCAAGGCTGCAAACGATGTTTTCTAAAAGCAAGATCAACGAACCCGGCCCCAAGGCCGACGAGAACGCAAAACCGTCAGCCCCAGAGATGCCCCGCTCCTCGCCCAGCGATTTCAAGCCTTCCGCGCCCAAGGCCAAACCGCCGGCCTCCGTTCTGTCCAGTGATCTGCACATCACCGGCAATCTCAAGACCACCGGCGACATTCAGGTCGAAGGCACGGTCGAAGGCGACATTCGCGCCCATCTGCTGACCATCGGCGAAACCGCCACCATCAAGGGTGAAGTGACCGCAGATGACGTTGTGATCAACGGCCGCATCGTGGGTCGTGTGCGCGGCCTCAAGGTCCGCCTGACCGCGACCGCGCGGGTCGAGGGCGACATCATCCACAAAACCATCGCCATCGAATCCGGCGCCCATTTCGAAGGCTCGGTTCAGCGTCAGGAAGATCCGCTTTCCGGCAAGGGCCGTGGCCCGGTGCCGACCGGCAATCCCGCGCTGCCCGCCCCGACAAAGGCCGAGCAGACCGACAGCTGACTGCAGCCTCCCGACCAGATGCACAGGCCGCCCCCCGGGCGGCCTTTTGCGTTTCCTGGCAGGGTTACGGATGATTCATCCAGCCAAAACAGGGGTTTTGCCTGCAACATGCATAGAAACCGACGCGCGCTAACACGGATCAGCTTGATCCCGACGCACAGGGCATAGGGTGACATTAACGCGCAGGGTCTGCCTGCCCTGCGCCGGAAATCCCCCACAAAGGACCAGCCCCTTGGCCATTCATTCCGTCGATTCCAACGACCAGTCGAGCTTGCGTGACATCTACGCAACCGACGCCTCTGCCGGGACCCTGCCGAAATACCGCCTGCCCGAAGGGCGCACCGAACCGCGTGCCGCCTATGCGCTGGTGCGTGATGAACTTCTGCTGGACGGCAATGCCCGACAGAACCTTGCGACCTTCTGCACCACTTGGGTCGAGGATGAGGTCAAGCAGCTGATGACCGACGCCGTCGACAAGAACATGATCGACAAGGACGAATATCCCCAGACCGCAGAACTGGAAAACCGCTGCGTCCATATCCTTGCCGATCTGTGGCATGCCAACAAATCCTGGGACACGGTCGGCTGTTCGACCACCGGATCAAGCGAGGCGGCGATGCTGGGGGGGCTGGCCTTCAAATGGGCCTGGCGCAAACGGCGCGAGGCGGCAGGCAAGGACTTCAGCAAACCCAATATCGTCACCGGCCCGGTGCAGATCTGCTGGAAGAAATTCGCCCGCTACTTTGACGTCGAAATCCGCGAGGTCCCGCTTGAGGGCGACGCCCTCGGCCTGCGCCCCGAAGATCTGCGCAAATATTGCGACGAAAACACCATCGGCGTTGTGGCCACACTGGGCGTCACCTTCACCGGCATCTATGAACCGGTCGAGGCGCTGGCGCGCGAACTCGACTCCATGGAACGCGACCTCGGGCTCGATATTCCGATCCATGTCGATGCCGCCTCGGGCGGGTTCATCGCCCCCTTCATCCAGCGCGACCTTGTCTGGGATTTCCAGATTGACCGCGTCCGCTCGATCAATGCTTCTGGGCACAAATACGGTCTGGCGCCTCTGGGTGTGGGCTGGGTCATCTGGGCGACAAAGGCGGATCTGCCCGAAGAGCTGATCTTTTACGTCGACTACCTCGGTGGCAACATGCCGACCTTCGCGCTCAACTTCTCCCGCCCCGGAGGAGAGATCATTGCACAGTATTACAACTTCCTGCGGCTGGGCCGCGCCGGCTATACGGCCGTGCAGCAAGCCTGTTCGGACACCGCGCAATGGCTGGGGGCCGAACTGGCCAAATTCGACTGTTTCGAAATGGTCTATGACGGACATGGCGGCCTTCCCGCCGTCGCCTACAAGCTGAGCCCCGGCGATCACGGCTTTACCCTTTATGACCTCTCCGAACGGGTGCGGATGCGCGGCTGGCAGATCGCCTCCTATCCGCTGCCGTCGAACCGCGCAGAAACTGTCGTACAGCGCATCCTGATCCGCCACGGCGTGACCCATGATCTGGTGCAACTGCTGCTCGCGGATCTCAAGCGCGCCATCGAACACCTCAAAACCAACCCGGTTGTGCATTCGACAGCGAAACCGGGCTTTCACCATGGGTAAGGCACGCACGCTCCGGCGGCCCTGCGCATCCGCGCGGGTCCTTGCCGGAACAACTCTGGTCCTGGCGGGAACAACTCTGCTCCTGGCAGGGCCCGCGCAGGCGCAAACGGCAGATCCCTCTGTCATCGGGCAGATCTTTGATCGCATCCAGCCAGTGACAGAGGCCGGCCTGCACGGCTTCTTTCAGCTGCTCGACAATCAGCCCATCGCCTTCGTGCTGCTGTCGCTGGCTCTGGGCACGCTGATCGGCTCGTTCAGTTTCAAGACGATCTCGCTCGGCTCCACTGCCGGGACGCTGCTGGTGGGGGTGCTGCTGTCGATGACCGCAGAGGCGGCTTATGGCATCACCTATGCGATCCCCAGCATCCTGTCGTCCTTCATGCTGCTGCTGTTCATGTATGCGCTCGGGCTCAAGGTCGGGCCGCAGTTCTTTTCCGGGCTGCGCAAGGGCGGTCTTGCCTTTGTCTGCATCGGGCTGATCGTCTGGTCTCTGAACTGGGTGATCTGCTTTTTCGGAGCCAAACTCATCGGCCTTGCGCCGGGCTATGCCACCGGGCTGATTTCGGGCAGTTACACGATCACTGCCATTCTGGGCGTCGGTCAGGGCGCGCTGAGCAGCGGCGCCTATACCCCGCCCGCCGGCATAACGGCCGAGGAGGTCGGCGCCAACATGGCCGCCGCCTATGCGATCAGCTATGTGCTCTCGACCGTCGGGATCATCCTGCTGATCCGCTATCTGCCGCGCATCTTCGGCTTTGACGCCAAGGCCGATGCCAAACTGGCCGAAGCCGCCTACAGCGGTGGTGCCACCCATCCCGTGCCCGGTGCGCCCGGCGCGCTGGACTGGTCCCCTTCGGCGTTTGAACTGCGCGCCTATGTGGTCAGCCATGACGGCTTCATCGGGCACAGCGTCTCGGAACTTGCCAAACTGCATCCAGAGGCGCCGATCCTGCGCCTGCTGCGCGACGGCGCGATTGTTCCCCTATCCGACGATCCAAAGGTGCAGCGCGATGACATCCTGACACTGCGGGGGGATGTGCATGACCTGATCTTCACCGATGGATCGCTCATCGGCCCTGAATCCGACAACCCACTGGCCCGCAGCGTCCCGATGGAGGTGGCAGAGGTCCATGTCGGTGCGCATGACATCAGCGGCACCTCCCTGTCCGATCTGCCCCATATCGGCGCGGGCGGCGTCACCGTGCGCGCGCTGTTCCGTGCGGGCAACGAACTGCCGCTGGGGCCGAAAAGCGATCTGCGCTTTGGCGATGTGCTGCGCCTGACCGGGCCGGATGCGGCGATACAGGCGGTCGCGAAACGCATCGGCGGGCGCGCGATCCTGCCCACGATGAAGACCGAAGTGCTCTACCTCACGCTCGCCATGCTGGTGGGCTATCTTGTCGGCATCGCCACGGTCACCATTGCGGGCATTCCCTTTGCCCTTGGCACCTCGGCCGGGGTGATCCTCGCCGGTGTCGGCGTCAGCTACATGCGCAGCCGCAACCCTGATTTCGGCGGGCCGGTCCACGAAGGCGCACGCAGCTTCCTGCAGGATTTCGGCCTGAACGCCTTTGTCGCGGTGCTCTCTGCCAATGTCGGGCCAAAGGTCATCTCGGCCCTCGGTGGTGACACGATCCTGTGGCTTGCGCTGATCGGCATTGCCGGTGCGCTGATCCCGCCGCTTGTCGCTTTCTGGGTGGGGATCCGGGTCTTTGGCCTGAATTCGGTCATCGCCGACGGCTCTGCCACCGGTGCGCGCAACAGCACCCCCGGCCTGAATGCAATCATGGAGGAATCCGGCAGCACCGTCGCCGCCGTGCCCTATCCCGTCAGCTATGCGCTCACCACCGTGCTCGCGCTGATCGGCGGCTATTTCTCGATGATCCTGTCCTGACCCTTTTGTGGCGCCCCTTCGAACGGGCGCCACAAAACCCCACCCTGTCCGCCGCGCCTCCCCCATCCCAAGCCCGATCCCAAGGCCCGATCCCAAGGCATGTCCCCGCCGACGCCTCTGCCCGTGCCATGTTTGCGCTTGACGCCGGATCGCAAAGTGCCAAAACGGCGCCATGGTTCAATCTGTCCTCACTGTCGATCTTGCCGCGCTGCGCCACAACTGGCGCAGTCTTGCTTCCTGTTCTGACGCCGAAGCCGGCGCCGTGGTCAAGGCCGACGCCTATGGCCTTGGCGCCGGGCGGGTCGCGAACATGCTGGCCAAGGAAGGTGTGCGCCGCTTTTTCGTGGCCCTCACCGAAGAAGGTGCCGCTTTGCGCAAGGCGGTCGGTTCCGGCCCCGAAATCAACGTCTTTTCCGGGCATATGCCGGGGGATGCGCAGATGCTGAAGGCCGCACAACTGACGCCGATGATCAATTCCATCGACCAGATGCTGCGCCATGTGGAATCCCTGCCCGGTCATCCCTTCGGCATCCAGCTGGATTCAGGCATGAACCGTCTGGGCATGGAACCCGCCGAATGGTCCGCCCTGCGTGAAATCGCCCTCGCCCAGCAGCCGACACTGGTGATGAGCCATCTGGCCTGCGCCGATGAACCTGACCACCCGATGAACGCCCACCAGCTCAACGTCTTTCGCCAGATGACCGACGGCATCGATGCGCCCCGGTCGCTGTCAGCGACGGGCGGCATCCTGCTGGGCCCCGATTACCATTTCGACGTGACCCGCCCCGGGATCGGCATGTACGGCGGCCTGCCATTTCTCGATGCCCAGCCCGTCGCGCATCTGCACATCCCCGTCATCCAGACCCGCGAAGTCGATGCCGGCGAAAGTGTCGGCTATGGCAACACCTGGGTTGCGCGCCACCCCACGCGCGTCGCCACCATCGCTGCGGGCTATGCTGACGGTATCCTGCGCGCCATGGGGCCAAAGGCCTATGTCTTTGCCGATGAAACCCGCTGCAAGATCCTGGGCCGCATCTCGATGGATCTGATCTGCGTGGATGTAAGCGAACTTGACGCTGTCCCCGACATGGTCGAACTGCTGGGCGTGCATCAGGGCGTGGATTCGATTGCCGAAACCGCAGGCACCATCGGCTATGAAATCCTGACCTCGCTTGGCGGGCGGTACGAACGGCGCTACATCGACTAAGGCGACGCGCCTGTCACGTGACATCCCCTGTCCGCCTGTCACCTGTTCAAGGGCAGCACGCAAACAGGGATAAAGCGTCGCAACGTCCCAGCCCACGGCAAACGCTGCGGCAGACCAAAGGCACAGCATGAGCTTTTTCGAACCCAGCCCGACCCTGATCGCCCTGATCTTTGTCAAACGCTTCGTCTTTCTCGAACTGCTGCTGGTGCTGGCGCTGGTGCGCACGGGTGTGGGGCGCGGTCCCAGCCGTCTGATTGCCCTGCTGACAGCGCTGTTTTGCGCCGGGGCGATCCTCACCACCTTTGCGCCTGCCCTTGGCCTCACCGCTCATGCGCTCTATGGCCCCGCCGCGCGCACGCTTGCTTATGGGCAGGGCCTCAGCCTGCTGCTGGGCCTCTCGGCGCTGTTCGTCACTTCGGCCCTCGTGCCCACACGCCGGATGTGGCCACTCGACTGGCTCAACCTCGCGCTGGTTCTGGGCCTGCTCGGCCTCTGGATCGCAAGCCTGTTCTGACCCGTCAGGCACGGCCAAACACACCCCCTTGCGGTGATCGCCCCCTTGGGCCACAAGATCGACATGGCCAAAGCTCCTGCTAAATTCGTCTGCGCCGCCTGCGGCAACGCCACCACCAAATGGGCCGGGCGCTGCGAAGCCTGTGGCGCCTGGAATACCATCTCCGAAGAGGTGCCGCTCTCGGCCTCCGGCCCCGCCAAGAAATCCCTCGGCGGCATCCGGGGCAAGGCCGTGCCGCTGTCGGATCTGTCCAGCACCGAACCCGCCCCGCCGCGCGTCGCCTCTGGCCTGTCGGAACTTGACCGCGTGCTCGGCGGCGGGCTTGTGCCCTCCTCCGCCATTCTGGTCGGCGGCGATCCCGGGATCGGCAAATCCACCCTGCTGCTGCAAGCGGCCGCGATGTTTGCCCGTGCGGGTCTCAAGGTCATCTATGCCAGCGGTGAAGAGGCCAGCGCACAGGTGCGCATGCGCGCCCAACGCCTTGGCTTGGCCGATGCCCCGGTGAAACTCGCCGCCGAAACCAATCTGCGCGACATCCTGACAACGCTGGAACAGGAACGCCCCAATCTGGTGATCATCGATTCGATCCAGACCATGTGGGCCGACAATGTCGAATCCGCCCCCGGCTCGGTCTCTCAGGTCCGCGCCGCCGCACATGAACTGACAACCTTCGCCAAACGCAACAACATGTCCGTCATCCTTGTGGGCCATGTCACCAAGGACGGCCAGATCGCCGGCCCCCGCGTCGTCGAACACATGGTCGACACGGTGCTGTATTTCGAGGGCGAGCGCGGCCACCAGTTCCGCATCTTGCGCGCGGTCAAGAACCGCTTTGGCCCGGCCGATGAAATCGGCGTGTTCGAAATGACCGGCGCGGGTCTGGCCGAGGTCACAAACCCCTCTGCCCTGTTCCTGTCCGAACGCGGCAAGCCCAGCCCCGGATCGGTGGTCTTTGCCGGCATCGAAGGCACCCGTCCCGTGCTGTGCGAATTGCAGGCACTGGTCGCGCCCAGCCCGCATTCGCAGGCGCGCCGCACCGTGGTTGGCTGGGATGGCGGGCGGCTTGCGATGATTCTCGCCGTGCTAGAGTCGCGCTGCGGCATCCCCTTTGCGGGGCTGGATGTGTACCTCAACGTGGCCGGCGGCATGAAAATCAGCGAACCTGCAGCCGATCTTGCCGTAGCCGCCGCGCTTCTTTCCGCTCGCGAAGATGTGTCGCTGCCGCCGGAAACAGTTGTTTTCGGTGAAATCAGCCTTTCCGGCGCTCTCAGACCGGTCAGCCAGACCGAAAACAGGTTGAAAGAGGCGCAGAAACTTGGTTTCACCAGCGCCATCGCCCCATCGGGGGGCAAGACGGGGGCAACCCCAGGCATGACGCTGCAGCAAATGGGCGATTTGACGACCTTTGTGGGCGATCTGTTCGGCGCAGGCTAGGCGTCACAAAAGGAAAGAGGCAAGAGGCCGATGGAAGGTTTTACCGCAGTGGATGGCATCGTTGCCGCCGTCATCGTGCTTTCAGCGCTGTTGGCCTATTCCCGTGGGATCGTGCGTGAATTCATGGCCATCGCCGGATGGGTCGCGGCGGGTTTTCTCGCCTTTCTCTTTGCGCCGCAGGTGCAGCCGCTGGTCAAGGAACTGCCGGTGATCGGTGATTTCCTCTCCGACAGCTGTGAACTCAGCATCATCGCTGCCTTTGCGGGTGTCTTCACTGTGGCACTGGTTGTCGTGTCGTTCTTCACACCGCTGTTCTCCTCGCTGGTGCAGCGCTCTGCCCTTGGCGGGGTCGATCAGGGGCTTGGCTTCCTGTTCGGCGTGGCACGCGGCGTGCTGCTGGTGGCGGTGGGCTTCTTTGTCTATTCCACCGTGCTCACCTCCCAAGGTGTGGCGATGATCGACGACAGCCGCTCTGCCGCAGTCTTCACTGGCCTGACCCAGCAGATCGAAGAACAGAACCCGGAACGCGCCCTCGGCTGGATCACCACCCAATACGAAGGGCTGATCGGCATCTGCGACGCCCCCAGCGCCGACCAGGCCTGAGAAAGGTGACCAAAACACCGGGATATCTGGCTGTCGGGTCGTTTCATGAACGAAATGTTGCACTGCAGCACTTGCGCTCAGATCGTTCCGTGACACATAGGTAACAAGCCTCTATGAGAGGCCCATACCCCTCGTAACGGATTCGGAGCTGCCCCTTGGATTTGCAGATGCCTCCCGCCCATCCTTTCGATGATGACAAACTCAAGGAAGAATGCGGAATTTTCGGCGTCATCGGCGTCACCGATGCCTCTAACTTTGTCGCTCTTGGCCTGCACGCGCTGCAGCACCGGGGACAGGAAGCTGGCGGAATCGTCAGCCACGATGCCGAACACGGCTTCAACTCCGCACGGCGCTTCGGCTACGTGCGTGACAATTTCACCTCTCAATCTCTTATGCAGACATTGCCCGGCCCGCTGGCCATCGGCCATGTCCGCTACTCCACCGCCGGCAGCAAGGGCGCACAGATCCGCGACGTGCAGCCCTTCTTTGGCGAATTTTCCATGGGCGGCGCTGCGATTGCCCATAACGGCAACATCACCAATGCCGATGCCCTGCGCCGCGAGCTGATCGAACGCGGATCGATCTTCCAGTCCTCGTCCGACAGCGAATGCATCATTCACCTCATGGCCCGTTCCTTGCAGCGCAACATCCCCGAGCGGATGGAAGACGCCCTGCGCCGGGTCGAAGGTGCGTTCAGCGTCGTCGCCATGACCCGCTCCAAACTGATCGGTGTGCGCGACCCGCTGGGCGTGCGCCCGCTGGTTCTGGGCAAGGTCGCAGATGGCTGGGTGCTCAGCTCGGAAACCTGCGCGCTCGACATCATCGGCGCGGAATATGTGCGCGAAATCGAACCAGGCGAAATGGTCGTGATCTCTGCTGAACACGGCGTTGAATCCCTGCGTCCGTTCCGTCCGCAGAAATCCCGCTTCTGCATCTTCGAACATGTCTATTTTTCGCGCCCGGATTCGATCATCGGCAACCGCTCGGTCTATGAAACCCGCCGTCAGATCGGTGTGGAACTGGCGCGTGAGGCGCCTGTAGACGCCGACCTCGTCTGCCCGGTGCCCGATTCCGGCACTCCGGCGGCCATCGGCTTTGCCCATGAATCCGGCATTCCCTACGGCATGGGCATCGTGCGCAACCAGTACATGGGCCGCACCTTCATCGAACCCACCGAACAGATCCGCAACATGGGCGTGCGTCTGAAGCTCAACGTCAACCGCGCCCTGATCAAGGGCAAGCGGGTGATCTTGGTCGACGATTCGGTTGTGCGCGGCACCACGTCCCGCAAGATCAAAGAAATGATCCTGGACGCCGGTGCGGCAGAGGTGCATTTTCGCATTGCCTCCCCCCCCACCGCATGGCCCTGTTTCTATGGTGTCGACACGCCCCAGCGCGAAAAACTGCTGGCCGCAACGATGACAGAGGAACAGATGCGCGACCATCTGCAGGTCGACAGCCTGCGCTTTGTCTCGCTCGACGGCCTTTACCGCGCCGTGGGCGAGGTAGAGGGGCGCAATCCCAAGCAGCCGCAATATTGCGATGCCTGTTTTTCTGGGGATTACCCGGTCGAACCTTCGGACCAGATCAAGAAAGGCTTCAAGCTCAAGACGGCAGCCGAATGAGCCTGCTGGATCTCGATGCCCGCTGGCGGCGCTTCAACGATCCGGACCATGCCTGCCCCTGCTGCGGGCGACAGTTTTCCGGCGTTTTCGACATAGGGTTCGAAGAGCCGGATGACTGGCCCTTCGGTCCGCGCAGCGAAGAGTTGCTGATCGCGGGCGAGGACAAGCTGTCGTCGGAACTCTGCCGCCTCGGTGATCGGCGCTTCCTGCGCTGCGTCATCGCCCTGCCCCTGCGCGGCAGCGACAATGAACGCTTCTTCTTCGGCCTCTGGGCCGAAGTGTCGCAGGCCGATTTCTACGCCTATCTTGACGGCAGCACCGAAGACGGCGCGCCGGTCACCAAACTGACCGCCACCACGGCCAACAGCCTGCCGCTGTTTCCTGATGCGGCTCAGGGCATTCTGCGCCCCGGCAGCGGTCTGGAACGTCCGCGCCTGATCGTGACGGACGGCCCGCTCGGGCAGGCCCAAAGCGACGGAATTTCCTTTGACGATCTGCTCGACATCTACGCCGCCGCAGACAAGGACATCCGCCCGCACCTGCTGCGCGACTGATAGGGCGCGACCGACCTGATGCCCTGACAGAACCCGCTTTCGGCCAATGCATTCGGCCAAGACGCACCTGGCCGCGATGGCCTCTGCCCCTTTGTCTAGAGCGTCCCGCCTTTCACCAAAACACACTCATCGCTTTTCGCGTTGGAGGCGCAGCTGACAGGCAGCGCACAAGCGATTCAAGTTCAACGCGGATCGCTTTAGAAACGTTCCGGGGCAAAACGTCCGGTTGACGGCACAACCCCGCCGGTTGGCCGCTGATCCGCCCCGGCGGGGTTTCACTCTGCTGGATGGCCCCGTAATCGCTCAGACGTCAGAAACCTACATGGGCCGCAGGACCGTACCACATGGCACAGACCACCCCCCTTCCCCCCGGCGTCGCCCAAGAGGCGACAGAACACACCCGCGCCAATCTGGATCGTGTGATCCTTCTGGGCATCGTTGGCCGCGAAGGTGCGCGCAGGGCCCTGCTGCGCCTGCCCGGCGGGCGTGTGGCGCGCGTGTCCAAGGGGGATCGCGTCGGGCGTCAGACGGTCTATGCCATCGACGACACCCGCATCGCGCTTGGACAGAACGGCCGCGCCAGATGGGTCAGCATTCCCGGTCGCTGACACCGCCGCCCCACACCGCGCCGGCCCCGCACAGGTCCGCAAAATCCCGCGTCAGAGATCCCTCCGGGCCGCTCTGCCTCTTGACCCCGCCGCGCCGCTGTACCATGCATCCCGCCATGACACAGCCCATTGCCCTCATCACCGGCGCCTCGCGCGGTCTCGGCTTTGCCTTGGCCGAGGCGCTGTCGGACACCCATCACATCGTCGCCGTCGCCCGCACTGTGGGCGGGCTCGAAGACCTCGATGACCGCATCAAGGCGCGCGGCGGTCAGGCCACGCTCGCCCCCATGGACATCACAAAGCCCGAGGCGATGGCACAGCTCTGCCGCTCGGTCTTTGACCGCTGGGGACGCATCGCGCTCTGGGCCCATGCCGCCGTACATGCGGCCCCCCTGACCCCGGCGAACCATATCGATGCCAAGGACTGGTCCAAATCTGTCGGGATCAACCTGACCGCCATGGGTCATCTCATCCCCTTTATCGCACCGCTGCTGGGCACCACCGGCACCGCGCTGTTCTTTGAGGATCCGCGCGGCGGCGAAAAGTTCTTTGGCCATTACGGCACCACCAAGGCGGCGCAGATCGCCCTCGCGCGCAGCTGGCAAGCCGAAACCGTCAACACCGGGCCGCGTGTACAGATCACCACCCCCCGCCCGATGGCCACCGCCACCCGTGCGCGCTTTTTCCCGGGCGAAGATCGCACCACCCTCGCCCATCCCCGGGACGAGGCGGCCCGCATCCTCTCCGAACTCGATCTGACTGCATAGACAAGCGCGTGGAACTGCCGATGCAGGACCTTCAAAGCGGTGGGGAAAGACGCTGAAACAGCGCCCCCTGCTTCTTCTCTTCTCAAATACGCCCTTGCCAGCGCGACACAGACGCGCCGCTGAGACATTTGGCGCCCCCATCGCTTGCCCCTCCCGCGCCTGTCGCATATGCAGAGTGCAATCAAAGTACAGGCGAAATCATGCGCATTCTCATCACAAATGACGACGGCATCAACGCGCCCGGCCTCAAGGTGCTGCACCGCATCGCGCTGGAACTGACGGCCGATCCCAGCGATGTCTGGACCGTCGCCCCGGCGTTCGAACAATCCGGCGTCGGCCATTGCATCAGCTACACCCACCCCACCATGATCGCGAAGCTCGGCGAACGCACCTTTGCCGCCGAAGGCAGCCCGGCAGATTGTGTGCTGGCGGGCCTGCATGACGTCATGAAGGACGTGCGCCCCGACCTTGTGCTCTCGGGCGTCAACCGGGGCAACAATTCTGCCGAAAACGTGCTCTATTCCGGCACCATCGGTGGCGCGATGGAGGCGGCGCTGCAAGGCGTACCCTCGATCGCCCTGTCGCAGTATTACGGCCCGGACAACACCACCCTGGATGATCCGTTCGAGGCGGCCGCCACCCATGGCGCCGACACCATCCGCCGCATCCTGATGGCCGATGCCCCCGCGCAGACCGGCTACCGGACCTTTTACAACGTGAACTTTCCGCCCGTGCCCACTGCCGATGTGCTGGGCACCCGTGTTGCGCCGCAGGGCTTTCGCGACAACACCAGCTTTTCGGTCGAACCGCATATGTCGCCCTCGGGGCGCCGGTTCCTGTGGATCCGGGGCGGCGATCCGCGCGCGCCTGCTGCGCCCGGCACCGATGCCGAGGTGAACCTTGCAGGTTATATCAGCGTCACGCCGATGCGCGCCGACCTCACAGCCCATGACCAGCTCTCTGCACTGAAAGCCGCCTTCACATGAGTGATGCTGCGGAACGCAAGATGCAGTTCCTCTATGCGCTCCGCTCCAAGGGCGTGACCGACCATGCCGTGCTCACGGCGATGGAAAAGATTGATCGCGCCCCCTTCATCCGTGGCTATTTCACTGACCGCGCCTATGACGACATGCCCCTGCCGATTTCCTGCGGGCAGACCATCTCGCAGCCCTCGGTGGTCGGCCTCATGACCCAGTCGCTGGATCTCAGCCCGCGCGACAAGGTGCTTGAGGTCGGCACCGGCTCTGGCTATCAGGCAGCAATCCTGTCCTGCCTCGTGCGTCGTGTCTACACCGTGGACCGCCACATGCGCCTGGTCAGAGAGGCGCGCGCCGTGTTTGACCAGCTTGGTCTGGCCAATATCACCGCCTTTACCGCTGACGGATCACACGGATTGCCCGATCAGGCGCCGTTTGACCGCATCATGGTCACCGCTGCGGCCGAAGATCCCCCCGGCCCGCTCTTGGCCCAGCTCAAGATTGGCGGTATCATGGTGGTGCCGGTCGGACAGTCCGACACGGTCCAGCGACTGATCCGCGTGGTGCGGACAGAAACAGGTTATGACTATGAAGAATTGCGCCACGTGCGCTTTGTGCCGCTGGTCGAAGGTCTGGGCAAAGACAGCTAAGACCGACACGATTTCATGACACCGTCCCGGTCAACAAGGGACGCACCCGAGGATGACGAGATGACAGTGACCAACGCCCCCCTTCGCATGCGCCCCGCCAACCGTTCCGTGCCGCCGCTCTCCCGGATCGGCTGCGCCGGTCTGGCCCTGCTGGCGGTGACCGCCTGTTCCGGTCCGGTGGACCTCGACATGCGAGGACGGATGGGCGGCGCTGTCGACACCTCCGCTGCGGCGGCGGCAGCCACCGATCCCCGGCCCAGCCCGGATGCGCGCGGCGTGCTCAGCTATCCGACCTATCAGGTCGCCGTGGCACAGCGTGGCGACACCGTGGCAACCCTTGCCGCCCGCGTCGGCCTGCCCGCGACCGAGCTTGCAAATTACAATGGCGTGCAGACCGGTGACCCTCTGCGCGAGGGCGAGGTGCTTGCCCTGCCAAGCCGTGTCGATGCAGCC
>NZ_AWWI01000062.1 GCF_002760615.1 Puniceibacterium antarcticum | reverse complement strand
GGGCCGCTGCGCGAACCCATCGCCCCCGGCCTGGCCCGCGCCGATCTGCTGCTGTCGATCGGCCCCGGCCCGGCACAGGCGCATTTTGCGGCCCAGTGGGGGGACCGCGTGACCTTGCCGCACATGACCGGCCACCTCGCACCGCTGCAGACCGGCATGGACTGGCAGGGCCTGCGCGCCCTGGCCTTTGCCGGGATCGGCCACCCGGCCAAGTTCTTTGCCACACTGCAGGGCCTTGGCGCCGATCTGGTCCGCGCCGAACCGCTGGAAGATCACCAGCCACTGACCGCCGCCCTGATGACCCGGCTAGAGGTTGAGGCAAAAGCCCTTGGCGCCCAGCTTGTCACCACTGAAAAGGACGCGGTGCGCCTGCCCGAATCTTTCCGAATGAAGGTTCTGACCCTGCCGGTGCGCTTGCAGATCGACGATGCCACACCGCTTGAACAGGCGCTGGACGCGGTGATCTGAGCGCAACGGGCAGCTACTCCGCCGCAAGCCGCTCCTCGCCCCGCCCGATTGTGGCAATATCCGCGATAACACCGCGCAGCAGATCCCGGAACGCGTTGAAATGCGCATTCGGGCGAATCAGCTGCTCGTCCATGTAGATGCCGCGATCGATTTCGATCTGGACCGCATGCTGGTGACGCGACGGGCGGCCATAGGCCTGGGTGATATAGGCCCCGGCAAAGGGCGCATTACGCGCAACAACCAGCCCCGCTCCGGCAAAGGCTGCCTCGATCCGATCCACAATCGCCAGATCTGCCGAGGCGCCGAACCGGTCCCCAATCACGATATCGGGCCGGGGCGCACCACTGCGCACGATGCCGTCGACCGCCTCGTGCGGCATGGAATGACAGTCGATCAGAATGGCCTTTCCAAACCGCTGATGCGCGGCCTGCAGCAGTTTCTGCAACTCCCGGTGATAGGGGTACCAAAAATCATGGATTCGCCGCTCTGCCTCGGCCATGGGCAGCTTGCCACGATAGATCGCGCGCCCGTTCGCCACCACGCGCGGCACCACGCCCAGACCACTGGCCACGCGCGGATTATGCCCGCCCCGGCGCACCCCCTCGATCAGCGCCGGATCCAGCTCGTCACAGCTGCGGTTCAGATCCACAAAGGCGCGCGGCGCAATCGCGGTCAGGAACGGCGCCCCGAACTGCGGCGCACAGGCGAACAGCTGATCCACATAAGCATCCTCGGAAGAGCGAATCGCATGTTCGTCCAGCAGGGTCTGACGCATAAAGGACCACGGGTAATCGCGCCCGCTGTGCGGCGATGCAAAGACCACGCAAGAGGTGTCAGCCGCTGGTCGGGCAAGATGAAAGGCGACTTTCGGCATCGCTGCTCCTTTGGACAACACATAAACCGATTTTTTCGATTGCCAAAAGCCCTTGATCCCGCCAGCGACTCCTTTTATAGGACCCGAACCGGCGCGGATTTCCGCGCCCTGTTTAACGACGGGGCGCTGGGGGACAACCCGGTAAGTGGGCGGTTAGCTCAGCGGTAGAGCACTTCGTTGACATCGAAGGGGTCACAAGTTCGATCCTTGTACCGCCCACCATGAGATCACCTGCTTTGGCCCGTCGGGTCAAAGTGCCCGCAACCTGAAAGGCGCTCGCGCGCCGCGAAAGAGGAGAGACCAAAATGAAGGTCAAGAACTCGCTCCGCTCTCTCAAGAGCCGCCACCGCGACTGCCGCGTTGTGCGCCGCAAGGGCCGTGTCTATGTCATTAACAAGACACACCCCCGGTTCAAAGCCCGTCAGGGCTGAACTGGTCTGAAAGATCGGTATCTGAAAAGGCCACCCCTCACGGGGTGGCTTTTTCTTTGGGATGTCGCAATTATCCGGCGCAGCAAAACCACGTGCCCCTCCCGAATCCCCAAAAGGAAACGGCGGCAGGATGGCCCCGCCGCCGTGATTCTATTCTGTACCCCGTAGCGTTCCGCCTTAGCGCAGGATCGAATCCGCCAGCAGCCGCACCACGGTCGACTGATCCAGATAGCCCGTGACGTTCAGCTCGCGCGATTCCTGATATCGGCGAATCGCACGACGGGTCCGCTCATCGAACACGCCATCCACCTCACCGGGTTTCAGGCCAAGCGCCTCGAGCCTGTCCTCGGCGATGCGCCGTGCGGACTGGTTCAGGTTCAGCGCAGCCTCTTGTGCTTCGGCCTGTGCCTCTGCCTGTGCATCCGCCGAAGGCACCTGCTGCGCGTCGATCTCAGCCCTGGCCTGCTCGGCAAAGGCGCCTTCGGGAAAGGTCTCCAGATAGCTCTGATAGCCCGCGATGGACCCGACAGCGCGCGCCTGATCCCAGGCCTCGCGGTCCCGCGTTGCGGCCTGCTGGCGCTGTTCGTCCTCGAACCCGCTCAGGCGCTCTTGTGCCACCTCGGCAAACACCCCGTCGGGATAGCGCTTGAGGTAGGCGCGCAACCCGGGCGCATCCCCCTCTGCCCCCGTCTCGTCCCAATAGGCGCGGTCCAGCCGTTCCTGCTCGGCCTGACGCTCCTGCGCCTGCGCCTCAAGATCCGCCGCGCGCCGGTCCGCCTGACCGTTCAGCCGGGTGATCTGCTCCTCACTCAGATAGCCAGAGGCGGGAAATCCGTTCTTGCCCTGCCAGCTCTGCACCGCCGTCCGGGTGCCGGGGCCAAAGATCCCGTCGATCCCCTTGGTGTCAAACTCCAGCAGCGACAGATCGCGCTGGATCTCGCGCCGGGCATCACGGCTCAGGCTCAGCGCGTCTTCTCCCTGACGTGCATCGCGAAACGGTTCGGCCTTGATCGCGTCGATCCGCGCCTGCGCATCGCTGGCGTGGGTGCCACGGGGAAAGGCATCCAGATAGCTCTGATAGCCCGCGACATCATCCCGCTCGCGCACCGATTGCCACAGCGCCTCGTCCGATTCGCTGACCTGTGGCTTGGGGGTGGGCGCAGGCGCAGCACCGGGCGCCGTCGCCGTTCCCGGCGCCACTGCCGCCGTCTTCATGAACACGAATCCCTGCGGTGCATAGCCGCTGACGCGCAACCCCGCGACTGTTCCGGCGTCCAATACCGATTCGCCCGACTGGCCCAGATCGCTGCGGGCAAACTTGGCCACATCCGATGCAGGCCCCTGTAACACACTGACGCCCTGCGGCACCGCCAGATCGCCAAGACCGCCGGTCACGATCTGCCCGTCAAACTCGCCCGCGTCTCCATCCCCCAGCAACAGCAGTGCCTGCCCGGGATAGCGCCCCAGCACCGCCATCACCTGCGACAGCGGCAGACCATCGCGCAGCACGGTCGCATCATCCAGCGGCGACGTCATCTCGACCGGCAACAGATAGCTGTCCGTCAGCGTATGCGCGAACCGCCCCGACAGCACGACCGCCACCCGGTCCGCCGCCGGGTCTAGCCCGCTCAAAAACCGCCCAAACCCGTCCTGCATCTGTGTTGCTGTGGCCTGCCCAAGCGACACAACCTGAAACCCGGCCTTTTCCAGCGGCGCCGTGGCCGACAGCACACCATCACCACCGGTCAGCCGCTCCATCACCGAATAGTCGGAATTGCCGATGATCAGCGCATCGCTTTCAGCCCAGGCCGCCCCCGCCGCAAAGCTCAGGACAGCCACCGAACCCATCAAAATACGCATCATCACACCATTCCCTTGTACCAGCCTATGTCACAGGACAAACGCGCGGCGCAGGGATTTGGTTGCCACCTACTGAGAATACAGGCGCCTGCAGCAATCCGGCTCAGTCGTATTTGCGCTGATCCTCGATCACCAGACCATCGCGCGGCAACCCGCCCGGCGCCACCATCTCTACGCGGCCTTTCAGCTTCAGCACCTCTGCCACGCTCGCCGCAAAGGCATCCGCATCGCCACCCGTGGTCTCGATCCGCACGGTCATCACATCGCTCTCCCCCTCGCGGCTCGCGACAACCCGTGCGCGGTCAATCTCGGGGTGTTTTGCGACCAGCGCCGCCACCTGTTCAGGGCGCACAAACATGCCCTTGATCTTGGTGGTCTGATCGGCCCGGCCCATCCAGCCCTTGATGCGCATGTTGGTCCGCCCGCAAGGGCTGCTCCCCGGCATCACAGCGCTCAGATCGCCCGTGGCAAAGCGGATCAGCGGATAATCCGGGTTCAGCGTGGTCACCACAACCTCGCCAACCTCACCCTCGGGCACGGGATCGCCGGTGCCGGGGGTGACAATCTCGACGATCACATGCTCATCGACAATCATCCCCTCCATCGCATCGGATTCATAGGCGACATTGCCCAGATCGGCGGTGGCATAACACTGCAGACAGGAAATCCCCCGCCCCGCGTAATAGGCCCGCAGCGACGGGAACAGCGCACCACCCCCCACGGCCGCCTTGGTGATGCCCAGCGTCACGCCCATCTCATCGGCTTTCTCAAGGATCACCTTCAGGAAATCCGGCGTCCCGGCGTAACAGCTCACCCCCACATCCCGCGCGGCCGTCACTTGCAACTCGGTCTGGCCGGTTCCGGCAGGCAGCACCGCCGCCCCCACAGCCCGCGCCCCGGATTCAAAGATCATGCCGGCCGGCGTCAGATGATAGCCAAAGCAGTTCTGCACGATATCCCCCACCCCGATCCGGCAGGCGTTCAGAAACCGCCCCATGCGCCACCAGTCCGGGCTGACCCCGCCCGGCTCATAAATCGGCCCCGGGCTCTGGAACACATGCGCCATATTGCGCACCAGCATCCCCCCAAAGGGCGGGTTTTCCTTTTGCCAGGCGACCAGATCAGATTTGCGCAACACCGGCAGATGCCGCAGATCATCGAGGCTCTGCACCGACTCCGCCGCGATCCGGCAGGCGCCCGGATGCGCCGCCACGCGCTCAACCTGTTCGATCAGCGCCGCCAGCTGATCAGCCGCGCGCGCGTCGGCACTGCGCGTCTCCAAAGCATCGAAATAGCTGCTCATCTCAAACTCCCTGTCGCCGCAACGGCCCTATTCGGCCAGCACCTGAAACGGCTTGGTCTTGTCCACGATATGCGTGGTGTAGATCACCACCGGATGATCCCCCGCCACCGTCAGCCCGCCATGCACCTCACCCTCGGCAAAATGCAGCGGCATGTCATCGGCAAAGGGCACTTCGCGGCCATCAGGCAAAATCATCTGCCCGCCAACCGCCACGACCGAGTTTTCATCCCCCGGATGTGTGTGCTTGGGGATATAGCCGCCCGGCTGCACGACCAGCTTGGCCACCACCACCTCCATCACCTCCGACCCGCTCAGCGGGCTGCGGCTCAACTCGGTCCTCTCGATCAGCTCCTGCGCCCCCGCAGGCAGCGCCAGCATCACGGCCAAAACCGCCAAAGTTCCGAAACGTCTCATCCTGAAACCCCTCCCAAGGTTGATCCTCCTCACGCCAGCCAGCGCTTGCGCCGCCGATAGCTGCGCACATCGCGAAAGCTTTTGCGCCCCTCATCCGACATGCCCAGATAAAATTCCTTCACATCCGGGTTCTCGCGCAGATCCGCGGCCAGCCCCTCCATCACCACGCGCCCCGATTCCAGAATATACCCCGTATGGGCAAACCGCAGCGCCACATTGGTGTTCTGCTCGGCCAAAAGAAACGACAGCCCCTCCGCCTCATTCACCGATTTCACAATCTCGAAAATCTGCTCGACCAGCTGCGGTGCCAGACCCATGGACGGCTCGTCCAGCAGGATCATCTCGGGGCGGGACATCAGCGCGCGGCCAATGGCACACATCTGCTGCTCGCCCCCGCTCGTATACCCGGCCTGAGATTTCCGCCGCTCGCGCAGGCGCGGGAAATAATCATAGACCATTTCCAGATCCGCAGCCACGGCCCCCTTGCCGTCGCGCCGCGTATAGGCGCCGGTCATCAGGTTCTCCTCGACCGTCAGATGCTGGAAACAATGCCGCCCCTCCATCACCTGAATGACGCCGCGCCGCACCAGCTCCGCCGGATCACGGCCCTGCACCGTCTCCCCCTTGTACTTGATAGACCCCTTGGTGACCGCGCCCCGTTCGGACTGCAACAGGTTCGAAATCGCCTTCAGCGTCGTGGTCTTGCCCGCACCATTGCCCCCCAACAGCGTGGTGATCCCGCCCTTGGGCACCGACAGCGATACGCCCTTCAGCACCAGAATGACGTGATTATAAATCACCTCGATATTGTTGACCTCAAGCAGGGGCTCACGGATCGGCGCGCTGTCCAGCATCTTCTTCTCTTTCCAAATACGCAAAATCCCGACGGCGGCACCACGCGCCGCCGTCAGGCAGGCTCAGATCAGTTGCACGCACTCACCGGCCAGGGTTCGTTGGCCGCCGCGTATTCCGCCGCCATCTGCGCCTCCAGCGGTGCGATCACCTCAGCCTCGGCCTGCAGCAGATCGCTCACCTTCTGGAACTTCTCACCATCCCATTCCAGCATCCAGCCGCCGGAATGCCCGGTGTGGTTGGCACAGGTGGTCTGGAACGGCGGCACCATGCCAGTCATCCCCAGCTCGGCCAGCCGCGCCTCGGTGATGTTCAGATTCTCCAGGCCCCAGCGCAGATCCGACGGCGAAATCTCGGCCGTTCCGGCATGCTCCTGCGCCACCTTGATACCCTCGGCCAGGATCATCGAAATCACCAGACCGCGCGAATAGAACACGCCCTGCATTTCCTCTTCGTTGGACAGGGTCTTGCCCTCATCCACCACATATTTCTGGATATCCGCCATCAGCGGCGCATCCAGAACCGGATAGGAAAAGCTGATGGATTTGTAGCCCTTGCCATCCTCGCCCACGATCTTGAGGTCGGCGTCATGCCCCGCCCACCAGACGCCGATCATCTTGTCCATCGGGAACCGGGTCTTGACCGCCTCGGTGATCGCCCCGGCATTCATCGCGCCCCAGCCCCACATGATCACATAATCGGGCCGCTCGCGACGGATCTGCAACCACTGCGCCGACTGGTTCTGCATCTCTTTCAGGCCCACGGGAATCGGAAGCAGCTCGAACCCGATATCCGCCGCCTTCTTCTCCATCAGCGGCAGGGGTTCCTTGCCGAACGGGTGGTCCAGATGCAGGAATGCGACCTTCTTGCCCTTCAGGTTCTCCTCCCCGATGTATTCCAGCATCATCGACGCGGCATCCCAGTAGCTCGCCGGCGTGTTGAAGGCCCACTGGAACACCTTGCCATCGGCCATCGGGCTAAAGCCATAGCCGGGCGCAAGGATCGGGATCTGATCCACATTGCTCTTGGGCAGCACCTGCAGCGTGATGCCCGTCGACCAGGGCTGCGTCACAATCGCCTGCCCCTTGGTCTTTTCATAACATTCCACGCCCTTTTCGGTGGAATAGCCGGTCTCGCATTCCTCGAAATTGATCGCCACGCCGCCAATGCCGCCGTCGCGTGCGTTCAGCATCGTCATGTAATCGCGCTGCCCGTTCATCAGCGGAATGCCCGTCGCCGCAAACGGCCCGGTGCGATAGGCCAGGTTCGGCGCATACAGCTCCTGCGCCACCGTGCCCGTACCCAGCACCGCGCCAAACGCCGCCAGTGCCGCCAGTCTGGTAAAATGTCTCATCTCAGGTCTCCTCCCTTGGATGTTGTCGTCTTTTTTATGGGGCCGTCCCCTAATGCGGAAACGGCCAGATAATCAGCTTCTCGCGGATCAGCCGCCACAGCTGCGCCAGCCCGTGTGGTTCAATGATCAGAAAGAAAATGATCAGCGCGCCCACCATCATCACATTGATATGCTCGACCATGGACGACGCGATCGGCACCCCCAGCGCGGCGGGCAGCGTGCCCAGCACCACCGGCAGGCCCACAATCAGGATCGCGCCCAGATAATTGCCCAGGATCGACCCCAACCCGCCGATGATCGCGATGAACAGGATGCGGAACGACAGCGGGATGTCGAACAGGTTCGGCTCTGCCGCCCCCCGCCACATGAACACGAACAGCGCCCCCGCCACACCGACGATATAGGATGACACCATGAACGCCGTCAGCTTGCTCTTCATCAGGTTGATGCCGATCAGCTCGGCGGCAATGTCCACATCCCGCGTCGCCTTCCAGGTCCGCCCCAAGGTCCCGCGCGTGAGGTTGATGCACAGCATCGTCATCACCGACACGATGGCCAGCACCACGTAATACTGCACAAGGCTGTCCGCCTGCGGCCCCGCCACATAGACCCCGAACATCTCCAGATTCGGCACCTGAATCGCACCCGAGGCGTTGTAGTTATAAAGCCACGCCCATTTCTCGAACAACCAGACCAGAAAAAACTGCGCCGCCAAGGTCGCAATGGCCAGATAAAACCCCTTGATCCGCAAGCTGGGAATGCCAAACGCCACCCCCACCCCGGCGGAAAACACCCCCGACAGCAGGATCGCCACAATCGGGTTCATCCAGGGCATCAGCGTCACCATCTTGTAGCACGCATAGGCCCCCACCCCCATAAACGCCGCCGTGCCCAGCGACAGCTGCCCGGCATACCCCGTGAGGATGTTCAGCCCCATGGCCGCCAGGGCGTAAATCAGGATCGGAATCAGCAGCGTCTGAAAGGTGAACTCGCTCGCCGCCAGCGGAAATACCACCCAGGCAAACACCAATATCACGCCCAGCAGGATCGCGTCCTGCTTCACGGGAAACAATGCCTGATCCGCCTTGTAACTTGTCTTGAACTGCCCCGCCGTTCTGTACAGCATCTGGTCTTTTCCTCCCCACCCCTCTCGGGGCCCCCTGATCTCAACCCCCTGTCGGGGTCCTGATCTTCTTCTCTTTCTTAAATACGCGCCCGCCGCAGGCGTTCCGGCTCCTCCAAACCGCACCCCCGCTGATATCGGCAGACCGCCGCTTCAAACCCTCTCGATGATCTTCTCCCCGAACAGGCCTTGCGGGCGGAACAGCAGCACGATCAGCGCCAGCACAAAGGCAAACCATGTCTCGGTATTGCCGCCCAGGATCGGCTGACCCCAGTAGATCTCGAACAGCTTTTCCAGCATCCCGATCATCAGCCCGCCGATGATCGCGCCGGTGATGCTTTCCAGCCCGCCCAGCATCAGCACCGGCAGCGCCTTGTAGGCAATCACCTCAAGTGCAAACGAAACGCCCGCCCGCGCGCCCCAGGCCACGCCGGTCACCAGCGCGATGATTCCCGCGATGAACCAGACCAGCACCCAGATCGTCTGCAGCGAAATCCCGACCGACAGCGCCGCCTGCGGGTCATCTCCCAGCGCCCGGATTGCCCGGCCCATGCGCGTCTTGTTCAGGAACAGCAGCAGCGCCACCACCAGCATCCCCGCGACCCCCACCGCCGTGATGTCCTTTTCTTCCAGGATCAGCAGACCGCCCCAAGGCTCGAACACCACCGACCCGGTCGGAATGCCCAGGGCTTCGGTGATCATGACCTTGTTCTCACCGCCAAAGATGATCTCACCCAATCCGATCAGAAACAGCGTGATCCCGATGGTCGCCATGAACAGGATGATATCCGGCTGCCCCACCAGCGGGCGCAGCACGATCTTTTCGATGCTCACCGCCAGAATGAACATCACCCCCAGAGTCAGCACAACCGACACCCAGGCCGGCACACCCATCTCGTAGAGCCCGACCAACGTCAGCGCGGCGAACACCACCATGATGCCTTGGGCAAAGTTGAAGATGCGCGAAGACCGGAAGATCAGAACAAACCCCAGCGCGATCAGCGCATAAAGGATGCCGCTCACCAGCCCCTCCCAAAGCACCTGCAACAGGAAATCAGGGGCGGCGAACATGTCCACAAAGGGCGCGACAAAGATCTGATTCAGCATCTCCCACCCCCCCTACGCCAGCCATACGTTTTCCATACGTTTTCCATACGCTCTCCACCCCCCGTTTTCCTCAATGCGCCACCCCCAGATAGGCGTCGATCACATCCTGATTGTTGCGCACCTCATCCGGCGTTCCGTCGCCGATCTTCTTGCCGTAATCCATCACGACCACCCGGTCCGACAGATCCATGACAACCCCCATGTCATGTTCGATCAGCGCAATGGTGGTGCCGAATTCGTCATTCACATCCAGGATAAAGCGGCTCATGTCCTCCTTTTCCTCGACATTCATCCCCGCCATCGGCTCGTCGAGCAAAAGGATCGAAGGCTCCGCCGCCAGCGCCCGCGCCAGCTCCACCCGTTTTTTCAATCCATAAGAAAGCCGCCCGACCGGAGTCTTGCGAATGTTTTGTATTTCAAGAAAATCAATAACCTTTTCAACAATTTCCCGATTGGCAATTTCTTCATTGCGGGCTTTTCCCAACCATAAAGCCTGCGAAAAAATCCCCGCATTCATATGCGTCAGCCGCCCGGTCATGACATTGTCGAGAACGGTCATCCCCTCGAACAGGGCAATATTCTGGAACGTCCGCGCCACCCCGGTCCGGGCCACCTCATAGGGCCGCATCGCAGGGCGCGGCGCGCCCTTGTACAGGATCTGCCCTTCCGATGGCGTATAGAACCCACTGATAATGTTGAGCATACTTGACTTGCCAGCCCCGTTGGGCCCGATGATCGCGCGCACCTCGCCCTGGCGGATGTCAAAGGATATGTCATTGATCGCAACCACCCCGCCAAACCGCAGCGTGATGTTCTGCAATTCCATCAAGGCAATGTCGGTCACAGTCTGACCGGCGGACGCAGGCTTGGTATCATCAAGCAAAAAACTCTCCTTAACTAAGACCGGATATCGCCGCAGACTCCCTAGTCAGGGATCTTGCATTGACGACACGTTAAAAGCTATAATTTATTGGGCAGAGCGTTTTTCTGCAGGTTATCAGTACATTTCTTTTCAGGATTCACATTTCTTGCGTGCTTTTCGAAAGCACCGTTTATTGAGGTTTTCATGAGTTTTATCAAAATAATAGCAGCTTTGACTGCAACAACACTTTCAGTTTCAGCGGCATCCGCAGCGGTGGTCAGCATCGATACGTTCGATGCACAATCCCTGGTTGTGGATGGTACCTTCCCCGGTGGGTCGCCTTCCGCTCAAGTCAGCGGCGCATCCATCATTGGCGGCTCCCGCTCCATTCAGGCGGTCAACCACGACGGAGAGCTTTTCGGCACGATCGTCAGCACCAACAATGACGCCGCGAAAAGCGGCTTTTTCAGCGTATCCAACAGCTCCGGAACCAGCGGCACCGGCATTCTGACATGGGATGGTGGCACGGATGGCAATCCGTTGTCCGTCGATACCTTCGGTCTGGGCGGTGTTGACCTCGTCCTCGGGTCCAATGACGCCTTTGCCTTCGACATCATCTCGATCGACCAGCCGTTCACGCTGACGCTGCAAGTCTGGGACGATGTTTCATCCGTCAGTGTGACCAAGACCTTGACCACTGCGGACAAGGGCACCACGAATTACACGCTGTTCTCGGAATTCGCGGGCATCAACTTCCTCAAGATCGGCGCGATCCAGATGACTCTCGTCGGCTCCAACGACGCCGACATCACGATGAATGACTTTGTATCGACCGTTGTTCCACCATCGCCGGTGCCGCTGCCTGCCTCCATCCCGCTGCTGCTGATGGGTGTTGCTGCGCTCGGCGTCATGCGCAACAAGCGTTCTTCCTGAGCTATTTCAAACGCTTACAATACAAATTACAAGGCGCCCGGACATCGCTCCGGGCGCCTTGTCGTTTGCCAAAAGCGTCACACCGGATGCAGAAACATCATTCCGCTGCCATCCGTGCCGCCGTTACCGGCACAACCTTCGCATCCTTGATCTCCAGCGTCGCAGTGATCCTGCCCTTGCGCCCGTCCTCATAGGTCACTTCCGTCTCGGTATACACCGACCCCTCCTCACCATAGAGCGCGGCGATCAGATCCTGGAACTTCTCCCCAATAATCTTGCGGCGCACCTTGCGAGTGCGGGTCAGCTCTCCGTCATCGGCGTCCAGCTCCTTGTGCAATATGAGAAAGCGATGCACCTGACAGCCCGACAGCATGTCATCCTGCGCCACGCTTGCGTTCACCTCTTCCACATGGCCCTGGATCATCTCCAGCACCCGCTTATGTCCGGCAAGTTCCTGATAGGACGCATAGGCGATGTTGTTGCGCTCGGCCCAGTTGCCCACAGCCGTCAGATCTATGTTTATGAAGGCACAGCATTTTTCCCGCCCGGCACCAAAGACCACCGCCTCAAGGATATTGGGATAGAACTTCAGCTTGTTCTCGACATATTTTGGCGCGAACAGCGCGCCATCCGCCATCGCCCCCACATCCTTGGCCCGGTCGATGATCCGCAGATGCCCGCTCGCCTCTTCGATAAACCCGGCATCCCCGGTCGCAACCCAGCCTTCGGAATCCTTGGTATCGCGCGTTGACTGCGCGTTCTTGTAATACTCGACGAACACCCCGGGCGAGCGATAGAACACCTCGCCGCTCTCAGCGATCCGGATTTCGACCCCGGGCGAGGGCACACCCACCGTGTCCGAACGCACCTCTCCATCCGGCTGCTGGGTGATGAACACGCTCGCCTCTGTCTGACCATAAAGCTGCTTAAGGTTGATCCCCAAGGCGCGATAGAAATCGAATATCTCCGGCCCGATCGCCTCTCCTGCGGTATAGCCGACCCGGACACGCGACAGCCCCAGCGTGTTCTTCAAAGGTCCGTAAACCAGCAACTCGCCCAGCCCATAGTGCAGCCGGTCCAGAAACGACACCGGCTTGCCGTCCAGAATGCGTGGCCCCACCCGGCGCGCCACCGCCATGAAATGATGGAACAACCGCTGTTTCAGTGCGCTCGCATCCTCCATCCGGATCATGATGCTGGTCAGCTGCGTTTCGAACACCCGGGGCGGGGCAAAGTAATAGGACGGCGCAATCTCGCGCAGATCCGTCATCATCGTCTCGGGGCTTTCGGGGCAGTTCACGCAGAACCCCGCCCAGTAAGCCTGCCCGATGGAAAAGATGAAATCCCCCACCCAAGCCATGGGCAGATAGGCCAGCACCTCTTCCCCGACCTTCAGACGATCGAACTCCGACGATGCCTTGGCCGTTTCGATGATGTTGCGGTTGGACAGCACCACACCCTTGGGCTTGCCCGTCGTCCCGCTGGTATACAGCATGACGCAGGTGTGGTCATACCCCAGCCGCGCCCGCCGCCGCGCAAGCTCCGCCCCCAGATCACCGCGCCGCTGGCGCCCGGCCTCCTGCACGTCGCGATAGGCGCGCAGATGGGCATGGTCGTATTTACGCAGCCCTCTTGGATCCAGATAGATCATCTCTTCCAACTGCGGCAGCGCCGCCTGCACGTCGATGACCTTGTCCACCTGCTCCTGATCCGCGACGATGACAAAGCGCGCACCGCAATGGATCAGCACATATTCCATCTCTTCCGCAGAGGCGTCCTGATACAGCGGCACCGGCACCGCGCCCAGCATCTGAACCGCCACCATGGACCAGTACAGACAGGGCCGGTTGCGCCCGATCACGGCCACAAAATCCCCCGATGCCACGCCCAGATCCAGCAGGCCCAGCGCAAGCGCTTCGATCTGTTCTTCGGTCTCGGCCCAGCTCCAGCTTTGCCAGATGCCGTATTCCTTTTCCCGATACGCAGGAGCCGCGCCGTGCTGTTCCGCATTGCGCCGCAGCAAAGCCGGGATTGAGCGCAGACCTTCCGCGCCCTCGGACATATACGCCAATATCTCTCCTCCCACACCGGTTCCCCGGAGTCTCCGGCCGCTTGTGCAGCTCGTTCAGCATTGGGCCGTTACCGGTAATCCTTGCGATCTGGCATCACAGGTCAAGAACTACTTTGACCCGCGCGCGGCCGGTCAGGTCGTGCGCAGCCTGACCCAAGCCTGTATCAGAGGAGATGTCCGCGCGGCCCACGGGCCTCAGCGCACCGCTGAGCGCACTACAGCGCGGCCACCGCGCGGGCCAGAACATTCAGCCCCGTCACCAGATCCGCCTCTTGCGTATCCTCGGCAAAGTCATGGCTAATGCCGCCGATCGACGGCACGAACAGCATCGAAACCGGCATCAGCCGCGCCACATTGGTCGCATCATGCAGCGCCCCCGAGGGCAGCACACGCCAGTTCCCGGGCGCCTCCGCCTCTGCCGCCGCTTCCAGCGCACCGCGCAGCCGCGCATCCATCGCCACCGGCTCCAGCCCCAGCATCGGGCCGTAGTCGAGCGTCAGACCCATCTCGGCCGCCACCTGCGCCGCCGTATCGCGGATGATCTCCTCCATCCGGCCCAGCCGGTCGCTGTCGCCATCGCGCCACTGCATCGAAAACGTCACACGCCCCGGCACGATGGACGAGGCATTGGGATACAGCGACACATGACCGATGGTCCAGACCGTCGTGGGGGTGACCACGTTGCGGAATCGTTCGTTGATCCGGGCGTTAAAGGCCGAAAGCCCCTGAAACGCATCCCGGCGCAGCTCCATCGGCGTGGTGCCTGCATGGTTCTGCTGCCCGCCAAAGGTGACCTTCATGTCGCGAATGCCGACAATCGCCCCGACCACACCTACCTTTTCACCCGAGGTGATAAGGTGGGGCCCCTGTTCGATATGCATCTCTATAAAGCCGCTGAACCGGGCGGGGTCCACAAAATCACCGCCCCGCGCACCCATGGCCGCGCGCGCTTCGGCAAGGCTCACGCCGTCGCCGTCAACCAGCTTGTCGGCCTGCTCAAGACTGATGTTGCCGCCCCAGACGGATGATCCTGTCGTGACGCCGAACCGCCCCTCCTCATCCTGAAACGACACAACCGAAACCGCCGGACCCCCGGCCTCCTTTGACGCCCGCGCCACCTCCAGCGCCGCAATCACGCCCAGCGCCCCATCCAGCCAGCCGCCTTCGGGCTGGCTGTCAGAATGGGACCCCATCAGCAGCGACGGCCCTTCGGCCAGCCCGAACAACGATCCAAGCGGATCGAACACCGGCGTCAGCCCCGCCTCCTGCATCTTGCCCGCCAGCCAGTCCCGCGACGCGATATCCGCCTCTGAAAAGGCAGGACGCACCACCCCCTTGCCGACCCCGGCGGCGCCAAAGGCGCGCAGGGCGTGCAGGTCCTCAAGGAATCTTTGTGGCTGGACGGGAATCATGGCGGCTCTCCTGTGCTAAATTTGCCCCAGATAGACACCTGTAAGACGCAGAGGTCAAACCACAGGCTCCGCTTCATCTGCCCCCAAATATCCCGGGGAGTGTGAGGGGCAGCGCCCCTCGCTCCGACCCTCTCGCGCGGCGCTAGGACCGGAAGGGGATCGCGCCGCTGCAACCAGCCCCCTCTTATCCCTTTTCACCCAAAGCCAACGACCACTTGAACGCCGGGAGGTGGCACAAAGAGGGGGCTCTGCCCCCGTCCTGCGGACTCCCCCGGGATATTTCCGGACAGATGAAACAGCGGGGCAGCGCAGGGTGGCCAAGCCCCGCCCGCCCGTCTAAACCCTGCGGAAAAAGGAGCGCCCCATGCCGCACATCACCCTTGTCCGCCACGGTCAGGCCAATTCCACGGCAAAGGACGAGGTCGCCTATGACCGGCTGAGCGATCTGGGCCGGCAGCAGGCGCGCTGGCTGGGCGCGCATCTGCGCGACAGCGGCGAAGGCTTTGCCCGGGTCTATGCCGGCACCCTGCGGCGGCATCAGGAAACGGCTGTCGAGATGGCCGCCGAAGATGTGGTTCTGGACCCGCGCCTGAACGAGCTGGAATATTTCACCCTGTCACAGCTGATGGCGACACAGCACGGCATTGCGATTCCCACCGACCGGCCGGGTTTTCTGCGCCATATGCCGGTGCTTCTGAGTTATTGGCAGGAGGGCAAACTTGACGGCGCACCCGAAAGCTTTGCCGATTTCGAAAGCCGCGTGCGCGATGTCCTGACCGAGATTGCCGATGGTCCCGGGCGCGCGCTTGTTGTGACCTCGGGTGGTCTGATCGGCATGACCATGCGCATCACGATGGGTCTGGATCTGCGCGCCCTCGCCCATGCCTGCCTTGCGATCCAGAACACCTCCCTGCACCGCTACCAGCCTCTGCCGACCGGGCTCGTCCTGATGCAGTTCAACGCCCTCCCGCATCTGGATCACCCGGACCGCCACCACGCCCGGACACATCTTTAAGCCTGAGGCATTCCGCGCTACTGTCCCCAAAAATCAGGGGATGGGACATATGGTACATCTGTGGGTGCGCGCCGAACAGCGCCTGAACGAAGAGCGCGTTGGCGTCACGCCAGACGGCGTGCGTGCGCTGATCGCCAAGGGCTTTCGCGTCACGTTCGAGGAAAGCGGCCAGCGCGCCGTTCCGATGGCAGGCTATCAGCAGGCAGGGGCCGAAATCGCGCCCGAGGGCAGCTGGACCGAGGCCCCCGACAACGCGATGATCTTTGGCCTCAAAGAGTTGCCAGATGACGGCACGCCGCTGCGCCACCGCCACATCATGTTCGGCCACGCCTACAAGGGGCAGCCGGACGGCCAGCGTCTGCTGCAGCGGTTCAAGTCGGGAGGTGGCACGCTTTATGATCTTGAATATCTGACCGATGCCGAAGGGCGCCGGGTTGCGGCCTTTGGCTATTGGGCGGGTTACGCGGGGGCTGCTGTGGCGCTGAAATGCTGGATCGCTCAGCAAAACGGCGGGATCTGCCCGCCTGTCGGCACCTATGGATCTGCCGAAGAGTTGCTGGTCGATCTCAAAAACGGCCTTGCCCCCCTGTCCCGCCGCCCAGGTGCACTGGTGATCGGCGCTCTGGGGCGGGTTGGCACCGGGGCCAGCGATCTTTGCGCGGAAATGGATGTGCCCGTCACCGGCTGGGATCTGGCAGAGACAGCCCATGGTGGCCCGTTCCCCGAAGTGCTGGCGCATGAAATCTTTCTCAACTGCATCCTCGCCCGCCCCGGCGCGCCGGTCTTTGTGCCTGCCGACAGCGGCGCCGTGCAGCGCAAGCTGACGGTGATCGGCGACATCGCCTGTGATCCCACCAGCGACTTTTCTCCGATCAAGGTCTATGACCGCACAACCACATGGGACCAACCGGCACTGCGCGTCCATGACACCCCGCCGCTGGATGTGACGGCCATCGACAATCTGCCCTCGATGCTGCCCGTGGAATCCTCGGCCGATTATGCGGGCCAGCTCTTGCCCTCTCTGATGACCCTGGACCATCTGCACTCCGGCGTCTGGGCGCGGGCCCATGCACAATTTGAAGAACACAGCAAAAAGGTGACAGCATGACGATTCACTGGTGTGGCACCGGCCTTTCGGCCGTGCCCGGTCTGCGGCGGCTGATCAAGGCAGGACATGAGGTCACGGTGTGGAACCGCACGCTGGACAAGGCCGAGGATGCCGTGGGGGATCTGACCCAGCGCATCCATGAGTTCGAGATCGATGCGCTGGAGGCAGAATTGCAGCCCGGCGATGTGGTCGTCTCCATGCTGCCCGCCGACTGGCATGTGCCGCTGGCGGAACTGGCCATCTCAAAGGCGGCGCATTTTGTCAGCTCGTCCTATATTGCGCCCGAAATGCGCAGCCTGCATGCCAAGGCGCAGCTGAAAGGTGTGGCGCTGGTCAATGAGGTCGGACTTGACCCGGGCATCGACCATCTGATGGCGCATCATCTGGTGGCAGACTATCGCAATTCCGATGCCTACGACGCCGACAACCTGCTGTCCTTCACCTCGTACTGCGGCGGTGTGCCCAAGCATCCGAACCCCTTTCGCTACAAGTTCAGCTGGTCTCCTCTGGGCGTGCTCAAGGCGCTGCGCTCGCCCTCCCGTTCGATCAGGGATTTCGAAGAGCTGCGCGTGGACCGGCCCTGGGATGCTCTGGGCAGCTATGACGCGCCGCTGGAGGTTCCCGAGGCGTTCGAGGTCTATCCCAACCGCGATTCCGTGCCCTTCATGGATGCCTATAACTTTGATCCCACCTGGAAGGTAAAGGATTTTGTGCGCGGCACGCTGCGCCTGAACGGGTGGGCCGAGGCCTGGTCGGATATCTTCCGCGAGGTCGAAACCCTGAAAGGTCCCGAAGGCGATGCGCGTCTGAAAGAGATGTCCGATCAGTTCTGGGCCGACCACGCCTATGATGAGGGCGAACCGGACCGCGTGGTCATGTGCGTCTCGCTTAAGGCGGGGTCGGGGGACAAGACCGTCTGGCACAAGACCTATGTCATGGACGCCTGGGGGGATACGCAGAGCACGGCAATGGCGCGGCTCGTGTCGATCCCGGTGTCGCTGGCGGTCGAATCGGTCATGTCCGGGGACATTCCGGCAGGCGTCTCCGCCGCCCCAGGCGATGCCACGCTGGTGGAAAGCTGGCTGGCCGAGGTTGACAGGCTGGCCCAGCATCTGGCTGTGGTGGATCACCTTTCCCCCAATTGACCATCACTTGAACAGTCGAACCACATCACCCAGTTAATAAAGATTAAGAATTTGTTGTAACGTCCCGCTTTTAACCTGAAACACTCTGATCGCTTGTTCGCGTTGGCGGCGCAGTCGACAGGCCGCGAACAAGCGATCAGAGTATCAGGCGGGGCGCTTTCACTGGGTGATATTTCGTGAATGCTTCCGTTTTATCGTTTTTGTCGTTGTTTCTGATGACGACCACCGCCATGGCACAATCCTGCGACCCGAACTATGCCAAGGCCTGTGTTCCAATCGCCTCAGATGTTGACTGCGCAGGCGGAAACGGAAACGGCCCCGCCTATGTGACGGGGCCGGTGATTGTTGTGGGAAGCGATATTTACGGACTGGATCGCGATGGCGATGGGATCGCCTGTGAACCAAAGGGCCCTCCAAAGGCCGCGGGCTGAGCAGCCCTCAGACGCGGCCCAGCTTGGGCGACGCCTTGTCCAGCACCAGATCCGCATCCGAAAACTTGAACGGCGCGCGCAGGCCCGGCACACCTTCGGGTGAAATCTGCATGCCGCGCGCCTGCACCTGCGGGTCAGCCATCACCTCGGCCATGTCGTTGATCGGCCCGGCGGGCACGCCCGCCCCTTCGCAGGCGGCGAGCAGACCGGCCTTGGTCATGCGCAGTGTCGCCTCGCTCAGCCGACGGGTCATCTCGGCCCGGTTCGCGATCCGGTCTGCATTGGTCAGGTACATCGGGTCCTGCGCCATCTCCTCAAGCTCCAACAGCCCGCAAAGCCGCTGATACTGCGGATCATTGCCTGTCGCGATGATGATGAAACCGTCGGAACAGTCGAACACCTGATAGGGCGTCAGGTTCGGGTGATAATTCCCGGTCCGCCCCGGCGGCGTGCCGGTGGCCAGATAGTTCATCGCCTGATTGGCCGTCACAGACACCGCCACATCCAGCAGCGCCATGTCGATATGCTGGCCCCTGCCGGTCACCGAGCGCTGATAAAGCGCCGCCAGAATCCCTGTCACCGAATAGACGCCGGTAAAGATATCCGTCACCGCCACGCCTGCGCGCTGCGGCTGACCATCGGGATCGCCGGTGATCGACATCAGCCCGGACATGCCCTGAATGATATAATCATAGCCCGCGCGATGAGCATAGGGGCCATCCTGTCCGAACCCGGTGATCGAACAATAGATCAGCCCCGGGTTCAGCTCGGACAGGCTGGCAAAATCCATGCCGTATTTCTTCAACCCCCCAACCTTGAAATTCTCGATCAGGATATCGGCATCCCGCACCAAATCGCGCATCTGTTCCTGCCCCTCGGGGCTGGCCAGATCCACAATGACCGAGGTCTTGCCGCGGTTGCAGGAATGAAAATAGGCGGCGGTGTGATCCTCGTCCCGGTCGATGAACGGCGGCCCCCACTTGCGGGTGTCGTCGCCCTGCGGTGCCTCGATCTTGATCACCTCGGCGCCCAGATCCGACAGGGTCTGACCGGCCCAGGGGCCGGCCAGAATACGCGCAAGCTCAATGACCTTTAATCCGGCCAGCGGGCCTTTGGGGGCAGAGGTCATTCGCCCAGCTTTTCGTCCAGAATGGCCGCGAAATCTTCGTAGCTCATGTTGGAATACTTCTGCCCGTCGATCAGAAAGGTCGGCGTACCCTCGATCGCGTCGCGGGTGGCGTTTTCCTGATACCAGCCCACAAGCGCTTTCAGCTTGTCGCCGTCATTCAGGCAGGCATCCAGCTGCTCTTGACCGATCCCGGATTTCAGGCCGATCTTGCGCAATGCATCCGCAATGGCGCCGTCAGATCCCGCACGCGCCCAATCGCTCTGCTCGTCATACAGGATGTCCGAAATGCCAAAGAACTTGGTCGGCTCGCAGCGTGCAATCATCGACGCCCACATGCCGAACTTGTCGAAATACACTTCGCGGTAGGTGAACTTGATCTTGCCCGTGTCGATGTAATTCGCCTTGAGCTGGTCATAGGCGGTGGCGTGGAAATTCGCGCAATGCGGGCAGGTGAAAGAGGCATATTCGATCACCTCGACCGGCGCATCGGCCTCGCCCAGATACATGTCGTTGATCACGACATCACTCGCGGGCGTGCTTGCAGCGTCCTGCGCGCTGGCGGCACCCGGCAGGGTGATTGTGCCGCCCGAAGTGCTCGGCTGGGTCAGCAGCCAGCTGCCCCCTGCAATCAGACCAAGCGCCAGCAGCGCGACGGGGAGAATCCGTTTCATGAGGTATGTCCTTTTTCCAGTCAGACAGAGCCGTGGCCCCGGTCTTTTGCCTTGGTTATGATGTTTGTGGCCAGACGTTCAAGCGCTGAACGCAGCCCCTCATCCGCAACGCCACCCGTGGTGGCCCGCGCATGTTCCACGGTCGCCGCATCCGGCTCCGTCGGCCCTGCCGCCTTGGGGCGGTGGTCAAACGACACCTGCCCCTCGGCAAAACCGGTGGCGGCGGTCTGGGTGATGCGAATGCGCGCGATGGCGTTATAGCCGTAAACCGCATTGACCTTTTCGCGCAGCTTGACCTTCTGCATCTCCAACATCGGCGCATTGGCACCGGTGGTCAGCAGCGTCAGCGTCGCCCCCATGCCGCCCCGGCCATAGCCTACCTCGACCGGGCGGGACATGGCGGCTATATCCTCACCCGCAATTTCCGCCCAGTGGGTCAGCAGCCGCGACTGGGCAAAGCCGCGCTGTTCACTGGTACGCCGGATCTGCCCCTGAAGCAGGGACGAGGTGCGGGCGAATCCGCGTGTACTGCTCGGACGTTTGGCCATGGGTTGAATCCCCTCTCAAGGTGCTATTCTAGTGACGCGGGCCACAGACACCAGCCCGGATGACCCCCCGACCCTTGGGACATGTTCAATCTTATGTCAAAGCCGCGTGAACCCGCCGATCCTGCAGACCTGCTCGAATGGTATGATCGCCATGCCCGCGCCATGCCCTGGCGCGTCGGCCCGGCGGAGCGCGCCAGCGGTCAGCGTCCAGACCCCTACCGCATCTGGCTGTCTGAAATCATGCTGCAGCAGACCACCGTCGCCGCCGTCAAAAGCTATTTCGAAGCGTTCACAACCCGCTGGCCCCATGTCACCGACCTTGCCGCCGCCGAAGACGGCGATGTCATGGCAGCCTGGGCCGGCCTTGGCTATTACGCCCGGGCGCGCAACCTGCTGAAATGTGCCCGCGTGGTGACGCGTGATCACAACGGTGTCTTTCCCGACGACCCCGCAGTCCTGCTCACCCTGCCCGGCGTCGGCCCCTATACCGCCGCCGCCGTCTCGGCCATCGCCCATGACCTGCCCGAAACTGTCGTCGATGGAAACGTCGAACGCGTGATGGCGCGGCTCTATGACGAACACACGCCCCTGCCCGCCGCCAAGCCGATCCTGACCGAATACGCCCGCGCCCTGACGCCCCAGTTGCGCCCCGGCGACTATGCGCAGGCCGTGATGGACCTTGGCGCGACGATCTGCACGCCCCGCAACCCGGCCTGCGGCCTCTGCCCCTGGCGCCCCTCCTGCGCCGCCTGGGCCATGGGCACACAGACAGAGCTGCCCAAGAAATCCCCCAAGGCGCGCAAGCCCACGCGGCTCGGCATCGCCTACCTCGTGCGCCGCGTCGATGGCGCCTGGCTGCTGGAACGCCGCCCGGACAAGGGGTTGCTCGGCGGTATGCTCGGCTGGCCCGGCTCCGACTGGAACGACGCCCCCGAAGAGGCCCCTCCGATCCGCGCCGAATGGAAGACGATCCCCGGTGAGGCCCGCCACACCTTCACCCATTTCCACCTGCGCCTGACGGTCAAAACCGCGCTGGTCCCGATGGAACGCCAGCCAACCCGGGGCGACTTCATCGACCCCGAGGATTTCAGCCCCACTGACCTGCCCACGGTCATGCGCAAGGCCTTCGACCTCTCACGCGGCGCATAAAACTACGCTCCCCCTCTTTCTTCCCAAACACCTTCATCTGCCCCCAAATATCCCGGGGGTGTGGGGGCTGGCCCCCACTGCGACGCCCCCAATGCCGCAGCGCCGCACAGACAGGTGACAAGCCGCACGCGCCCCCATATAACCCCCGCGACACCGCATTCCGCAACCGCGAGGACCCCTCATGACGACGCAAGTCTTTGGCCACAAATCCCCCGATACCGACAGCACCGGCAGCCCGATCATCTGGGCCTGGTACCTGACCCAGATTCGCGGCGAAGAGGCAAAGCCGGTCCTGCTGGGCGAGCCGAACACCGAAGCGGCCTTCATGCTGACCCACTGGAACCTCGACAAGCCCGAGATCATTTCGGACGTGGCCGAAGGCGCCCCGGTGGTCATCGTCGACACCAACAACCCCGCCGAACTGCCCGCCTCGATCAACAAGGCCGACATTCGCGGCATCATCGACCATCACAAACTGGTCGGCGGGCTTGAGACGAAAGGCCCGATCGAGATCCGCATCGAACCGCTCGCCTGCACCGCCACGATCCTGTACAAGATGATCGGCGACGATCTGGAAAAGGCCCCCCGCGGCATCAAAGGTGCGATGCTGACCTGCATCCTGTCGGACACGATGGAATTCCGCAGCCCCACCACGACAGACGAAGACAAGGCCGCAGCCCGGGCGCTGGCCGCTGAGCTGGGAATCGACATTCCGACCTATGCCGCCGAAATGTTTGCCGCCAAATCCGACATCTCGCATTTCAGCGATGCGGAACTGCTGCGGATGGATTCCAAGGAATACACCGTCGACGGCAAGGATCTGCGCGTCTCCGTGCTGGAAACCACCGCGCCCCGGGTCGTGCTGGACCGCAAGGACAGCCTGATGGCCTCGATGGTCGAGGTGGCCAAAGAGGACGGCGCCGATCAGGTGCTGCTCTTTGTGGTGGACATACTGAAAGAAGAAGCGACGCTGCTCATCCCCAACGATCTGGTAAAGACCATTGCGGAGAAAAGCTTTGGCGTCACTGTCAGCGGCGATACCGTTGTCCTGCCCGGCATCGTGAGCCGCAAGAAACAGATCATTCCTTTCCTCAAGGTCTGAGCCTGTCAAAACGCAAAGGGATGGCGATCGCCATCCCTTTTTTTGCGCGCCAGCCGCCGGTTCAGCTGCGACACATCTCAGGCGTCAGACCCCTGACAGGGCCCTATTGCGTCCCACCCATAACCTGCAACACACTCATCGGTTTTTTGCGTTGGAGGCGCAGCCGACACTCAGCAAGCGATTCAACGTCAAGGCGGGATGCTCTATTCCCCGGCAAGGACAATCCTGAAGGTGGCCCCCTGACCCGGCACCCCTTGCGCTGTCAGCTGCCAGCCGTGACGCTTGCAAATCCGCGTGCAAATGGCGAGTCCCACGCCACTGCCCTTGATCTCTGACGCTGCGAACAACCGTTTGAACGGATGAAAGATCTGATGCTTGTACTGATCCTCGAACCCAAGCCCGTTATCGATGATATAAAGTCCCGCACGTTCTGACGGCGCCGCGATCCGCTCCATACGGATAACAGGCGCCCGGCTCGCCGCGCGGTATTTCAGCGCATTGCCCAAAAGGTTCTGCAAAAGCAACCGAAACAGTGCCGCATCTGCAATCACGCTCCCAAGGGGTTCGCCAAACTCGATCCGCCCCCCCGCTTCGGTGATCTGCAAATCCAGCGTCGCGACCACATCACGCAGCGCCTCGGCCACACAGACTTCCTCTTTGCGCATCTCTACCGTGTCAGAGCGGGCCAGCGTCAACAGGGCATCAATCAGCTCCTGCATCCTCTGTGCCGCATTTACGGCCATCTCCAGATATTCTGACGCCTCCGATGGCAGGCCCGCGCCGAAATCCTCTTTCAGAAACCCAAGCCAGTTTGCGATATTGCGCAGCGGCGCCTGCAGGTCATGCGCTGCGAAATAACTGAACCGCTCCAACTCCTGATAGCTGTTTTCAAGCACCGCGTAATTTCGGTGAACCTTCGCGGCTTTCTGATTGGCCGCCGTCAGTTCGCGGCTGAGCGCCACAAATTTTTCGCTCACGTGATCCGAACTTGTCTCGACCATCAGGAACTGATTCCCGTTTCCCCGACCGCCCCGCATTCCCGACACGTGGAACCCTATCCTGCCAGGAGGATCCGCAGCCCCCCCCAGCAGTTCGAACGTGACCCGGTTCGAAGAGGCGGCAGAGCGCATATCCGAGGCGAGCTCTGCCCAGGTCCCGCAAAAGAAATCCGAAAGGTGCTGACCAGACACCGAATCGCCGTCAGGGTGCACCTTGGCGCGTTTGCAAAACATCGGGTTGGCCGCCAGAATCGCGCCCTGCGCATCAACGATCAGCGCGCATTGTCCCAGCGCCTCGAACACACTTTCAAGCCGGGCGGCAACGGCCGGGCTTTCAACCGAAATAGTCACGTCCGCTTTCACATTCTTCAAAACGGATGATGACTCGACATCCCGCATCTCCCTGCGCAATCGTCTCTTTCAATTCGACATTGGCATAACCCAGATTGTCAGCGGCAATTCTGCCGAACACGTTTGAGGTCATCATGCAAAGGGATGGCCGGTCCTTGACATAGTCACCAAAAGGGCAGGCGGTGTTGACCAGAACGATTTGCCTCTCATCGATGCTCTCGATTGAAAAACCTCCGTTTATGCGCCGTTTCAGATCGACAAGCGCATCCGCGATCTGGCAAAGATCCAGCTTTTTCTGTCCCGCCTCGGTGCGATATTCGCGGTTCATGATTTCGCCCATGCGCCCGCCGACCAGCGCGATAAATCCTTCCGCCTCGCGCACGCCGACCGTCGCTTCGAGAACGGAACATAATTCCCGGATCAATTCCCGCAGAAACTGGTCGCGGTCACGTGTGAAACTTGCATTTGCGAATATATTTTTTGAATTTCCCATAGCGTCCTCCGCTTTGAAGATCGCTCAGTAAGACATCAAATCCATTAGCGCGCCGTAAATGACGAAAGGATTCGCATCTTTGCGTCAAATCAGGCTGTGGCAAAATCGGCAATGGCAGGTCATATCTGACCGCATTCCCGAAGTCATCTGAAAGACCCTGCAATGACCCGACTGATCCAGTCCCTCTCTGAAATCTCCCGCCAATATGACGCGCTGTTCGTCGATCTCTGGGGCTGCGTGCATGACGGGGTCAAGGCGATCCCCTCTGCTGTCACGGCGCTTCAGACCTATCGCAAGACGGGGGGCACCGTGGTGCTGGTGACCAACTCGCCCCAGCCACGCACCAACGTGGAAAAGCAGCTGGAAAAGTTCGGCGTGCCCACCGACGCCTGGGACACCATCACCACCAGCGGCGATTCCGCACGCGCGGCCATGTTTGAAGGGGCTGTCGGACAAAAGGTCTGGTTCATCGGCCAGCCCCATGATCAGGGCTTTTTCACCCCGCTCAAGGTTGTCACCGACCCGGTCGACATCACGCAGGTGCCGCTGGATCAGGCCGAGGGGATCATTTGCTGCGGCCCCGAAGACCCCCATGCCGACCCCGCCGTTTATCGCCCGCAGTTCCTGCTGGCCAAGCAGATGGGGCTGAAACTGCTCTGCGCCAACCCTGATATTGTCGTCGACCGGGGCGAGTCGCGCGAATGGTGCGCCGGTGCGCTGGCCAAGCTCTATACAGAAATGGGCGGCGAAAGCCTCTATTTCGGCAAGCCGCATCCGCCGATCTATGACCTCGCCCGCCGCCGTCTGGCCGAACTCGGCCGCGAGGTGGGCAATGCCCGGATCCTCGCAATCGGCGACGGCATCCACACGGATATCTCCGGCGCCATGGGCGAGGATATAGATTCGCTGTTCATCACCGGAGGTCTGGCCGCAGCCGAGACAAAGACCACCGATCAGCCAGAACCGGACGCCTTGCAGGCCTATCTTGATCGTGCAGAGACCGCACCGACCTTTGCCATCGGCTTCTTGCGCTGAAAGCTCCGGCAGGGCTGCGGCCAGCCGCACAGACACCAGGCGCGGCGGCGCAACATTGCGCCGCCGTTTCCCCTGTGACCGGATGCAACGCGGCACCCCGCTCGACTTGCGATTCGGGGTTAAAAGTACGGCACTGCGTAGCCTTTCGACCGACCAGGAAGGGTGGGGCGCCGCTACCTACTCGACGGGAACCCGGCAAAATTTGGCTCAAAACGGCAATAAACAGGCCCTGACCCAAGGTAGAGCTTGATTTTCTGCACCTGCGAAGTAATAATATTTCCATATTTAGGCGCAAACATGCCCTTTTGTTACCGGGTCGTTAAAGATGGAGTCTGACATGTTCGACAACCTGCCGCGTGGAACAATCTGCATCGAGGATATCGAGATGGGCATGACCCGGCACCTGCGCAAACAGGTGACGGATCGCGACATCGAACTCTTTGCCGAGGTTTCGACCGATCGCAACCCGGTGCATCTGGATGATGACTACGCCCGGGACACGATCTTCGAGGGGCGAATCGCTCATGGCATGCTGACCGCCGGGCTGATCTCTGCGGTGATCGGCGAACAGCTTCCCGGGCATGGCACGGTCTATATGGGTCAGACGCTGAAATTCCTCGCCCCCGTGCGCCCCGGCGACATGGTCTATGCCGAGGTCAAGGTGATCGACATCGACCTTGCCAAGCGGCGGGTGAAACTGGAATGCCACTGCGCCGTCGATGGCAAAAAGGTCCTGATCGGCGAAGCCATGGTTCTCGCCCCCAGTCGCAAGTTCGACTGACGCAAAAACGGACACCTCCCGGCAACCTGCGCCGCTCAGAAGCAGCGCCGCATCAAATCCGGGTCATACCGCCTTGCGCTGCCCGTGATGCCCGGCTAACCCTCGGCCCCATGCGGATCATCCGGGATTATCAATTCGTCGAAACACGCGACCGGGGCGCCAGCGCCGCGATCGGCAATTTCGACGGTGTGCATCTGGGCCACCGTTCGGTCATCGACCTGGCACGGCAGGCCTCCCCCTCCGCCCCGCTGGGCGTCGTGACGTTCGAGCCGCATCCCCGTGAATTCTTCCTGCCCGCCTCTGAACCCTTCCGACTGATGGGCTCCACCGCCCGCGCCTCGCGGCTGGCCAAGCTGGGCGTGGACAAGCTCTACGAGCTGAATTTCAACGCCGCCCTTGCCGCCCTCACGCCAGAGGCTTTTGCCCGCACGGTGCTGGCCGATGGTCTGGGCCTCTCGCACGTCGTCGTCGGCGCCGACTTCTGCTTTGGCAAGGGCCGCGCCGGCACGGCGGCGGATCTCCAACGCTTCGGCGCCGAAATGGGCTTTGGCGTCACGATCGCAGAGCTGCTGGAAAACACCACCGGTCAGGTCAGCTCCACCGCGATCCGGACCGCTCTGGCCGAGGGCCGCCCGCGAGATGCCGCCGATCAGCTCGGCCATTGGCACCGCATCGAGGGCAAGGTGATCACCGGCGAACAGCGCGGCCGCGAACTGGGCTATCCCACTGCGAACATGAGCATCGACGGCCTCCACCCGCCCAAATTCGGCGTCTATGCCGTGCTGGTCGAGGTGATGGATGGCCCGCACAAGGGCCGCTATCAGGGTGCAGCCTCCATCGGCGTACGCCCGATGTTTGGCATCAACACCGCCAATCTCGAAACCTTCCTGCTGGATTTCAGCGGCGATCTCTACGGCGCCACGCTCTCTGTCGCCCTCGTCCACTATCTGCGCGGCGAAGAGAAGTTCGACTCTCTCGACGCCCTCATCACCCAGATGGACGCCGACGTCACCCGCACCCGCCAGATTCTGGACGCTTTATGACCGATCCCATCGCCCGCAAGGGCCTCAAGAAACGCTTCTGGGAAAAGAAGAAACTCACCCAGATGTCCCCCGAGGAATGGGAGGCGCTGTGTGACGGCTGCGGCAAATGCTGCCTGAACAAGCTTGAGGACGAAGACACCGGTCAGGTCGAACTGACCAAGGTCGCCTGCCGCCTGTTCGACGACACCACCTGCCGCTGCGCGCAATACCCGATCCGCCACCAGTTCGTGCCGGAATGCATCGTGCTCAAACCCTCCAACATCGACACCCATGCCTACTGGATGCCCAAAACCTGCGCCTATCGCCTGCTGGCCGAAGGCAAACCGCTCTACGACTGGCACCCGCTGATCTCGGGCACGCCGGACTCGGTCCATGACGCAGGCATATCAATGCAGCACCGCACCGTCGCCGAATTCGAAGTGAACGAAGAAGACTGGGAAGATTATATCATCGAGGAGCCGATCTGATGTTCTTTGCCTCCGACAATTCCGGGCCCGTCCCGCCGCAGGTCCTCGCCGCACTGGCAGAGGCAAACACCGGCCATGTCGGCTCCTACGGCAGTGACGCCCTGACCGATCAGGTCACCGACCAGATCCGCACCCTGTTCGAAGCCCCCGAGGCGTCGGTCCATCTGGTCGCCACCGGCACCGCCGCCAATTCCCTCGCGCTGGCCACCCTCTGCCAGCCCTATGACACGGTCTTCTGCTCGCCCGTCGCGCATATCCACGAGGATGAATGCAACGCCCCGGAATTCTACACCGGCGGCGCGAAACTCACCCTTGTACCTGGCAGCGACCGCATGACCCCCGACGCCCTGCGCATCGCGATCAAGGGTCAGGGCAACCGTGGCGTGCACGGCCCCCAGCGCGGCCCGGTCTCGATCACCCAGGTCACGGAACAGGGCAACCTCTACAGCCTTGATGACCTGCTCGCCCTGACCACCGTGGCACGACATTACGACCTGCCGGTGCATCTCGACGGTGCCCGCTTTGCCAATGCCTGCGTCGCGCTGAACTGCACCCCGGCCGAAATGTCGTGGAAACTGGGCATCGACGTCGCCGTCTTCGGCGGCACAAAGAACGGGCTGATGGGGGTCGAGGCGGTGATTTTCTTCAACCCCGCCCATGCCCGGGCGTTCGAACTGCGCCGCAAGCGCGGCGCACATCTCTTCTCGAAACACCGCTACCTCGCGGCACAGATGGCCGCCTATCTGCAAGAGGACCTCTGGCGCGATCTGGCACAAACCGCCAACACCCGCAGCGCCCAACTTCTGAACGGCCTGCAAGGCGTCGCTGACATCAAGAACGACGCGCAAGCCAACATGATCTTCGCAGCCCTGCCCCGCGCCGTCCACCAGCGCGCCAAGGCCGCAGGCGCGCAGTATAACGTCAGCGGTGCGCCCGACGGCACAGATCCAAGCGAAATGCTGACCGCCCGCTTCGTCTGCGACTGGTCGATCCGCCCAGAGGATATCGAAACCTTCCTCAAACTTGTTCACAGCGACTGAGCGAAACCCGACCCGACCCCCATCGCCGCCCCCGGTTTCATCTGCCCGGAAATATCCCGGGGGAGTCGCCGGTCAGGCGACGGGGGCAGCGCCCCCGTAACAGCCGCGCAAACAGCGCGTCCGCCTCAGTTCATCTGGAAATGCACCTCATAGCTGCCGTCGTGGAAGGCCCCGAACAGATCGGGGATATCCGGATGATCCACCGGCTCACCTGACGAATCCGCAACCAGATTCTGCTCTGACACGTAAGCCACGTAAAAGCTCTGATCGTTTTCCGCCAGCAGATGGTAATAGGGCTGTTCCTTGACCGGACGGTTCTCTTCGGGAATCGCCTCATACCATTCATCGGTGTTGTTGAATTCTGGATCCACGTCAAAGACCACCCCCCGGAAGGGGTGCTTGCGATGGCGGACAACCTGTCCAAGATGATATTTTGCGCTCAGGGTCTGCATGATCTCTCGCCTCTACAGAGGACTTTTAAACCTTTCAATGGCAGCTTGTCCAACGGCGGAACATATTGCGCTGCAAAACACCCGCATGGGCAGATCCAGTGCCCTCTTGCCGGGCACGCAGGCCGCACCGCCCTAACCTGCGCGCACTCTGAACCTGCGCGCATGAAGGGCGAGGGCGGTACCCACATCGGCAGCCCCGACGCACCCCGGATACGGCAAAGCGGGGGAATCCGCCCTTGATGGATTTGTGATTTCCCACCGGGCGATGATCGGCTACACTTCTGCAAAATAAAAAAATCTACAAAAAAGCGAGAGGCATATGAGCAGAACTCTTCGCGCACTGGTGATTTTGCTGTTGGTGGCATCCTGCGGCGGCGGGGATTATTCCGCGCCCCGCAACCTGGATGACGCCTGCGCAATCGTCAGAGAGCGCCCCCACTATACCCGCGCCTTCCGCGCGGCCGAGCGTAAATGGGGCGTCCCGATGCCCGTTCAGATGGCGACGATCTACCAGGAAAGCAAATTCATCGGCGATGCCCGCACACCGTTCCAGTATTCGCTCGGGGTGATCCCGGTCGGACGTCAAAGTTCGGCCTTCGGCTATTCGCAGGCGCTGGACGGCACTTGGGACGAATACGTTGTGGCCACCGGCAAAAGCCGCGCCCGGCGCGACAGCATCGACGATGCCACCGACTTCATGGGCTGGTACATGGCACAGTCCCGCGACAGGCTGGGCATCCCCATGTCAGACGCGCGCAACCACTACCTCGCCTATCACGAAGGGCGCACCGGCTATCTGCGCGGGTCCTACAATTCCAAGGCCTGGCTCATGCGCGTCGCAGGTGAGGTCGGCCAGCGCGCCGTGATCTACGAAGCCCAGCTGGTGAACTGCCGCGCGGCCCGCTGATCGCTGATCTGCGCCACCCTGCCCGCGCCCGCCTCAGGGCAGGCGCGGGCAGGCTGCAGAACGTCTCGGGGCAAATCTGAGGCAACGACCATCCGACCTCAGCGGTCTCCTGAATGAAGAGGCCGCGAAGATCCGTGCCTGTGCGGTCCGTGTCAGCGGTTGTTCTTGGCCAGCTCGCTGCGCACATCGAACAGCGCATTGCTGACCTCGGTGCGGGACAGATCCCCCAGCACCACTGTGGTGCTCGACCCGCTGGAATCCCGGATCACCCACTGACGCAGCTCGACCGGGCTGCCGGTGAACTTCATCTCGATGCTGCCGTATTCCGCCCGCTTGGGGTCCTGCGCCACCACCGTGGTGGCCGTGCCGTCAAAGCTCACGCCCTGCACCATGTTCGCCTGCCCCAGATTGACGTTGCGCGCCAGAATGATGCTCAACGGCGTCTGGCTCAGCGGATAGCTTTCCGGCGCCCCGCCCAGCTTGCGGTCCAGAATGATCACCTGCCCGGAATTGGCCATGACCAGCGCCTCTTCGGGCGGGTTGTACTCGAACCGCACCCGCCCGGGGCGCTTGATATAGATCGTCCCGGTCGAGATCGATCCATCCTCGTTTATCTGGGTAAAGGCGCCCTGCGCGGATTGCAGATCGTTCAGATAGGCCGATATCTGGTTCAGCGACAGCTTTTCGGCCGCAGCGGGCAGCGCCGTGGCCAATGTCGTGGCCAGTGTCACGACGGCGGCGGTCATAAGGGCGGCAAATTTCATGGTCTGTCCTGTCTGCTCTGTCTCACTCGGGGTCTGATGCCTCAAACCGCGTGGATATGCGATATCAGCGGGGTGTCCTTGGATAAAAGCACCCGGCTGGTAACGATCAAGAGGGCAGGCCGGTTCCCGCCCAAAGGCCGGGGGCTCTGCCCCCGCCGCCCGTTCGGGCGACTCCCCCGGGATATTTCCGGGCAGATGAAGCTGGGCCGCCGCGGACTGGGACGCCCCGGGTTGAACTGTCAGGGTGCAATCCGCGCGGAGGGGACGGGCCTGACCCGTCCCCGACATCTCTGTGCGCGCGGCACGCGCGCGCCGCTGGATCAGGTCTGGCCGATCAGGGTCGGCCGATCACGTTTGCCTGACCAGAACTGCCCTAAATCGCGACGCGCCGGACTCAGTGCTGTTCGGGCACCAGAATCTCGCGCTTGCCCACATGGTTGGCCGAGCTGACCACTCCCTCATCTTCCATCTGTTCAACCAGACGCGCCGCCTTATTGTAGCCGATGGCCAGTTTGCGCTGGATGTAGGAAGTCGAACACTTGCGGTCCTTGATCACGATCGCCACCGCCGTGTCATAAAGCGCATCTTCGCCATCGGTATTACCGCCGGTGTTGCCCAGCCCCAGCACCGCGTCGATATCCGCCTCGCGGTCATCGTCCGGCCCTTCGACCACACCGCCGATATAGGACGGCGGGCCAAAGGCCTTGAGATGGTTCACCACCTCCTCGACCTCTTCATCCGACACGAAGGGCCCGTGGCAGCGGATGATCTTGGACCCGCCCGCCATATACAGCATGTCCCCCATGCCCAGCAGCTGCTCGGCCCCCATCTCACCCAGAATGGTGCGCGAATCGATCTTGGACGTCACCTGGAACGAGATCCGCGTGGGAAAGTTTGCCTTGATCGTGCCGGTGATCACATCGACCGAGGGACGCTGCGTCGCCATGATCAGGTGAATGCCGCTCGCGCGCGCCATCTGCGCCAGACGCTGGATGCAGGCCTCGATTTCCTTGCCCGCAACCATCATAAGGTCGGCCATCTCGTCGACGATCACGACGATATAGGGCATCTTCTTGGGCTCGAACTCTTCGCTCTCAAAGATTGGCTCGCCCGTGTCATCGTCAAAACCGGTCTGCACGGTGCGTTCGAACATCTCGTTGCGCCCCAGCGCATCCGCCACCCGGCCATTGTAGCCGTCGATGTTGCGCACACCCATCTTGGACATCTTGCGATAGCGCTCTTCCATCTCGCCCACGACCCACTTAAGCGCGACAACCGCCTTTTTCGGGTCGGTCACCACCGGCGACAGCAGGTGCGGAATGCCATCATAAACCGACAGTTCCAGCATCTTGGGGTCAATCATGATCAACCGGCAATCCTCCGGCGACAGCTTGTAAAGCAGCGACAGGATCATCGTGTTGATCGCCACCGACTTGCCCGACCCGGTGGTCCCGGCGATCAGAAGGTGGGGCATCTTGGCCAGGTTTGCGACAACCGGATCGCCCCCGATATCCTTGCCCAAGGCCAGCGGCAGCTTCTGGGTGCCGTCCACATAATCCCGGCTCGACAGGATCTCGCGGAAGCCAACCATTTCGCGGTTGTCATTGGGCAGTTCGATCCCGATCACTGACCGCCCCGGCACGGTAGAGACCCGCGCCGACAGGGCCGACATCGACCGCGCGATGTCATCGGCAAGGCCGATCACGCGGCTCGCCTTGAGACCCGGCGCCGGTTCCAGCTCGTACATGGTGACCACGGGGCCGGGGCGGACCGACACGATCTCGCCCTTCACGCCGTAATCCTCCAGCACCGATTCCAGCATCCGCGCATTGTCCTGCAGCGTCTGATCGGACAGGTGATGACGTTCGATCGTTTCTGGGTTCAGCAGCAGGCTCAGCGGCGGCAGCTCGTATTCTGCGGCGACCTTGGCATCATAGCCCGAAACGGGCTGCGGTTCCCGTCCGCGATGCACCGGCTGCGGTGGCCTCTGGGGCTGCTGGCCGGGCTGGGGCTGGGGCTGACTGTTGCGCGGGGCCTGCTGCGGCGCCATCGGGCGGGGCGGCACGACAGGGCTCACCG